>CANJBO010000004.1 GCA_947472995.1 Chloroflexota bacterium
GTGCACCTGCACGCCGGCCGCCGCGAGGAACGTCCCCACGCGCTGCGCGAGGTCGAGGTTGGAGTCGCGCTCGATCACGCCGTAGGCGGCGGCGCCGCTCTCGTCGCCGCCGTGGCCCGCGTCCAGCGCCACGACGAAGCCCTTCTTCTCTGCGCGCGGCGTCGCGGTCTCGACGGCGGTCGCGGGGGGCACGACGGCGCGCGGTGTCGCGCTCGACTGCGCCTCGACGGTCGCGGTGCTCGCCGCGCTCGCCACGGTCGGGCCGCACGCAGTGAGCAGCAGCGCCAGCGTGGCGAGCAGCGCGAGTGCGGGGGCCGTGCGGCGGGCGGTAGTCATCGACGGATTGTACGAGGTGGGCCGCGCGGGAGTTGCTATGGGAGCGTGATCACCGTGTCGGTGGGGGAGGGAGTGCTGCTCCAGCTCTCGTGGATCGCGACCACGTAGTAGGTGTAGGCCGTTATCGGCATCAGCCCGCCGTCGTCGTAGGTGGTGTTGTTCCGCCCGACCTGCGTCGCGATCAGGGTGTAGTCCGGCTCGCCGTCCCCGATGCGGTAGATCTCGTACGCCGCGGCGAAGAGGCTCGGCGAGGGCGACCACGTGAGGTGGACCGCGCCCGGGCCAGTGGCCGTGGCGACCATCCCGACCGGCGCGACGAGGTTGCCAGACGACACGAGGCTCGCGTTCGTCTGGGCGACGGTGAACAGCCCGATGCTGCGCTGCACCGGGATCGCATACAGGCAGCCGGAGGCGATGAGGAGCGCCGAGAGCAGCGCCTGCTATGAGGGCATTCGGAGGCCCCGCAGTCGGACGAGCGTCGCGGGCGGGTGCTGATCCATCGACCTCACTGCGCGGTCCCGGCGGCGGCCGGCTACGGGTTGTTCGCGGTCTGCTCGGCGTCGAAGGTGAACGTAACGGTGGTCGTCGCGCCCTGGAAGGCGTTGCCGGTGCTCAGCGGGAGCAGCACCTTGAAGCACAGCGTCTCCGCGGCGGACGCGGCCAGCGTGCGGTCGCCGGCCTGCGCGCCCTGCGCGTTGGAGCCGAACAGCCCGAGGGCCAGCGAGGCCGGCCCGTAGATGATCGCGCCGTCCTCGGCGGAGCAGGCGGCGACCGTCTTGATGCGGATCGTCAGCCCCAGCTGCGCGGCGAGCCCCTTCGCGTCGGTGTTCGTCGCGACCGTGCTCATCGCGTACCGCTCCGGGAGCGATCCGTTGTTGGTGATGATGAGCGGGCTGATCACGGAGTCGCCCGGGGCCATGCCCGTCAGGGTCACGGCCGCCGAGGCCGGCGAGTCCTCGATCTGGAGGATGCCGGAGTCGAATACGTTCGCGGCGTTCACCTCGGAGTCCGTGAACACGGCGAGGCTGTCGGCGGCGACGAACGTCCCGAGCATGCCGGCGGTGATCAGCGAAGCGAGGGCGAATCGGAGCATGGGGCCGCTTTCCTGGTTCCCTGTCCAACGATTCTCGGCCGCCTCGACCGCCGTCCGCATGGCTCCCGTCTGAGGACTCTCCCTACTTTGCGCGGGCCTCGTCCCCCAACCGGCGTCCCGTTCGTCAGGGGTCTCCCCGCGCCCTGCGATGCCCTGATCCGGCCGTCGCGACCGCTCAAACGGGCGAAAATGAGGGGAGACCCCGATACGCCCGGTAGGAGTTCCCCGGCACTCTCACTAGGCGAACCCGCATGACGCCGCGCAGAGGTGCTGACAGCAGCCGCGCGGAGCAAGGGAAAGTACCGGGATGGTGCAGGGCGACCTGTTCGAGGACGGACCGCGGCGGCGGCTCGGAGGCATCTCCGGGGCGCTCCGTGCACGCGAGACCTGGCGGGTCGCCTCTCGCTACGTGCTCCTCGTCGTCTCGACGCTGATCACGCTCAGCGTGCTGGCCGCCGCGATCCCGACTCTGATGGGGATGGACTCGTTCATCATCGACGGCGGGTCGATGCGGCCCGCGGTGCCGTCCGGCGCGCTGGTCGTCGCCAACCGCGTCGACCCGGCCGCCGTGCTGTGCCGGGGCAGATCATCACCTTCCGTCACTCCACCTCGCCCGGCACGCCCGTCACCCACCGCGTGGTGAAGGTGCTGCGGGAGAGCGATGGCTCCGTGAGCCTGCTCACGAAGGGCGACGCGAACACGACCGTGGACCCGGAGCCGGTCGCCACGGACCTGCCCGTCTCGCGCATGGTCTTCAGCGTCCCGTACGCCGGGTACGTCCTGGAGTTCTCGCGCACCAGCACGGGGAAGGTGGCGCTCATCGTGCTGCCCGCCCTGCTCCTCCTGCTCAGCATTCGCCGGAAGTCAACAGATGACGCTGTCGCAGACGCGGCCGCATCGAGGAAAGGGCCTGTCATGGTCGCTGCGTCGAACGCCTCATCGCTCTCAGTCGACTCGTCCGCGCTCGCGCGGCTTGCGCAGCGACCCGTCGGTGCTCCGGCCGAGCGGCCCGGCCTCGCCCGTCGCCTGATCGCCGCGTTCCGCGACGAGTCGGCCGTCGAGGTGGCTCCGCTCGCGGCCCCGCCCGCCCCGCCGACCCTGGTGCGCCCCGTTCCCGTCGCCCCGGCCGCCTCGGCGCCGGTCGCGATGCCGACGCCGCTGCCGGTGTCCACGCGCGTCGCCCCGCCGATGCGCCCCGTCATCGCGCAGACGCCCGCGGAGTCGGTGTCGACGATCCTCGAGGACTCGATGGACGCGGAGGGGAACTCCTCCCTGCTGCACCTCGCGCGGCTGCGGCTACGCTCCGTCTCGCGGCTCGCGGAGATCACGCGCACGTTCGACCTCGTGGAGACGGAGGCGTCGCCGCTGCTGAACCTCGTCGCCGACATCGACACCGTGCACGACCGCTTCTCCGCGAACCTCGACGAGGCGATGCGACCGCTGACGGAGTTCGCGGACCGCTGGGACGAGGACCTCGTCGCGCTCCAGGAGCGCATGCAGAGCGACGCGCCGCTGCCGCAGATGGACATCGCCTCGGAGCGCCGTCGCATCGCGGAGATCCGCGCGCAGATCCCCCACCGCCACTCGCTGCTCGTGCAGCAGTTCGAGGTCGAGAAGCACGCGATTGACGCCGCGCTGACGGTGTTCGACGACCAGGTCGCGCGCCTCGAAGCCCAGCTCACCGCCGCGCGCCGCACCGCCGAGGCGATCAGCGACAGCATGCGCACGGCGGACTTCGGCCGCACCGTGGAGTTCCTGCGCCGCCGCATGGAGCAGCTCGCCGTCCTCGCGGAGCGCGGCGCCGCCACGCCCGAGGAGATCGCGGAGGCGCTGCCCGTCGCCGCGGCGCTGGTCGCCGACGACGAGGAGACGCTCGCGAACTCCCCGTACCTGCACGCGGTGCTCGCGATCCTCGACCAGGAGGGGCTCGCGCGCGCGCTGCCGCGCACCGGGCGCGGCGCCGCCTAGCCCGTCACACCCCGAGCGCCGACGAGGCCGCCGGCCCTCGTCATCACGTCTGTGCATGTGCTCTGCGTCGTCTTCGTTCGCTCCCGCCGCGCTGTCGCTAGCGAGGGCCGGTGCTATGTTGATCGGGTTGTGATCCGGGTGCCCGCTCCTCTGATCGAGAGCCCCACAACCACGCCGATCGTGGCCGTCACCACGGTCCCCCACCGCGGCTGAGCACGACGACCGCCCGCAGGAGGGCACGCGCTCGATGACCACGCTCACGCGACTCGCGATCACCCGCGCCGGTGCGACCGCCGCGATCTTCCTCGCCCTCGCCATCGCCGGGTACGTCGCGTTCCGCGGGCTGCCGATCAACCAGTTCCCGAGCGTGGACATCCCCGTCGTCGCGATCGTCACCGTCTACCCCGGCGCGAACCCGCGCGAGATGGAGACGCAGATCACCCGCCCGCTGGAGGATGCCGCCTCCGGGCTGAGTGGCATCAAGACGATCACCAGCGTCTCCGGGCAGGGCTTCTCCTCCGTCGTCATCCAGTTCGAGGACTCGGTCGACTCGAAGGCGATCGCGGCCGACGTCGAGCGGCGCATCAGCGGCCCGACGAGCCAGTTCCCGACCGGCGCGAACCGCCCGACCGTCACCAAGATCGCCTTCGACCAGGCGCCGGTCATGCAGGTCGCGCTGGCGGACAACAGCCTCGCGCCGGAGCAGCTCTACCGCATCGCGAAGGACCAGGTGCTGCCGAGCATCGAGCAGATCCCCGGCGTCTCGCAGGTGGAGCTGGTCGGCGGCCGCAAGGACGAGGTGCGCGTCGCGATCGACCCGGGTCGCCTCGCGGCGTACGGGCTCAGCCTCGCGCAGGTGCAGCAGGCGCTCGCGGGCGCGAACGCCTCGATCCCCGGCGGCAGCATCACGCAGGGCCCGCGCCAGTTCGAGCTCGAGGTGACCGGCCTGTTCGCTCGCCCCGAAGATCTGCAGCGCATCGTCGTCGCGCCCGGCCCCGTGCGCCTCGGCGACCTCGGCACCGTCACGGTCGGCGCGACCGAGCTGACGCAGACGACGCGCGTCAACGGATCGCAGGCGATCCTGATCGCGATCGGTCAGCAGAGCGGCGCGAACCTGACCGACGTGACGGACGCGGTGCGCAAGGCGATCCCGACGGTGAAAGGCGCGATCCCCGCGACCAGCGAGATCGTGATCGTGCAGGACACCACGCCGTCCGTGCGCGCCTCGCTGCTCGGCATCCAGGAGGAGCTGACGTTCGCCGTCATCCTGACGAGCGTGATCCTTCTGCTGTTCCTGCACAACGTGCGCGCCGCCGCGATCGTGTTGCTGTCGATCCCCACGACGCTGCTGACGACGTTCATCCTGATGCAGCTGATGGGCTTCACGCTCAACTTCCTGAGCATGCTGGGCCTCACGCTGACGATCGGCATCCTCGTCGACGACTCGATCGTCGTGCTCGAGAACATCATGCGTCACCTCGGACGGGGCGAGAAACCGTACCAGGCGGCGCTCCTCGGACGCGCCGAGATCGGCCTCGCGGCCGTCGCGATCACGCTCGTCGACGTCGTCGTCTTCGCGCCGACCGGCCTCGTCGAGGGTGCGATCGGCGGGTTCTTCAAGGAGTTCGGCTTCACGATCGCCGGCGCGACGCTCACCTCGCTGTTCGTGTCCTTCACGCTCACGCCGCTGCTGGCCGCGCGCCTCATGAAGTCCGGCGAGGAGAAGAGCGACAACCTCCTTGGCCGCTTCGGCGCACGCTGGGACCGCGGCTTCGAGCGATTCGAGGAAGGCTACCGCCGGCTGCTGGACTGGACCCTCGACTCCTGGACGATCGGGATCGCGCGGCTGCGCATCCGCATCGGTCACTCGATCGTCGTGATCGCGGTGGCGATCGCCAGCATCTTCGTCGGCGGCTTCCTGGTCGTAACCGGCCTGATCCCCGTCGAGTTCGTCCCCGCCTCGGACGAGGGGTACTTCGTCGTCACCACGGAGGCGCCCCCCGGCACGTCGCTGGAGTCGCACGACGTCGCGATGCTGCAGGTCGAGCAGATCCTGATGTCGATGCCGGAAGTGAAGACCGTCACGGCGTCCGTCGGCATCTCCTCGGGCGGCCTGATCGGCAGCGGCTCCACGGGACAGGCGCGCTACGGCAGCGTCACCGTCGAGGTCGTGAACAAGCACGACGGACGCCGCGACATCTGGGCGATCGTCGACGACGCGCGCGAGCGGCTCACGGTGGTGCCCGGCGTGCGGCCGAGCGTCGGCCTGCTCGCGGGTGGTCCCGGCGGCGGGCAGGCGCCCGTCGCGATCCGCTTGAGCGGCCCGGAGTTCGAGACGCTTTCCCAGCTGGCCGCGCAGGTGCAGGCCTCGCTCGAGGAGTCGCCGCGCCTCGTCAACGTCGCGAACGGCGCGCCGGTCGGGCAGCCGCAGCTCCAGATCGAGGTCGACCAGCTGCGCGCGGCGGAGCTCGGCGTGAACTCGGCGTCGCTCGGCCTCCTCGTGCGCACCGCGTTCGCGGGCTCCGTCGCGACGAAGTACGAGCGGCCGGACGGCACGTTGCAGGACGTGCGCATCCAGTTGCAGGGCGAGTCGCGTCGCAGCATCACGGACGTCGGCGACCTGCCGGTGCAGACCGTGACCGGCGCGACGGTGAAGCTCAGCCAGGTCGCGCGCGTCTCGGAGACGTTCGGCCCGACGCAGATCGACCACTACGACCGTCTGCGCGTCGTCAGCGTGAACGCCGGCCTGCAGACCGGCTACGCGCTGTCCGAGGCGCAGCCCGACATGCAGCGCGCCCTCGACTCGCTGGTCCTGCCCCCCGGCTACAAGGCCGAGGTCGGCGGCGCCAGCCAGAAGCAGGGTGACGCCTTCGGGCAGCTCTTCGCGGCGCTGGGCGCCTCGGTGCTGCTCGCCTATCTGCTGATGGCGGTGCTCTACAACTCGCTGCTGGACCCGCTGGTGATCCTGTTCTCACTGCCGGTCGCCTTCGGCGGCGCGATGCTCGGGCTGTTCGTGTTCGGGTACGAGTTCAGCGTGTTCTCGATGATCGGCCTGATCCTGCTCGTCGGCCTCGCCATCAAGAACGGCATCCTGCTGGTGGACCGCACCAACCAGAACCGCGAGCGCGGCCTGTCCGTGCGTGACGCGCTGCTCGAGGCCGGCCCGGCCCGCCTCCGCGCGATCATGATGACGAGCCTCACGATCGCGATCGCGCTGCTGCCGACCGCGTTCCAGCTGGGCGAGGGCTCCGAGCTGCGCGCGCCGCTGGCCGCCACCGTGATCGGCGGCATCATCTCCTCGACGCTGCTGACGCTGGTGTTCATCCCGGTCGTGTACACGATCCTGATCGGGTGGAGCGACGGCCTCGGCAACCTCGTGCGACGCATGCGCGGGCTGCCGCCGCACGAGCCCGGTCACGCTGACGACGATCTGATCGAGCCGGAGCGCGGCGTCGAGGGTGAGCGCCCGGTCCTCGGATAGGGACGCGCGCTAGGCGGCGGGCGGCGGCCCCTCGATCGGCAGCACCGCGGCCACCGCGACGACGGGCACCGCAAGCAGCGGCAGCACCATCAGCAGCCTGGTGGTGGGACGCGCCTGCGCCGACTCCCGTGAGCGGTTGGCGTGCAGTTGTCGGAACAGGAGCGCTCGCCTGCGAAGGCCGCTCGGTCCGCCGTGCGGCGGCAACTCCAGGGGGGCAGCCATGCGTGCTCTCTCTCATCCGCCGTGGTGTCGCGAGCGTATGAGCTGACTCGATGCGGATAGGTAACGGTGGTCATTGGCCGGTGCCAAAACCGTTCCACTCATAGAACGCGTGGGAGCCCGCGGCCGTTCCATCGCGCGCAGTGGCGAAGCACCGAGACGATGACTGGCGTTCCACGGGTTGAGCGCTCGACGAGTGGGGCCGTTATCGTACTCCACATGAAGCCGTGGGAGATCCTCGCCAGCGCACGAACGCCTGACGGCAGCAGCCTGGAGCTGCGCCGCCACGACCGCGACTACGTGATCCACGCCGAGGGCTACGACCTGATGACCAGCCGCCGCCACGCGTCCGAGGACGCGATGATGGCGCTCGCCTGCCCGCACCCGAAGGCCGGCGCCCGCGTGCTCGTCGGTGGGCTGGGCATGGGGTACACGCTCCGCGCCGTCCTCGACCTGCTGCCGGAGGACGGCGCCGCCGTCGTCGGGGAGCTGATCCCCGAGGTGGTCGAGTGGAACCGGGGCCTGCTCGGACCGCTCGCCGGGAATCCGCTGGACGACCCGCGCGTCGAGGTGGTCATGGGCGACGTCGCCCGGATCATCAACAAGAGCGAGCGACAGTTCGACGCCATCCTCCTCGACGTCGACAACGGGCCCGGCGCGCCGACGCAGCGCGGGAACTCGCGGCTGTACACGCAGTCCGGGCTCGGCTCCGCGCACCGCGCGCTGCGGCCGGGCGGCGGCCTCGCCGTGTGGGCCGTCGACGAGGAGCGCGGGTTCGAGCGCGACCTCCGCGCCGCCGGCTTCCAGCCCTCGACGCACCAGGTCGCCGCGCACGGGACGCGGGGCGCGCGTCACGTGGTCTTCGTCGGGAAGAAGCGCTAGTCGCTCGGAAGTGCGAGCCGTCTGCGACGCTGGGCGCGCCCCTCGTGACCGAGGTGGCGCGGGCCTCGTCCTATCGTGCCGGGACAGGTGGCGCCGGCCGGCGCCCTCAGGACGGGGGGACGCACATGCTCTGGGGACTGGTCGCTCTACTGCTGATCTTCTGGCTCATCGGGTTCATGGCGGACGTGGCCGGCGGACTGATCCACCTCGTCCTCGTCGTGGCGCTCGTGGTGCTCGTGTTCAACTTCATCACCGGGCGGTCCGGCACACGGTCGTAGCCGCCGCACAGGGTACATAACGAGAAGCCGGCACCGCGAGGTGCCGGCTTCTTCGTGTCTCCACGGGCTGAACCTGAGAATCCCTACTTACTGGGGGGTTGGTGCCGGAGGCTGTAGACTCTTGAATGTCTACTAATTCGATAGGGATTATCAAGTTGAAGCTCTCCACGCGCGGCGACTACGCGGTCCGGGCCCTCCTCGAACTGGCCACCTCGGTGGACCAGGAGTGGATGGCGCTCGCCGAGCTGGCCGAGCGCACGGGGATCTCGCCGAAGTACCTCGAGCAGATCCTGATGCGGCTGCGCACTTCACGCGTCGTGAAGGCGAAGCGCGGCGCGCGCGGGGGGTACGCCCTCGCCCGTCCCGCCGGCGACCTGACGATCGGCGAGGTGGTCCGCGTGATGGACGGCCCGCTGGCGCCGAGCCTCTGCGCGAGCCGCACCGCCCACGCCGCCTGTTCGGTCTACCGCTGCCCGAGCGAGGACGACTGCGTCCTCCGGGGCCTGTGGGTCGAGGTGCGCGAAGCGATCTCGCAGGTGGTGGACGTGACGACCTTCGGTGACCTGGTCGAACGCCGGCGGCTCCAGGAATCAACGCAACGCGCGATGTATCACATCTGATGGACCTCACCATGGACCTGACGACCCAGATCGCCCAGACCTCCCCGACCTCGGCGCCGCTGACGGCGCACGAGCGCACCGTGCTCGCCACGGTGCTCGATGCGATGCGCGCCGTGCGCTACGGCTCGGTGCAGATCGTGCTGCAGGACGCGCGCGTCGTGCAGATCGACACGCTGGAGAAGAAGCGCCTTGATCGCTAACTCCACGCTCTCCGCCCATCGAGCAGACCAGACCACTGGAGCCAGCACGCGGTTCGCTTCGCGCTGTATCGAGCCCTGCGGGGCCCGCCTTCCACGTCTCGACTGATCTCATGCACCCGGAGGACTCCAGATGAACCGACCACCTCGAACGTGGCCGACGCTCTCGATGACGACATTCGCCGGCACGCTGCTGGCCGGCGCCGCGCTGCTGCTGGCGGCGTGCGGCGGCAGCACCTCGACGCCGGCGGGCGGCACGGGCGCTGCGGGCGGTACCGCGCCGAAGAACGTCACGCTGCGCCTCGGCTACTTCCCGAACATGACGCACGCCCAGCCGCAGGTCGCCCTCGCGCGCGGCACGTTTGCCGAGGAACTCGGCGGCAACGTGAAGCTCGACGTGAAGACGTTCAACGCCGGTCCCGCGGCGATCGAGGCGCTCTTCGCGGGCGCGATCGACGCGACGTACATCGGCCCGAATCCGGCGATCACGGGTTACGTGCAGTCGCAGGGCAAGGAGCTGCGTATCGTCGCCGGCGCGACGAGCGCGGGCGCGCTGCTGGTGGTCCGCGGCGACGCAGGCATCAGCAAGCCGGCCGACCTCGCCAACAAGAAGCTGGCGACGCCGCAGCTGGGCAACACGCAGGACGTGGCGCTGCGCGCGTGGCTCGCGAAGAACGGGCTGAAGGACAAGGAGCACGGCGGCAACGTGCAGGTCATCCCGACCGCGAACGCCGATGCGCTCTCGCTGATCTCGCGCGGGCAGCTGGACGGTGCGTGGGTGCCGGAGCCGTGGGCGACGCGCATCGTGCAGGAAGCGAACGGCAAGGTGCTCCTCGACGAGCGCGACCTGTGGCCGAACGGCGACTTCGTGACGACGCACCTCATCGTGCGCACGAAGTTCCTGGAGGAGAACCCGGACGCCGTGGAGCGCCTGCTGCGCGCGCACGTGAAGACGACGCAGTGGATCAACGGCAACCCGGACGAGGCGAAGAAGCTGGTCAACGAGGGCATCAAGAAGATCAGCGGCGCCGCGCTCTCGGACGCCGTGATCAACGCTGCCTGGCGCAACCAGAAGATCACCAACGACCCGATCGCCTCGTCGCTGCGGCGGTCCGCGGATGACGCGTTCGCGCTCGGGTACCTCGGTGAGAAGAAGCCGGACCTCGCGAACATCTACGCGCTGGATCCGCTGAACAAGGTGCTGAAGGAACTCAACCTCCCGGCCGTCCAGCAATAGCGCGGCAGGAGCAGGGACCTGAGTCTACAGATGACAGGGGCCGACGAATGACAGGCATCACCGAACAGCGAGAGGTCGTCGCTGCGGCGGCACGCGGGGCGCAAGCCCCGCTGCTGGCGCTCACCGGCATCTCGAAGCGCTTCCAGACCGCGCGCCAGGACACGCTCGCCCTCGACGACGTGTCGCTCGAGGTGCGTCGGGGCGAGGTGGTGTGCATCGTCGGCCCCTCGGGCTGCGGCAAGTCCACGCTGCTGAACATCGCGGCCGGCATCGACACGCACTTCGACGGCGACGCGACGTTCGAGGGCGATCCGATCACCGGCATGGCCCGCGAGCGCGCGGTCGTGTTCCAGGAGCCGGCGCTGTTCCCGTGGCTGAACGTCCGCGCCAACGTGGAGTTCGGCCTGAAGCTGCGCGGCGTGCCGAAGGCGGAGCGCAAGGCGATCGTCGACCGCCAGCTGGCGATGGTGAACCTCTCGCGGTTCGATCGCGCGTACATCCACGAGCTGTCAGGCGGCATGAAGCAGCGCGTGCAGCTGGCGCGCGCGCTGGCCGTCGAGCCGCACATGCTGATGATGGACGAGCCGTTCGCCGCCCTCGACGCGCAGACGCGCGACGACCTCCAGGGTGAGCTGCAGTCCGTCGCCGGGCGCATCGGCGCCACCGTGCTGTTCGTCACGCACAACGTGCGCGAGGCCGTGATCCTCGGCGACCGCGTGGTCGTGATGTCGAGGGGGCCGGGGCGCATCCGGCGCGTCATCGACATCCCGCTGAGCCGCCCGCGCACGCCCGACGACCATGACGTGGCGGACTTCGCGGCGATGGTGCGCGCGGAGCTGCAGGAGTCGTCCACCGAGGCGGAGCCGCGCTATGCGATTTAACGCGCCCGGTCGGGAGACCGGCTACAAGCTGCTGCGCATCCTCGCGTTCTACGTGCTGGTGATCGGCGGGTGGTGGCTGATCGCCAACGCCGAGATCTGGTCGCCGTTCCTGTTCCCCGCGCCGGACTCCGTGTTCCGGTCGCTCCGCACGAACATCGACAACGGGCAGATCCCGGCGGCGATCGGCGCGACGTTGCAGCGCATGGCCGTCGGCTACGTCCTGTCGTTCGTCATCGGCATGTCGCTCGGCATCCTGAACGCCTCGTCGAGATGGGCGCGCGAGACGATCGGCGGCATCGTGCTGGGCGTGCAGTCGCTGCCCAGCATCACGTGGCTGCCGCTGGCGGTGCTCTGGTTCGGCCTGACGGAGAAGGCGATCATCTTCGTCGTGCTGATGGGGTCGGCCTGCTCGATCGCGATCTCGGCGCAGGCCGGCATCCAGGGCATCCCGCCGCTGCTCCAGCGCGCCGCCGGCACGCTCGGCGCCTCGAGGTGGCAGGCGTACCTCTACGTCGTGCTGCCGGGGATGATCCCGGTGATGGTGCAGGGGATGAAGCAGGGCTGGTCGTTCGCGTGGCGGTCGCTGATGGCGGGCGAGCTGCTCTTCGTCAGCGCGGGCCTCGGGCACCTGCTGAACGTGGGGCGAGACCTGAACAACATCAACATGGTGTTCGCGGTGATGATCGTGATCGTCGTCGTCGGCGTGCTGGTGGACCGCCTGATCTTCGGGCGCGCGGAGCGCTGGGTGCTCGAACGGTGGGGCTACGCCGCATAGCGGCGTCAAGGCTTGCGTGGGCCGGGTGTGCTATGCTGGGGGTCTCCTCAGCTCTTCGGCGACGTTCAAGCACGTCCACCCTGGTACCTGAGCGAACGAGCGGTTTGCCGTGCCAGTGGTTCGGCCTGTGCCGGTGTGTCATCCGGCTGAAAGTGTTGGTTGTGACTCAGCGTATTTATGTTGGAAACCTGTCGTTCTCCGCTACGGAGGCCGAGGTGTCCGAGCTCTTCAGCCAGTTTGGCGAAGTCGTCTCGTGCGCCCTCCCCACCGACCGCGAGACGGGTCGCCCGCGCGGCTTCGGCTTCGTGGAGATGTCGAACGAGGACGCCAAGAAGGCGATCCAGTCGCTCGACGGCAAGGACTTCGGCGGTCGCTCGCTGCGCGTCAACGAGGCTCAGCCTCGTGAGAGCCGCGGCGGTGGCGGCGGCGGCGGTTACGGCGGCGGTGGTGGCGGCGGCTACGGTGGCGGCGGTGGCGGCTACGGTGGTGGCGGCGGCTCGCGCGGCGGTGGCGGCGGCTACGGCGGGGGCAGCGGCGGCGGCGGCGGCTACGGCGGCGGCGGTGGCTCGCGCGGCGGTGGTGGCGGTAGCCGCTACTAGTCGCTGACGCGGCGTCGACCTCGACGCTACGAATGCACACACACGAAGGGCGGGACCGCGAGGTCCCGCCCTTCTGCTTGTCCGGCTGGTCTCTTCGACTGGTTCGCCCATGACGCGCCGTTCCGGCGGCAGCGCGGGGCGGCCCACCCCTGCCCCTCCCGGCGCGGGAGGGGTTGAAATTGAAGGGGCTGCGCCCCTTCAAACATCCGGCCGATGGGACGCCGAGGCTCGGCGGGTTCGCTGCCTCGACGCGCTGAGCCGAGGGCGGCTAGTTGAGCAGGACCAGCTTTGCGACCGAGAAGTAGATGATCAGGCCGGTCACATCGACGGCGGTCGCGACGAAGGGGGCGGACGCGCTGGCGGGGTCGAAGCCGGCGCGCCGCAGCGCGAACGGGAGGCTGCTGCCGCAGAACGTACCCCATGCGACGACGGCCACCACGCTGACGCCCACCGTGATCGCCAGCTGCACGGTCTGTGGGCCGTACGACCCGAATGCCATCTCCCAGACGCCGATGCGCACCACGCCGATCGTCGCGAGAATCAGACCCAGCGACAGACCGATGAAGATCTCGCGCCGCGCGACGGACCACCACTCGCGCACGCCGACCTCGCCCAGCGCCATCGCGCGGATGACGAGCGTCGAGGCCTGCGAGCCGGAGTTGCCGCCGCTGGAGATGATCAGCGGCACGAAGATCGCGAGCACGACGGCGGTCGCGATCTCCTCCTCGAAGAACGCCATCGCCGTCGCGGTGAGCATCTCGCCGACGAACAGCAGCGCGAGCCAGCCGCCGCGCTTCTGGAGCATCGCGCGGAAGCCCGTCTGGAAGTACGGCGTGTCGAGGGCCTCCATGCCGCCGAGGCGGTGGATGTCCTCCGTCGCCTCCTCGCGCACGACGTCCAGCACGTCGTCGATGCTGATGACGCCCTTCATGCGTCCCTCGGCGTCGACGACGGGGACGGCCAGCAGGTTGTTGCGGCTGAGCACCAGCGACAGGCCCTCCTGGTCGAGGTCCTCGGGGACGGTGACGATCTCGGTGTTCATCGTGCCGGAGATGAGCTGGTTCGGGCGCGCGAGGATCAGCTCGCGGAACGAGATCACGCCGACCAGCCGGTCGTCCGGCGTCACGACGTAGACGTAGGAGATCAGCGGGATCTGCTCGGCGGCCTGGAAGCGCAGGTATGCGAGCGCCTGCTGCGCCGTCATCTCCGGCGAGACGCGGGCGTAGCGCGGGTTCATCTTGCCGCCGGCGACGTCCTCGCGGTAGATGAGGAGCGCTTCGACCTCGGCGCGCATGGAGTAGTCGAGCAGGCCGAGGAGCGCGGGACGCAGGTCGTCGTCGACGGCCTGCAACAGGTCGGCTGCCTCGTCGCCGGGGAGCAGGCGCAGCCACACGCGCTGCTCTTGCGCGGTCAGCTCGGTGAAGAGCGCCGCGCGCTCGGAGGTCTCGAGGCTGAGGAAGAAGTCGCCGGCGCGCACGGAATCGAGCCCGTGGAAGGCTTCGAGCCGCTCGTCGCGGTCGAGGGTGTGCCAGTGGTCGGTAAATTCCGCAAGGCGGTCGGCGGCAGTCGGGTCTGCCGTCGTGGGGAACTCGGTCATCACATGCCTCCACAACCCGCTCGGGGGCGTGAAGGCTCCCGCGCGAGTTAGCGCCGCTGGTGGAGCAGCCTGGTATCGCTGGGATCGCTCATTGCAAGACCTCCTGCCCGACGAGTGTCCGCCCGCATTCCGCGTACTGCAACCGGGCCGTCAGTAGAGGATCGAGGAGCGCGGGGGAGCCTCGTCGAGGCTCGTTGCTCGCGGAGGGGACGGGCCCGCTAGCGCAGCGGCAGCAGCGCGTCGCAGGCGGTGGGGTTCGCCGCGGTGTACCCGGTGAGGAAGGCACTGCGGCGCTGCGCCGCGGAGCCGTGGGTCCACGACTCCGGGTTCACCTGTCCCTGCGTCTTCTGCTGGATGCGGTCGTCCCCGACCGCCGCGGCGGCGTTGAGCGCCTGGTCCAGCTCGCGGTCGGTGATCGTGACGTTGCCGGCCTTGTTGGCGAGTGCGCTCCACGCACCGGCGAGGCAGTCCGCCTGCAGCTCGAGGCCGATCGCGAGCGCCTGCGCGTCGGCCCCGCGCGAGCCCGCCTCGACGCGCTCGGTGGTGCCGCGCAACGCCTGGATGTGGTGGCCGACCTCGTGCGCGACGATGTACGTCTGGGCGTAGCGACCCGGCGCGCCGAACTGGCTCTGCAGCTGCGCGAGGAAGCCGAGGTCGAGGTACACGCTCTGATCCGCCGGGCAGTAGAACGGGCCGACCTGCGACGAGGCGTTGCCGCACCCGGTCGCGACACCCTGCTCGAAGAAGACGAGGCGCGGCGGCTGGTAGCCCTGCAGCCGCGCCGTCCAGACCTCGTTGATCTCGTTGTAGGACTTCACGACGTAGCAATCGTTGTACTGCTCGATCGCGCCGTCCGCGTTGCAGCGCGTGCGCAGGTCGGACGTCGAGGCGCTGCCGCCGCCACTGCTCACCTCGTTCGGGACGAGGGAGGCAAGGTCGCCGCCGCCGAGCAGCTGCACGGCGACGAACAGGATGAGGCCGATGATGCCGCCGCCGCCGCCGAGCGCGACGGGGATGCCCATCCCGCGACCGCGGCGGTCATCGACGCCGGAGGTGTCTACGCGCTGATCGTCGAACATGCGACGAGTACAGCACGCCACGCTCCCCCGGCGCCATGCATCGAGCGCCGCGTGTCCCTCGCAGTCGTCTCGCAAACCGCACGGCCGAGGTCTACCGCTGCACGAGCGTGGCCAGCAGCTCCTCGAGGCGGTCCATGCTGACGTCCACGCCGTGCTCCATGGAGCTGGCGACCATGTCCCGGACTTCCTTCGACTCGTAGACGCAGGTGCTGGTCAGCGTCGTGCGCCCGTCGCGCTCCTCGAAGAGGGAGGTGATCAGCGAGCCGTTGTCCGGGAACATCTCGAAGATCTCCGTGTTCACCAGCCGCGTCGGCGCGACGATCTCGCGGTACTCGCCGCGGAACGCGATCTCGTTGCCGTCGCCGTCGCGGGTCACGAAGCGCCACGTGCCGCCGACGCGCAGGTCGATCTCGCAGACGACCATGTCCTCGGCCCGCAGTCCCCACGACTGCCGGACGTGCTCCGGCGTCGTCCACGCCTCGAACACCAGTGCCGCGGGAGCGTCGAAGGTGCGCGTCATGACGATCTCGCAGTCGGAGGGCAGGGTGACCTTCAGGCGGTCGCTGTGTTCCCAGGTCATCGGTCTGTGCCTTTCTGTTCCTGCACTCGTTGCAGGTACTCGTCCAGCCGGTCGAACCGCGCTTCCCAGAACTGCCGGTACCCCTCCGTCCAGTCCGCGACCTCCCGCAGCGCCTCGGCGCGGAGGCGGCAGGGCCGCCACTGCGCGTGACGGCCGCGCTCGATGAGCCCGGCGTGCTCCAGCACCTTCAGGTGCTTGGAGACCGCGGGCAGGCTCATCGCGAACGGCTGCGCGAGATCGGTGACCGATGCCTCGCCCTCGGCGAGTCGCGCGAGGATCGCGCGCCGCGTGGGGTCGGCGAGGGCGGAGAACGTGGTGCTGAGCTGATCGACCGGCATAATTCACCATTCAGTTAATTAACCGATAGGTGAACTATAGCGCGCCCGTCCGCCCCGTCAACCGCCCCTTTTGGCGCCCGGATCGTTATCACGAACGAGGGCGGCCCCTCTGTGCGAGGCGCGTATATTCAGAGCGGGGCGTGTCCCGCCCTCCACGAGGCCCGCCGAGGATCGCCGTGACAGCCACCGAGTCCCGCATGCCCCCGGCTCCGGCCGCACCCCCGCCCGGGCAGCGCGGGGTGTTCAGCGCGTTCCAGAACCGGCACTTCCGCTGGCACTGGATCTCCACGCTCACCTCGTTCTCCGGCATGCAGATGCAGACGATCGCGCTCGGCATCCTCGGCTGGGAGATGTCGCACTCGTACGCCGTGGTCGGGCTGCTCCAGGCCGCGTTCGCGATCCCCATGGCGCTGTTCGCGCTGCCCGGGGGCGCCGCCGTCGACCGCATGGAGAAGCGGCGCGTCGTCGCGCTGTCGCAGGGGATCCTGGGACTGCTGGGCGCGATCACCGCGTTCCTCGTGCAGGCCGATCTGATCACGGTGCTGCTGCTGTTCATGGGCGGCGTGGTGCAGGGCGCGCTGTTCAGCGTGAACGGCCCGGCGCGCATGGCGCTGCTCACCGAGATCGTCGAGCCCGAGGAGGTGTCGACCGCCATCTCCATGCAGAACGTCGCGATGAACAGCACGCGCGTCGTCGGCCCCGCGCTCGCCGGCCTGTTCATCGCGTTCGTCAGCATCGAGGGGGCCTACTACCTCACGGCGCTGCTCTATGCGTTCACGGTGTGGGCGATCCTGCGCGTGCCGCGATCATCCGGTCACGTGAACCGCACGAAGTCGCCGCTGCTCACGGACATCCGCGCGGGACTGGGGCACGTGTTCGGCGATCCGATGCTGCGATCGCTGATGGCCTCGGGCCTCGCGGTCGCGCTGTTCATCATGCCGTACCAGGTGATGCTGCCCGGCTTCGCGGACGGCCTCGGACGGACCGACCTGTTCGGCGCGATGGTCGCGGTGTCGGGCCTCGGCGGGCTCGTGGGCTCGTTCGGCGCGGCGGCGATCGCGCAGCACCCGCGCAAGCCGTTCGTGCAGTTCCTGCTCGGCATGACGGCGGGCGCCGCGCTGATCGCCCTCGGGGTGCTGTCGCCGCTGTTCGGGCCGCCGGCGGCGTTCGCGATGCTCGCGCTGGTAGGGGCCGTCACCACCAGCTACATGACGCTGAACCAGACGATGATCATGACGGAGTCGCGACCGGAGTTCCGTGGCCGCGTGATGAGCATCTCGATGCTCACGTTCAGCGCGATGCCGCTGATGTCGCTGCCGCTGGGCCTGCTCGCCGACGTCATCGGCGGCAGCGCGACGTTCGTCGCGCAGGGCGCGATCGTCGCCTCCGTGATCGCCCTGCTCGCGTTCGCGAACCGATCGCACACCTTCGCGCGCGATCACGTCGCGCACGTCTACGAGCACCCGTCGAGGCAGGACGCGGTCGGCGAGGTCGGCGACTAGCGCCTCGTTGGCCGGGGCCTAGACCCAGGCGCCCTGCTCGGCCTGCCAGAAGAACTGCACGAGGACGCCGCCGGTGTGGCGCGGGTGGATGAACGCCTCGTTCCACGGCACGCCGCGCGTGGTGCCGGATCGCTCGCCGAAGACCGGGATGTTGTGGTGCGCGCACGCACTCACCGCGCGCTCCCAGTCGCCCACCTCGAACGTCACGTGGTGCATGCCCATGCCGCGGGTGTCCAGGAAGCGCTGGATGAACGAGGTGGGCCCGGCCGGCTGGATGACCTCGAAGCGGATCTGCTGCGTGGGGTGCTCCAGGACGCGCGTGCGGAAGCTCGTCTCGGAGCCGTCGCCGTTGCCGCGGTGGATCGTCGCCATCCCGAAGAGGCGCTCGTACCAGTCGCCCAGCGCGTCGCACGAGGGGTGCGCGTGCGCCAGGTGGTTCAGGCCGATGATGCCGAGCGTGCGCGGGTCGTCGTCCGCGGCCGGCGGGGCGGTGTGCCACGGGGCGCCCTCGTACAGCTGGTACAGGAAGCCGTTGCCGCCGCCGCGCGGGTGGAGGTAGAGGACGGACGGCTCCTCGCCAGAGGGCGCGGGGTCGCCCCACGGCTCGGCGCCCTCGGAGCGGATCGATTCGGCCGCCTGGCCGGTGTGGCGCACGCGGATCGTGACGTGGTGGAGGCCGGGCCCGGTGGGGCCCTCGAGGAACCGGTGCAGCGCGGAGGTCGGCGTGCTGGGGGCGATCAGCTCCCAGCCGACGTCGGACGCGCCGGGCATCGCCAGGTGGACACCCGTGTAGCCGTCCTCGCTCTCGAAGCGCTCCCCGAGGCGGAAGCCGAACAGCCGCTCGAGGAGATCGACCTGCGGGGCCAGCTCCGCGACCGCCTGGCTCACGTGGTCGAAGCGGACGATGTCGATCAACATGCACTCCTGCCGGTCACACTCGGGCCCAACCATCGTACTGGAATGCCCCGCAGCGCCCAGCGCGAGCCGGCAAGGCAGCACGCCGCGTGCCGGGCTAGCATGTCGGAATGCCCCCGGACGACTCATCGAGCCTCGATCGCACCGCCGTCGTGATCGCCAACCCGCATGCGCGCGACGCCGTGCCGCCCGACGTGCTGGAGGCGGCGGCCGGGCCGATCCGCGCGCGCGGCTGGCACGTGGTGATCGAGGCGACCTCGGATCACCTCGACGCTCGGCTCCGCGCGCAGCGACACGCGCGCGCGGGGGTGGCCGCGCTGCTCGCGTGCGGTGGCGACGGCTCGCTGCTACCGATCCTCAACGGGGTGCGCGACGCCGGCGAGACGACGACCGCCGTCGGGCTGATCCCCGCGGGCACGGCCAACGTGTGGGCAGCCGAGGTCGGCATCCCGCGCGACCTGGAGGGTGCGTTCGCGCTGCTGGAGACCGGCGAGCGCGAGCGCGTCGACCTCGGCGTGGCGCGGATCGGCGACGGCGAGCCGGTGCGCTTCCTCCTCGTCTGCGGCGCGGGCCTCGACGGCGCGGTCGTCGAGGCGGTGGAGCGGCGTCCGCACTGGAAGCGACGGCTCGGTCGCCTCGCGTTCGGCCCGTCGGGCCTCGCCGCGCTCGCCGGCTGGCCGCCGATCGAGGCGCGCCTCACGTACGACGACGAGGATGCGGCCGCCGCCGCGGAGCATGCGCCGCAGCTGCTGCTCGCGCTCGCCTCGAACACCAGTCGCTACGGCGGCGTCGCCACGCTGACACGACGCGGCGAGATCGACGACGGCCTGCTCGAGATCACCACGTTCGAGGGCGACCGCTCGCTGGTCGCGCGGCTCGCGCTCGCGATCGACGCGATGCGTGGCAGCCTCGACGAGCGGGACGTCGAGGGCGTGCGCCACCGGCAGGCATCGCGCGTCACGATCACGCCGACGCGCACGCTGCCGGTGCAGGTGGACGGCGAGAGCCTCGGCCGCTGCGGCCCGCTCGCCCCGCTGCACATCGCCGTCGAGTGCCGCGTCGTCACGATGATCCTCGGCGCGAAGTAGCGCTACTCGGTGGCGGTCGGCGTCAGCGTCCCGCCCTCGAGGCGGACGCGTCGTGCGCCGGGGAGCTCCTCGCGCGTCGGGCGATCCTCGTCGGGCGTCGTGATCAGCACCTGGTCCACGCCGTAGGCGACGCGCAGGATGCGCTCGCGGCGTCGAGGGTCGAGCTCCGACAGGATGTCGTCGAGCAGCAGCACCGGCGGGTCGCCGGTCCGCCGCGTGGACAGCGCGACCTCCGCGAGCCGCAGCGCGAGCGCCGCGCTGCGCTGCTGTCCGCGCGACGCACTCAGCCCCGCCGCGTGCCCGCCGATCAGGAACGCGAGGTCGTCGCGGTGCGGTCCGATGCGCGAGATGCCCCGCCGCACGTCCTCGACACGGCCCGCCTCGATCGCCGCGCGCAGCTGCGCCTGCAGGTCGTGCTCGCGCAGCGACTCCTGCACCCCCGGCGGGACGCCGGGCACGTAGCGCACCTCCAGCGTCTCCTCGGCGGTCGCGGCCAGCTCGGCGTAGCGGTCGGCGGCGTCGCGGGCGAGCGCGCGCACCGACTCCGCGCGCCGCGCGAGGATCAGCGCGCCCGCCTCGGCGAGCTCGTCGTCCCAGAAGTCGAGCTGATCGAGGCCGCGCCCGCCGCGCTCGTTGAGCCGCCGCAGCAGGCTGTTGCGCTGCTCCAGTACGCGCGCGTACCGCTGCAGCGCGCGCAGGTACGCCGGGTCGAGCTGCGAGATCGTGAGGTCCAGGTAGCGACGGCGGTTCGCGGGCGGCCCGTCGATGATCGTGAGGTCGTCCGCCGCGAACATCACGATGCGCAGCTGCCCGATCAAGTCGGACGCCCGACGCGCCACGCCGTTCACGCGGAAGCGCTTGCCCGCGCGCGTCGGCGTCGCGCCGGCGACCGCGACCTGCGCGATCACCGCGACCTCCAGCGAGCGCCGCCCCGCCGCCGTCTCGACGTCCGCCTCGAGGCGCGCGGCCGGCAGGGGGTCCTCGACGACCGCCTGCCACGAGATGACGTCGAGGTCGGGGCCGCTGCGCACGCCGCGCGTGGTGGCGAGCATCGCGACGGACTCGAGGAGGTTCGTCTTGCCGGCGGCGTTCTCGCCCGCGATCACGTAGATGCCGGGCGCGAGGTCGACGTCCAGGCGGCGAAACGATCGGACGTCGGTGAGGGCGAGGTGCGCCAGGTGCATGTGCGCGGATTATCGCACGCGCGTCGTTTGTAACCGGCGGCGACGGGTGGGCGGGTGCTCGTCGCGAGGTTCGTCGAGGTGGCAGCGTACGGCGATCCACCCCTGCCCTCGTGCTTTGGTGGAGAACAGCGCCTCGCGCGGGGCGCGGGAGGGGTTCTGAAATCAGAGGATGTTGTGAGGAGCTGCGCCCCTCACACTCCCGGCGGAGTCTGCGTTGCCCGCGGCGGTAGCGGTGGTGCGCGGCCGCGACGCGACAAGGCACGCGCAGGCGTCGGGACGCGGCGAGCAGGCCCGAGGCAAGTGGGCGAACGCCCTGCCGGGCGGGGTCCTCAAAGGGCGAAGCCCTTGAATGCTGAGGGAAGGGGGTAGGGGAATGGGCCGCCCTGCACCGCGAGCTTCGCGCTAGGTGCGCTCGGCGGCGGCGCGGATGTCGATGCAGAAGCGCGCGCCGGGGCCGTCCTCGGCGTCCTCGACCCAGATGCGGCCGCCCTGCGCCTCGATCAGCCGCTTCGCGACCGCGAGGCCGAGGCCGGAGCCCGGCACCGTCTCGCTGCCGGGGCCGCGCACGCGGAAGTACGGTTCGAAGATGCGCTCGCGGTCCTCGCGCGTGATGCCCGCGCCCTGGTCGCGGATCTCGCTGATCGCGGGGACCGCGCTCTTCGCGATCGTGAACCTGCTGCTGCGGCCGCTGGCGACGTTCGTGTCGTGCTGCCTGATCGCCGTGACGTTCGGGCTGTTCGTGCTCGTCATCAACGCGATCCTGCTCGGCGTGACCGCGTGGCTCGCGAGGTCGCTCGGGCTGTCGTTCGCGGTCGATGGCTTCTGGTCGGCGTTCTTCGGCGCAATCGTGATCTCGATCGTCTCGTTCCTCGCGACGCTGGTCGTGCGTACCGACACGCACCGCGCCTAGCGCGCCTCGAACTCTCCGAGGTCCGCGTCGGGGCTGAGGACGCGCACAACGCCGTCGCCGAGCGCGTCGATGCTCAGCGGCGTGTCGTAGTCGGCCGGCAGGACGAGGCGCCTCGACGTGCCGCCGACGAGCAACGCCTGCACGCGCGCGGGCATCACGCCCGCGGTCGCCAGCAGCCCCGCCCACGTCGTGTTGCCGTCCAGCGGCACCTCCACCAGCCCGAACCGCGCGAGGTCGCCCGAGAGCGAGACGAGCCGCGTGGGCGGCGGCGGGGAGTCGAAGATCGTGGTGAGCGCGCACAGCGCCTCGACGTCGCCACCTGGCTCGATGCCGGCGCTCGCATCGTCGGTCGTCACCTCGATCACGACGGGGTCGCCGGTCAGCGCGCTGCCGTCGAGGATGCCCGCGGCGCTCGCGTCGGCCAGCGCGCGCTCGAACGCGGCGCGTGCCCGCGCGTCCTCGATGCACACCCGCGCGCGGCCGGCGCCCGTCGCGCGCGCGGCGACGAGGATGCCCTCGATCAGCCGGTGCGGGTCGCCCTCGACGAGGTGACGCGCGGCGACGGCGCCGGGGGCGTCGTGCGCGCGCACGACGAGCGTGTCGCCGTCGCTCGCCGGGACGTTGCGCCCCGCGCTGCGGGCGACCTCGACGACGCGCGTGGCCGGCAGCCGCGCCGCGATCGCCGCCGCGGCGTACGCGCCCTGCGCCAGCACGTCCGCCAGCGTGCCGTCGTTGCGACCGAGGCGCGCGGTGAGCCCGCCGACGCCCGTCCCAGCCTGCGGCTCATCGCACATGCCGCCCACGCACGCGGCCAGCGCCGGGGGGACGCCTCGATCGAGGCGGGCGAAGCGATGGCGGTGCCCGGCGCGCACGACGGTCGCGGCAGGTGCGGCCCAGCACGCCCCGTCGCACGCCGCGTCCATCACCGGCACGCCGGTGTCGCGGAAGAGCGCGTCGAGCGCGATCGCCGCCGCCCCGGCGTCGTCGCCACACGTGCCTCGATGCCGCAGCACGCGCACGGGGGGAGCGTTCGGCACGAGGAACGCCTCGTGCAGTCGCACCAGCGCGGACGTGGGCGTGGGGCCGGTCAGCCGAGGACCTCGACTGGGTCGCCCACGCGGACCTCGCCGCCGCTTCTCGGGAACATGTGCACGCCGAACGAGGGCTGCTCGTGACCGAAGACGCGGACGAGCGTGTTGAGGACATCCCGATCGCGGACCCCGTCCGCCGGGTTCGCGTGCGTTGCGAGGCAGCGCACGGTCGGCCGGAGCACATCGAACGTCACGTCGCCGATGCGGATCGCGCGCCCGGCCCACGCCATCTCGCCCCACGCCTCGACATCGTCGAGCGCGATGTTCGAGCGGAAGCGTTGCTCGTCGAGGTCGGGATCGTGCAGGGCGTCGGCGAGCGCGAGCAGGCTGCCGCGCCCATGCAGCGTCACCTCGCCGCGGGGATTGTCCTGGTAGCGCGCGGTCAGGCCGTCGCCGATCAGCCGCAGCGGCAGCCGTCCCGGTCGCGCGAGGTCGGGCTGCTCTGCCTGCTCACTCGCCCACGCGCCGACGGTCGCAGCGAGGCGCGCTCGTCCCGCCTCGTCCAGCCCGTCCTCGACGAGCGGCGTGCCGTCGAGGTCGATCGCGATGCGTTGCGCGACATGGTCGTAGCGCAGTGACAGCCGCGCGAGGGCCGGGGTGTTCACGAGCGCGAGGGTGTTCGCCTTCGGCCACCAGTCGGCACCCGCCGCCTGCTGCGGCGCCTTCGGCGCGTCGCCGAGGAGGAACGCCAGCACGCGGTCACCCTCGACGCGCCCGTCGGCGCGCACGGTTAGCGCCGTACGCGACTCCGGTGTGAAGCCCTTCACGGGGTACCGGTACAGCGCGGCGACTGATGCGGACGTGGTCATGCGCCGAGTCTACGCCCCGTACGCGGGCACTCGCGTACCCTCGACGCATGACGAACGAGCCGCCGGACGCCGAGCGCATCTTCGACGAGGGCGCCGACCGCGCCGCCTACGTGCGCGCGATGTTCGGCGAGATCTCCGGGCGCTACGACCTGATGAACCGCGTGATGACCGTCGGGCAGGACCTGCACTGGCGCCGCCGCGCCGCGCGCGCCGTCGTGCACGCGGGCGACACCGTCGCGGACCTCGGCAGCGGCACCGGCGACCTCGCGTTCGCGTGCCTCGAGGCGGGCGCCGCGCGCGTCGTCGGGCTGGACGTCGCGGGGCCGATGCTGGTGCGCGCCCGCGCGAAGGGCCGCGCGATCTCGCCGCACGCCGGCTTCGGGCTTGGCGACGCGACGTGCCTGCCGTTGCCGGACGGCTCCGTCGACGTGTGGTGCTCGGCATTCATGGTGCGCAACGTCCCGGACCTCGACCGCGCGCTGCGCGAGGCGCTGCGGGTGCTGCGCCCCGGCGGCCGCCTCGCCGTCCTCGAGATCCCGAGGATGGACAGCGGGTTCCTGCGCCCGTTCGCGCGGTTCCACTTCCAGCAGATCGTGCCGCGCCTCGGCCGGCTCATCTCCGGCCACCGCAGTGCGTACACCTACCTGCCGCTCTCCGTGGACCACTTCCTCACCCCGCGCGAGTTCACCGCGCACCTCGTCGGCCTCGGGTTCGAGGTGACGGAGGTGCGCATGCTCATGTTCGGCACCGTCGCGATGCACATCGCGCGCAAGCCGCTCCTCGGCGAGCCGCGCTCGCGCATGCCGTAGCCCGTCGAGGGCGCGCGCGCCTCGACGCACCGTGCTCGCCACGCGATGTCGAGGTGCAACGGGGGGCGGCCCACCCCCGCCCCACGTGCTTCGTGGAGAACAGCGCTTCGCGCGCGGGGGGTTCAGAATTTCAGAGGATGGTGTGAGGCGCTGCGCCCCCTCACACGCCCGGCGGATGCAGAACTTACGGAGCCTGGCAACTCCGGTCGCGGAGCCCGCGCCCTCGATCACCACGACCGGGATCCGGAGCGGGGCAAAGCGCTGATGGGGTGCAACCCCATCAGAATGAATCCCCTTCCCGCGCAGGGAAGGGGCAGGGGATGGGCCGCCCCACTCGATCACCCTCGACGGCGCTCGCTGCTGCGGGCAGCCTCGGCACTCGTTACGTGAGGAAGGCGTCGCCGAGGGGGGCGCGGGGGACGTCGTGGTCGGCGTTCACCATGTGCAGCGCGAGCGGGCCGAGGTCGACGAAGACCTCGGCGATCTCCTGGTCTCCGACGCCGGCGGCGCGGAAGGCGGCGCCCATGTGGCGCAGCCAGCGACCCGCGGCGCGCTGGTCGATCACGAACGGGAAGTGGCGCATCCGCAGGCGAGGGTGCCCGTACCGCTCGCTGAACCGCGGCTCCCCGCCCAGCCACTGCTCCAGGAACATCGCCTGCTTCTCGCGGCCCGCGTGCAGGTCGTCGGGGAACATCGGCCGCAGCTCGGGGTCCGCCTCGACGAGGTCATAGAACAGCTCGACGATGCGCTCCACCACCGGCCGCCCGCCGATGCGTTCGAGGAGGCGCGGCCCGCGCTGCGCGACGGAGCGACCGGCGATCGGGGCGGGCGCCTCGAGGGGCTCGCCCGTGGGATCGGGAGTCGGGCTCGTGGTCATGATTCCAGTCTAGGTCGGCGCGCCGGTACGATGCTTCGATGAGCGCGAACGAGCATCCCGTCGCCCGGCTGCTGGTGCAGTGCGCGGACCGCCCCGGCATCGTCGCCGCGGTCTCGCAGTTCCTGTTCCAGCACGGCGCGAACATCATGCAGGCCGACCAGTACTCGACCGCCGGCGGCGAGGGCCGCTTCTTCCTGCGCGTCGAGTTCCAGACCGACGGCCTCGATCGCACCGTCGAGGCGCTGAGCGACACGTTCGCCGCCGAGATCGCGCCGCGCTTCGACATGGACTGGCGGCTGGCGTCGGTGCACCGCCCGCGCGTCGCGCTGCTCGCCTCGCGGACGGACCACTGCCTCCTCGAGCTGCTGTGGCGCTGGCGCGGCGGCGAGCTGCCGATCGACATCCCCCTCGTCGTCTCCAACCACGAGGCACTCCGCAAGGACGTCGAGGTCTTCGGCATCCCGTTCTACGTCTTCCCCGTCACGACCGAGACGCGCGGCCCACAGGAGACCGCCATCCGGGCGCTGCTCCGCGAGCAGCGCGTCGAGCTGGTGGTCCTCGCGCGGTACATGCAGATACTCAGCGGGGACTTCATTGACGAGTACCCGGCGCGGATCATCAACATCCACCACTCGTTCCTCCCGGCGTTCGCCGGGGCCGACCCCTACGGGCGCGCCTTCGAGCGGGGCGTGAAGATCATCGGCGCCACGGCGCACTACGCCACGGAAGACCTCGACGAGGGGCCGATCATCGAGCAGGACGTGGTGCGGGTGTCCCACGGCGACTCGCGGGAGAGCCTGATGCGCCTGGGCCGCGAGGTGGAGCGGTCCGTCCTCGCCCGCGCCGTCCAGTGGCACATCGAGGGCCGCGTGTTCGTCCACGAGAACCGGACGGTCGTCTTCCGCCAGTAGCCCGCGCGGCAGCCGGGGGCTCCGCTCGCGTGCAGTCGAGGGAATTGCTAGGATACGGGCAATGACTCTCATCGCCGCGACCACGTCGCGCGGGCCTTTTGACCCCACACCTACGGAACTCCAGATGCACACGACCCACACCGGTGACGCCCGGTGACGCCCCTCGGCGGCTTCTTCAAGAGAATCCTCGGCTCCGGCAGCACGCCCGCCACCCCGCCCGCCGTCACGCGTACGAATAGCGCGACCGGCGGTCGAGGCCCCACCCGGAGCCCGGCGCCCGATGCCCGGCGCGACGAGGACCGCCGTGACGACGAGCGCGAGGACGCCCGCAGCGGCCGATCGCGCGGTAGCCGCGGCGGACGAGGCCGCGGGACGGGCGCCTCGAACGGCGGGAACGGCGACGGTCGCGCCTCCAACGGCGGCGACGCCCGGTCCACCCAGCCTCGTGGTGGCAACGACCGCGGTCGAGGCAACGGCGGCGGCGGCACCCCGAGCGGGGAGCCTCGCGCGTACGGCTGGGCGAACCGCCCCGGCCGCGAATCCAACGAGACCGAGGAGCAGGCGCGCCAGCGCCGCGAGCAGGCCAGCCGCCAGCGGCGCGGCGGCGGACGCTCCTCCTTCCGCCCCTACCGCGAGAACCTCGACGCCCCGCTGCCGGAGGACATCGCGTTCCGATCCGGCGCCGAGGGCGGCGACCGCACGATCCTCCCGGCCCGCCGCCGCCGTGGCACCGGCCTGCGCGACACCGCGCGCGTCATCGTCGGCGGCGCGCGCACGCTGAGCGGCTGGTCGCGCCCGATCAGCGGCGTCGAGGAGACCGTGGCCCCCGCGCCTGCGCGACGTGCCCCGGAGCCCCGTCCCGACCAGCACGACGACCACGATGACCGCGACGAGTTCGCGCCGAACCTGCCCGTGCCGGTAGCCGACCTGCGCGCACCCCGCCCCGCGACGGACGACCTCGACGCCGAGGCGCTCGAGGACACCGACGAGATCGATGGCGACGGAGCCCCCGACGCGTCCGAGGACGGGGGCGCTCCGCGCCGCCGGCGCGGCCGTCGAGGCGGGCGCGGACGTCGCCGCCCCGGCACGGCCGAGCCGATCAGCGCGGACGACCTGGAGCCCTCGATCGCCGAGCTGCGCGACCAGCCGGTCGCGGCGGTGCCCGACGACGCCATCTACGACCTCGACGAGCCGCTTGCGGTGCATGACGACGAGATCGACGAGCCCGAGGACGACCCGCACGCCGAGGAGCGCGAGGCGGAGCGTGCCGCCGTAGAGGCCGCCGCCGCGCAGCCGACGCGCCGCACGGCGCGCCCGCGCGCGCTGGAGCCGATCGACCCGGAGAGCCTGCCCGCCGCCTTCGCCGAGCTGGGCGTTGGTGAGCGCACGCTGCACGCCCTCGCGCGGTTCGGGTTCACCACGCCCACGCCGATCCAGGTGCGCGCCATCCCCGCGCTGGTGAAGGGGCGCGACGTCGTCGGCGTCGCGCAGACCGGCAGCGGCAAGACGATCGCCTTCGGCGTCCCGATGGTCGAGTGCCTCGACCCGGAGCTCGCCGAGGTGCAGGGCCTCGTGCTGGTGCCCACGCGCGAGCTGGCCTCGCAGGTGCTGGACGTGCTGAAGGATCTCGCCGCCGGCTTCGGGCTGGAGGCGGTCGGCATCCTTGGCGGGCACTCGCTCGCCGGCGACTTCAAGGCGCTGGAGCGTCGCCCGGCGATCGTCGTCGGCACGCCGGGCCGCGTCATTGACCACCTGCAGCGCGGCACGCTGTCGCTGCGCTACGTGCGCTACGCCGTCCTGGACGAGGCGGACCAGATGCTGGACATCGGCTTCCTGCCGGACATCCGCCGCATCCTGAGCCGCACGCCGAAGCGCCGTCAGACCGCGCTGTTCTCCGCGACGATGCCGAGCACCATCCGGCGGCTCGTCTGGCAGTTCATGGACGACCCGGAGACGGTCACCGTCGACCCGGAGCTGAGCACCGTCGACACCATCGACCAGGTCTACTTCGAGGTCGCGTCGCGCGACAAGGCGAAGGGCCTGCGCGAGCTCGTCGAGGTGGAGCTGAAGGGCCGCACGCTCGTCTTCTGCAAGATGAAGCGCGGCGTCGATCGCCTTGAAGCGGACCTCGCGCGGCAGGGCGTGCGCGTCGGCGCGCTGCACGGCGACATGGACCAGCGCCGCCGCGAGCGCGTGGTGCAGGACTTCCGGGCCGGTGAGCTGGACGTGCTGATCGCGACGAACGTCGCGGCGCGCGGCCTCGACATCCCGGAGATCACGCACGTCGTGAACTTCGACGTCCCGCAGAACCCCGAGGAGTACGTGCACCGCATCGGCCGCACGGGCCGCGCGGGGCGCGACGGCAAGGCCATCACGTTCGTGTCCGAGTGGGACATGCGCGAGTGGGACGCGATCGCGGGCGCCTTCGGCGATCACCTGCGCCGCGAGGAGCTCTCGATCTATTCTCGGTAACGAGACGGCGGTACAACGGAAGCACCACCCGCAGGGCAGCGGCGTGTCGTGCGTATTGCGGACGACACGAACGATGGACAAGCGCAGATGAGCATCGAGGACGCACGGGCGGTCTTTGAACGCTGGTACGAGACCGCGTCCGCGGCGGACGGCATGCTGAACGCCGTGAACAGCGTCTGCGCCGACGACTGCGTCATGCACCTCCAGAACGGCGAGGTCGGCACGCGCGCGATCGCGGACCTCCAGGCGGCGCAGGCGCGCGCGCTCTACCCCGACCTGTCAGTCGACATCGAGCACGTTGTCCTGGCCGAGGACCGCCTGATGATCCAGTTCGAGCTGGTCGGCACGCCGTCGCTCGTCTTCCGCATCGCGCAGGGGCGCGGCGAGTTCCACGCCTCCGGCGCGATGATCGCTCGCATCCGCGACCGCGAGGTCGTCGAGATCTGGCAGTACATGAACCCCGGCGCGGTGCTGACGTTCCCGCCGATGATCGACCCCCCGCCGCCGCCGGTCCCGGCGTCCGCGCCGGGCACCTCGGAGGATGCCGCGACGGTGATGCGGCGCTGGCAGCGCGCGACGAGCGGCGCGGAGCTGGTGGATAGCATCCTGGCGTCCGCGCTCCCCGAGTGCCTGGTCCACGCGACGAACAGCGACCTCGGACGCCCCACGCTCGTCGAGGAGCACTTCCGCATCGTGCTCGCCGCGTTCCCCGACCTCGTCGTGGCGTTCGACGAGGGCTTCGTCTCCGACGACCGGCTGATCGTGCAGTTCATCCTCGACGGCACGCAGCGCGGGGCCCTCGGCATCGCGCCGGCCAGCGGGGCGCGCGTGCAGTCCACCGGCGCGATCGTCGCGCGGGTGACGGCGGACCAGCGCGTGCAGGAGCTGTGGCTCTACCTCGCGCCGGCGATGGGCCTGCTGTTCCCTCGACGCGACCGGTAGCCGCGCCCGCCTCGTTCCGGGGGAGTGCGCTCGCGCTTGTCCTCGCGCCCGCGTCTCCCTAACGTCCCCACCATGAGTGACGCCGCCGCCCTGCCTGACACACTCCCGGACTATGTGCGTGGACTGCTGGAGCCGAGCGCGTACCCCGCGCCGCCCGCGGAGGTCACGCTGGTCCAGACGCACATCTCCTACGTCTTCCTCGCCGGGGACGTGGTCTACAAGACGAAGAAGCCCGTCGACTTCGGCTTCATCGAGCAGCTCTCGGTCGAGACGCGGCACCGCTTCTGCGACGCCGAGGTGCGCCTGAACCGCCGCCTCGCCCCGGACGTGTACCTCGGCGTCGTGCCGGTGCTGCGGCGCGCGGACGGCCGCTTCGTCGTCGAGCCCGCCGGCGGCGCGACTGACACCGACGAGGTCGTCGAGTGGGCCGTAAAGATGCGCCGCCTGCCCGACGACCGCACCCTCGACCGGCTGCTCACGGAGCGCCGCGAGCCCCCCGACATCCTCGAGCGGCTCGTCGCGGCGATCGTGCCGTTCCACGAGGCCGCCGAGGTCGTGGCGAACGACCCGGACTTCGCGGGCGCCGTCGCGGAGCGCGCGTGGTGGACGCGCGAGTTCGGCGAGGCGGAGGGGTTCATCGGCTCGACGTGGGAGGCGGAGGACGCCGCCGCGACGAAGGCGTTCGTCGACGCCACGCTGGAGCGCGAGTCGGCGCTGCTGGACGAGCGGCTCGCCGAGGGGCGGATCATCGACGGCCACGGCGACATCCAGGCGAAGCACGTGTACGTCCTCGGCCCGCGCCCGGAGGACCTGGTGATCGTGGACTGCATCGAGTTCACGGACTGGTTCCAGCTGCGCTACGCCGACGTCAACAACGACGTCGCGTTCCTCGCGATGGACCTCGAGGCGCGCGGGCGCGCGGCGATGGGCGACGAGTTCGCCGGGCGCTACCTCGCCGCCACCGCGGACGAGACGATGGCGGTGCTCCAGCCGCTGCACCGCACGTTCCGCGCCTTCGTGCGCGGCAAGGTGGAGTCGATCGGCGCGCACGCGATGGAGATCCCGGCCGAGGTGCGCGCCCAGCTGGCCGCCTCCGCCGCGGCGTACTTCAAGCTCGCCGCGGACTACCGCACCCGGTGTGCCGCGCCCTCGATCGTCTTGATGTGCGGCGCGTCGGGCACCGGCAAGTCGCTGGTCGGCGCGACGCTCGCGACGAGGATCGGCGCGGCGTACCTCTCCTCGGACGCCGTGCGCAAGGAGATCGCGGGCCTCGAGCTGCACGCGAGCGGCGCAGACGTCGACGGACTGTACTCGCCCGAGATGCGCGACCGGGTCTACGAGGAGATGCGCGTGCGCGCGTCGCGCCACGTCGCGCTAGGCCGTCCGGTCGTCCTCGACGCGACGCACGCACAGGCCGAGCAGCGCCGCGCGGCCGTCGAGATCGCGCGCGCGGCCGGCGTGCCGGCGCTGATCGTCGAGCTTCGGCTCACGGACGACGCCGCGCTCGCGCGCATCGTGAACCGCCAGCACGACGCGCTCCGCACCTCGGACGCCACGCCCGAGGTGTACCGCCAGCAGATCGTCTCGTTCGACCCCGTGTCGCCGTCCGAGGGGCCGCGCCTCGCGCTCGACGCCTCGCAGCCGCCGGGCGACCTCGCCGCGGAGATCGCGGAGGCGCTGCCGAAGCGCGCGTAGCGACGGCGCGTGCCGTCGCGCGATCGTGCGGGTGGACGCCGGCGGCGTCCGCGTAGCACCATCGAGCAGTGAGCAACCCACGTGGCACCACGCGGCGCACGGATGCCTGGCGGTGGGGCGTTCCGGCGCTGCTCGTGCTGATCCCCCTCGTCATGCTGCCGATCGGCAACCTCGCGTGGCGCGCCGCCGCGCCGCAGGGCGCGCCGTCCCTCGACACCGCGCTCGCCGTGCTGCGCGGCCGGGCGATCTGGGACAGCCTCGTCGTCACCACCGGGCAGGCCACGCTCTCCACGCTGCTGGCGGCGGCGATCGGGCTGCCGCTCGCGTACCTGCTGTCGCAGTTCCGCTTCCCCGGCGACGCGCTGCTCCGCTTCACCGCCACCGTCCCGCTGATCCTCCCCGCGATCGTGATCGCGCTCGCCTTCCGCGAGCTGTTCGCGCTCGACGGCTGGCTGAACGACGCGGTCCGCCTTACGGGCGGGGGGGCGGTGCAGGTCGGCGGGACGCTGTGGGCCGTTGTCGCCGCGCACGGCTGCTTCGGCGTGGCCGTGTTCGTGCGCGTGGTCGGCGACGCGTGGGCGCGCCTCGACCCGCGTGGCGAGGAGGCCGCGCGCGTGCTCGGCGCGACGCGCCGCCGCTCGTTCCGCCACGTCACACTGCCCCAGCTGCTCCCCGCCGTGCGCGTGGCCTCGGCGCTGGTCTTCGCCGCCTCGCTCACCTCGTTGGCCGCCGTGCTGCTGCTCGGCGGCCCCGGCCTCGAGACGATCGAGGTCAAGATCTACCGGCTCGTCGCGGGCGGTGGATCGCTGTCGTATGCGGCGGCGCTCGCGGCGATCCAGCTCGTCGTCACGATGATCGTGATCGAGCGCGGCGGAGCCGTGCCGGGCCGCCGCGTCACGACGACGGCCGCACGAGGCTCCGCGCGACCGCTGTCGCAGGCCTCGTGGCGCGAGCGACTGGTGGCGCTGCTCGCGGTGCTGGCGGTGCTGCTGCTGACGGTGGCGCCGATCGCGGCGCTGATCGCCGCGGCGGTCGTGCGCGGAGCGGGCCTCGACGATGGGACGCTCCGCGCGCTCCGCTGGAGCCTCGCGTTCGCGGCCGGCGCTGCGCCGATCGCGGTGGGCGTGGGCGTGCTCGCCGGCATCGCCGCCGCGCGCGCCGAGGGACGCAGGGGCGCGTTGCTGCGCCGGTTGCTGGCGATGCCGCTGGCCGTGACCGCGTGCGCGCTCGCCGTCGGCTACCTCGCGACGTTCGACGGCGGCGTCGCCGCGCTCCGAGGCACGCCGTGGCTGGTCCTGCTGGCCCACGCGACGATCGCGATGCCCGTCGTCCTGCGCCCGGTCGCGCACGCGGTGCGCGGCGTCGTGCGCGCGCGCGCCGAGGCGGCCGCGACGCTGGGCGCGGGGTCGGTGCGCGCGTGGGTGCTGGTCGCCGCGCCGCAGGTCGTGCGCGCGGTGGTCGTCGGCGCATTGTTCGCGTTCACGGTCTCGCTCGGCGAGCTGGGCGCGGCGCTGCTGCTGCGCGGGCCGGGGTTCACCACCGCGCCCGTCGCGATCCTCGACGCGCTGGGCACGGGGAACGCGGCGCCGCCCGGTCCGGCGCTCGCGCTGGCGGTCATCCTCATCAGCGTCGCCGTGGTAGCGTTCGTCTTCATCGAGCAGCTGCGATCCCGCGACGCGGGCGAGTACTAGGGAGGCGGCGTGGCGACGCTGGAAGTCCGCTCCCTCTCACGCGCCGGCTCCGCTGCGAGCGAGCTGCCCGCGGTCGTGGGCGTCTCCTTCACCGTCCGCGAGGGGCGCATCTGCGCCGTCGCCGGCGCGCCCGGCTCCGGGAAGACCGCGCTGCTGCGACTGCTCGCCGGACTCGACGCGCGCACGGACGGGGACGTGCTGCTGGACGGGCAGTCGATCGCCGACCAGGCCCCGCACCGTCGAGGCGTCGGCCTGATGTTCCAGGACCTCGCGCTGTTCCCGCACCTCGACGTGCGCGAGAACATCGCGTTCGGGCTGCGCATGGTCGGCTGGCCGCGCGCCGAGCGCGAGCAGCGCGTGAACGATCTGCTCGAGGTCGTCGGCCTCGCGGCGCTCGGCTCGGCGCGCATCGACGATCTGACGGACGGCGAGCGGCAGCGCGTCGCGCTCGCGCGGACACTCGCGCCACAGCCCTCCGTGCTGCTCCTGGACGAGCCGCTCGGCGCGATCGACGAGACGGCCCGCGCGCGCCTGCGCGTCGAGGTGCGCGCCGTGCTGAACGCGCTGGAGAGCACCGCGATCTTCGCGACACGTGACCTGCAGGACGCCGCGGCGATGGCGGACGACCTCGTGATCCTCGGCGAGGGGCGCGTGCTGCAGGCCGGCCCGGTCGGCGTCGTCCTCGGCGAGCCCGCCAGCGTCGAGGTCGCCGAGCTCGCCGGCTACGTCACGCTCGCGCACGGCCCGGTGCGCCGTGGCCGCGTCGAGGAGGCGGGCGTCGGCGCGATCGCCGTCCCGGACGTTCCGGAGACCGAGGCCGCGCGCGTCATGGCGCACCCCTCGGCGCTGCTCGCGGTGCCGGCCGACAGCGGGCTGGGATCGGGCATCGTCGGCGCCGTCGTGCGGACGCGGGCGCTGGGGCCGACGTGGTGCGTGGACATCGCGATCGGCAATCGCGTCGTGGAGACGCGCTGGGAGTGGGACCTCGTCCCGCCGCGCACGGGCACGCGCCTCGCCATCGCCGCGCGTCCCGGCACGCTCCGCGTGTTCGTGACCAGCCTCGTGGACCTGCCCGCGCCGGGCGTCCCCTCCGTCGCGACCTCGGACGCCGCGCCGCCGTCGTACGTCAGCCCGCGGTCCGCCCCGCCCCCGCCCTCGCCGTCAACGGTCGTCGAGGCGCCCGTGCCGGACTCGATGGACGAGACGCCCGCGCCGCCGGCGTTCGAGGCACCCGCGTCCAACGCGCCGGCACGCCCGGAGCAGCGCCACCGCGAGATGCCGCTCAACTAGCGGTGCGTGCAGGGCCGCCCTCGACGGCGCGGAAACGCGGCGGGTAGGCTGGTGACGCGATGAGCATCATCTCGCTGAGGCACCTGGACCACCTGATCCACCGCGATCCGGAGCGGCGTGCGCTGCGCGCGCTCGCGCGTCGCCTCGACCGGCTGCCGGCACGCCGCAGCCCGGACGCCGCGCTCCAGGTGGTGACCGACCTGTCGAAGGATCTGACGACCGCGCGCTACGCCGCGCTGGCGGTCACCGACCGCCACGACCGCACCGAGGGCTTCTACACCGCCGGCGTCGACCCGAAGATCATGGCGCGGCTGCGCACGCCTCCGCAGGGCCACGGCCCGCTCGGCTCGCTGCGGTACGACGGCAAGCCCGTGCGCTTCGACGACGTGCGCGACCACGCGAAGGCGTTCGGCTTCCCGCCCTCGCACCCGGAGATGCAGCGCCTGTGCGGTGTGGCGATCTGGGCGCGGGGCGAGGTGCGCGGCGCGCTGTACATCGCGGACCGCACCGACGGCCGCCCGTTCACTGACGACGACGAGGAGACGCTGATCACGCTGGCGGCGCATGCCTCGCACGTTGTCGAGACTGAGTGGTACTAGCAGGCCGGTACCCGGCGGGGTGGTACTAGCGGCCGACCTCGGTGCGCTCGACGCGGCGCACCGGCACCAGCTCGGCCTCTTCGAGGACCTGCTCGATCTGCGCGCGGAGGCCGGGGCCGACGTCGGACGCCTGGCAGCGCGGGCAGTTCGGCACCTCGGGCGCGCCGGTGTCGACCAGGGTCACGAGCACGCCGCCCTCGTCGAGGTGGATGCCGCAGATCGTGTCGACGAGCTTCGTGTAGTAGCGGCGCTCTCCGCGCGGCTCGGCGTCGTGCAGGATCACCCAGTGCCAGTCGTCACCGAAGTCGTCCAGCGCCTTGCCCACGATCCGCATGTCTGACATCTCGTGTGTCCTCGAGGAGTGCACCCGCGTCCGAGGCGATCAGCGCCCGGTCGCGGCCTTCAGGTCCACGTCGAAGGCGACCTTCGCGCCGATCTTCACGCCGTTCGCAGCGTACCAGCCGATCGGCGCCTCGACGGCGGCGATGTACGTGCCGCTCGGCTGGTGGATGTCGAGCGTGTCCGCGCGCATCGAGCGGATGTCGAGCACCGTCATCGAGCGATCCACGAACGCGATGTCGAGGTCGATGTGCGTGTTCTTCATCCAGAACCCGACGTTCACGCCGTCCGGGAACGAGAACAGCATCCCGCGTCCCTCGAGGCTGCGGCGGCCGGACAGGCCGATGCTGTACTCGCGCTCCGGCGGCACCTCGATCGGCAGGGTCACGCTCGTCGCGCCGGACGTGTACGTCGCGTGCTTCAGCGACGCGAGCGGCAGCGCCCCCGTCGAGGCGGTCGGCTCGGCGGCGGGCGGCGCACCGGGCGCGCTCGTCGGCGACGAGGCGGCCGGGGTCGAGGCGCCGGGGGCCGCGGTCGCGGGCAGCGGGGCGTTGACCGTCGGCGTGGGCGCGGTCAGCACCGGCGTCCCGCTCGGCGTCGACGTGGGGGCGGGCCGGTTCGAGGCGCACCCCGCGACGAGGAGCGCGACGAGCACCGTCGCAGTCGCCGCGCTCAGCGCGACCAGCCGGGCGGGGGATCGAGGGGGGGAGATGGGCACGTCCTCATCATGGCAGCGCGTCCGCGCCCCGGCAACGAACGCCGAGCGCGCCGTCATCACGCGGCGGGACGTTGACAACGACCCGCGCGGCAGGGGAGCCTCGTGCCGATGACCACCACACCACCCGGCTCACCCGTCCTCGACCTCGCGATCCGGCTGTGGCCGTCCGTGCGCGACCGCGGCGCGGTCGACGACCCGAACGACCTCGACACGCTGCTCGCCGCGCAGGGCCAGCCGGGCGCGCCGGGCGTCGAGGGCGGCGTGCGCCGCACGTTCGCGTGCTTCGCCCCGGACGAGGAGGCGACTTTCGTCCTGCCGACCGGCGAGCGCCCGCGCGACGACGCGGACGCGCGGCTCATCGCGCACATCCTCGTCACGCGCACGCTGCTCGGCGCGGGGCTGTCGGTGGACCGGCGCGTGCAGGGCGCGGTGGGCGACGCGTACGCGATGACGTGGGCCGTCCGAGGCGCCTACGACGCCTCGCCGCTCGCGCTCGGCACCTCGCTCTGGCTCGCCGCGGTCGACCCGCAGCAGGGCTCCGACCACCCGCTGCCGATCGACTGGAGCGCGCCGTACTACGACGACGCCGAGCGCTGGGACCTCGACTACCGCCTGTTCTCGCACTACGACATCCGCGAGCGGATGCTCGACTGGATCTCCTTCGCCAGCGTTGCGCCCTCGAGGCATCCCGGCTGCTCCGTGTGGACGCTGGTCGAGCCGCTGATGCGCATCAGCGACGGCCGCGCGCAGATGGCGCTCGCACTCTTCGGCGACGCCTCAGACGAGTCCGAGGAGGCGATCCCGGCCGCCGCCATGCTCGACCGAGCGCGCATCGCCGCGCTGCTGCGCGCCTACGTGGCGTAGGGAGACACGATGACTGCCGAGCGAGCCGAGCCGCGCAGCGTGGGCGTGTTCCTGTTCGACGAGTTCGAGCGCTCGACGTCTTCGGGCCGGTGCAGATGCTCGGCGCGCTGCGCGATCGGTTCCGCATCGTCATGCTCGGCCCGGAGGCGGACCAGCCGGTGGCGAGCAGCCTTGGTCAGCGCGTGCTGGCGGATCGCGCGTGGGACGACCCCACGCTGCTCGACATCGTCATGGTGCCGGGCGGGCGCGGGACGCGCGTCGAGGTCACCAACCAGCGGCTGCTGGACGCCGTGACGCGTCATGCGGAGTCGGCGGAGCTCGTGACGTCCGTGTGCACCGGAGCAGCGATCCTCGCGCGGGCCGGGCTGCTCGACGGCCGGCGGGCGACGTCCAACAAGCGCGCCTTCGCATGGGTGACGTCACAGGGCCCGAACGTGGAGTGGATCGCCGAGGCGCGCTGGGTCGAGGACGGCAACCGCATCACCTCCGGCGGCGTCGCCGCCGGCACCGACATGGCGGTCTACCTGATCGCCCTGCTGCACGATGCCGCGCTGGCCGAGGAGCTCGCCTCGAACCTCGAGTACCGGTGGAACGCCTCGCCGCTGGACGATCCGTTCGCGGCGTATCAGGGGCTCGTCTAGTCCTCGACCGTCGATGCCCGGACACAGCGCCCGGACACACAACGAGGCCCGGCGGTGAGCCGGGCCTCGTGCGTGTCTGTGATGCACGGTGCGTGGGCGGCGCGACTAGCGCGGGATGACCTTGTCGGGGTCGTGGTCGAGGAGCGCGAACGCCTTGATGCGCTCCAGCACGGTCAGCAGCTCGGTGTCATCCGGGCCGGCCTCGTCGGGGATGTGGTAGCCGCCGAAGGCGTCCACGACGGCCTTGTGGTCGTCGATCACGAAGTCCGGGATCATCGGCACGCCGAGGCCCTCGAGCTTCGCGTGGTGCTCCTCCAGGGGCTTCACGTAGTAGTTCGTGATCAGGTCGTGGAGGTTGTGGCGCTTCATGTCCCACTCGCGGATGCCGACACCAGACCAGATGTAAATCTCGTGCCCGGCTTCCTTGAGCGCCTCGAACACGTCGCGCACGTGGTTGCGGAGCGATCCGTTCCACATGATCAGCGTGTTGTCGACGTCGAAGAACACGTTCAGCTGGCGCGGCTTGCGCTCGGTGCTGACTTCAGTCTCGGTCATTGGTGCCTCCGAGGGCGGTGCAGCCGGCGAGGATGGCGGCTGCGTGGCAGGATTCGTGGATCCCCGATGCCCGGGTGACCCCGCTCCTGCCTCTATCGTACTGCTTCAGGGCGACACATTACACACGGATTCCTCCGCAGTCACGCGCCGCCGCGAGGCGTGGCGGCTTAGCTCCGGCGGCGGGTCGAGGGGGCCGGGAGCCGCTCCTCCAGCGCCGCCATCCGGTCCGCCAGCTTCTGGTTGGTCTGCTGGAGCTTGTCGACCTCGTCCTTCAGGGTGCGCACCTCCGTGCTGCGGTCCTGTGCCGCGCCGATGCGGCGCACGGCCACGCGCACCGAGCGCCGCACGCGGCCTTCGAGGGCGCGGTCGGCGGCGGCACGCAGCGCCGGGATCGCCTTCGCGTCGCCGGCCGCCTCCAGCGCGGCGATCGCCGCGATCTGCACGCGCAGCCAGCGGTCGTCGAGGAGCTCCTCCAGCCGCTCGCGCAGCCGCGTGCGCGCCTGGTCGTCGAGGTACGGCGCGAGCACGCCGAGCGCGGCGGTGGCGGCGCGGCGGGCGTTCTGGTGCACGCCCCAGCGCGTGTGCTCGACCAGCAGCGGCAGCGCCCGCGGGTCGCGCAGCGCGCCGAGGCCGGTGAGCGCGCCCGCCGTGATCGCGTCGTTGTGCGCGGGGCGGCCGAGCACCTTGCGGAGCGCCTCGAAGGCCGAGGCGTCCAGCGTCTTGCCGAGCGCGGCGGCGGCGTTCGCCTGCACGTAGTACGAGGCGTCGCCCGGGGTGCGCCCGGAGCCCTCGAGGTAGCCGCGCAACGTGGCGGCGGCCTCGGCGCCGCGGAAGCTGCCGAGCGCGCTCGCGATCGCGCGCCGCACGCGTGCCGAGGGTTCCTGCGCGGCGGCGATCAGCGCGTCACGCGCGGCGTCGCTCTTCGCCTTGCCCAGCGCCGTCGCCACCTCGGCACGCACGATGTCCAGCTCGCGGCGGTTGCGGAGCGCCGTGCGGAGCGCCTCGATCGCGCCGGGGGAGCCGAGGTTCGCGAGCCCCTTCGCGGCCTCGATGCGGCCGACGGCTTCCGGATCGCCGGTGAGGCGCGCCTTCAGCGACCCCTCGCCCGGTGTGTAGTCCAGCGTCTTCAGCACGCGACCCGCCGGGTCGATCGAGACGAACGTCGGCTCGGCGGCGAGACGGAACAGGAACGTGTGCGCGGCGTCCATCACACGCACGATGTGGCGCTCGAACGTCCCGTTCACCATGAAGCCGATCTCCATCGGCACCCGGTAGATCGAGGTGAGCCCCTCGGCCTGCTGCGTCTGCGTCAGCGTGACCGTCGCGAGCTTCGTCGCGCCGTCCCAGGAGGACGTCGCCTTGAACTCGGGGTGGCCGCCCTTCCACACCCACTGCTGGAAGAACGCATCCATGTTGCGGCCGGTCGCCTGCTCGATGGCGCGCTGGAGGTCGTGTGTCAGCACGTCGCTCGCGCGGTGCGCCTCGACGTAGTGCTGGATCGCCTTCCACCACAGCTCGTCGCCCAGCTCCGTGCGCAGCATGTCGAGGACGACCGAGCCGCGCTCGTACAGGTGACGGTCGAAGATGTCGATCGGCTCGCGGTAGATGTTCTCCACGATCGAGCGGCGATAGTCGCGGGAATCCTCGGCGTGGTAGTTCGCGGCCTTCTGCGACACGTCGTAGCGGAAGGCGTCGTGCCCGCGGTGGTGCTCCACGAACAGCGCGTCGAAGTACGTCGCGAAGGACTCGTTGAGCCAGCCGTGCGACCACTCGCGGCACGTCAGCAGGTCGCCGAACCACTGGTGCGCCAGCTCGTGCGCGGTGATCGAGTCGCACTGCTCGAGGACGTCCTCGTGCGCGCGCGCGTCGTGCAGCAGCGTGTCGGTCATCGTGGTGGCGGAAGTGTTCTCCATGCCGCCGAAGATGAAGTCGGCGACGGCGACCGTCGCGTACTTCGCCCACGGGTAGTCCACGCCGATCTTCGACGAGAAGAACTCCACCATCTCCGGCGTGCGCCCGAACGCGCGCTCGAGATCGGCGGCCGTGCCGGTCGCGCCGTAGTACTGGATCGGCACCTCGCCTCCGCCGGGCAGCGACGCGCTCGTCTCCACCTCGTCGAACTCGCCCGCCGCGAGCGTCACGAGGTAGGCGGGGTGCGCGATCTCCTGCGCCCAGTGGTACGTCGCAGTCTTGCGACGCTTGTTCTCCGTCACCTCGACGAGCCGCCCGTTCGACAGCGCGAACCACGAGGCGGGGACGGTGGCGAGCATCTCGGTCGTGAACTTCTCGCCGGGGAAGTCGAAGCAGGGGAAGTAGCAGGCGCTGTCCTCGGCCTGTCCCTGCGTCCACACCTGCGTCGGGCGCTTCGGGTAGCCCTCGTCCGGCGCGTTGAAGTAGAGGCCGCGGCGCGGCGTCGCGCTGTACGTGACGACGGTGGTGATCGAGCGGCTCGCGGGGCGCGCGCGGCCGAGGTCGATCGTCAGCGTGCGGTCGCCCGACCGGAACGCGAGCGGCTTGCCCGCCTCGTCCGTGACGGACTCGACGGTCAGCTCGATCGCATCGAACACCGCCTCGCGCAGCCCGTCGTTGCGCGGGCGGAACGTCGTCGTCGCGACGCCGCGTACGCCGCGCTTCGGCAGGTCGAGGTCCAGCTCGATGCGCAGGTGCTCGACGGTGAAGGGACGGTCGCGGCCCCACACCGCCTCGTCGCCCGGCAGCGCGAAGGCGCGGTCGCCCGGCGCGCCCGCAGCGGCCGCCATCGTCAGCCCGTGGCAGGCCTCGAAGCCGCCGAGTCCCTCGATCGTGAAGTCGCTCATCTCGATCCCCCGTCCGCCGTCCGCCTAGGGCAACGAGTCTACGTAATCGAGGACGAATTGGAGCGCGGCGTCCGCGGCCTGCCGCTTGTTCTCCTGGCGCGTGCCGGTGAACTGGTGGCGCAGCGCGCGCTCGTAGCCCTCGGCGGCGAGCGCCACGAAGTACATGCCGGCGGGGCGCAGCGGGTTACCGACGTCGCTGGCGACGCCCGTCTCCGCGATGGCGAGGTCGCTGCGCATCGCCTCGCGCACCCCGCGCGCCAGTGCGAGGACGGCCGGCTCGCTCACCGAGCCCTCCGCGAGGAGCATCTCACCGTCCACGCCCAGCAGATCGACCTTCGGCTCCCGCGCGTAGGGGGCGATGCCGCCCACGAACACGCGCGAGGCGCCCGGCACGTCGGTCACGAGGTGCCCGATCAGCCCGCCCACGCTGGCCTCGGCGGTCGCGAGGGTGAGGCCGCGCGCGGCAAGCGCCTCGACGACGCGGGCGGCGAGTTCGCTCGACGGGCCGGGTCGGCCGGGAGGGTCGGGGTCAGGCACGAGGGCTCCTGCGGGTGCGCGGGCACGGGAGGTGAGTATCGCGGTGCGGACGTGGCTTGTCCTGCGCGGGCGGCGCTCGTAGGCTGGCGGGACGATGAGCGACACCGGCGGCGGCTTTACCGACGAGGCGATCGAGGCGCTGCTGGCGCCTGCGATCCGCCGCCTGCCGCCCCCCACCTCGCTCTCCCCGCTGCCGTACGACCTGAACGCCGGCGTCCCCGACCGCGACACGCTGCCGTGGGAGATCCTGGCCGACGCCGCGCGCGATGCCCTCGCCGAGGATCCCGGCGGCGCCCTCACCTACGGCGGGACGATGGGCTACGAGCCGCTGCGCGCGTGGATCGCCGCGCGGCAGTCCGCCGAGACCGGCCTCGACGTCACGTCCGCGCACGTCACGCTGACCGCGGGGAGCGCGCAGGGGATCGACAACATCGCGGCGGCGTTCATCGCGCCGGGCGATGTCGTCGTCACGGGTGCGCCCACGTACCCCGGCGCGATCCGCACGTTCCGGGCGCGTGGCGCCGTGGTCATCGACGTGCCGCAGGACGACGACGGGATGATCATGCCGGCGCTGGAGCGCGTGCTGGAGACGCGCCGCATGACCGGCCAGCAGGCCAAGCTCATCTACGTCACCGCGAACTACGACAACCCCTCCGGCAGCACGCTGCCGCTCGAGCGGCGCGAGGCGCTGGTCCGCATCGCGCGCGCCCACGGCGTGCTGATCCTCGAGGACGACGCGTACACCGGCATCGACCTCGACGGCCCGCCGCCGCGATCGCTGTTCTCGATCGCCGGGGGCAACGGCATCCTGCGCTGCGGCACGTTCTCCAAGACGATCGCGACGGGCCTGCGCGTCGGCTGGACCGTCGCCGACCCCGCGATCACGAGGCGCCTCGCGTTCGCGCGCTTCGACAACGGTGCGTCGCCGTTCCTGCACCGGATGGTGCTGAAGTACCTCGAGTCCGGCGCGTTCGACCCGCACGTGCAGATGCTGTGCGACCTCTATCGCGAGCGACGCGATGTCTGCGCGCAGGCGCTGATGGACTTCGCCGAGCCGTACGTCACGTTCCGCCGTCCCGCCGGCGGGTTCTTCTTCTGGCTGCACCTCCGGCCCGGCCTGACCGGCCAGGCGGTGTTCGAGGCGGCCGCGCGGCATGGCGTCGCGGTCACCCCCGGCACCGGCTACTACGCGAACGGGGGCGGCGAGGATCGTGTACGCCTCGTGTTCTCCGCGTTGCCGCCGGAGGAGCTGCGGATGGCCATCGCGGCGTTCGCGGAGGGGCTGGCGGAGGCCGCCTCGGCGGTGGGCGCGTCCGCGCGGTAGGAATATCCACGCACAAACGTGTTGCCGAGCGATTTCACAGAACATAGGATGGGCGGATTCCCACGGGATGACCCGCGCGGCGATCCCATCTAGGGACGGGCCGGCGGGAGTCAGGGGCGGACAACGTGACGGTGGATTCGACCCGTTCGCTCGCCGACGAGGCCGCCCGGCAGTGGGCGGAGCGTGAACTCGACGACATGACGAGCGCGGCTGCGAAGTACCTCACCACGGGCTCCGCGACCGACTGGGGCATGGCGACTACCATCGAATCGGTCGTCCCGCCGATCACCCTGGGCAGCGGCATCCCCGACCCCACGACGCTCCCGCGACAGGCGCTGGCCGAGGCGATGGCGCGCGCCGTGGACACGGACGCCCTCGACGACAGTCCGCTGCGCTACGGAGGGCCCGAGGGCTACGAGCCGCTGCGCGACATCATCGCCCAGCGCTATACACGCGACCGCGGCTTCGCCGTCGGCCCCGAGTACTTCCTCCTCACCAACGGCTCCGCGGGGGCCATCGATCAGATCTGCGCCGCGTTCGTCACCCCGGGCGACGTGATCATCACCGAGGCGCCCACCTTCTCCGGCACCCTGCGCACCTTTCGCGGCCACTCCGCCGAGATCGTCCCGATCGACATGGACGAGCACGGCATGGTCGTCGAGGACCTCGAACCGCTGATCGAGCAGCTCACGGCGCAGGGCAAGCGCGTGAAGCTCATCTACACGATCAGCAACTTCCACAACCCGATGGGCGTCACGCTCTCCCAGCCGCGCCGCGAGGAACTGATCCGCGTCGCCGCGCGCCACGGCGCGTTCGTCCTCGACGACGACGCGTACGGCGACCTGTACTTCCCCGGCTGGGACCGCCCCCCGGCACTGTCCGCGCTGTCCGAGTGCAACGGCGTGATCACCGTCGGCACGTTCTCCAAGATCATCGCGACCGGCCTGCGCGTCGGCTGGATCCACGCGACGCCCGAGGTCCTCGATCGCGTCACGCGCGTCCGCTTCGAGATGGGCAACAGCCCGCTGCTCCAGAAGATGCTCTACGAGTTCGCGAAGGACGGGCAGCTGGACCGGCACATTGAGTCGATGCGGAAGCTGTACCTGCGCAAGCTGGACGCGCTCTGCGACTCGCTGCGCGAGCACTGCGAGCCGTACGTGAAGTTCCGCCGCCCGTACGGCGGGTTCTTCCTCTGGGTCGACCTGCTGGGCGGCCTCGACGGGCGCGAGGTGCAGCAGGCGGCCATCGCCGAGGGGCTGATCGCCGCTGCGGGCTACGGCTTCTTCCCGGACCGCGTCGACCGCGGCGACCACATGCGGCTGTCGTTCTCGTGGGTGTCGGAGGAGGAGCTCGTCGAATCGGCGAAGCGCCTCGCGACCGCGTGCGAGAAGCTCTCGGCGCGCACGACGGGCTAGTGGCCCGCGCCGTCGCTTCTCCCGCCATCACATTCGATGTAGCACGACGTACAATCCTCCCGCTCGGCGAGGCGCGCGGCAGCGCGACCGGTGCCCGGCGAGGGCTGGAGGTGCGTCGTGCCTGAACGTCGGATCCCGCGCGCGTTCAATCTCCCGTGGGGCAGCGGCCTCGTCCTCGAGGAAGCGGCGATCGAGGGCGGCTTGCACGCGCCCTCGATCCAGCTGCTGCGCTACGAGCTCGGCCAGAACAAGGGGCAGACGGCGGTGCGCTTCGCCGCGTACGGGGTGGAGGGCACGCTGGAGCAGCGGCCCCTGATCGTGAACGAGCGGGAGATCGCCAGCCTCCGCGCGGAGATATCGCGCTCGCCGCGCCTGAAGGCGCTGCTCAAGCGCCTCGTCGAGGACTAGCCGCGCTGCGGGGCGACCGAGGTGACGCGCCGCCGTATCGCGCGAGCCCGTCGCGCCTCTATGCTGCCCGGCGGGGGCACACATGACCGAAATCGAAGACATCCAGCGCGAACTCGCCGATGCACGCGCCGATCTGCTCGACGCGCTCGCGGGCGTGTCGCAGGCCGAGATCGACCGGCGCCCGGCGGGCGAGATCACCGACGACGAGCAGCGCTGGCCCATCGTCGAGGTGCTCTGGCACATCGGTGTGACCGAGGATCGCTTCCGGCGCACCATCGACCAGGCGATGGACGAGCGCGAGGTGACCACCGACGCGCCGCGTACGCGCCCGCCGCACATGACGACGCCGCCCTTGCTCCTCGAATGGCTCGACCAGACCCGGCGACCGACCGAGGCGCTGCTGCGCCGCATGACCGCGACCGACCTGGCGATCGAGATCCCGCGCCCGGACGGCAGCACGCGCACCCCGGCGCGCTTCCTCGCGATCCTGGCCGGTCACGATCGCCAGCACGCGCAGCAGGTGCGCGACCTCCGCGCCCTTGTCGATGCGTGATGTAATGATCGAGTGACCGGGACGGTCGGTGGACGCCGCGTCACGAGGCAACTCGGAGGCCGTGCGCCTCGTACCGTCAGGTAGCCCCATGCCCTCCCGCCCGCCGCGCGCGGTCACCGCGCTCCGCTCCGCCATGCTGCTCGTGTTGCTCGCGATCGCCCTCGTCGTGCCCGGGGTGGCGGTGGCCCAGACGCCGACCCCCGGAACGCCCGGCTCGCTCCCCACCGCCCGGCCCACCGACGCCCCGCCTCAGACGAGGACGCCCGCGCCGCCCGCGAACGGCGACATCGTGTGGGCGTTCGGCTCAGAAGTGCCGCTGGTGGACGGGCGCGTCGCCGGGGCGCTCGGGACGGCGATGGAGCCGTTCATCCAGGACGGCGTCGCGGCCGGCACGCGCGTCGTGCGCGTCGAGCCACAGGGCGCCGCTGTCGTGCAGGTCGCGCCCGTCTACCCCGCCGGAGACGTGTCGCTGCTGCTGCGCGCGGCCGGATACGGCAACACGCCCCCCTTCGTCGGCGTCGGCGCGTGTCGCGTGTGGAGTGCGTCGACGCAGAGCGCGGCCCTCGTGCCGCGACTCGATGCGGCGTTGCGTAAGGCGCTCGGAGCGCTGAACGTCGCGATCGAGCCGTGTGTCACCACGACGAACCCGGCCGAGGCGCACGTGCTCGCCTGGCGGCACGGCATCGACCCGGCGCCGGCGTTCGCGTTCCGACAGCAGGCCACATTCCTCGACGCGCCGGCGCAGCTCGGCGCACCGGCCGTTCCACCAACGCAGCCCGGTGGCATGGGCGGGGGCTTCCCGCGCCCGGCCACCACGGGGACCGCAGGTCCTGAGACGGCCGGGATGTCGAGCGCAGCGCGGGTGATCCTCGTCATATTCGGCGTGATGATGGTGGTCGGCGGACGGCGGATCACCCGACGCAAGTAGCGAGGAGCCCCGATGACCCCACCGCGCCGCACGCCCGTCGAGGCGATTGACCTCGCACAGCGCGTCGCCGAGTACCGCCACGACACCGAGTTCGAGGCCACCGTCCGCGCGCAGCCGTTCCGCTTCCGCGCCACGTGGGGCCTCTTCTCCCCGCGCGAGGTCGACGAGGGCACCGCGATGCTCCTCGACGCCGTCGAGGTGGCACCTGACGCCGACTGCTTCGACCTGGGGTGTGGCTACGGGGCGATCGGGCTGACGCTCGCGCGCCTCGCGCCGCAGGGCGAGACGTGGATGGTCGACCGCGACTTCGTGGCGGTGGACTACGCGCAGCGCAACGCCGAGGCCAATCGCGTGACCAACGCCCGCGCGCTGCTCTCCAACGGCTTCGACGCCGTCCCCGCCGACCGCCGCTTCGACCTCGTCGCCTCGAACCTGCCGGCGAAGGTCGGCAACGAGTTGCTGACGCTGCTGATCGCGGACGCCCACGCGCACCTCAACCCCGGCGGGCGGCTGGTCGTCGTCACGATCTCGGGGATGCGCCGGTTCATCGAGCGCACCTTCGAGGAGGTGTTCGGGAACTACGAGAAGGCGAAGCAGGGCCGCCAGCACACCGTGGGCATCGCCACGCGCGTGTAGCCCGCGCCGCGATGCGCGAATGGCACCCGCGTCCTAGACTGCGGCACATGCCCACCTACGCCTCACTCGCCGGCAAGCGCGCCGTGGTCCTCGGCGGGAGCCGCGGCATCGGCCGTGCGATCGCGCTGCGCCTCGCTGCGGAGGGTGCGCACGTCCTGGTGAACTACGCACGCTCCGCCGAGGCGGCCGAGCAGACCGCCGCCGACTGCCGCGCGCTCGGCGTGGACGCCGACATCGTCGCCGGGGACGTCGGCGACCTCGACGCGCTCGGCGCGGTGTTCGATCGCGTGCGCGCATGGGGCGGCCTCGACGTGTTGGTGAACAACGCCGCTCGCGGTCTCGAGCGTCCCCGCCCCGCGATCGAGCAGAAGCCGCTGCACCTGCACCGCACGATGGACGTGAACGTCTTCGGTCCGTGGCAGGCGATCCAGTTCGCCGCGCCGATGATGGAGGCGCGCGGCACGGGAGCGATCGTGAACCTGCTGTCACCGGGCGCGTTCCACTACATGCCGGACTACTCCGCCGTGGGCGTGACGAAGGCCGCGCTGGCCTCGCTCACGATGTACATGGCCGTGGAGCTGGCGCCGCGCGGCATCCGCGTGAACGCCGTCTCCGCCGGCTGGGTCGAGGGCTCCGAGGGCGAGCACTCCTACCGTTCCGAGGTCAGCGACCGCGTGCGCCCGCACGTCCCGGCCGGCCGCAACGTCCAGCCCGAGGACATCGCCGCCGCCGTGGCATGGATCGCGAGCGACGAAGCACCGATGCTCGTCGGGCAGACGGTGCACCTGGACGGCGGGTTCGCCGACAACGCATGGCGCGCGGTCCTCGGATAGCGCGACGCGGGACGGACGGTACAGATGACACTCACCGATGACCTCCTGAGCGCGAACGAGCGCTACCGCGACGCCTTCGACGCCGCCGACCTGCAGGTGCGCCCGCTGCAGCACCTCGCCATCCTGACGTGCATGGACTCCCGGTACACCTCGCAGGGGGTGCTCGGGCTGTCGCTCGGCGACGCGCACGTCGTGCGGAACGCGGGCGGCCGCGTCACCGAGGACGTCGTGCGCTCGCTGGCGATCTCGGCGGCGCTGCTGGGCACGCGCGCGTGCATCGTCATCCACCACACCGACTGCGGCCTCCTTGGCCGCTCCGACGAGGAGCTGCGCGACCGTGTCGCGACCGCGTCGGGCGCGCGCGCGCCGTTCGGGTTCCTCGGGTTCGCGGACCTCGAGCAGTCCGTCCGCGACGACGTCGCCGCGCTCCGTTCGATCCCGTACTTCCCCCCGGAGTACGAGATCCTCGGCTTCACGTACGACGTGCGGACGGGGCGGCTGGCCCCGGTCGAGTAGCGTTGTCACGAACCGTCGTGATGCGTCGCGGTCGATTGCGATGGAATCGCAACGACCCGCGGACGCGATGGCACGCGCTTCGTACCTGTGTGCGACAACGATGGGTACCGCGATCTTCGGCAGGCCTCCACGTTGCCCGGTGCAGAACGAACGAGCCCGCGCGCTCTGCCGTTCCCTCTTGGTAAGGTTGGCCGGCGCGGAAGCGCGTTCAGCGACTGTGACCGCGTGACGAGACGCGGGATTCAACACGTGGATTCAAGAGGAGATCGTTCATGACCAGTTCCAAGGCAATCGCAGGCGTCGCGGCATTCGCCGCCGTGGTGGTGTTCAGCGTGTCGCTGTTCACCAGCGGCTCCGTGGTGCACGCGCAGACCCCGACGCCGACCGCCACGGCGACCGCCACCGGTACGGCGACCGCCACCGCGACTGCGACGGCCACCGCGACCGGCACGGCCACGGCGACCCCGACCGCCACCGCGACGGCCACCGGCACCCCGATCCCCGGCGCCGGCACCTTCGCCAGCACCCCGGTCTTCTCGACCTCGGGCCTGTCGCAGGTGGTGTTCAACGGCGGCACGATCGCGCAGCTCGAGACCGCGATGCGCGGCGCGAACGCGCAGGGTGCGTGGGCGCAGACCTCGACCGGCGTGTTCCAGCTGTACATCGTGAACGGCGGCTTCGTGAACGACTCGTTCCGCGCGGCGTTCCCGAACGGCTTCTCCGGCGTGGTCGCGCTGACGCTCGTCCGCAACCAGTAGCCTCAGCGAGTCATCGCAGCGTCGAGGGCCAGGCAATCGCCTGGCCCTCTTCGTTGTGCGGGTGTCCGAGGTGGCGGCTAGCGCCGCGCGAGGACGGCCTGCACGGCCTCCTCGTACGTCACGGGGCGGCGGCCGAGCGGGAAGCGTCGCGAGGGGTCGGCGCACACGTGGCGCGTGCGCAGCGTCTCCAGCAGCAGGCGCGTCTCGCGGCGCGGCAGCCGCACGAGGCTCCACGCCAGCTGTTCCTCGAACGTCTCGCCCCAGCCGGGCAGGGGCAGGAACACGCGGTGCTTGCCGGCGGCGCGCGCCCAGCCGCGCACGGCCTCCGCGCACGTCATGCGCTGCGGCCCGGTGATGTCGAACGAGCGATCGCGGATGCCGTCGTCGTCGATCGTCGCGACCAGTGCCTCGACGACGTCGGCGAGCGCGACCGGCTCGATCTCCGTGCGCCGCCAGCGGAACAGCGGCACGACCGGCGAGCGGTTCACGGTGCGCCGGATCAGCTCGAAGAGGGTGCCCCCGGCGCCGACGATCACCGGCGCGCGCAGCACGGCCCACGTGAGCCTCGACTGGCGCACGGCCAGCTCCGTCGCCCACCGCGCGACGAGGTGCTGCGACGGCGCGTCCTCGGCGGCGGCGACGTGGCCGAGGAACACGACGCGCTGCACGCCGGCCGCGCGCGCGGCGATCAGGGCGTTCTGCACCGCGAGCAGGTCGTTCGCGACGACATCGCCGCCGCGGTCCAGCGTGTGCACGAGGTAGACGAGCGTCCGCACGCCGCGCATCGCGGCATCCAGCCCGCGCCCGTCGATCAGGTCGCCCGTCACCGCCTCGACGCCCTGCGCGCGCAGCCGTACCGCATCGAATTCGCGCCGGACGAGCGCGCGCACCGCGCGTGGCGCTGTGCCGTCACTCCCGCTGGCGTGCGTCGCGAGGAGCGCCGGCAGCAGCGCGCTCCCCACGAACCCGCTCGCCCCCGCGACGAGGATCATCGTGCGTCTCGGATCGGAGCGTGCGCGGATGGCGTGTGCTCACGCGGTGAGTGGCGTCGAGGTGTGTGCGTGAGGCGGCCCATCCCCCTGCCCCCTTCCCTGCGCGGGAAGGGGGATGTGATCTGATGGGGTTGCACCCCATCAGGGCTTCGCCCCGTCTCGGACGCTGAACGCGCCGACGCGCCGACATTGATTTCGGGGGTAGCGCCGGGTAGCGAGTCGTAACTGCGTTCGCCAGTAGAGCAGAATGCACCGCGGTCGGGGCGCTCGGGCGCGGTGTGCGGCGGCGCGCCGTCCTCGGTTGCGGCGAGTGATGGCATGCGATCGTTGTCATCGGATCCGCAGCGCGAGGTCGGTCCTCCGCCGGGAGTGTGAGGGGCGCTGCTCCTCACACCAATTCCGAATCTCACCCCCTCCCGCGCCGGGAGGGGGCCGGGGGTGGGCCGCCCCACGCTCGCGCGATGTCGGTCCGTGGGCCTCGAGGTCAGCGCACGCACCATGTTCTCCCCGCCTCGCGCGCCTAGTGCGTCACGGCGCCGCGCTCGGCGCCGGAGACGAGCTTCGCGTACTTGGCGAAGACGCCTCGCGTGTACTGCGGCGGGCGCGGCTGGCGGACGGCGAGGCGGCGCGTGATCTCGATGGGGTTCACGTCGAGGTCGATCCGGCGGTTCGGGACGTCGAGGATGATGTTGTCGCCGTCGTGCACCGCGCCGATCGGGCCGCCGACGGCGGCCTCCGGGGCAACGTGGCCGATCATGAAGCCGCGCGTCGCACCCGAGAAGCGGCCGTCCGTCAGCAGCGCGACCGTCTCGCCGAGGCCGGCGCCGACGAGTGCCGCCGTCACGCCGAGCATCTCGCGCATGCCGGGACCGCCCACCGGGCCCTCGTTGCGGATCACGACCACGTCGCCGGCGACGATGCGGCGCTCCAGCACGGCGTGCATCGCGTCCTCCTCGGACTCGAAGACGCGCGCGGGGCCGCTGTGCGTCGGGCGCTCGTGGCCCGTCACCTTGATCACGCAGCCCTCGGGCGCCAGCGAGCCCTTGAGGATGACGAGGCCGCCCGTCGGCGTGATCGCGCGGTCGAGGGGGAGGATGACGTCCTGTCCGGGCGTCTCCTGCGCCGTCGAGGCCTCCTCGGCGATGGTCTTGCCGGTGACAGTGCGCACACCGCCGTGCAGGATGCCGGCCTCGAGAAGCCGCTTCGCGAGGACGGGCGTGCCACCGGCGCGGTCCCAGTCCAGCGCGACGTAGCGGCCGCCGGGGCGCAGGTCGCCGATGAGCGGCGTGCGCTCGCTGATCGTGTCGAAGTCGTCGATGTTCAGCTCGACACCGGCCTCCGAGGCGATCGCGAGCAGGTGCAGCACCACGTTCGTCGAGCCGCCCGTCGAGGCGGCGCACATGATGCCGTTCTCCAGCGACTCGCGCGTGATCAGGTCGCGCGCGCTCTCGCCGCGCTGGAGCATCTCCATCACGATGCGTCCGGCGTCCTCGCCCACGTCGTCCTTGCGCGGGTCGGTCGCGCCGACGGTGGCGCTGCGCATGGGGGAGAGGCCCATGAACTCCATGACGGTCGCCATCGTGTTCGCGGTGTACTGCGCGCCGCACGCGCCGGCGCCCGGGCAGGCGGCCTGCTCGAGGGCGGCGAGGCGCTCGTCGCTCATGTTGCCCGCGGCGTGCTGGCCGACGCCCTCGAACACATCCTGGATCGTGACGTCGTGACCCTCCCACGTGCCGGGGGCGATCGAGCCGGAGTAGAGCACGAGGCCGGGGAGGTTCAGCCGCGCGAGCGCCATCGCGCCCGCCGGGATCGTCTTGTCGCACCCGACGATGACCACGGCCGCGTCGAAGGCGTACGCCATGCCGGTCAGCTCGATCGAGTCGGCGATCACCTCGCGCGAGATGAGCGAGGCCTTCATGCCCTGCGTGCCCATCGTGATGCCGTCGCTGATCGAGATCGTGTTGACCTCCATTGGCGTGCCGCCGGCGGCGCGGATGCCGGCCATCACCCGCTGGGCGAGGGCGCGCTGGCTCAGGTTGCACGGCATGGTGCCGATCCACTCGTGGGCGACCATCACCAGCGGCTTCTTGAGGTCGTCCGGCGTGAACCCGACCGAGTAGAGGTAGGACCGGGCGGCGGCGCGGTCCGGACCGTCCAGGAGCGTGCGGCTGTGCTGGCGGGCGTCGGTGGTCATCGGGGGCTCCTCCTGCGATCGGGGCGCGAAGCGGTCGCGCGGGCGAAATCGTAGCAGGGGGCCTCGGCGGAGGCGACGCGCCACCCGCTGCCGAACGACGCGGCGTCGAGGCGCACGCGCGCGCGATCGTTACGGCGGCAGCATGGCGGATGCGTCCGGGACGCGCCTATGATTCGGGCGCAGCCGAGAGTCCGGATTGGAGACGGCAGTTATGTACAAGAGATCGTGCTCACGCTTGATGGGTCCGACGTGTCGCGGCAGGCGATCCCCCACGCGGTGACCCTCGCGAAGCAGACCGGCGCCTCGGTGGTGCTGGTGCAGGTCACGGACTCGGAGGCGCAGATCATGATGCGCACGGCCGGGGTCGGCATGGAGCAGATGGCCGCGGGCCAGATCACGGCCGACATCGCCGCGGAGTCCGTCGCCGCCGAGCGCGCCGAGGCGGAGAAGAACCTTGCGACCGTGAAGGCGCAGCTGGCGTCCGAGGGCGTCACGAGCGTCACCACGGTGATCCGCCAGGGCTACGCCGGCGACGAGATCGTGGCCGTCGCGAACGAGGAGAACGCGGACGTGGTCGTCATCGCGACGCACGGCCGCAGCGGCCTCTCGCGGGTGATCATGGGCTCCGTTGCCGACCACGTGGTGCGGAACGCCTCGACGGCGTCCGTGCTGCTGGTGCGCGCCGCGGAGTAGCGACGCGGGCGGACGGTCGAGGGCTAGTCGGACTCGAGCGGCGGCAGCGGGATCTCCACCGTGTGGCCGTTCTGGCCCGGGCAGAAGTGCGACTGGCCCGCGTATTCGAGCGCCTCGTGGCAGAGCGCGCAGATGGGCCGGCCGCCGACGACCACCTCGTGGAACTGGTCCACGCAGTGCAGCGCGTGGGAGCGGTCGACGGCCATGCGGAACGCGGTGTCGCCGCTCTCCACGGCCGCCGCGTCGTCCGCGATCACGATGATGTGCTCGAGGTCGCCGTTCCAGTCCAGGCCGAGGCGCGCGACCTGCAGGTCGACGTGCGCGGCCTGCGGGAAGTTCCCGACATCCTCGACCGGATCGGCGGGCTGGCCTCGACGTTTCGAGCGCTCGGCCAGCAGCGCCGAGAACGACCGGCCGAGGGCGGCCACGGACTCCTTCTCCAGCCAGAGGGACGCGTAGCGGTCGCCCACGCGCGCGCGCAGGCGGAACACCCGGCGGCCCGGCGGCCCGATGGCCTCCGCGTCCAGCGCGTCGAGGAGCCCGAAGTCGATCATCCGTCGCCGCCTCGTCTGGTGGGGTGCGCGAGCGGGTCGCTCGGCTGCGTCCGGCGAGCGTAGCCACGGGCCGCATCGAGGGTCAATGCGACACGGGCGCCAGCGTATGATCCGCGCGACGATCGCCGCCCCGGGAACCCTGGAGTCCGATGCCTGACGACGACCTCGCTTATTTGACGATCGCCGAGGCCAGCGCGCGCATCGAGGCGGGCACGTTCACGCCGACCGCGCTCCTCGACGCCACGCTCGCGCGGATCGACGCGCACGACCGGCAGGTGCACGCCTACGTGCGGCTGATGCGCGAGTCGGCCGTCGCGGAGGCGGCTGCTGCGACGCAGCGCGCCGCAATGGGACAGCGCCGTGGCCCGCTGGACGGCATCCCGATCGCGCTGAAGGACCTCTTCGACACCGCGGGCGTGGTCACCGCCGGTGGCACCAGTGCCTACCTCGACCGTGTGCCGGAGCAGGACGCGACGGTGGTGCGCCGGCTGCGCGAGGCGGGCGCGGTGATCGTCGGCAAGGCGAACACGCACGAGCTGGCGCTGGGCGGGACGACGAACAACGTGCACTTCGGCGCGACGCACAACCCGTGGCGGCTCACGCACGTGCCGGGGGGATCCTCGGGCGGTTCGGGGGCGGCGGTCGCGGCCGGCGAGGCGCTCGGCGCGCTGGGCACGGACACGGGCGGATCGATCCGCATCCCCGCCGCGTTCTGCGGCGTGACGGGGTTCAAGCCCACGTACGGCCTCGTCGGGCGCGGGGGGGTGCTGCCGCTGTCGATGACGCTGGACCACGCCGGCCCGCTCGCGCGCAGTGCCGAGGACTGCGCGCTGCTGCTGAACGTCCTCGCCGGCCACGACCCGGCCGACCACGACTCCGTCGCGCGCCCCGTCGAGGACTACGCTGCGGGCCTGGGCGACGGCATCCGGGGGCTGCGGATCGCGGTCGTCCAGTCGCTCCTCGACGGCTGCGGCGACGAGACGCTCGCCGCGTTCGCGCGCGCCATCGCGACGCTGCAGGAGCAGGGCGCCGTGCTGACCACGGTCGAGCCGATGGCGGACATCGAGGGCTGGGAGTACCGCACGGCGCCGCTGATCGTCACGGAGGGCGCGACCGTGTCCGAGGCGATTCTGCGCGAGCGCCCGGAGGCGATCGGTGAGCCCGTGCGCACGCGCATCCGCAGCGGCCTCGATGCGAACGTGCACGACTACATCCGCGCGATCGAGTTTCGCAAGGAGCTGGAGGCGCGCTTCGAGCGGGTGCTGGGTGAGGGCGGCGTCGCGGACGCGATCGTGCTGCCGACGGCGCAGGACACCGCCGAGCCGATCGGCGAGACGGCATGGGACGAGGTCTCGCCGACGGACAAGTTCCGCTACACGCGGATCTTCAACCACACGCACCAGCCGTCCCTGAGCGTGCCGTGCGGCTTCGATGCGGACGGCCTGCCGATCGGGCTGATGATCTCGACGGCGCGCTGGCGCGACGCGCTGGCGCTGCGCATCGGCCATGCGTTCCAGCAGGCGACCGACTACCACACGCAGCGCCCGCCCCTGTGAGCCTCGACCCGCCCGCCGACCTCGGGCTGCGGCGCGACGTGCTCCTCGCGCGGCACACGTACCTGCGCATCGGCGGGCCGGCCGCCTGGTTCGGCACGCCCGAGGACCTCGACCAGCTCGACCGCATCGCGACGTGGGCGCGCGCGCAGGCGCTGCGGCTGCGCGTGATCGGTGGCGGCTCGAACATGCTCGTCGCGGACGAGGGCGTGCCCGACGTCGTGCTGTCGCTGCGCCGCGTCGCGAACGTGATCGCATTCGACGATGCCGAGGTCAGCGCGGGCGCGGCGATCATGCTGCCGTCGCTGGCGCGCGCCGCGGCGGAGCGGCAGCTTGGCGGCCTCGAGTTCGCGATCGGCATCCCCGGGAGCATCGGCGGCGCGCTGCAGACGAATGCCGGCATCGGCGACGGACGGTGCATCGGCGACCTCGTGCGGAGCGTTCAGGTGCTGCGCGACGGCGCGCGCGTGACGCTGCACGCCGACGTGCCGGGCGACCTCGAGTTCGTGTACCGCGAGACGTCGCTGCGCGGGTCGGGCGACGTCGTTCTCGGCGCCACGCTGGCGCTGACGCCGCGACCGCGCGAGGAGATCGACGCGGAGATGCGGCGGCTGCTGGAGACGCGGCAGCGCACGCAGCCGACCGCAGAGCCGAACGCCGGGTCGATCTTCCGCAACCCCGACGGCGACAGCGCCGGACGGCTGATCGAGACGGCCGGCTGCAAGGACCTCGCCATCGGTCATGTGCACGTCAGCGCGCTGCACGCGAACTTCATCGTGCACGACGGGCAGGGCACCGCGACGGACTACGCCGCGCTTATGGCGGAGGTGCAGCGGCGCGTCCTCGCGATGAGCGGGGTACGGCTGCGCCCGGAGATCGAGTGGTGGGGCCCCGGCGATCTGCCCGAGGCCTGGCGCTAGCGCGCGTCCAGCATCGTGCGCACGGCGTCGAGGTCTGCGCCACCGGCCATCGTCTCGATGCGCTCGAGGAGGCGGGCACGGTTGGTCTCCCACGCGCCGAGCGAGGACATGCGCGCCGTGCGCTCACCCGACCCGCGGTCATCCTCGTGCGAGAGTCGCGCGATCTCGTGCGTCGCGCGGTCGACGTCCGCGATCAGCGCGCGCAGGGCCTCGAGGTCGGCGGGGTCGAGGGGCTCAGCCAAGCAGGCGGAAGCCGTCGTCGTCGCGCATGCTGCGCAGCACCCAGCCGATGACGGCGCCGATGACGAGCAGCGCGAACACGAGCAGCGCGCGCGACAGCGTGACCGTCCACACGAAGAGGTTGAGGCTCACCGGGTCGGTGTTCTGCAGCGTCAGGACGATCAGCAGCCCCATCGCCACGACGATGCCGAGGATCCGCAGCAGCCCGCCGACGCGGCTGCGCCGCGCCGGCTCGAGGCGGGGCGCGTCGTGGACCTCGATCGGCGCGGGTGGGTCGGCAGTCGTGTCGGTGGGCTCGTTCATGCACGCATCGTACTCCGCACGGCCGAGCGGCGAGGGTGTCCGGAGTGACGTGGCGACCATTGTGATTCGTCCGATATGAACAGCGAGGTTGGTAAACCTGTGCGTAATGTCGGTTGCGTGGCGAGCGCGGCTGACTATGCTGGATGAAGCGGGGTGAGAGGCGAGAACGCGCGTCCATGATGCATCGATTCCGCTCGCTCGCCCTCGTCGCCATGGTGCTGCTGCTCGCGATCTCCGCCGGCGCGGCGCTGCCCGCCCGATCCGCCGAGGCGGCCGACCCCTTCACCCCCGGTTCCACCGTCGTCGTCCGCGCGCAGGGTGACTGCCTGCGCGTGCGCGAGACGCCGGGCCTCTCCGGGCGGCAGCTGACCTGCCTCGCGGAGGGCACCGCCGTCGTCGTGCTGCCCTCGGTCGTCATGGCGGACGGCGTGCGCTGGCAGTACGTGAACACCGGCGCGGTGAGCGGGTACGTCTCCGACCAGTACCTCGCGCCGTACACGGCGCCGTCCACGCCGCCCCCGGCTGCGACCCCGCCGCCGGTCGCCGCGCCCTCGTGCTCCGCGATGAAGCCGACCTCGTACCGGCCGGGGCTCACGGGCTTCGTGCCCTCGGGCGGCGGTACCGGCATGGTCGTGTGGGGCGGCGGGACGCTGGCCGGCGTCGAGCTCGACGCGGCCACGCGCGGCTGCACGCCGAAGGCGGTGTGGACCAGTCGCGCCGACGGCGAGCTGGTGGGCTACCTCTACGGCGCGCCCGACTTCGTCAACGTCACGTGGCACAACGCGTTCCCCGACGGCTGGCTATCCGGCGGCCGCGTGCTGCTGATCGTCTGCGATGACCCGTCGAACGGCCTTGTCAGCGCGGCGTCGGTGAAGACGCCGGGGGGCCTGGCGCCCACGGCCGCGCCCCCGACGGTGGTCGCCGGCGCGAAGCCGGCGCCGGCCGTCAGCGCCGCCGCCGTGGCGATCGTCGACGAGGCGTCCGGCGCGCTGCTGTACCAGAAGAACGGGAACAAGAAGCTCGGCCCGGCGAGCCTCACGAAGATCGCCACGGCGATCATCGCGATCGAGGGCATGGAACCCGCGGCCGTCATCAACTCGGACGTGGACAGCCGCACGATGATCACGAGCAGCGTCATGGGGCTACTGCCCGGCGACTGCTTCGTCGCGAACGACCTGCTGTATGGGCTCATGCTGCCGTCGGGCAACGACGTCGCGCTCGCGATCGCGCGATACGAGGCGGGCTCCGACGCGGCGTTCGTGAACGAGATGAACACGCTGGTGAAGCGCCTCGGCCTGAACGACACGTCGTTCGTCGACCCGCACGGGCTGATCGAGCCGGGCAACATGTCGTCGGCGTACGACATCGCGATGCTGTCGCGCTACGGGATGTCGCTCTCGCGCTTCCGCACCGTCGTGAAGGCGACCTCGTACACCGCGCGCGGCGGGCGCACGCTGACGATGTACAACACGAACTCGCTGCTCACGACCTACTCGAGCGCCGACGGCGTGAAGACCGGCTTCAACGACGACGCCGGGCGCACGCTTTCCGTCTCCGCGACGAAGAACGGCCACCGCATCTACGTGGTGCTGCTGAACGCCCCGAACCGCGAGGTGGACGGGACGGCGCTGCTCGACTGGGCGTTCGCCAACCACAAGTGGCCGTAGTCAGCGCCACCGGGACGTCGAGGCGCCAGTCCCCGAAGCGCTAGCCCTCGAACTGCTGGCGGACGTTCGCGTCCTTCTCCTCCACCAGCGACACCAGCGCCCGTTGTGCCTCGGCGAGCCGGGCGCGGAGCGCGTCATCCGAGGTGCCGAGGATGCGCGCGGCCAGCAGGCCGGCGTTGCGCGCGTTGCCGACGCCGACGGTCGCGACGGGGATGCCGGCCGGCATCTGCACGATCGACAGCATGGAGTCGAGGCCGTCGAGGTACTGGAGCGGCACCGGCACGCCGATCACCGGCAGCGTCGTCACCGAGGCGAGCATGCCGGGCAGGTGCGCCGCGCCCCCCGCGCCCGCGATGATCACGCGCAGCCCGCGCGCCTCGGCGGTCTTGCCGTACTCGATCATCGCCTCCGGCGTGCGGTGCGCGGAGACGACGCGCACCTCGAACGGGATGCCGAGCTCCGTCAACGTGTCGGCCGCGGCGCGCATGACGCCGAGGTCGGAGTCGCTGCCCATCGCGATGCCGACGAGTGGCCCGCTTCCCGCAGTCGAGTCGGTCATGGTGTCCTCCCGGTGAGCCGCGCGGCGGCCTGTGCCGCGCGTGCCCGCGTCTCGTCGAGGGTATCGCCCAGCGCGTTGACGTGGCCGATCTTGCGGCCGGGCCGCACGTCCTTGCCGTACAGGTGCGGATGCACGCCCGGTGCGCCTGCCAGCAGCGCATGCCGCATCCTGGGCGCGAGGCTCGCGTGGTCCTCGCCCAACAGGTTCGCCATGACGACGACCGGCGCGAGCAGGTCCGTGCTGCCGAGCGGCCAATCGAGGACGGCGCGCAGGTGGTTCGCGAACTGCGAGGTCGCGCAACCGTCGATGGTGAAGTGGCCGGAGTTGTGAGGCCTCGTCGCGACCTCGTTGATGAGCAGCTCGTCGCCGACGAGGAACAGCTCCGTCGCGATGATCCCCACCGCGCCGGTGAGCGCCGCGATCTGCTCGCCGAGGTCACGCGCGCGGGCGGCGATCTCGGGCGCGATCGGCGCGGGCGCGATCACCTCGTGGCAGATGCCGTCACGCTGCACGGTCTCGACGGCGGGGTACGTCACGAACTCGCCACCCGGCCGCCGCGCGACGAGCACCGCGATCTCGTGGTCGATGCGGACCCACTGCTCCAGCATCAACGCGACGTTGCTGTCCGCGACCGAGGCGAACAGCGCGCGCGCCTCGTCGAGGTCGTGGAGCACCCAGACGCCGCGCCCGTCGTAGCCGCCCGTCTGGGACTTCGCCACGACCGGCCAGCCGTGGCGGGCGGTGAAGGCCTCGACGGCGTCGAGGGTGGGGGCATCGACGAAGTCGGGCACCGGCAGGCCGGCGCGCTGGAAGGCGGAGCGCTGGTACAGCTTGTCCTTCGCGTAGCGCAGCGTCGTCGCGCCGGGCCGCACCACGCCGCCGGCCTCCTCGATCGCGACCAGCGCGTCGAGGTCCACGAGCTCGTGGTCCAGCGTCACGACGTCGCACCTCGACGCGAAGTCGCGGAGCGCGGCAGCATCGTCCGGTGAGCCGAGGTCGACGTTCGGAGTGATGAGCGCGGCGGATTCGGTGGCGTGTTCGGCGAGCACGCGGACGCCGATGCCGAGCGGGATCGCGGCCTGGATCATCATCCGCGCGAGCTGCCCTGCGCCGATGATCCCCACGACGGGGAAGCGATCTGTCGCTGGGGTGGTGGAGGAGGTCACGCGTCGTCCTCGCTGCGGTGCCGCTGAGCGATCACCTTACGCGACCGCTCGCGTGTGCGCAGCGCGAGCGCCCTCGACGCTACGTGAGGCGCAACAGCGCGATCGCCTCGCCGAGGATCGAGCGGCGCAGCTCGCCGAGGTCCTGGCTCTCGTCCGGGCCGTGGATGCGGCTGGTCGGCTCGCCGACGCCAGTGACCAACACGGCGGCCTGCGGGAACCGCGCCGCGAGCAGCGAGATCAGCGGGATCGTGCCGCCCACGCCGATCTCCGCCGGGGTGGTCCCCCACGCCTCGCGCATCCCGGCCGCGAAGGCATCGAACGCCGCGCCGCGCTCCTGCAGCGCGAACCCCGGCGCGCTGGAGCCGCGCGTCACCGTGACCTGCGCCCCCCACGGCACGGCCGCCTCGAGGTGCGCGACCAGCGCGTCGAGGGCGCTCGCGTCGTCCTGCCCGGGCGGTACGCGCAGCGACACCTTCGCGCGCGCCACGGGGATCAGCTGGTTGATCGCCTCGGACACCGGCGGCGCGTCGATGGCGAGGATCGAGATCGCGGGACGCGCCCACAGCCGCGCGGCGATCGGCCCGCTGCCGACGAGCGCGACGCCCTCGAGGACGCCGGCGCTGGAGCGCAGCTCTGCCTCGTCCACCTCGACGGCCGGGTCGGGCGCGTGCACGAGGCCGCGGACTGCCACCGTGCCGGCGTCGTCGTGCAGCGTCGCCAGCGTGCGCACGAGCGCGCTCAGCGCGTCGGGGAGCGCGCCGCCGAACTGGCCGCTGTGCACGCCATGCTCCAGCGTGCGCACCTCGATGACGCAGTCCACGAGGCCGCGCAGCGTTGTCGTGAGCGCGGGTGTGCCGACGTTCCAGTGCTCCGAGTCCGCGATCACGATCATGTCCGCCGCGAGCAGGTCGCCGTGGCGCGCCAGCAGGTCGAGGATGTGCGGCGAGCCCAGCTCCTCCTCGCCCTCGACGATCACCTTCACGCCGACCGGGAACGCGCCCGGCCCGCGCAGCGCCGCGAGCGCCCGCAGGGCGCCGAGGTGGATCGCGATGCCGGCCTTGTCGTCGGAGGCGCCGCGCCCGTAGAGGCGCCCGTCGCGCTCCATCGGCTCGAACGGCGCGACGCTCCACAGCGCGGGATCGCCGGGGGGCTGCACGTCGTAGTGCGCGTACAGCAGCACGGTCGGCGCTCCGGGCGGCGCGGGTGCGGTCGCGAGGATCGCGGGCGGGCCGCCCTCGACCTCCAGTCGCTGCACGTCGAGGCCCTCCGCCGCGAGCAGCGCCTCGACGCGGGCGGCGCACGCCTGCATGCCCTCGGTCGCCGGCCCCTCCGCGCTCACGGAGCGCAGCCGCACGAGACCCTCGAGGTCCGTGCGTACGCCGGCGAACAGCCGGTCGACGTGCTCGCTCAGCCCCGTGGTGTCGGTTGCCTCGGCCATCGGTGGGCGCTCCCTCGACTGCTCGTCGTGCATCGGTACGCGGGCATTCTATCGGCGCGCGGGCGAGCACAGCTGCGCAACGCGAGGGCGTCCATTACGCACGTCGTGCTGCGATGCAACCGCGAGGTCGCTGCAACCGTCGCTCGCTCGTCGGCACGCGAGCGCCACGGACGCGCCGGTAGCGTCTGGGTGCCCACTGTTCACATCGAGGTATGCACCGTGCAACGACATCGCCGTCCTGCGTCGCCCCGTCCCGTCCCGATCGCGCGCGAGCTGCGCGAGCGCATGCACCAGCGTGGCGAGGCGTTCGTGGACGAGCGCGTGATCGAGCGCATCTGGGAGCGCGACCACTCGCTGTGGCGACCGGAGCCGACGGAGGTCGCGGACCGCCTCGGCTGGCTCGAGGTCGACCGCGAGATGTCGGCCGCGATCGGCGACCTCGAGCAGTTCGCCGCGGCAGCGCGCGCCGACGGCTACACGACCGCTGTCGTGCTGGGCATGGGCGGCAGCAGCCTCGCGCCACGCGTGCTGGCGGAGGCGTTCGCGCGGGAGACGCGGGGCCTCGAGGTGCTCGTGCTCGACTCGACGGTGCCCGCGGCGATCCGCGCCGTCGAGGCGCGCGCGCCACGTGGCCGCACGCTGTTCATCGCGTCGAGCAAGTCCGGCACGACGCTGGAGACCGCGACGCTCCTCGACTACTTCTGGCTGCGCGAGCCGGACGGCCGCCACTTCGTCGCGATCACCGACGCCGCGTCGCCGCTGGAGGACCTCGCCCGCGAGCGCGAGTTCCGGCGCGTCTTCCTGAACCGCGCGGATATCGGCGGGCGCTTCTCCGCGCTCTCCTACGTCGGCCTCGTCCCGGCGGCGCTGCTCGGCATCGACCTCGCGCGACTCCTCGACGGCGCGCGCCGCATGCGCGAGGCGTGCGAGGCGACGGCGAACCCGCTGGCGAACCCCGGCGCGCAGCTCGGCATCCTGATCGCGGAGGCGGCGCTGCTCGACCGCGACGCGCTCACGCTGCGCGTTGCCCCGGCGATCGGCGTCTTCGGCGCGTGGCTAGAGCAGTTGATCGCGGAGTCCACCGGCAAGGACGGGCGCGGCATCCTCCCCGTCTGCGACGAGCCCCTCGGCGCGCCGGAGGTCTACGACGACTCGCGCTTCTTCATGGCGATCGGCGCCGCCGATGGCGAGGGCACGCTGCAGGCGCTGACCGACCACGGGCGGCTCCCGGTCGCCTCGTACTCGCCGGGGGACACCTACGGGATCGGCGGCGAGTTCTTCCGCTGGGAGTTCGCCGCCGCCGTCGCCGGGCGCATCCTGGGCATCAACCCCTTCGATCAGCCCGACGTCGAGGCGACCAAGCGCGAGACCGCGCGCCTGCTGGCCGACGGCGCGCCCGCGCGCGACACGCCGTGCGTCCACGACGTCATCGAGGACGTCGACGCGCACGAGTACCTCGCGATCCACGCGTACCTGCCGCGATCGCGCGACAATGACCGTCGCCTGCGCACCGTGCGCGCGCGCCTGCGCAACCGCTTCCGTGTGCCGACGACCGTCGAGTATGGCCCGTCGCTGCTGCACTCGACGGGGCAGTACCACAAGGGCGGGCGCCGCCGCGGCGCCTTCGTGCAGGTGGTCGAGGATGCGACGCGCGATCACGCGCTGGCGATCCCGGGACGCGCGTACGACTTCGCCGAGCTCGCCCGCGCGCAGGCCGAGGGCGACCGCGTGGCGCTCGATGATCGTGGGCGCATCGTGGCGCGCGCGACACTGGCCGACCTCGAGGCGATCGGGGCGTAGCGAGCGGGTAGCGCGATCTGTACGGGGCGTGGGCAAGACGACGTCCCGCGAGCCTCGGTGGCCGTTCGGCTCCGGGCTCGGCGGGACGTCGCCGGAACTGGGATGGCGGTCCTCTGCGGCCGCATCTCCACGATCGCTGCGGCGGCATCGCGGGCGAATGAACGGGCTGCGCTGCGCCGTGCCAGACGGCTCCTGATCACGAAACACCGAGGTTCGCGCCATTTCGCGATCGTGCGGCACGTGCAATGCGCTCGTGCGCCTCGTTGCGGCCGTGCAAGCGTGCGCTCCGTACGCTCCGGGCAGACGGACGAGGCGGCAGGGCTGCCGCTACGAGGAGCGACGTATGAGGCGCACAGGCATCCGCTGTTCCGGCACCCCCATCGTGAGCGCGGCGTGCCCGCGTGTCGGCCGGGTCGCCCCCACGCATGGTCGCGAGCCGCACCTGCACCGCCGGCTGCCCCGGATCGTGGTGCGCAGCTACCCCGAGGGCGGCCCGATCGAGTAGTCACCCTTCCGCGCGTCCACGGGCTATCCTGCGCGTGCGACGTGAGCCCGGGAGGGTGCCGTGACTGCCTCGAACCGCTGGCTCGTGATCGTGGCTGTGGGCATCGTCCTCGCGGTGGCCGCCGGGGTCGTCGTGACGATGGTCGCCGGCGGCGAGCGCCGTTACGCCGAGGGCACGCCGGAGCGCACGGTGCAGGACTACCTCCGCGCGGTGAGCGAGCGTGACGCCACGCGTGCGCTGTCCTACGTGGCTCCCAGCGTGACGGCGCAGTGCACCGAGATCCCGCGCGACGTCATCAGCAACCGCGGCACGAGCTCCATCCGCGCCGCCCTCGACCGCTCGACGCTCCAGGCTGATCGCACCGCCGAGGTGCGCGTGCGCATCACCGAGTCGTACGGCGACGGCGGGCCGTTCGGCGGCGGCGAGAGCTCGCACTCGCAGGTGTTCCTGCTCGCGCAGGACCAGGGGCAGTGGCGCTTCAGCGAGGCGCCGTGGCCGATCTACTGTCCGAAGATCGCGCCGCCGTTCCGATGATCCGCGCGATCGTCTTCAACCTCGTCTGGTTCGTGCTGCCGCTGGCCGTGATCGCCGGATCGGCGAGCGCGCTCTCGACCGCGCGCGAGGAGGACGAGCGCGACGGCGACGCGGACGAGGGCATCGGCACGGTGCGCCGGCTGTTCATCTACGTGCTGGCGTTCGTGGGCGTCGTGTTCGCGGCCGTCGGCGTGTCGATGCTCATCGGCGGGGTGATCGACGCGGTCACCGGCGAGGCGTTGATTCTCGATCGGCGCCAGTCGCTTGCCATCGCGCTTGCGTTCACTGTGGTCGGCACGCCGGCGGCGCTGCTGTTCATGCTGCTGGCCCAGCGATCGATCCGCGCGCACGAGTTGGAACGTCGATCGCAGGCGCGTCGCCTGTACCTCGCCGTCACGCGCTCTGTCGCGCTCGTCATGGTCGCGTGGAACACGGTGAACGCCGCGCGCATGATCCTCGGCCTCGAGCCCGTCGAGGGCGGCCCGTGGGGCGCGCTGCTCGCGTGGGGCGCCGTGTGGGCGATCCACGAGCGTCTCGCCGTCGCGGAGCCCGCACCGACGAGGATGACGCGGCTCCTCGACCGCCTCGCGCTGTACTTCGGCGCGCTGCTCGGGTTGCTGATGCTGCTGCAGGGGATGATCGGCGTCGTCGCCGCGCCGCTGTCCGCCGCGTACGACCGGATGACGAACGCCAGTCTGCTCGCGGTGGGCGGGGACAACGGCCTGCGCGCGGCGATCGTCCCGTGCCTTGTCGGCGGCGCGATCTGGGCGTGGTACTGGTGGCGACAGCTCGCGCAGCGCGACCGCCTGACCACGCTGTGGCGCGTCCACGTCTTCCTCTTCGGCACGCTGCTGGCCGCCGCGCTCACGATCGTCCCCGCGGCGACCGCCCTGTACCTCGTCGCCGAGTGGTTCGCCGGCACGCCGGGCTCCGACACCGCCGCCGCGCACTTCGCGGGTATGCCGGTCGCGCTCGCCACGCTCGTCACCGGCGTCGCGACGTGGGGCTACCACCGCGCCGTGATCGTCGAAGCCGGCGACGCCGGCCGGCACAGCGGCCCGGAGCGCGTGTACCGCTATCTCCTGTCGGCCGCCGGGCTGCTGGCGACCGCCATCGGCGTCGCGACGCTCATCGCGCTCGGCGCGGAGGGGCTGGGCAGCGCGGGCGGGGCCTTCGTGACGGGCGCGGACTGGTGGCGCAACCAGCTGCTGCGCGGGATCGTCGAGGTCGTCGTCGGCGCGCCCATCTGGGCGCTGCACTGGGGCGCGACGCAGCAGGCGCTGCGTGACGGACGTGACGAGCGCGGTGCGCCGTCGCGGCGCGTGTACGTGTTCGGCACGGTGGGCGCGGCGATCCTCGCGCTGCTCGTCAGCCTGACGATCGTGCTGTACCAGGTGTTCGAGGCGGTGCTCGCCAACAACATCTCGCTGGCGCTGCTGCGCGACGGCGACTGGGCGCTCGGCGTCGCGATCACCGCGGGCGCGATCGCTTACTACCAGTTCCTCGTCCTGCGCGAGGACCAGGCGGCGCTCCCCGCGACCGACGCCACCACGCGGGCCCGCGCGCGGCAGGTCGTGCTGCTCGCGCCTGCCGGCGCTGAGGCGATCGTCGAGGCGCTCGAGCGCGTGGAGGGCGTGCGCGTCCGCGCGTGGCGTCGCCTCGACGGCGCTGCCACCACCGCGGCGCTGAGCGACGAGCGCCGCGCGGCACTCGTCGCGGCGGTCACGGCGACGGACGCGGAGCGCGTGCTGATCGCGGTCTCGGACGACGACTTCGACGTCGTCCCGTACGCCGAGGACGCGCGCTAGCCTCGTGCGCTAGGCCGCCTCGATCGACGGAGTGACGAGGCGGCGGCGGTGGCGCACGAGCAGCACCGCGCCCACGACGCTCCCCGCGAGGATGATCCACCACCCGTAGACCACGATCACGACCAGCGCCGTGGCCAGGGTCGTGAGCGTCGCGAGCGAGGCGGTCCACGCCGCGCGCGCCGAGGCCCACACGCCGCCGCCGTCCGGCACGATCTTCGACGGTGCGGCCACTGGCCGCAGCGACACGGTGATCGTCGACATCGCGGCCTGCGAGGCGAGTGACTGGCGGCGCGCCTCGGTGCGGTCGATCTGGAGGCGCACCTGGTTGAGGCGGTCCTGCACCTGCAGCACCTCACCGATCGTCGAGGCGCGCCCGAGCAGCGTCACGTACTGCGACTCCACGGCGCGGAGGTTCGCGATCGTCGCCTGCGTGTCGGTGTATTCGTCGGTCACGTCCTTCGAGCCGGTGTCGATCGTGCGCACCTCGACGGCGACGTCGCGCAGCTTGCCGATCGTCTCGTCGAAGCGGGCGGAGGGGACGCGCAGCGTCAGCGTGGCGTTCTGCTCCGCCGCGCGCCCACTGAACGAGGAGCCGACGACCATGCCGCCGACCCCGGCCGCGATCTGCTGCACCGACGTGAACGACTCGGTGACCGAACGCACCTCGAGGTCGACGCTGCCGTTGCGCACGATCTGGCGGGGTGCCTCGGCCGGCGGGAGCGTCGAGTCGACCACGACGCCACCGGGCGCCCCGTTCGCGCCGGCGGAAGCCGCCGGGGGTGCGCCGGGCGCGCTTCCGCCCTTCGATCCCTCGGTCTGTGCCATGTCCCGCGCCGGGCTCGAGGCGGTCGAGCTGCCGCCGCCGGCCAGGCTGCGCCCCGCGCTGCACGCGCTGAGCCCGGCGATGAGCAGCGCCGCGACCGCGATGCCGAGGCTCGCGCGCACCGCGCGCATGGTCACGCGTCGTCGAACCCCACGCGTCGCCAGTCGATGCGTCATGATCGTGTCCTCGCACTGCCCGGGAGCCGGGATTCGTCCGGTCCTGTCTGCTATACGTCGCGCGGCCTCGTTCGGTTCCCGATCGCGCGGACGTGACACCGGTCGCGGCGAGGTGCCACACTGGTGCACACGCATCGACCGCGCGGAGCGTCACGCATGGACACACAGCGACCCGGCATCTCGATCACGTACTGCACGAAGTGCCACTTCCGCCCGCGCGCCGTCTGGATCGCCGAGGAGCTGCTGCACACGTTCGAGGATCACGTCTCGGGCGTGACGCTCGTCCCCGGTGGCGGCGGCCAGTTCGACATCGCGCTGGACGGCGAGCTGCTGTTCTCGAACCAGGCGGAGGGGCGCTTCCCGGAGACGCGCGAGCTCCGCGAGCTGCTCGCCGCGCGCATCGACGGGGCGCCGCGCCCGCGCCACGCCACGAACCCCGCCGTCCCGTCCTCGACGGCGCACGCCTAGCCGCCGCGGCCCGTCGCGAGCATCCTTCGATGCTTCGCCGCGCCCTGCGAGGGCGCCGCGCGCCGCGGTCGCTATCCTGAGCGCATGGAAGCAGCCGTCCCCGACTACACCGCACTCGAGTTCCCCGACCCGCCCGAGGATCGCCCCTACGTCATCCTGAACATGGTGAGCAGCCTCGACGGCCGCGTGGTCGTCGAGGGCACCGAGAAGGGGCTCGGGTCGCCGCGCGACCAGCGGTTGATGCGCGAGCTGCGGGTGCACGCGGACGTCACGCTGAACGGCGCCGGGACGCTGCGTGCCAGCGGCACGTCGTCGCGCCTCGGCGATCCGGTCCTCGAGGAGCTGCGCGTCGCGCGCGGCATGCCGCGCACGCCGATCGCCGCCGTGCTCAGCCGCAGCGGCGACCTGCCGCTCGACCGCCTGTTCTTCACCGCGACCGACTTCGAGGCCGTCGTCTACCTGTCGGAGGAGGCGTCCGACGTGCGCCGCCACGCGGTGCAGGCGACCGGTCGCCGCGTCATCCCGCTCCCCGCCGGCGACGAGGTGCCCGCGATGCTCGCGCACATGCGGAGCGAGCTGGGTGCGCGCCTGCTGCTCGTCGAGGGCGGCCCGACCACCAACGGCGAGCTGTTCGACCGCGACCTCGTCGACGAGTTCTTCCTCACGCTCGGCGGGGTGGTCGTGAGCGGCGCGCCGACGAAGCCGACGGTGGTGAGCGACCGTGCGCCCTCGATCGACGCGCTCAAGCACCTCGAGCTGCTGTCGGCGACGCCCAATGGTGAGACCGACGAGGTCTACCTGCGCTATCGCGTGCGTCGGTAGCGATCGAGCGATGAGCGACGTCATCCTCCCGGCGTACGCGAACTGGGCGCGCTACAACCAGCGACTGCGCGAGGCGGTCGCACCACTCACGGTGGAGCAGCTGTCGCTTCAGCCCGCGCCCGACCGGTGGCCGCTCTGGGCGACGATCGGGCACCTCGCATGCCAGCGCGTCTCGGCGCTGTGCGGGCTGGCGGGCGAGCCCGGCGCCGACACCACGCCGTTCCCGAACGCGCTGTACGAGTGCCCCGGCGACGAGGACCTCGATCACCCGCTGGACGCCGCTGCGCTGGTCGCCTCGATCGACTCGACGTTTCACATCATCGAGCGCTGCCTGACGACGTGGACGCTGGCGATGCTGTCCGAGGAGATCAGGCACACGTTCGACGACGGGGAGTGGGCGCGCACGCGCGGCGCGATCCTGCACGGCGCCGCCGCGCACGACATGTACCACTGCGCGGAGCTCAACGAGTCGTTCGGGCGTCTCGGGCTGCCCCAGATCGATCTCTGGAGCTGACCGCGCGGGCTAGAGCAGCCGTCGCAGCAGCGCGAGCAGCACGCTGCCCGCGATCGACACGAGCAGCATCGAGGTGATCGGGACGTTGACGCGCGCGTGCTCGCGCTCGATGCGGATGTCGCCGGGGAGGCGGCCGAACCACCCCAGCGCGCCCGTCGCCGATCAGCAGTCCGATGACCACGATCCCCACGCCCAGCGCCACGATGAGCGGCCCGGCCTGCCGGTCCACCTCGCTACGACTCGTCGCGGAGGCGACGGTTCTCCTCGGCGACCGCCGCGAGCATGCCGGGCGTCACGCCGAGCGCCTCCGCGGCGCGGAGCAGCGCGTCGAGGTCCTTCGGCAGGCACTTGCCGCCGAAGCCTCGATCGTCCGGGTGCACCCACGTGTGGGAGCGGCCCATGCGCGGGTCGAGGAGCCACAGCTCGCGCAGCTCGTTGTAGTCCACGTCCAGCGCCTGCGCGAGGTCGTAGAACTCGTTGCAGAACAGCACCTTCGTCGCGAGGAAGGCGTTCTCCATGTACTTCGCCAGCTCGGCGGTGGTCGCGTCGGTCTGCTGGATCGTGACGCTGGAGGGCAGCACGCGCTTGTAGAGGTCGTGCACCGGCACGGTCCATGCTCGCGGCCCGCCGAGGATCGCCCAGCCGATGTCGCGCACGTCGGCGTAGGGGTGGCCGGGCGTCTCGCCGGGGCCGTACTCCGGCTGGAACACGATGCGCTTGCCGGTGCTGCTCGCGAGCCGGTCGGTCGTGCCGGGCGGTACCGTCGAGCGCAGCACGATCGTGTCGCACGCGATCCACGCCACGACCGCCTCGACGATCGAGGTGTCGCAGGCGCCGGTGGCGTCGGGCGGCGTGGGGACGCACACGAATGCGAAGGCGCAGGCGTTCACGGCCTCGCGCGTGCCCAGGCCGAGCGGCTCGTCGTACATCACGGCGTCGGGGAACAGCGTCTGCATCGCGCGGCCGACGGCGCCGGCGCCGATGATCGCCACGGGCGGTTGAGTCATCGCATCCTCGCTCTCACGCCGCGCTCGCGCTGCGGCATCGTTCGAGGCTACAGCTGCTCGCGGAACGACTGCACGGTGCGCGCCAGACCCTCGTCCAGCGGCACCTGCGGCGTCCAGCCCCACACGTCGCGCGCGCGTGTCGAGTCGAGCGCGATGCGCGCGATGTCGCCGGCGCGCGGCGGCCCCATGACGGGCGCGCGCTCGTAGGCGCAGTGCTGTGCCAGGAGGTCGAAGATGCGGCGCGTGCTCGTCTCCTCGCCCGTGCCGATCACGCACATCTCGCCGCCCGGCGCCTCGGACGCGCGGACCTGGGCCTCCACGACGTCGTCCACGTACACGTAGTCGCGCGTGTCGGTGCCGGAGCCGAAGATCGTGACGGGCTCGCCGCGGAGCATCCGCTGCGCGAAGATCGCCACCACGCCCGCCTCGCCGTGGGGGTCCTGGTACGGGCCGTACACGTTGGCCGGCCGCACCGAGGCGACCGTCATGCCGGTCTCCCACTCCACGATCTTCAGGTACTTCTCCGCCGACGCCTTCGAGGCGCCGTAGAACGATCGCGGCTCAACCGGCGTGTCGTCGCCCGCCGGCACGATCTCCGGTGCGCCGAACATCGCGCCGCCGGACGATGTGAACACGAACCGTCGCGTGCCCGCCTCCGCCGCCGCGCGCGCCAGCGTCAGGGACGCGATCACGTTCGTCTCGATGTCCAGTCGCGGCTCGCGCATCGACACGGACACGGACGCCTGCGCGGCGAGGTGGAACACGACCTCCGGCCGCGCCTCCGCGACCACGCGCGCGACGCCCTCGTCGTCACGCAGATCGAGGCGCACGTCGCGCCAGCCCTCGACGGGTCGCCGGGGCTCGGCGACGTCGAGGCCGGTCACCTCGTGCCCCGCAGCCGCGAGCCGCCGCACCAGGTGGCCCGCGATGAAGCCGGAGCTGCCGGTGACCAGTACGCGCATAGTCCTCCTCAGGCCGCGTGTGCCGCGCAGGAGCCGATTGGGGACGGCCTCGGACTCGATCCTACCGCCATGGCTGCGTACGCGGCGCATGTGACTGGAGCCACCGAGGAGCAAGTCCCCGACTCGGCACGCTGCGCGAGGTGCGAACTGCTCTACAACTAGTCGTGGGAGGACATGTCTAAGGTCGAGACCTTCAAGGCATAAGCACCAACCGCGAACGCGGCGGCGTAGCCGTCGAGATTCTCATCACCGCCGACAAGGGCAGCGCGCAATCCGCGACGGGGTGTGCTCGGGCCATGCGTGCGGCACACTTGGGCTCGGACGGGCACGCGACGCGAGAGAGGGACGCCGATGCCGCTCACCGGGGCGATCGAATTGCTGGCGGCCGCCGAGCGCGGCGGGTACGCGGTGCCCGGCTTCAACGTTTCGAACGTGGAGATGGTGCTCGGCGTCGTTGCCGCCGCCGAAGAGTTGCGCGCGCCGCTGTTTCTCCAGTTCAACCCTGCCAACTTCGAGCACATTGGCGGCATCGAGGTCGCGGCGGCAATTGGGCGGGCGATCGGGGCGCGCGCGACCGTACCGGTGGCGCTGCACCTGGACCACGCGCCAACGGTGGCGCTTGTGCGGCAGGGTGTCCGCCTCGGCTTCACGTCGCTGATGTTCGATGGATCGACGTTTCCGCTCGAGCGGAACCGTCGCGAGACGATGGAGGCCTATGCCGCCGCGCAGGAGGGCCAGCTCGCGCTCGAGGCCGAGCTCGGCCACGTCGGTGGCCGCGAGCCGGGTGTCCGCACCTCGGAGACGATCCTCACCGACCCGGAGGCGGCGGCGCGCTTCGTCACCGAGACGCGCGTCGACTCGCTCGCGGTGTCGGTGGGCACGGCGCACGGGCTGGCGGGGGAGATCCGCCTCGACCTGGTGCGCGAGCTGCGGATCGCGACGCGGCAGCTGCCGTTGGTGCTGCACGGCGGCTCCGGCGCGACGCCACACGACCTGCGCGAGGCGGTGCGAGCGGGCATCCGCAAGGTGAACATCGGCACGGAGGTGCACTCGGCGTTCGCGCGCGGGCTGCAGGAGGCCGGCGGCAACGACCCGCGCCCTGCGCTGCGCGCCGGCCGGGACGCTGTCGCCACCATGGCCGCCGACCGCATCAAGCTCCTGGGCGCCGCGCACCAGGCGTGATCGACACCGCCGCGCGCCTCGCACATCCCGCGGGGCCATACGGCGGTCATCGGTATACTCGAAGTGATGACCAACGACCTGACCGACGACGCATCGCCCGCGACCGCGGACACCTACTCTTACTTCGAGGCGCCGCAGATCGTGTTCAGCCACAGCGGACTGAGCAGCATCGACCCATGGGAGGCGCCACGCCGTCCGCTGGGACAGGCGCTCTGGCCGTGGGGCCTGCGCGGCCTCTCCGAGACGCTCGAGGTAATCGCGCTCGCGATGATTATGTTCGTCGCGGTGCGCGGCGTCGCGCACAACTACCGCGTCGACGGCTCCTCGATGGTGCCGACGTTCCACGACGGGGACGCGCTGATCGTGAACCGGCTGGCGTACCGCACCTTCGACCTCGGGTGGGTCCCGGTCGTCGGACGGGACGGATGGCGGCCGTTCGGGGCGCCGCAGCAGGGCGACGTGGTGATCTTCGTGGCGCAGAAGGTGCCGGCGGAGCGCGACTTCGTGAAGCGCATCGTCGGTACGCCGGGCGACACGGTCGAGGTGCGCAACGGCCGCGTGATCGTGAACGGCGTCGCGTACGAGGAGTCCTACATCGCCTCGCCCCCGACGTATGAATACAAGCCGCAGGTCGTGCCGCCGGGCAAGCTGTTCGTGCTGGGCGACAACCGCAACAACTCGCAGGACTCGCACCTGATCGGCATGGTCGACCAGGCCGAGCTGATCGGTCGTGTCGACCTGCGCTACTGGCCGCCCGGATCCGCCGAGCTGATCCGCGGCGAGTTCGGCACGCCGGTCGCCGCTGGCAGCACTCTCACGCCCACCGCCGTCCCCGCGCGGCGCAGCATGCTCATCCGACCGGAGGTGCCATCATTCCCGTAGATTCCGAAGTCGTCGAAGCGCTCCGCGCGTCCGGCGCATACCTCGAAGGCCACTTCCAGCTGACCTCCGGCCGGCACTCGGCGCACTACCTGGAGAAGTTCAACCTGCTCCAGTGGCCGCAGTACACCGAGCTGGTGTGCAAGAAGATGGCCGAGCACGGCCGCTCGTTCGCTCCAACCACCGTCGCCGGCCCCACCACGGGCGGTGTGCTGCTCGCGTACGAGGTTGCGCGTCAGCTGGGTGTGCGCGGCATTTTCTGCGAGACGGACGAGGCGGGTGGACGCTCGTTCCAGCGCGGCTTCAAGCTGCAGCCGGGCGAGAAGGTGATGATCGTCGACGACATCGTCACGACCGGCGGCTCCCTCGTCGACACGATCGAGGCAGTGCGCAAGGCGGGTGGCGTGCCCGTGTGCGTATCGGCACTCGCCGACCGGACCGGCGGCAAGATCACGTTCGGTGACGTCCCCTTCCTCCCGGCCACCGAGGTCGTCATGGAGTCCTACCCGCCCGAGGACTGCCCGCTGTGCAAACAGGGCGTCGTGCTGAAGGTCACCTAGCGCCAAATCACTCCTCGACACGTCCCTTATGCACCACTGATCGGCCTCGATACGGTTTTGCGCGCTTTAAGCTTTGCGTAAGGGTGCCCAAAATCGGGCCAGTACCCATGGGTTGGGGTGAGGGCCTCCGGCGGCGGCTCCGGGCCGCCGGTGGTACGCTCGGGCCTCGACCCGCCGCCTCTCCCCGACCGAGGTAGCCCCCGTGGTTCTGAGTGACCGATCCATCCGCGAAGCGCTGGAAACCGGCCGTCTGATCGTCGACCCGATCGGCGAGAATGCCGTCCAGCCCGCCTCGCTCGATATCCGCCTCGACGCGCACTTCCGCGTGTTCCGGAACCACCAGCAGGCCTACATCGACATCCGCGAGGAGATGCAGGAGCTCACCGAGCCGCACTCGATCGCGCCCGACGAGCCGTTCGTGCTGCACCCCGGCGAGTTCGTCCTCGGCTCCACCGTCGAGCGCGTCGAGCTGGCCGACGACCTCGTCGCACGCGTCGAGGGGAAGTCGTCGCTCGGGCGCCTCGGCCTGCTCGTGCACGCGACGGCGGGCTTCGTGGACCCGGGGTGGAAGGGCAACCTCACGCTGGAGCTGTCCAACGTCGCGACGCTGCCGATCCGGCTGTACTACGGCATGAAGATCGGCCAGCTGTCGTTCCAGAACCTCACCACGGCTGCCGAGCGCCCCTACGGCCACCCCGACCTCAAGTCGAGGTACCAGGGCCAGTCGATGCCGACCGCCAGCCGCATCTACCGCGACTTCCAGCCGCGCAGCTAGTGAGCCACAGCGCGCCCTCCGAGTTCATGCGCGCGGCCCTGGACGAGTCACGCGCCGCGCTCGGGCACACCTCGCCGAACCCCGCGGTCGGCGCGGTCGTCGTGCGCGACGGGCGCATCGTCGGGGGCGGGCGCACGCAGCCGCCGGGGCAGGCGCACGCCGAGGTGATGGCGCTCCTCGAGGCGGGCGACCTCGCCCGCGGCGCCGAGGTCTACGTCACGCTGGAGCCCTGCTCGCACCACGGCCGCACGCCGCCGTGCACCGACGCCCTGATCGCCGCCGGCGTCGCCGCCGTCCACTACGCGATCGAGGACCCCGACCGCCGTGTGTCCGGGGCCGGAGCGGCGGCGCTCCGCGCTGCCGGCATCGCGACGACCGAGGGCGACGGCGCCGCGGAGGCCGCCCGCGTCAACGAGGCGTTCCTGAAGCACCGCCGCACCGGCCTCCCCTTCGTGATCGCGAAGTTCGCCGCGAGCCTCGACGGGCGCATCGCTGCCGCCTCGGGCGACGCGCGCTGGATCTCGGGCGAGGAGGCGCGCGACTGGGCGCACGACCTGCGGACGGTGGTCGACGCGATCATGGTCGGCTCCGGGACGGTGTTCGCCGACGATCCCTCGCTGACGGCGCGTCCCGGTGGCCGGCTGGCGCGGGTCCAGCCCCTGCGGGTGGTCGTCGACGGCCTCGGCCGGCTGCCCGGCGCCGCGCAGGTCTTCGACGAGGACGCCCCCACCCTCGTCGCCACGACCGAGGCCAGCCCGCTCGCCTGGCGCGAGATGCTCGCCGCCCGCGACGTCGAGGTCGCCGTGCTCCCGGCGGCCCCCGACGGGCGGCACGTGGACCTGGAGGCGCTGCTGCGGCTCCTCGGCGAGCACGACATCCTCAGCGTGCTGGTGGAGGGCGGCGGCGAGCTGCTGGGGGCGTGCTTCGACCAGCGTTACGTCGATCGCCTTTATGCTGTGATCGCACCCGTGATCATCGGGGCGACCGCTGCCCCCGCCGCCGTGGCGGGGCAGGGCGCTGAGATGATGCGCGAAGCGCCTCGACTCCGGGACGTGACGATGACCCAGCTCGGCGAGGACGTCCTGTTCGATGGCGTCCCGGTCTGGCCCGACCTGTTCGACGAAGAGATCCCGCACACGCACGACGACGAAGAGTAGCGATGTTCACTGGCATCATCGAGGAGCTGGGCACCGTGCGCCGCCGCGAAGGCGGGGTGCTGGTGATCGGCTGCTCGACGATCCTCGAGGACTCGCGCCTCGGCGACTCGATCGCGGTGAACGGCGTGGACCTCACGGTGCGCGCGATGGACGGCTGGTCGATGACCTTCGACGTGATGAACGAGACGTTCATGCGCTCGAACCTCGGCGAGCTCGTCGAGGGCGACCTCGTGAACCTCGAGCGGTCCGTCACGGGCGCGACGCGCATGTCGGGGCACATCGTGCGCGGCGTCGTGGAGACCACGTGCCGGCTGATGAGCCTCACGCCGGACGCCGACGCGATCATCGCACGCTACGCCGTGCCGCCGGAGTACCTGCCGTACATCGCGATGAAAGGCCCCGTGTGCGTGGACGGCGCGTCGCTCACCGTCATGGGCCGCGACGCCGAGTCGTTCTCCGTGTCGCTGGTGCAGTACACGCAGGAGCACACGAACCTCACGCGCCGCCAGCCCGGCGACGCGATCAACCTCGAGACCGACATCTTCGCCCGGTACGTGGAGCAGATCCTGGAAGCGCGCGCCACGCAGGCCGCGGGAGGCATCGATGGCTAGTACGAGACCCGCTGCGAAGTCGGCGGCGAAGGCCGTCGCCAAGCCAGCCACGAAGCCGGCCGCGAAGCCCGCTGCGAAGCGCCCCGCCGCAAAGGCCCCGGCCGCCTCGAAGGCCCCGCGCCGCAGCACGACGCGTGCCACCGTAGAGGAGGCGATCGCGGAGCTGCAGGCCGGCCGCTCGATCATCATCACCGACGACGAGGACCGCGAGAACGAGGGCGACGTGATGATCGCCGCGCAGTTCTGCACGCCGGAGGTCATCACCTTCTTCGCGCGCTACGCGAAGGGCCTGATCTGCGCCCCGCTGACCGAGGCGCGCGCCGACGCGCTCGACCTCCCGCCGATGACGCAGCACAACACCGCGCCGCTCGGCACCGCGTTCACGGTCACCGTCGAGGCGGCCGTCGGCGTCACCACCGGCATTTCCGCCGCCGACCGCGCGACCACCGTGCAGCGGCTCGCGGACCCCGACTCCACCGCCACCGACTTCACGCGGCCGGGCCACATCTTCCCGCTGCGCGCCCGCGACGGCGGCGTCCTCGTCCGCGCCGGGCAGACCGAGGCCTCCGTCGACCTGTGCCGCCTCGCCGGCCTCGAGCCGGTCGCCGTGATCTGCGAGGTCATGAAGGACGACGGCACGATGGCGCGCATGCCGGACCTCGAGCGGTTCGCGAAGCGCCACACGCTGAAGATCATCACCGTCGCCGACCTCATCGCGTACCGCATGGCGCACGAGCGCCTCGTCGAGCGTGTCGAGGACGAGGCCGTGCTGCCGACGAGCTACGGCGAGTTCCGCGCGATCGGCTACCGCACGCTGATCGACACGCGGGAGCACGTCGCGCTGGTCATGGGCGACGTCACCACCGACGAGCCGGTGCTGGTGCGCGTGCACGACAAGTGCGTGACCGGCGACGTCTTCCAGTCGCTGCGCTGCGACTGCGGCGAGCAGCTGGACGCCGCGATGCGCCTCGTCACCGCGGCCGGGCGCGGGGTCATCGTCTACATGGACCAGGAGGGGCGCGGCATCGGCCTGCACAACAAGCTGCGCGCCTACAAGCTCCAGGAGCAGGGCCTCGACACCGTCGAGGCGAACGTCGCGCTGGGCCTGCCCGCGGAGAGCCGCGAGTACGGCATCGGCGCGCAGATCCTCGTCGACCTCGGCGTGCGCCAGATGCGGCTGATGACGAACAACCCCGTGAAGATCCAGGAGCTGGACCAGTTCGGCGCCTTGCGCGGAGCGGGCCTCGATGGGTACGGTCTGGCAGTGGTCGAGCGCGTCCCGCTCGAGGTGCCGGCGAACGCACATAACGTGCGGTACCTCGCGACCAAGCGGGACAAGATGGGCCACTTCCTCGACCAGCCGATGCCCGGTCGCGGGACTGATTCGCGGAAGTAGGGGAGCCTCCACATGCCGAACACCTACGGCGAGGGCACCCCGGACGCTTCCGGCATGCGCGTCGCCATCGTCGCGGCGCTCTTCAATGATCAATTCACGAAACGCCTGTGCAACGGTGCGGTAACGACCGCGCGCGAGCATGGCGTGGACGACGGCGCGATCGACGTCTACTGGGTCCCCGGCGCGTTCGAGATTCCGCTGATGGCGGGCGAGCTCGCGGCCACGGGTGCCTACGACGCGATCGCCTGTGTCGGCGCGGTCGTGCGGGGCGAGACGCCCCACTTCGACTTCGTCGCCGGCGAGACCGCGCGGGGGATCATGGAGGTCGGTCGCGAGTCCGGTGTGCCCGTGGGGTTCGGCGTCATCACCGCCGACACCCTGGCGCAGGCCGAGGAGCGATCGGGCGGCAGGGTCGGCAACAAGGGGAGCGAGGCGATGTACGCCGCGCTCGCCGTCGCCGCACTGCTGCGCGACGTCACCGTAGACACCGGTGGCGAAGAGGAGGACGAGGCATGAGCGTCCGAGAGCAGAGCGTCGATCAACTGGAGAAGCTGGCCGGGGAGGTCCTCGACGGGGCCATCCGCCTCGGCCAGGACGACGCGATCCGGCTCGCGCACCGCGTGCTGGAGCGCTTCCCCGGCATGCGCAAGAAGCACATGTTCATCGCCGGCGGGGCCGCGCTGTCCTCGGCGGTGCTCATCGGCGCCGCGGTCGCCATCGCCCGTCGCGTGCGGCAGGGCCAGTCCGCCGTCGACGCCGCCGAGGAGATCACCGAGGACGAGCTCGAGAACCTGAGCCTCCTCGACCGCCGCCGTCGCCCCTCGCGCGACACCGCCGAGGTGGAGGCCGTCCCGACCGAGGGTAACGGCGACACCGCGGAGCCCCCGCCCCCGACCGCCATCCACGGGTAGCTCGCGCCTCAGGCCGCGAGCCGGAGGCCCTCACCCCCGCCCTCTCCCACTGCGTGGGCGAGGGCGGCCGGAGCGGTCCAGTCGAACGCCGCGGTCGAGTCCGCCGTCGGGGAGTTTGAAGGGCGCAGCCCCTCAAGAAGGACATCCCCTCCCGCGCCGGGAGGGGCAGGGGTGGGCCGCCCCGCTCAAGCCCCCGCGACGCCGCTCGCCAGCTCGAACCTCGCGCTCCGCTCCCCGTGGGCGGCAAAGAGAACAGGCCCCTCTCACGAGGGGCCTGTCCGGTTGTGCAACTGAGGAGCGAATCGCCGCCGGCCGGCCTGCAGACGTCGCCGCGAGCGATCCTCGGCACGGCCCGGCGCTCCCGCGCGGGGCACGTCGAGCGGTCGAGGCGCTAGTAGCGCCCGCCGCGGCCGCCGCCACCACGGTCGTCGCGGCGTCCGCCGCCACCACCGCCGTAGCCACCGCCACCGCCGCCGCCGTAACCACCACCACCGGCACCGCCACCGTAGCCGTCGCGGTCACCACCGCCGCCGCCACGAGAGCCGCCGCCGTAGCCACCGCCACCACCACCGTAGCCGCCGCCACCCCCGCCGCCGAAGCCACGCTGCTCACGAGGCTGTGCCTCGTTCACGCGCAGCGCACGGCCGCCGAAGTCCTTGCCGTCCAGGGCGGAGATCGCCTTCTTGGCGTCCTCGTCCTCCATCTCCACGAAGCCGAAGCCGCGCGGGCGGCCGGTCTCGCGGTCCTTGGGCAGTGAGCACGAGACGACCTCGCCGTACTGCCCGAACAACTCGCCGATCTCGCCTTCAGTGGCCGAGAAGGGGAGATTCCCCACGTAAATCCTCTGCGTCAACGTCCGAACTCTCCTACTGACGCCATGCGCCAGATCACTGGCTGCCCCCGCGGGCGGGCCATCACCATTCCCTCAGATACCACTATGACGTTGCAGGTCTCGGACGCCGTCGAGGATGCTGAGTACGCGCGAATTCTAGCATCGGCGGGGGCGCCCTTCACGCCTCCGCGGGTGTGTGGAACGCATCGCCGCGCCCGTCGAGCGAGCGCGCGCGTGGCGTTGACGCGCCAGAACGAGCGTTCTAGCGTGGCAGCAAGCGCCGCCGGCAAGCGGGCGCGCGCGTGGCGTTGACGCGCCAGAACGAGCGTTCTAGCTTGGCAGCAAGCGCCGCCGGCAAGCGGGCGCGCGCGGAGGACGCTCGCATGGACTCCGGCCCGCGACTCCCGTCGAGGATCGCGCACTTCGACCTCGACACGTTCTTCGTCGCCGTGGAGCGGGTGCGCGATCCGTCGCTGCGCGGCAAGCCCGTGCTGGTGGGGCACAACGGGCCGCGCGGCGTGGTCGCGGCCGCCTCGTACGAGTCGCGCGTGTTCGGGTGCCGCTCGGCCCAGCCGATGGTGCAGGCGCTGCGGATGTGCCCGCAGGCGGTCGTCGTGCCGCCGGACTTTAGCGCCTACCGTCCGGTGTCCGAGCGGTTCCACGCGATGCTGCGGGAGACCTCGCCGGTCGTGGAGTCGGTGGGCATCGACGAGGCGTACGTCGACCTCACCGGCATCGGCGACGCCACCGGGGGCGCCTATCGCACCGCCGAAGCGCTCCGGGCGCGGGTGCGCGCCGAGCTGGACATCGCGGTGTCGGTGTGCATCGCGGGCTCGCGCACCACGGCGAAGGTCGGCTCCGACCGCGCGAAGCCGGACGGGCTGATCGAGGTGCCCGTCGGCGACGACGCCGCCTTCCTCGCGCCGCTGCCGATCCGCGACCTGCCGATGGTCGGGCCGAAGGCCGCCGAGTCGCTGTACCGCGTCGGCGTGCGCACGATCGGGCAGCTGGCCGCCGTCGACGTGCGCTGGCTGGAGCAGCTCTTCGGCAAGGCGGGGCCGATGCTCTCCGAGCGGGCGCGCGGCCTCGACCCCACGCCGGTCAACGGTGGCGGGCGCGTGTCGCGGTCGATCTCGCGCGAGAGCACCTTCGGCGAGGACGTGACCGACGAGGCCGAGCTGCGCCGCGTGCTCGCCCGCCACGCCGAGCGCGTCGGCACCGACCTGCGCGAGAGCGGCCGGCGCGCGCGCACCGTGACGCTGAAGCTGCGCTGGAGCGACTTCACCACGCTTACCCGCGCTCACACCCTCGACCGCCCGATGCAGTCCACCGCGGCGATTCTCGAGGCGGGGCAGGCGCTGCTGGACGCCACGATCGCCGCCGAGGGCATGCGCCCGGTGCGGCTGGTCGGCCTCGGCGTCACGAACCTCGTCGAGGACGCGGTGCAGCTCGACTTCTTCGACGCCGCGCCCGCCGGCGCCCCCGGCCCGGCCGGCGTGCTGCGGGACGAGGAGCTGGACCGCACGCTGGACGGCATCCGCGCCCGCTTCGGCACCTCGGCGGTGCGCCGGGGGCTCCCGGGCGATCGAGGCCGCTAGCAGCGGCGTGCGGTCCCGTCCCCAGCACGTGCGAAATCTCCTCGACCGCGAGGCATGTTCCAGAATTCCACGTTCGAAAATCTACCGAAATCGACAGAACCGGCACATTTCGCGATTGCCGGTCACTCGGTTCCGCCAGACCGTGTGTGAGGCCCGCCACGAGGCCGCTCCGCTAGAGGGGGATCCATGCGCTACCGACCGATCGGCGACTCCGGTGTAACGGTCTCCGAGGTGGGATTTGGCGTCTGGACCATGGCGGCGGGGTGGTGGGGCGAGTACACCGACGACGAGGCCGCCGCGCTGATGCGCGCCGCCTTCGACCGCGGCGTCACCTTCTTCGACACCGCCGACACCTACGGCCACGGTCGAGGCGAGACGATCCTGCAGCACGCGTTCCCGGGCGCCGAGCGTGACCGCATCGTCATTGGTGCGAAGTTCGGCTACGACTGGGCCTCGCGCGACCCCAACGACGCCGGTCACCGCGAGGCGCCGCACCGCACCGACCTCGCGTTCCTCGAGGGTGCGCTCGACGCGTCGCTCAAGCGCCTCGGCACGGACCGCATCGACTTCTACCAGCTGCACAACCCGCGCATGGAGATGATGCTGCACGACGACATCTGGACCTTCGTCGAGCGCGCGCGTGCCGCCGGCAAGGTGCGCACCGTCGGCGTCGCCCTCGGCCCGGCCATCGGCTGGGAGGAGGAGGGGCGCTACGCGATGGAGCACCTGCCGATCGACGGCATCCAGATGATCTACAACGCGCTGGAGCTCGACCCCGGCCGCCCGCTGATCGAGGTCGCCGAGCGCAAGAAGATGTCGATCGTCGTCCGCGTCCCGCACTCCTCGGGCATGCTCGAGGGCCACTACACGAAGGACACGGTCTTCGCGGAGAACGACCACCGCCGCCACCGCCCCGCGAACTGGCTGCCCGAGGGCCTCGAAAAGATCAAGCAGCTCGAGTTCCTGACGGACGAGAACCAGTGCACGCTGGGCCAGGCCGCGCTGCGCTTCGCGCTGCACAGCCCGCAGATCGTCTCCGTGCTGCCGAACATCTACAACCTCGACCAGATCGAGGAGTTCACGGCCGCGAGCGACGCGCGCGACGTCACTGACGCGCAGGCCCGCCGCGTGAACGAGCTGTACGACGCGAACTTCGGCCTGCCGAGGACCGCGCCTGCGAATGCCGTCGCCGCCGGTACGGAGGTGGCCCGATGACCGCGACGCCCGTGAAGCCCAGCGAGCTCGACGCGACCACGCTCCAGCTCCTCGACCTGATGCAGGACCACTACCCGCTGGTGGAGCGACCGTACGAGGCACTCGGCGAGCAACTCGGCCTATCCGAGAGCGAAGTCCTCGAGCGGCTCGCGCGGGCGCGTTCGGCCGGGGTGGTGCGCCAGATCTGCGCCATCTACGACACGAAGGCGCTGGGGTACTCCTCCGCGCTGGTCGCCATGCGCATCGCGCCGGAGCTGCTGAAGCGCGCGGTCCGCGTGCTGAACGCGCACCCCGGCGTCTCGCACAACTACCGCCGCAACCACGAGTTCAACGTCTGGTTCACCGTCGCGATGCCGCCCGGCGCCGACCTCGACGTCGTGATCCAGAAGCTGCACGAGATGACGCTGGCGGAGTCGACGCGGCCGATGCCGACGCTCCACCTGTTCAAGATCGCCGTCACGCTGGACCTCGCCGGTGCGCGCGCCCTCGATGCGCGCGGCACGCCGGAGTACACCGAGGAGCGCCGCATCGAGGCGAAGCGCCACGAGGTGACGGCGGAGGACATCGCGTTCATCCGCGCGACGCAGAACGACATGCCCGACGTGCCGGAGCCGTACGCCGCGCTCGGCGCGCCCCTCGGCATGACGGGCGCGGAGGTCATCGAGTACGGCAAGCGGATGATCGAGCACGGCCACCTGCGCCGCTTCGCGGGGATCATCAACCACCGGCAGGCCGGGTTCCGCGCCAACGGCATGGCCGTGTGGAACGTCCCGCCGGAGCAGATCCAGGAGTTCGGGGAGTACGTCGCGGGCTACCGCGGCGTGTCGCACTGCTACCAGCGCCCCACGTACCCGGACTGGCCGTACTCCGTGTTCTCCATGCTCCACAACGCGAAGGTGACCGGCGTCGAGGAATCCGCAGCCGCCATCTCCAGCGCCACCGGCGTCACCGACTTCCGGATCCTCTACTCGACCACCGAGTACAAGAAGATCCGCCTGCCGTACTTCGTGCCGGAGTACGACGTGTGGGAGTCGCTCTGCACCGCCGCCGCCGAGGAGCCCGCGTCATGACGACGACCGAGTCGACCCACTCCTCGGGGACGGGCGAGGGCGAGACATCCGACCTCGTCCCGGCGCACCCGCACAGCGCACCGTCTCCGCACGTCGCGCCCACGCCTGCCTCGTCGCACCCGCACGCGGCCGCGCCCGCCGGCACGGAGCAGGGCGCGACCCCGGGCGCGCGGCCCGCGTTCACGTACGGCGAGGGCAGCCCGCGCGGCGTGCAGAGCGTGAAGTTCTCGTTCTACCGCGTCGCCGACCGCGTGCGGCGCGGATCGACGAAGGACCGCGGCGCGCTGGGCAAGGAGCTGACGAAGCTCCTCGAGGCGTCCAGCCGCGAGATGCTCACGCGCGTGTACTCGACGGTGGGGACGCGTGGCGACACGGACTTCCTCGTGTGGCAGGCGCACGACGACCTGCGCCCGATCACCGACTGGCACGCGGAACTGCTGCGATCGCCCCTCGGCGGGGCGCTGGAGCGTCCGCACTCGTTCCTCAGCATGACCATGCGCTCGATCTACACGAACGACCTGCACGAGGGCGCCGAGCAGCGCTCGCGCCTGCGGAGCGACGGCGGCACGAACCAGTACCTGTTCGTCTACCCGATGGCGAAGACGCGCGCCTGGTACGAGCTGCCGACCGCCGAGCGGCAGCAGATCATGAGCGAGCACATCGCGATCGGCCACAAGTACCACGGCATCAAGATCAACACGACGTACTCGTACGGCCTGGACGACCAGGAGTTCGTCGTCGCGTTCGAGGGCGACGACCCGGGCGAATTCCTCGCACTGGTACGAGAACTACGCGATTCTCGGTCTTCGTCCTACACCCTCTTCGACACGCCGATGTTCACGTGCCGCATGCTCGATCTGTCGGAGCTGGCGGAGCACATCGGTCTGTCGGCCCGGTAGATCGGCGAGGTTGCCGATCGTGCCGGACCGGAATATCGTTGAATCTAGCGAGCGCCGAGGCAATTTGATCAGATTCCCTTCGGGTCGCGCCCGCTTGGTCCCGATCGGACGCAGGGCAGCTAGGACCGACGAATGCAGGTCGAAGACTCGCCGAGCGGCAGCGCCAGCAGTCACGGCGGCGTCGTGCGCCCGACCCGGTGGGTCAGCCTCGCACGTGCCTGTGAGCTGCTGGGCGTGAACGAGTCCACGGTGCGCCGCTGGGCCGACTCCGGCGAGATCCAGGTGTTCCGCACTCCCGGCGGCCACCGCCGGTTCGCCGAGGCCGAGCTGCTCCAGATGATCCAGGGCGGTGGCGGCCGGCGCTCTGACCGTCCGCTCTCCGACGCCGCGACCTCGAGGATCCGCCGTCAGCTCCACTCCGGGAGCGCCGACGAGTGGTACGGCGAGATCGAGCAGGCACAACGCGACGCGCTGCGTCCGCTCGGACGCCGCCTCGTCGAGATCGTGGACGACTACATCTCGCGTCGCGGGCGCCGCCCGGAGCTCGAGGAAGAAGTGAGCGGCATCGGCGAGCAGTACGGGCAGGAGCTGCGCCGCCGCGGCATGCCGCTGGCGCAGGCCGTGCAGGCGTTCACGTTCTTCCGCAAGTCGCTGGATGAGACCGCCAAGCAGCTGTCCGAGCGCAACCGCCTCACGTCCGAGGACGCTGCGAAGGCGCGCGAGGCGATTGCCGGACTGGCCGACCGCGTGTTGATCGGCCTGACCTCCGTCTACGACCACGAATCTCGCTAGGAATCCCGCCAGGTCTCGCTAGCCCCTCGCGCGGCGGCGCGCGAGAATTCCCGCAGCGCGCACGTCGAATCGAAAGCCACGCCCGATGATCTACTACCCGATCTTCCTCGACGTGCAGGGCAAGCCCGTGCTGCTCGTCGGTGGCGGTCACGTGGCCGATGAGAAGCTCGGCAAGCTCGTCGACCACGGCGCGGACGTCACGATCGTCGCGCCCGAGCTGATCGCGCCGGTGCGCGCGATCGTCGAGGCGGGCCGTGCGCGCTGGGAGCAGCGCGAGGTCCGCGCCGGTGACACCGCCGGCTACTTCCTCGTCATGGTCGCCACGGACAACGGCGCGGTGAACCGCACCGTCGCCGACGAGGCGCGCGGGAACGGCATCCTCGTCAACGCGGCGGATGACGCCGACAACTGCGACTTCATCCTGCCCTCGCTCGTGCGTCGCGGCGAGATCGCGATCGCTGCCTCGACGGGCGGTACCAGCCCCGCGATGGCACGCTGGCTGCGCGAGCGCCTCGAGGAGTTCCTGTCCGACGACGTGCTCGCGCTGGCCGCGCTGCTCGCGGACGTGCGGCGCGAGGTGCGCGTGGGCGACCACGCGTGCGCCGCGCACTGCTCGCGCGCGGAGACGCCGCCGCCGCTGCTGTGCAAGGAGTGCCCGAACCGCATCCCGACCGACCGCTGGCAGGAGGCGATCGACGCCGAGCTGATGGCGATGATCAACCTCGGCGACATGGACGGTGCGCGCGAGCACCTCGTCGAGTCGCTCGGGCGCACCGAACTCGTGCCCTCGCCGTTCTGGGTCGAGGAAGTGCGCGGATGATCACGCTCGCCGGCATGAGCCACCTCACCGCGCCGCTCGATGTGCGCGAGCGCGTCGCGATCGACGCCGAGGCGCTCCCCGGCGTGCTCCAGCGCGCGACGGAGGCCTTCGGCGCCGCGACGATCATCAACACCTGCAACCGGCTGGAGCTGTACCTCTCCGGCATCCACGAGCCGGAGGCCGCGCTCGGCTTCCTCGCGACGGAACTCGGCGTCGATCGCGACGTGATGCAGCGGCACTTCCGTGTCGCCTACGGCGCGGACGCCGTGCGCCACCTGTACGCCGTCGCGTCCGGCATCGACTCGATGGTGATCGGCGAGACCGAGGTCCTCGGGCAGGTGCGCGCGGCGTTCTCGGCGACCGTCGCCGCGGGCTCCGACAGCGCGATGCTCTCCCGCCTGTTCCACACCGCGATCCGCACCGGCCGCCGCGCGCGCAACGAGACCGCGATCGGCGAGCGGTCGATCTCGGCGTCCTCGATCGCCGCGCAGCAGGCGCGCGAGCTGTTCCCCGACCTCGCGCGCGCCTCGGTGCTCGTCGTCGGTGCGGGCGAGGCTGGGCGCCTCGCTGCCGAGGCGATCGTCGCGTATGGCGCGACGCGCGTGACGGTCGCGAACCGCACCTTCGAGCGCGCGGAAGCCCTCGCCGAAGCCCTCAGCGGCACGGCGATCCCGTTCGCGGGCGCCGTCGAGGCGCTGCGGTCGGCGGACATCGTGATCGCCGCGAGTGGCGCGCCCGACGCGCTGTTCGAGGACGCCGCCGTCGCGGAGGCGACCACGCATCGCGACGGCCAGCCGCTGTTGATCATCGACATCGGTGTCCCGCGCGACTTCCACTCGACCGTCCGTGACGTACCGGGGGTCTCGTACCACGACCTCGACGACCTGCAGGAGATCGCGTCCCGCAACACCGAGGCGCGCGCGAGCGAGGTCGCGGCGGTGCAGGCGATCGTCGACCAGGAGACGAGCCGCTTCACCGAGTGGTGGAGCCAGCTCCAGATCGTCCCGACGATCAGCGCGATCACCGACCGTGCCGAGGACGTGCGCCGCGCCGAGCTGGCGAAGACGATGCGCCGCCTGAAGATCAGCGACCAGGACCGCGCGCACGTCGAGGAGCTGGCCGACGTGCTGACGCGCGCGCTGGTGAAGCAGATCCTGCACGCTCCGATCGCCACGCTGCGCGAGCGCGGCGACCGCGACACCTACCTGGACACCGCACGCACGCTGTTCCGGCTGGACGAGCCCGTCGAGGACGCATGACCGCCGCGACCCCGGTGCGCTGCGCCACCCGCGGCTCGGCGCTCGCCCTCGCGCAGGTCGAACTGGTGATCGCCGCGCTCCGCGCCCACCATGCCAGCCTCGACGTTCCGATCATCGAGATCACGACGCAGGGCGACCGTGACCGCGTGACGCCGCTCACGGTGCTCGGCGGGCAGGGCGTGTTCGCCGCCGCCGTGCGCGAGGCGGTGTTCGACGGCCGCGCAGAGATCGCCGTGCACTCGCTGAAGGACGTGCCCACGACGCCCGTCGAGGGCCTCACCATCGCCGCGATCCTCGAGCGTGCCGACCCGCGTGACGCGTTCGTGGGCAGCGACGGGCGACGCCTCGCCGCACTGCCCGCCGGCGCGCGCATCGGCACCAGCGCGAGCCGCCGCATCGCGATGATCCGTGCGCTGCGCCCCGACCTGCTGCCCGTCGAGATTCGCGGCAACGTCGACACGCGCCTCGCGAAGCTCGCGGCCGGCGACTACGACGGCATCCTGCTCGCCGCCGCCGGGCTCGCGCGCCTCGGCCGTATCGACGAGGCGACCCAGCTGTTCGAGGCACGAGAGTTCCTGCCGTCGCCCGGGCAGGGCGCGATCGCCGTCGAGTGCCGCACGGACGACGAGGCGACGCGCGCGCTCCTCGCACGGATCGACCACGCCGCGACGCGCGCGGCCGTCACGGCGGAGCGCGGCGTGCTGGCGGCGCTCGGCTCGGGCTGCGATCTCGCCGTCGGCGCGTACGCCGAGATCGACGGCGACCTGATCACGCTGCGCGCGATGCTCGGCGGGGACGTCGAGGGCGAGGCCCCCGTCTTCGGCGAGGGTACCGGTCGCGTCACCGACGCCGAGGGCCTCGGCCGTGGCCTCGGCGAGCGCCTGCGCGAGGGCTACGCGACCGCGGGCGGCACGCGGCTGGAGGCAGCGCGATGAGCGCGGCATCCCTCGGGCATGTCTGGCTCGTCGGCGCCGGCCCCGGCAACCCCGACTACATCACCGTCGCCGGCATGAACGCGCTGCGCCGCGCGGAGGTCGTCGTGTACGACCGGCTCTCCGCGCCCGAGCTGCTGGCGTACGCGCCGGACGACGCGCTGCTCATCGACGCCGGCAAGGCCGCGGACAACCACACGCTGACGCAGGACGAGATCAACGCGCTGCTGCTGGGGCACGGTCGTGGCGGCAAGCGTGTCGTGCGCCTCAAGGGCGGCGACCCGTACGTCTTCGGGCGCGGCGGCGAGGAAGCTGTCGTCCTCGCGGACGCGGGCGTGCCGTGCACGGTCATCCCCGGCGTCACCTCGGCGATCGGTGGGCTGGCGGCGGGCGGCGTGCCGGTCACGCACCGCGCGGTCGCGACCTCGTTCGCGGTGATCACCGGCCACGAGGACCCGACGAAGCCTGAGGCGGGCGTGCACTGGGATCGCCTCGCCACCGCCGTCGACACGCTCGTCATCCTCATGGGCGTCGGCCGCCTCGACGGCATCGCGCGCGCGCTGATCGAGGGCGGCCGGGACGCCTCGACGCCCGCGGCGCTCGTGCAGGAGGCCAGCACGCCGCGCCAGCGCGTCGTCACCGGCACGCTCGCCACGATCGCGGACGTCGCACGCGACGTGGGGATCGAGGCGCCTGCGCTGTTCGTCGTCGGCGACGTCGCCGCGCTGCAATCGACGCTCGACCCGCGCCGCCTCGCACCGCTCGCGGGGAAGCGCGTGCTCGTCACGCGATCGCGCGCGCAATCCTCGACGCTGGTCGACGCGCTCCGCGCCGAGGGGGCATGGCCCATCGTGCTCCCCGCGCTGGAGATGGAGCGCCGCGTGGACGCGACGGCCGTGCGCGACGCGCGCGCGAAGCTCGAGGCGGGCGAGTACAACTGGACCATCTTCACCTCGTCGAACGCCGTCGATACGTTCCTCGACGAGCTGTGGGGCGTGGGCGGCGACCTCCGCGCGCTGACCCGCGTCAGCATCGCTGCGATCGGCCCCGGCACGGCGCAGGCGCTCGTGCGGCGCGGCCTGCGGGCCGACATCATCGCGGAGGACGCCATCGGCGAAGGCCTCCTCGCGCTGCTCGCCGAGAACCGCATGATCGAGGGCTGGCGCGTCCTCCTCCCCCGCGCCGAGGGTGCGCGCGACGTGCTGCCCGAGGGGCTCCGCGCCGCCGGCGTGATCCTCGACGAGCTCACGCTGTACCTCGCCGCCCCGCCCGCCGAGGCACCGCCGGAGGCGCTGGCCGCGATCCGCAACGGCGAGATCGACGTCGTCACGTTCGCGTCGTCCTCGACGGTGCGGAACCTAGCGACGCTGCTCGGGGGCGACCTGTCGGCGCTCGCCAGCGCGACCGTCGCGTGCATCGGCCCGATCGCCGCGCAGACCGCGCGGGAGTACGGCCTCGAACCCCACGTGGTGGCAGAGGTGCACACGATCGACGGCATGGTCGCGGCGCTCCGCGCGCATCTACACTCGCTCCCGGAAGCGTCGCCGGGCACCCGGTAGGAGGCTGGTCATGGTCGCGATCACCCGCAACACCGCGTTCACCCGCACGCGTCGCACCCGCCGCACCGAGGCGCTCCGCTCCCTGGTGCGCGAGACGCGCCTCGACCCCGCGCAGTTCATCTACCCGCTGTTCGTGACGCACGGCAGTGACGTGCGCACGCACATCGACTCGATGCCCGGGCAGTACCAGCTGTCGATCGACCAGCTGGAGCGCGAGGCGCGCGAGCTGGCCGAGGTCGGCGTGCGCGCCGTGCTGCTGTTCGGGCTCCCTGCTGCGAAGGACCCCGAGGGCACCGAGGCGTACGCGCCTGACGGCATCGTGCAGCAGGCCGTGCGCGAGCTGAAGCGCGTCGACCCGAGCCTCGTCGTCGTCGTCGACGTGTGCCTCTGCGAGTACACCGACCACGGCCACTGCGGCCTGCTCACCCCCGCCGGTGAGGTGGACAACGACCCGTCGCTCACGCTGCTCTGCCGCATGGCGGTGACCTGTGCCGAGGCGGGCGCCGATGTGATCGCGCCGTCCGACATGATGGACGGCCGCATCGGCGCGATCCGCGCGGCGCTGGACGACGCGGGGTTCACCTCGACGCCGATCATGGCGTACAGCGCGAAGTACGCGTCGGGCTTCTACGGCCCGTTCCGCGATGCCGCCGACTCCACGCCGCAGTTCGGCGACCGGCGCGGCTACCAGATGGACCCGGCGAACGGTCGCGAGGCACGCCGCGAGGTGGCCGCCGACACCGAGGAGTTCGCCGACATCACCATGGTGAAGCCTGCGCTCGCCTACCTCGACGTGATCCGCGACGTGCGCGAGCACACCGACCTGCCGCTCGCGGCGTACAACGTCTCGGGCGAGTACGCGATGGTGAAGGCCGCCGCGCAGAACGACTGGATCGAGGAGCGCCGCATCGTCCTCGAGATCCTGACCGCGATCGCGCGCGCGGGCGCCTCGATCATCATCACGTACCACGCGAAGGACGCGGCCCGCTGGATCCGCGAGGACCGCGCGTGACCCAGCCCGTCGAGGACGCCCGCCCGCCGTTCGACGCCTCGACGATCCGTGCCGTCGCGTTCGACGGCTACGGGACGCTGTTCAACTTCGTGAACCGCGACTTCCACTTCGCCGTCACGACGATCCTCGCGGAGCAGGGCATCGAGACGGACATCGACGCGTTCTTCCAGACGTGGGTCAGCTCGTACAGCAAGGCCGGCGTGTGGGCCGACGCGCGCGTCGGCGACGAGCGCCCCGACCCGAACCACGTGCTCAACGGCCCGCTGCCCGACTGGCACTCGACGCGCGAGATCTGGCGCCGCCAGTTCAACGTGGCGTTCGAGCACTACGGTCTGACCGGCGATGGCGCTGCCGCCGCCGACTACCTGCGTGCGCAGCTCTCGCACGTCGACGCCTACCCCGACGCGCACGACACGATCGAGGAGCTCGCGCGGCGCGGCTACCTGATGGCGCTGCTCTCCAACGCCGACGAGGACTTCCTGCAGAGCGCGCTGTCGCGCGCGCGCCTGCGCTTCTCGATCATCCAGTCGTCCGAGTCGATCCGCGCGTACAAGCCGCACCGCGCGATCTTCGCCGCGCTCTGCGCGCGTGCCTCGTGCGAGCCGAACGAGGTGCTGTACGTCGGTGACTCCGCGAACGCGGACGTCAGCGGCGCGCAGAACGCCGGACTGCGCACCGCTTGGGTGCGCCGTGACGAGCGCCCGTACCCGGAGCGCATCGCCCCGCCCGACCTCACGATCGACCAGCTCGCCGAACTGCTGCCGATGCTGCCTGGAGTCCCTGCATGACCCTCGACGCCACGACCGACACCAGCGCCCGCACGGGATCGCGCGCCGCGATGGAGCGCGCGCGCCTCGTCCTGCCGGGGGGCGTGGACTCGCCGGTGCGCGCGTACAAGGCCGTCGGCGGCGACCCGGTCGTCGTCGCGTCCGGCGCCGGCGCGCTGATCACCGACGTCGATGGCAACCGCTACATCGACTACGTCTGCTCCTACGGCCCGCTGCTCCTCGGCCACGCGCACCCCGCGGTCGTCGAGGCGATTCGCGACGCCGCCACGCGCGGCACCTCGTTCGGCGCGCCGACGGAGGCCGAGGCCGCGCTCGCCGAGCGCGTGATCGAGGCGGTGCCGTCGATCGAGATGGTGCGCTTCGTCTCGTCGGGCACCGAGGCCGCGATGAGCGTCATCCGCCTCGCCCGCGCCGCGACCGGCCGTGATCTGCTCCTGAAGTTCGAGGGCTGCTACCACGGCCACTCTGACGGGCTGCTCGTGTCGGCGGGGTCGGGTGTCGCCACGCTCGCGCTGCCGGACTCCCCCGGCGTCCCCGCCGCCTACGCCGCGCAGACCCTCGTCGCGCCGTACAACGACCTCGACGCCGCGCGCGCGCACTTCACCGCGCACCCCGAGCGGATTGCCGCGATCATCGTCGAGCCGATCGCGGGCAACATGGGCGTCGTCGCCCCCGCGCCGGGCTTCCTCGAGGGCCTGCGCGCGCTCTGCGACGAGGCGGGCGCGCTGCTGATCTTCGACGAGGTGATCACGGGCTTCCGCGCCTCGTACGGCGGGGCGCAGCAGCTGCTCGGCGTCACGCCGGACCTCACCGCGCTCGGCAAGATCATCGGCGGCGGGCTGCCGGTCGGCGCGTACGGCGGGCGGCGCGACCTGATGTCGCAGATGGCCCCGGTCGGCCCCGTCTACCAGGCGGGCACGCTCTCCGGGAACCCGCTCGCGATGGCCGCCGGCGACGCCACGCTCGCCGCGATCCGCGCGACGGACGGCGCATACGAGCGCCTCGACGCCCTCGGCGCCCGCCTCGAGGCCGGTCTGACCGAGGCCGCCCGCGCCGCCGGGGTGACCGTCACGGTCGCGCGCTCGGGCTCGACGCTCACCCCGTTCTTCCTCGAGGCCGCGCCTACGCGCTGGAGCGAGGCGAAGCTCGCCGACACCGCCACGTTCGCGCGCTTCCACGCCGCGATGCTCGACCGCGGCGTCCACCTCCCGCCGAGCCAGTACGAGGCGTGGTTCCTCTCCCTCGCCCACGACGAGGCGATCGTCGACCGCACCGTCGAGGCCGCCGCGGCCTCGTTCGCGCAGGCTCGCGGGTAGCCTCGACAGGCGGGGTCAGACTTCTGAGCTCGACACGCCCTCGTACCAGGAGTGGAGGAGGTCGACGAACGTCGTCGCCTGCTGCTGGGATGCGATCCGATAGACGGCCCGCCTCGATCCTGGGTAGTTCCAGACAAGCGGCAGACCGGCGGACTCCATCGGAGCGAGTAACTCGGTTTCGGGGTCGCGATCCGTGGCATTCGCCCAGCTGCCGTACATCACCCAGACGTCAATCGCTCCGTGCGGCGCTTCCCAGTGCTGGGAGACGTTGACCCCGCACAGCACCTTTGAGAACCCCCAGTACCGAAACGATCCATCGAAGGTCGACAACGGTTGCTCCCACAGGAAGCTCGCCAGTCCTCGGAGCGTCCCGACTAGGGATACGGTGCCATGCGTGCTTGCGAGGTTCATGAGCTGGGTGGCAATCGGAGAATCGGCCGGCGTGACGGTCTCCTGGCCGACGGAAATCCGCGTCAACAGGCGCGCTCCACTGGACAGCGTCGCGATGCGCAGAACGATGCCGTCGATGTCCATCGAGTACTCCGACCGCAGATGGTCGATCATGCGTTCGGTCGATGAATCGAGTCGGGATCCGACGATGCGAATCGCTGGGGCTCGCAGGCTGATCTCAGGCAGGTGCTGATCGAATCGCTCGTAGAAAGCCTCGCCCAGTGGCCGGCGCAGATACTCCTGGGCGGTCTGCTGCACCCAGTCGTGTTGCTGCTGACCGATGAACGAGGCGTAGTCCAGGGCCTGGGCAATCGCCTCACGCGGTGCTCGGTCTCGCTTCAGTTCAATCACCACCAGCCGGCCATCTGACATGATCCCCAGGAGATCGAGGGGGCCAGAATCCGTCCGGACCTGCCTCCCGATGAGAAGTAGATCATCGACGGCGGCGCTGGGATCGGCCACGATCCAGCCTTCGAGGTCTCGTTCTGTCGTCCCTTGATCCTGTGTCGAGAGTTGAGGCACTTCCACGAGTTGGTCGGCGGTCGTGATCTCCCAGATTCGAATGACGTTCGCCATATGACGCAGCCTCCGGATGGGCATTGGAACACATTGCCGGGCGCCTCACACGCACGTATACTCCCGACAAAGATCGGTGTAATTGTTCGATCGGATGATCATGCGTCTCGCCTGCCAGCAGGAAGACCTGAACCGGGGCCTCGCCGCGGTCTCTCGTGCCATCCCCGCTCGATCGACCCTCCCGATCACGCAGCACGTCCTCCTGGAGGCCGCGGACGACGCGATCGTGCTCTCCGCGACCGACGCCGAGACGATCGCGATCACCTACCGCATCAAGGCGTCGATCACCGAGCCCGGCTCGATCACGATGCCGTCCAGGCTCCTCGCGGACTTCGTGAGCACGCTCCCGCACGACGAAATCACCATGACGCTGGCGGACCGCTCGCGGCAGGTCAGCCTCGCCTGCGCACGCAACACCGCTTCCGTCGGCGGCATGGACCCCGACGACTTCCCGCCGATTCCCGTCGTCTCCGGAGGCGACGCCATTAACATCCCCGCCGCGCGCCTGCGCGCCGGCATCCTCCAGACCGGCTTCTCAGCCGCGACCGACGACTCGCGCCCGGTGCTCACCGGCGTGCACTTCGGCTTCGCCGGCGGCAAGCTCCGCCTCGCCGCCGCGGACGGCTTCCGTCTCTCCGTGCACACGATGGACATCGACTCGCAGATTGACCGTCAGGCGATCGTCCCCGCGCGCGCGCTCAACGAGCTCGGCCGGCTCCTCGGCGAGGCCGGCGACAACGACGTCGCGATCACCTTCAACCAGGCCGGCACGCAGGTGCAGTTCGACGTCGGCCACGCGAAGCTCATCGCGAACCTCATCCAGGGCACGTTCCCGAACTACGAGCAGCTCATCCCCGCCACCTCCGGCACGCGCACTGAGGTGAACGTCAGCGAGTTCACGCGCGAGACGCGCATCGCCTCGATCTTCGCGCGCGACGGCTCCGGCATCGTCCGTGTCATCGCGACGCCGGGCGAAGGCGGCGCCCCGGGCCGCCTCGTCATCACCGCGCGCGCCGAGGAAGTCGGCGACAACGAGGGCGTCATCGACGCCGTCGTGCAGGGCACCGAGGCGAAGATCGCCTTCAACGGCCGCTACCTCACGGACGTCCTCGGCGTCATGGACGCCGACCGCGTCGCCATCGAGACGTCATCCCCCTCGAGCCCGGGCGTCCTCCGCCCCGTCGGCAACGACCGCTTCGTCCACGTCGTCATGCCTATGTTCGTGACCTGGTGATGACCGTCTAGCCTTACCGGTGACGCCCTCCAGAACCTCGGCCATCTGCCACGCCGGATCGTCACAAGGCCGCTAGCCCCCACGCCTCACCAGCGGCGTTCAGAAGGTGCTCGTCAGCCCCATCACACTTGCTTTTCGCAAGTCCGTATGGTTTGCTTGCGAAAAGCAAGTCGAGCGAGACGGCCCATGAAGCAACACCGCCGGAAATCAGACTGCCCCGTCCATTTCGGCCTGGACGTGTTTGGCGACGCGTGGACGCTCCTCATCGTCCGTGACCTGATGTTCAAGGGACGGACGAGCTACACCGACTTCCTGCGCGCCGAGGAAGGCATCGCGACGAACGTCCTCGCGGATCGTCTGCTCAGATTGGAGGAGGACGGGATCGTCGCGAAAGACTCCGACCCCGCTCGCGCGGGAGGAAGTCGGTACCGATTGACCGCAAAGGGCGTCGACCTGTTGCCGATCATGCTCGAGATCATCAGCTGGAGCGCGAAGCATGATCCCGAGACGGCCGCCGATCGTGCCTTTGTTCGTCGGTTGCGGACCAACCGCCAAGCGCTTGAATTCGAGATTCGGGCGTCGCTTCTCCCGCCGAGGCGGTCGGTGGTTCCCACCCAGCGCACAGCCAGCACGCGCCCCGCGCGTCGAGAGCAGGACACGGCGGAGGTCGCAAGATGACCGTCCTTGAGAACTGGATTCGCATCAACGCGACTCCGGCGCAAGTGTGGGGAGTACTGGCTTCTCTCGATACGCTCGACCGATACGACCCCGGTGTGACGAAATCCGAGCTGATTTCGCAGGTGCCGGCGGGACCTGGGGCAGAGCGGCGATGCGACCTTGCACCGGGCGGCTGGTTCAAGGAACGCGTGGCGGACTGGGAGCCTGCGCGGTCGCTCTCCTTCGAACTCTTCGACTGCAGTCTGCCCGTCCGCCGCCTGAAACACAGCTATGCACTCACGCCGGACGGCGACGGCACCATTGTTCGCCAGCGAATGGAATACGAACTGAAGTTCGGCGTCCTCGGGAAGGTGATGGATGCGGTTATGGTTCGGAAGAAGTGGGACGCGGGAATCAAGGGATTCTTCGGCGGACTGAAGGGCTACGTCGAAAGTAACGAGCATCCCGCTGCGCGACCGAACCCGGGACGATGACTCGCGATAGAACGGCAGAGGGCGTACCGCGCTGGGCGGTCGCTGCGCAGATCCGGTCTCGCCAACACAGTTTCATGCTGCGGCTCACGGACGAGCCCTTGGAAGGAACAACTGAAGTGAAGAAATTCGTCGTTCTCTACCACGCCTCCCCTTCGGCCATGGAAGAGATGGCCAAGAGGATGGCCACCAATACCCCTGCCGACATGGCGAAAGAAATGGAACCATGGATGGCATGGGCCGCGCGCTGCGGCAGCGGGCTCGTCGACATCGGATCGCCGCTGACTGCAGGACTCCGACTCAGCGTCGCCGGAAGCGCTCCAACCAGCGGTGATGTGATCGGCTACTCAATCCTTCAGGCGGAGGACATGGAGTCCGCTAAGGCGCTGATGGACGGCCACCCGCATCTCGGATGGGCTGACGGCTGCGAAATCGCAATCCACGAATCCGCACCGAATGGCATGTAATCCTCGCCGAGCGATCGCGCGGACGGTTAACAGGGCACCACCGCCCCATTCTGCCGCTGCGAGCCTGACGTCGTGCCGGCCGGTGTGCGAGTGAGTACGGAGGACATGTTCTGGGAGCTCGCCGAGGAGCTCAGCGCAGAAGATCCTCGTGTCGTCGAGGGCACGATCATGAAGGGACGCTGCCTACGAGTCGGCAGGGAGTTCCTCGCGCTCGCCAACTTCAACGATGCCGGTCTGGTCGTGAAGCTCCCGAGAGCGCGCGTGGCGGACCTGATTGAGCAGGGGAAGGGATTCCCGTTCGCGCCAGCAGGTCGGGTCTTCCATGAATGGCTCTCCGTGCCACTCCCCGATCGAAAACTCTGGCGGGCGTTGCTACGCGAGGGAATCGCCTTCGTCAGCAGGTGACTCGTTGCTCCCCGACCCCGGAGCGGCTCCTCCCTTAAAGCGGGAAAGTGCATCGAAACCGGAGCGCATTCCCGGTCATGCTGTTTGTGAGCGATGAACTGACATACCCATGTTCGTGACTTGGTAATGACGACGCCAACCTAACGACAACGCGAGAGAGATCGGGCGATGATCGCCGCAGCTGCTCCGATATCTACTCACCCTCTGCCCGTCGCGCCAACCCGCCTGCAAGCTCTGCGAAGATACGGCGATGGATGGGGATGAGCGCGAGCCAGTACAGCAGCCCCCAAACACCGGCCGGATTGAAGTACGCGGCAACCGTGATGGTCGCGCCACCTGCCGCATTAGGCGTCGCTTCCAATTCGAGCACAGCGGATCCAGGCATCCGCATCTCAGCGAGCAGCGTGATCCGGCGTCCTGGTTCCAGTGCAACCACGCGCCACCAATCGATGATGTCACCGACGTGAACGTCGGTCGGATGCCGCCGCCCACGACGCATGCCCGGCCCTCCGATCAGGCGGTCGAATAGGGCCCGCAATCGCCACAGCCAGCTGTAGGCGGGCCAGCCGCGTCGCCCGCCCAGCGCGGTGATCGCCAACCACGCCGCCGCGACCGAGGCGGTCGTCGTCGTGGTAGCGCCCGTCCGCTTGGAGAAATACGAGACATCGGGACGCGCTGCGCGGTATGCGAGCGACCCCTCGGTCCATCGGGCGGGCGTCGCCTCTGCACGCTCCGTTTCGAGCGCCTGGCGGATCGCGTCAGAGTACGAATGCATATCCAGTGGGATAAGCGCACGAATCGCTTCGTCGCTCGCCAACAGGTCGTGACGCAAGCCATCGATCAGGGGACGAGCGATATTGGCTGGCACGGCCGTGACGAGGTCGAGCCAGTACGCGGAGAGGCGAGGCGTCAGCACTGGGAGTGGCAGAATCCAGATGCGCTTGCCGTTCACATGCGCAAACTGCTGCATCATCTCGGCGTAGCTCAGCATCTCCGGCCCACCGACATCGTAGATGTGTCCAGCCGTCTCCGGAATCTCGGCGACGCGGACGAGGTATTCGAGCAGGTCGCAAAGCGCGATGGGCTGCGTTCGCGAGCGCACCCAGCGGGGTGTGACCATCACCGGCAGGTGGAAGACGAGGTCTCGGATGACCTCGAATGCCGCGCTACCGGCACCGACGACGATACCAGCACGGAACTCGGTAACCAGTATCGGCCCACCTCGGAGGATCTCACCGGTTTCGGCACGCGATTCGAGGTGCGCTGACGGCTCGCCCGGTGGCTGCAAGCCCCCTAGGTAGACGATACGGTGAACCCCGGCACGCTCTGCCGCGCGGCGGAAGTTGCGCGCCCCCTCGCGATCGAGCCGGGCAAAGTCGGAACCGCTTCCCATGGCGTGAACGAGGTAATAGGCGACCTCGATGCCGGCGAGCGCAGCATCGAGCGTGTCCTCGCGAAGCACATCGGCACCCACGCACTCCACCCCTGGCCAGACTCGCGCCTCGAGCACCGCGTGATTGCGGGCTGCCGCGCGCACGGTGTGGCCGCGATCCGTCAGCAGCGTTACAAGGTGGGTCCCGATATAACCGCTAGCACCCATAACCAGTGTTCGCATTGTCGCTCTCCTTCCGCTCGTGCGTTGCGCAGCCTTGGCGTTACCGGTTGAGCTGCCAGATGGTCGCGTTCAGGACGGTCGCGAAGGTGACCCACGCGAGATAGGGAGCGAGCAGGAGCCCCGCCAGGCGGTTCACCTGATAGAAACGACGGATCGTTGCGACGATCAACGCGAGCAGCACCGCTATTACTGCCAGCGCGATGTCGATGCGCTTTGCCCCGAAGAATATCGGCGACCACGCGGCGTTTGCCCCGAGCTGGGCTGCGTACACAAGGAGGGCTGTCCTGACGCGATGCTCGCCCGCA
>CANJBO010000005.1 GCA_947472995.1 Chloroflexota bacterium
CAAGGAGATCGGCGAGCTCATCGGCGAGGTGATGGAGCAGGCCGGCAAGGACGGCGTCATCACCGTCGAGGAGTCGAAGGGCATCCAGACCGAGATCGAGTACGTCGAGGGCATGGCCTTCGACCGCGGCTACATCTCCGCCTACTTCGTCACCAACCCGGAGCGCATGGAGGCCGTCCTCGAAGACCCGTACATCTTCGTCACGGACCGCAAGCTCTCCTCGGTCAACGACATCCTGCCGTGGCTTGAGAAGCAGCTCACGGTGTCGAAGAACCTCGTCATCATCGCGGAGGACGTGGACGGCGAGGCGCTCGCCACGCTCGCGGTGAACAAGCTGCGCGGCACCGTGAACGTGGTCGCCGTGAAGGCCCCGGGCTTCGGCGACCGCCGCAAGGAGAACCTGGGCGACATCGCCGCCATCACCGGCGCCGAGCTGATCAGCCAGGAGCTCAACCGCTCGCTGGAGTCCGCCACGATGGAGGACTTCGGCCGCGCCCGTCGCGTCGTCGTCGGCAAGGAAGAGACGACGATCATCGAGGGCAAGGGCACCAAGAAGGCCGTCGAGGAGCGCGTGAAGATGATTCGCGCGCAGCTCAACAACGCGACGTCCGACTGGGACAAGGAGAAGCTCCAGGAGCGCCTGGGCAAGCTCGCCGGTTCCGTCGCGATCGTGAAGGTCGGCGCGCCGACCGAGGTCGAGCTCACCGAGAAGAAGCACCGCGTGGAGGACGCCCTGTCCGCCACGCGCGCCGCGGTCGAGGAGGGCATGGTCCCGGGTGGTGGCGTCGCGTTCCTGAACGCGCTCCCCGTCCTCGACAAGCTCGAGCTCGAGAACGCCGACGAGATGACGGGTGTCCGCATCCTCCGCCGCGCGCTGGAGGAGCCGCTGCGCCGCATCGCGGCGAACGCGGGCCAGGACGGCTCGGTCATCGTGCAGAAGGTGCGCAGCCTGAAGCGCGGCCAGGGTTACGACGCTGCGGCCGACACCTACGGCGACATGGTGCAGCTCGGCATCATCGACCCGGCGAAGGTGACGAAGGCGGCGCTGGAGAACGCGGTTTCGATCGCCGGCATGGTCCTCACGACCAACGTGCTGGTGACGGACATCCCGGAGGGCGCGACGGCGGCGGCCCCCTCCATGGGAGACATGTACTAGCCGATACGGTTCGTACCGATCGAACGGAACGGGGTCGCGCGAGCGGCCCCGTTCCTCGTTCCGGGCTATCCTCGAACCGTCGTGGCGCACAGAAGAGAGACGGCGTGGCTGACGTAGGCATGTTCGGTGACAACGGCCCGAGCCTCGATCGCGAGTCGATCGACGAGGCGGTGCGCGAGGCGGACGTGCTGGTGATCGGCTTCGACTTCACCGCCGACCGACTGCTCATCGACCTGCGCGACGACCCTCGAGGTCACACGCCGCCGATCGTCGAGATGGTGGAGCCGCTCGCCGACGCCGACGAGCGCCTGATCTGGCTCAGCGGCCGGCGCCCCGGGCTGCGCTCGCCGGAGCAGCTGCTGTTCTTCGTATGGCCGCACTCCGTCGCGTACCTCGAAGCCTCGCCGTTGCTCACCGGCGCGGTCGAGCGCATCCGCCGCGAGCAGGGCGTCGATGTGCACGAGATGATCGCGGACGCTGTGCAGGACCTGCACAGCCGCGAGCGCCGCGACCTGATCACGGCAGTCCGTGGCGGCGAGGGCTTCGAGACGCTCTGGAGCCGCCGGTAGTTCGGACGGGGAGGCTCACCCCTGCCCTCTCCCATAGATGGAAGAGGGCTCCGAACCGTTCTGACCCCCTCTCCCATCTAATGGGAGAGGGTTGGGGTGAGGGCCTCTGCCACCCGCGCTACGATCGCTCCATGCCCACGCGCACGAAGACTCCCCGCCCCAGCGCGCCGCGCGATCTCTGGTCGCCGAGCGAGCTGATCGCGATCCTCGACGAGACGTATGGGCGCGCGCCGCAGCAGGCGTCGAACGCGCCGGTGTTCGAGCTGGTGCTCACGTTGCTCTCGCAGCACACCTCCGACCGCAACTCGGGGCAGGCGATGCACCGGCTCGTCGAGCGCTTCCCGACGTGGGACGCGGTCCTCGACGCCCCGGTGAGCGAGGTGGAGGACGCGATCCGTCCGGGCGGCCTCGCGCCGACGAAGTCGAAGCGGTTGCACGCACTGCTGGCCGAGGTGCAGGCGCGCCGCCCGGACTGGGACCTCGAGTTCCTGCGCGCGATGCCGCTCGAGGACGCCAAGCAGTGGCTGACGTCGATCAACGGCGTCGGACCGAAGACCGCCGCGTGCGTGCTGCTGTTCGCGCTCGAACGTCCCGCGCTGCCGGTGGACACGCACGTCGAGCGCGTGTCGAAGCGCCTCGGCCTCGCGCCGCTGAAGATGCCCGCGGACCGTGCGCACGTCGCGCTGGAGGCGATGCTCGCACCGGACGAGGTGTACGCGTTCCACGTCGACCTGATCCAGCACGGCCGCCGCACCTGCCACGCCCGCGGCCCGCGCTGCGAGGCCTGCCCGCTGGAGTCGCGCTGCCCGAAGGTCGGGGTGTAACGAGTCACGTTGTTCAGCAATGCGGGGCGGCCCACCCCTGCCCCTCCCGGCGCGGGAGGGGATACAACTTGAGGGGGCTTCGCCCCCTCAAACTCCCTAACGACAGCGACAGACGAAGAGCGCTAGCAGACTTCGTCGTTGAAGGTGGCGAGCATGGTCTGCATCTGCGTGAGGGTGCGCCACTCGCCGAACTTGTAACCGGCCTCGCGCTCCTCGCCCGTGACCTCGAAGCCGAGGGCGCGGTGGAGCTCGATGCTGGCCTCGTTCGTGGCCTCGATGCGCGCGATCACGGCGTGCACCATGTAGCTACGCGCCTCGACCAGCAGCGCCTCGAGGAGCGCGCGACCGATGCCCTGCCGCTGGTGGTCCGGCGCGACGTAGACGGTGTCCTCGCGCGTGAAGCGGTAGCCGCCGCGCGTCTTGTAGAACGACAGGTCGGCGAAGCCGACCACCGCGCCGTCCACCTCGGCGACCAGTGCCGCGGCACCCGCCATGCGGTGCTGGTTGAACCACTCGAGGCGCTGCTCGTCGGTCCACGGGACGGTGTCCCACGTCGCGACGCCGTCCGTGACTTCGCGGTTGTAGATCGCGTTGATCGCGGGCAGGTCGGCCTCGGCGGCCGCGCGGATCGTGGCGGTGGTCGTGGTCGTCATGCGCGAAAGTATGCCACGGCAGCCTTCGTGCCCACAGGGGGCGGGCCGGATATACTCGGCGTCTCCGAAGAAGGGGACCGCAATGAGGCTCAGAATGAGGCTGTCGCACACTCGCCGCGCCCGTTCGATCCTGGCGTCCCGTCGCCGCCGCCCGTCGGCGGCACACCCCACCCGCGTCCTCGACGCCCTCCCACGCGCCCAGTCCTGCTAGCGGAGTCCCACATGACGGCAGCCGACCAGCCCACCACCATCGAATGGATCGAGGGGGGTGGCGTCACGACGCCGCGCGGCTTCATCGCCGGCGGCACCTACGCCAACATCAAGACCTACGGCGAGGCGCCCCGCATGGACGTCGGCCTGCTCGCGGCGATCGGCCCGTGCACCGTCGCCGGCGTGTTCACGCGCAACCAGGTCGTCGGCGAACCGGTGACGTGGGACCGTCGCGTGCTGGCCGCGGGCCGGCCGATGCGCGGCCTCGTCGTGAACTCCGGCAACGCCAACACCGTGACCGGCGACCAGGGCACGCGCGACTGCGAGCGCATGGCCGCAATCGCCGCCGAGGTCCTCGGCGTGCCGGCGGAGGAGATCCTTGTCGCGTCGACGGGCGTCATCGGCCGGCAGATGCCAATGGACAAGCTCGAGAGCGGCATCCGCGCGATCACCCTGACCGAGGACGGCGGCTACCACTTCACGCGCGCGATCATGACGACCGACACGCGCGAGAAGTCCTGCGCCGTGCGCGTCGAGGCGGACGGCCTCACGTACGTCGTCGGTGGCTGCGCGAAGGGCTCCGGGATGATCCACCCGGACATGGGCACGATGTTCGCGTTCATCACCACGGACGCCCCCGCCGACCGCGCGTGGCTCGACGCCACGCTGCGCGAGGTGGCCGACCGCACATTCAACATGGTCGACGTCGACATGGACACCTCGACCAGCGACACCGCGCTGGTGCTCGCCAGCGGCGCCGCGGGCGGCGCCACGATCGACGCCGCGCACCCCGCGGCGCACGCGCTCCTCGACGCGATCGAGGCGGTGGCGACGCGCCTCGCGCGCGCGATCGCCGGCGACGGCGAGGGCGCGACCGCGCTCCTCGAGGTCATCGCGGAGGGCGCAGCCTCGCTCGATGACGCGCGGCTGGTGGCGCGCACGATCTCCTCGTCGCCGCTGATCAAGACGATGATCACGGGGCGCGACCCGAACTGGGGGCGCGTGATGATGGCGGCTGGCCGCTCCGGCGCGATCTTCGACCAGCGCGCGGCCAGCGTCTGGGTCGGCGAGCACTGCGTCCTCGACCACGGGCAGCCGACGAGCGTCGACCTCGCGCAGGTGTCGGCCGCGATGGCGGGCGAGGAGGTCGCGCTGCGCATCCACCTCGGCGCGGGCTCCGCGATCGCGACGGCGTGGGGCTGCAACCTGACCAACGAGTACGTGAGCATCAACGCGGACTACACGACCTAGCGACACGACCAGCGGAGTGAGCGGACGACGATGAACGAATCAATGACCGTGCCCGCGACCGTCGTGAAGATCGGCGGCTCCACGCTCGGCGCGCAGGACACCTCGCTCCAGGACATCGTCGAGCTGCACCGCGACGGCCTGCGGCCCGTCGTGGTGCACGGCGGCGGCGCGATGATCAGCGACTGGCTGAAGCGCCTCGAGATCGAGTCGCACTTCGTCGATGGGCTGCGCTCGACCAGCGCGCCGGCGATGGAGGTGGTGCTCGGCGTGCTGCGCGGCGTGGTGAACACGCAGCTCGTGGGCGAGATCATCGCGCTCGGCGGGCGTGCGGTGGGCCTGAGCGGCGTCGACGGCGCGATGGTGCAGGCGGAGCAGTACGACGACCGCCTCGGCCTCGTCGGGCGCATCACCGGCGCGCAGGCGGACCTGCTGCTGTCGCTCCTGGACGCCGGCGTGATCCCCGTCATCGCCCCGATCGCCCTCGAGATGTCTCCGTCCGGCGCGTCCCAGCCCCTGAACATCAACGCCGACACGATGGCCGGCGAGATCGCGCGCGCCCTCGGCGCGGCGCAGCTGATCTTCCTCACCGACGTCGACGGCCTCCTCGACGACACGGGCGCGGTGGTCGAGGACCTCGACGCGGGCCGCGCCGAGGCGCTGCGCGCGGCGGGCGTCCTCTCGGGGGGTATGATCCCGAAGATCGACGCGTGCTTCCGCGCTGCGGAGGTGGGCGTGGGCTCGTTCATCGCGAACGGCACACAGCCTCATACGGTCCGCCGGCTCGTCTCCGGTGAGCGAATCGGGACGAGAATCGAGGCCTGATGGGGTTCTTTGACGATCGAGGCAACCTGGGGCCGCCCCCGGAGCCCTTCCGCTTCGGCACGACCAGCCGCCAGCCGGGCTCGTTCCGCTGGCTCGGGCTCGCCGCCCTGGCGCTCGCCGGCTACCTCGCCATCAGCGTCCTCAAGGCGATCTTCGTCGACGTGCTCTGGTTCGGGTCCGTCGGCTTCTCCGGGGTCTACCAGACCGAACTGACGGCGCGGGTGCTGCTGTTTGTGATCGGCGCCCTCATCGCGGTCGCCGTGCTCGGCGGCAACATCCTCCTCGCGCGGCGCTTCGCGCCCGTCGGCGACGAGGAGTCGTTCCTCGAGGACATCGACCCGGATGCGATCCGGCGCATGGTCGGGGTGCTGCTGGTCGCGGGCACGCTCTTCCTCGGCGTGATCTTCGGCTCGGTCGCCGCGGGCGGCTGGGAGTCGATCCTCACGTGGCTCAACGCGCAGCCGTTCGGCCGCACCGACGCCCAGTTCGGCAACGACCTCTCGCTCTACATCTTCACGCTGCCGGCGCTGCACTTCATCCAGGAGTGGGCTCTGAGCCTCCTCGTCATCTCGACGATCGCCTCGGGCGCGGTGTACGCGCTGTCGATCTCGCTCCAGCGGTTCGAGCTGCAGATCAACCAGCGGATGCGTATCCACCTGTCGATGCTCGTCGCGGCGATCTTCCTCGCGATCGCGGCCAGCACGGCGCTGAGCCTCTTCGACATCGTCGGGAGCAGCGGCGGCATCGTGCACGGCGCGACGTACACCGATGTGAACGCGCGGCTGCCCGTGCGCTACATCATGATCGCGCTGGCGCTGTTCGCCTCGGTCGCCACGGCCGCGAACCCGTTCCTCTCGGCGCAGGGGTTCCGCGCGCCGTTGTTCGCGATCGGGCTGTGGAGCTTCGCCGGCCTCGCGGGCGGTCTCGTCTACCCGCAGATCGTGCAGTCGGTCACCGTGGAGCCGAACGAGCGCCTCCGCGAGGCGCCGTACATCGAGCGCAACATCGCGGCGACGCGGTACGCGTACGGCCTCGACCAGATCGTGGAAACACCGTTCCCGGCCGAGCAGTCGGTGAAGCAGAGCGACCTGGACGCGAACCCGGAGACGCTGGCGAACATCCGGCTGCTGGACCCGATCCCGCTACGCGACACGTTCAACCAGATCCAGGCGATCCGCCAGTTCTACCTCTTCGACGACGTCGATGTGGCGCGCTACACGTTCGGTGGGCGCACGCAGCAGGTGATGTCGGCGCCGCGCGAGATCGACATCACGCGCGCGCAGGGCGCGAACTGGACGCGCGAGCGCCTCCAGCTCACGCACGGCTACGGCGCCGTCGTCGCCCCGGTGAACGAGGTGGCCGCGGAGGGCCTGCCGAAGCTCCTCACCTACGACATTCCGCCGAAGAGCGACGTGATCCCGATCTCCGAGACCGGGGCGCGCGTCTACTTCGGCGAGCGCACGAACCAGTACGTGATCGTGAACTCCAGCGAGCCGGAGTTCGACTACCCGCTCGGCACCGGCAACGCCTCCACGACCTACGCCGAGGACCGCGGTATCCGGCTCAACTCGTTCATCCGGCGCGCGCTGCTCGCATGGGAGCTGGGCGACGCGAACCTGATGATCTCGGGCCAGATCACCGGCGACTCGCGGCTGCTGATGAACCGGCAGATCAAGCAGCGCGTGCAGAAGATCGCGCCGTTCCTCGTGCTGGACTCCGACCCGTACGCGGTCGTCATCGACGGTCGCCTGCTGTGGATGCAGTCCGCGTACACCACCTCGACGCGCTTCCCGTACGCACAGCCGGCAGACGCGCTGGGCGGCGTGAACTACGTGCGGAACAGCGTGCAGATCACGATCGACGCGCAGACCGGCGACATGCACTTCTACCAGATCGACACGCAGGACCCGGTGCTCGCCACGTGGAGCCGGATCTTCCCCGGCCTGTTCGAGCCCAACGACGCGATCCCGCCCGCGGTGCGCGCGCACCTGCGCTACCCGCTGGACCTGTTCAAGATCCAGTCGCAGCTCTACCTCCGCTACCACATCACCGATCCGAGCGTGTTCTTCATCGGCGAGGACGTGTGGAACATCCCGTCCGAGACGAAGGAAGGCAAAGAGCGCCTGATCGAGCCCTACTACGTGACGATGGCGCTGCCCGAGCAGCAGGCCGCGCCCGGCAAGGTCGAGTTCGTCCTGATCATGCCGTTCACGCCGCGCAGCCGGCAGAACACCGTCGCGTGGCTCGCAGGCCGCTCGGACGGCGCGAACTTCGGCAAGCTGCGCGCCTACCGCTTCCCGACGGAAGACCTGGTCTACGGCCCCGCGCAGATCGAGGCGCGCATCGACCAGAACCCGCAGATCTCGCAGCAGATCACGCTGTGGAACCAGTCGGGCTCGTCCGTGCTGCGCGGCAACCTGCTGATGATCCCCGTCGGCACGTCGTTCCTGTTCATCGAGCCGATCTACCTGCAGTCGGAGAACTCGAAGCTGCCCGAGCTCGTGCGCGTGGTGGTCGCCAACGGCAACCAGATCGCGATGGAGAGCACGTTCCCCCACGCGCTGGACGTGGTGATGGGCAAGCGCCCCTCCTCGCTCGGCAGTGGGCCGCAGCCGCTCCCCGGCACCACACCCGGCGCGACGACACCGGCAGCGACGCCGACCCCGGCCACGACGACGCCGGCGATCACGCCCGGCACGCTCGACGAGCTGTTGCGGCAGGCGCAGCAGTCCTCGAACGCGACGCAGCAGGAGCTGGACCGGCTGCGCGCGATCCTCGAGGCGATCCAGAAGCAGTTGCAGAGCCAGACACCGCCGTCAGGCAGCCCGATGGGCACGCCGGCGGCGACGCAGACGCCGCGCTAGAGCGGCAGCAGGAGGACCCCGTGGGCGACATCCCGGCGCGCGAAGCCACCGTGCACATGAACACCGGCCGACGCCAGCCGTTGACGCTGGTCCGTGGGCAGGGCACGCGCGTGTGGGACGACGAGGGGAAATCGTACCTCGACTTCATCGCCGGCATCGCCGTCGTCTCGCTCGGCCACGCCAACCCCGGCCTCGCCGAGGTGATCGCGAAGCAGGCGAGCACGCTGCTGCAGGTGTCGAACCTGTTCTACACGGAGCCGCAGATCGAGCTCGCCGAGCTCCTGGTGCAGCACTCCGCGCTCGACCGCGTGTTCTTCTGCAACTCCGGCGCCGAGGCCAACGAGGGCGCGATCAAGCTCGCCCGCAAGTGGGGCATCCTGAACCGCAACGGCGCCTACGAGATCATCGCGACGCACAACGGCTTCCACGGCCGCACGCTCGGCAGCGTCGCCGCCACCGGCACGCCGCGCTACCGCGACCCGTTCGGCCCGATGATCCCCGGCTTCGTCTTCGTCGACTACGACGACGTCGAGGCGATCAAGGCCGCGACCACCCCGCAGACCGCGGCCGTGCTCCTCGAGCCGATCCAGGGCGAAGGCGGCGTGAACGTGCCGGCCCCCGATTACCTGCGCCGCGTGCGCGACTGGTGCGACGAGCAGGGCATCCTGCTCATCCTGGACGAGGTGCAGACGGGCACCGGCCGCACCGGGACGCTGTGGGCGTACGAGCAGGCGGGCATCGAGCCGGACATCATGACGCTGGCGAAGGGCCTCGGTGGCGGCGTGCCGATCGGCGCGGTGCTGTCGAAGGAAGCGTGCTCCGTCTTCGAGCCGGGCGACCACGGGTCCACCTACAGCGGCAATCCGCTGGTGACCGCCGCCGGGAAATACGTGATCCAGCAATTGACCGAGGGCGGCGTACTGGAGAACGTGCAGGAGCGCAGCGGGCAGCTGGAGCAGCGGCTCGCGGGCCTCGAGGATCGTTCGCCGCTCGTCTCGGGGCAGCGGGGCGCGGGGCTGTTGCGCGCGCTCGTGCTGACCTCGGACATCGCGGCCGAGGTCGCGACCAAGGCGATGGGACGCGGGCTGCTGGTGAACCCGGTGCGCCCCAACGTGGTGCGCTTCATGCCCCCTCTGACCGTCACGGCCGCCGAGATCGACGAGGCCGTGGACATCATCGACGCCGTGCTCACGGAAGTGGCGGCCGGCTAGCCCGGCAGGGCAGGAACGCAGGAAAGGCGCGGCGTGCCAGGGCCCCTCGGTCGCCTCTCCGTGCAGATTGCCCTCGGGCCGGTGCTGGTCATCGCGCTGGTGGGTGCGGCTGTCCTCTGGCGCGTGGACGCCGACCTGCAGACACAGGCCGAGGCGCGCTTCGCCGACCGCATCACGCGTGCCTCCGCACAACTCGACGACCGGCTGAAGAACGACGCAGAACTGCGCATCGTCAACGCGAGGCTGCTCGCGAGCCAGCCCGCGTTCGTCGCCGCGCTCGAGAAGAACGATCCGAGCGAGATCACCCAGATCGCGACCACGTTCATGGCGCGCTCGCGGCTGCCGCACTCCGGCGCGAGCGGCATCCGCGTCTACACCCCGGCGGGCACGCTGATGCTGCGCGCCGAGGCGCCCGGCAACCTGGGCCAGCGCACGCCACCGGCGGACGTACTGGCCGCGCTGAAGAGCGGCACGCCCGAGGGACAGGTGCGCCTGGACGAGACGCTCGGGCTGGCGGTGTCGGGGATCGCGCCGGTGACCTCGAACGGCAGGGTGCTGGGCGCCGTCGAGTCGATCTCGGCGCTGGACCGCACCTTCGCGCGCGACGCCGCCGCGCTCGTGAACTCCGATGTCGCCGTGATCGCCGGCGGGCGGCTGGCGGCGAACTCCGACGAGGACATGAGCTTCGACCCCGCGCGCCTGAGCGCCTCGACGCGTGCGAACGCGACCGCGGAGCCGACGCACCTGCGGATCGGCGCGGAGGACTTCCTGTCGCAGTTCGTCGCCTACCAGGACGACGCGGGCAACGCCATCGGCGAGGTGTTCGTCGGGATCGAGCACCAGCGCATCCAGGCCACCATCGACGAGACGCGCGGCTCGATCGTCCGCACCGTGCTGGTCGCGACGATGCTCGCCGCCGTCGCCGCGTGGCTGTTCGGCTGGTACACGATGCGCCGCATGCAACCGCTGGTCGAGGCGGCCAGTCGCCTGCGCCAGAACGACCTGGAGAGCCCGGTCCCGTCCGGTGGGCCGGCGGAGCTGCGCCAGATCGGCGACGCGATGGAAGAGATGCGCGTCGCCGTGCGCCAGAGCCGCGACGCGCTCCAGAGCGCCAACCGTGACCTCGCCGACCGCGTGTTCACCTCGGACGCCAGCCTGTCCGAGGTGACGCAGGACCTCGACGTGATGCAGGCCGTCGTCTCCCAGCTCGCGGGCGAGAGCGCCGGCGGGCTGGCCGGCGTCACCGAGGAGCTCGTCCGCCTCGAGTGGGTCGACAGCGCGTTCATCGCGCTGGCGACCGAGACGGGGGAGCTCTCGACGGCGGCGACCGCCGGGATGCTGCCGGAGGCGGCGGCGGCCGTCCTCAACTACGTGCACGCGCACCTGATGGAGAACAGCGATGTGCCGTTCGTCATCGAGGATGCCCTCGCGGACGTCGAGGCCAACCGGCTGGCCGCGTGGTTCATCGGCGGGCTCGCGGTGATCCCGATGAGCACGCCCGACGGCATCGCCGGGATCCTCTGCGTCACCTCCAGCGGCTACCTCTCCCTCACGCCGCAGCGGCGCGAGGTGCTGCGCGCGATCTCCCGCGAGGTCACCGGCACGCTCGAACGCTCCGAGCTGGCCGACGAGGTCGAGGAGAACCGGCGTGTCGCGGAGGCCGTGCTGCGCGAGATGGCGGACGGGGTGATCGTGGTGGACTCGCACAACGTCTGCCAGATCTGCAACCCGGCCGCCGCGCGCCTGCTGGGCCTGTCGCGCGCGCAGATCATCGGCCGCCACGCCGACGAGTGGATGCCCGTCGCCGACTCGACATTCGACGCGCTGCGCCAGCGCACGCTGGACGGGACGCGCCCGGCGAGCACCCCGCTGCTGATCGAGACGGCCGGCGTGAAGATCGCGATCACCGCCGGCCCGTTCGCCGACCCGAACCCCGCGCGCTCCGGCGTGATCCTCCTGCTGCGCGACCTCTCCGCCGAGGCCGAGGCGGAGCGCGTGAAGCGCGACTTCGTGTCGATGGTCGGCCACGAGCTGCGCACACCGCTCACGCTGATCCGCACCACCATCGACATGCTGCACGGCCACGACGCCGGCGAGCTGAACTCGACGCAGCAGCGCATCGTCGAGGTGCTGATGCAGAACTCGGACCGGCTGATGTCGCTGATCAGCGACCTGCTGGACATGTCCGCGCTGGACTCCGGGCGCATGCAGATCGCCCCCAGCTCGAACGACCTCGTCGAGATCGTGAACGTCGCGACGCGCTCCGCCCGCAGCGCGGCGCTGGAGCACGACCACGCGCTGTCGGTCGTCGCCCCCGGCGAGCCCGTGCAGGTGTGGGCCGACGCGGCGCGCATCGGCCAGGTGCTGGCGAACCTGCTGTCGAACGCGATCAAGTACACGCCGCCCGGCGGGGAGATCGAGGTGCGCGTGGAGGGGACCGCGCCGTTCGCCTCGGTCTCGGTCACGGACACCGGCATCGGCATCCAGCCGGAGGAGCAGGGCGGCCTGTTCGAGAAGTTCTACCGCACCAGCTCCGGCCGGCGCACGACCGGCGGCACCGGCCTCGGCCTCGCCATCGCGCGCTCGATCGTGGACCTGCACGGCGGCACGATCCGCTGCGAGTCGGACGGGCAGACGGGCACCACGTTCACCTTCACCCTACCGCGCCGCCCGCTATGATCGGCTAGCCCACCGGGCACCCCATCCCGACCAGCCTCGGAGTCTCCTATGGCCGAAAAGATCGTGCTCGCCTACTCCGGGGGACTCGACACGTCCGTCGCCGCGCACTGGCTGCGCGTCGAGCGCGGCTACGACGTCCACTGCCTGACGGTCGACCTCGGCAACCTCGGCGACGTCGAGGGCGCCCGCCGCCGCGGCGTGGAGGCCGGCGCGATCGAGGTGGACGTGGTGGACGCGAAGGACGACTTCCTCCGGTACTTCGTCTTCCCCGCGCTGGGCGCGAACGTGGTGTACGAGGGCCGCTACCCGCTGGCGACCGCCCTCGGCCGGCCGTTGATCGCGAAGCTGCTCGTCGACAAGGCGCGCGCCATCGGCGCGACCGCCGTCGCGCACGGGTGCACGGGCAAGGGCAACGACCAGGTGCGCCTCGACGTCGGCGTGCAGACGCTCGCGCCCGACCTGACGATCGTTGGCACCACGCGCGAGCACTCGATCTCGCGCGACGAGGCGCTCGTGTACGCGGCGAAGCACAACATCTCCGTGCGCCAGACCGTCGCCTCGCCGTACTCGACCGACGAGAACCTGTGGGGCCGCTCCGTCGAGGCCGGCATCCTCGAGGACCCGTGGCACCAGCCGCCGGAGGACGTCTACGAGTGGACGAAGCCGCTCGACCAGACCCCGGCACAGCCGGCGGTCGTCGAGATCCGCTTCGAAAAGGGGTACCCCGTCGCCCTCGACGGCGTCGCGATGAGCCCGGTCGAGCTGGTGACGCGCCTGTCCGAGCTCGGCGGCACACACGGCATCGGCCGCATCGACATGGTCGAGAACCGCCTGGTCGGTATCAAGTCGCGCGAGATCTACGAGTCCCCCGCCGCCGTCATCCTGCTCGAAGCGCACCGCATCCTGGAGGAGCTGACGCTGGCGAAGCAGCAGGTGCGCTTCAAGAACATCGTCGCGCAGGAGTACGCGGACCTGATCTACAACGGCCAGTGGTTCACCGCGCACCACCGCGACCTCGCGCAGTACGTGGCCTCCACCCAGCGCCACGTCACCGGCGACGTGAAGATGCGTCTGTGGCACGGCACCGTGATGACGGTCGGCCGCCGCGCCGACCGCAGCCTCTACAGCGAGGCGCTGGCCACCTATAACAAGGCTGGCGACCTCTTCGACCAGTCGCACGCGCAGGGCTTCATCAAGCTGCACGGCCTCCAGGCCAGCGTGCAGGCGCAGCGCCAGATGCTCACGGAGCCCGGCGACCTGCTCCGCCTCGCCGCGCCCAACGAGTAGGGCGCGCCCCGTCGCAGCCAACCGCTCGCTCGTGTAGCCTCGGCGCATGACGCAGCAGCAGGACGGCAGCGCGAGCGGCGGGTCGAGCAAGCTCTGGGGCGGCCGCTTCAGCGGCGAGACCAACGAGCTGGTCGAGCGTTTCAACGCGTCCATCGACTTCGACCGGCGCCTCTACCGCGAGGACATCGCGGGGTCGATCGCGCACGCGCACATGCTGGCCGCGCAGGGCATCATCTCCGCCGAGGACTCCGCGGCGATCGAGCGCGGCCTCCTCGCGATCCGCGACGACATCGACGCCGGCACGTTCGAGTTCCGCCTCGACCGCGAGGACATCCACCTGAACATCGAGGCGGCGCTGACGGAGCGCATCGGCGACCCCGGCCGCCGCCTGCACACCGCACGCTCGCGCAACGACCAGGTCGCGACGGACGTCCGCCTGTTCACGCGCGCCGCCTGCGACGAGACGATCGACGCGCTCCAGGCGCTGCGCGGCGTGCTCATCGACGTCGCCGACGCGCAGCCCTCGACGGTCATCCCCGGCTACACGCACCTCCAGCGCGCGCAGCCGATCCTGCTCGCGCACCACCTGCTGGCGTACGAGGCGATGTTCGCGCGCGACACAGAGCGGTTCGTGCAGGCACGAGCCCGCGCGAACGTGCTGCCGCTCGGCTCGGGTGCGCTCGCGGGCGTGACGTACCCCATCGACCGTGCCGCCGTCGCGCAGGAGCTCGGCTTCGCCGCGATCAGCGAGAACTCGCTCGACGCGGTGTCCGACCGCGACTTCGTCGTCGACTACCACTCCGCGACCGCCCTCACGATGGTGCACATCTCCCGCATGGCCGAGGAGATCATCCTCTGGTCGACGGCGGAGTTCGGGTTCGCGCGCCTCGCGGACGCGTTCTCGACCGGGTCGAGCATCATGCCGCAGAAGAAGAACCCGGACGTCGCCGAGCTGGGTCGAGGCAAGAGCGCGCGCGCCATCGGCAACCTCGTGCAGGCGCTGACGCTGCTCAAGGGGCAGCCGCTCGCGTACAACAAGGACAACCAGGAGGACAAGGAGTCGCTGTTCGACAGCGTCGACACGGTCCTCGTCACGCTGCGCGTGTTCGCGGCGATGCTCCCCACGATCACCTTCGACGGCCCGCGCGGCGCCGAGGCGGCCGTCGCGAACTTCGCGCTCGCCACCGACCTCGCAGACTACCTCGCGAAGAAGGGCGTGCCCTTCCGCGACGCGCACGAGGCGGTCGGCGCGCTGGTCGCCCGCTGCGAGCGCGAGGGCCGCACGTTCAGCGAACTGACGCTCGAGGAGTTCCGCGCCGCCCACCCCGCGTTCGACGAGGACGCGATGCGCATCGACCTCGTCGCCTCGCTCGCCGCGCGTGACATCCCCGGCGGCACCGCCCCGCGCGCCGTCGCGCAGGCCCGCGCCGCCGCGCGCGCCCGGCTGGCCGCCGAGCGCGGCTGGTGATCCCCGTCGAGGCACGCCTCGCACAGATCGCACCGTCGATCCTGACCGCCGACTTCGGGCACCTCGCGCAGCAGATCCGGGACGCCGACGCCGGCGGCGCCGACCTGTGGCACCTCGACGTGATGGACGGGCACTTCGTGCCGCCGCTGTCGTTCGGCAAGGAAGTGATCGCCGCCGTGCGCGCCGCCTCCCCGCGCTTCCTGGAGGCGCACCTGATGGTGGCGCGCCCTGGCGAGCAGTTCGCCCACATGGCGCACGCGGGCGCGCAGCGCCTCGTGTTCCACTACGAGGCGGCCGGCAGCGCCGAGGCGGCACGCGACCTCGCGCGGCAGGCGCACGACCTCGGCTGCGAGGCCGGCATCGCCATCAACCCGGAGACCCCGATCGAGGCGCTCTACCCGCTGCTCGACACCCTCGACGAGGTGCTCGTGATGCTGATCCGCCCGGGCTGGGGCGGCCAGCAGGCGGACCTCGACCTGCTGTCGAAGGTGCGCGCGCTCTCCGCGCGACTCGCCGCCGAGGGCATCGCCATGCCGATCAACATCGATGGCGGCGTGAAGGCCCACAACGCCCGCGCCTGCGCCGAGGCCGGCGCGACGATCCTCGTCGCCGGCTCGGCCGTGTTCAACGCGGACCAGACGCCCGCCGACGCGCTCGCCGAGCTACACGACGCGCTGGCGCGCTAAGACCGCCCTCACCCTGCCCTCTCCCCGAACGGGGAGAGGGTTCTGACGTCTCTGACTCCCTCCCCCTTCACGGGGAGGGCTGAGGTGGGGACTCCCTCGACGTGCGGAGCGTTCGAAGGTGCAGCGTCGTGCCTCGACGACGCGAGCGGGCTCAGGCGCGAGCGTCTTCGTCGTCCTGCGCGAATCCAGCTTCGATCGCCGCGAGCGTGGAACGCACCACCGTCTCGACGAACGCCACTCGATGGCGGCGGCGCTCCTCGACGTCCACGTACATCGTCGCGTTGTCGTAGATCCCCTCGTCGGTCATCACTCCCAGCACGACGCGGACGATCTCGTCGCGGTGCGTCTCGAAGTAGTAGTGGAGATCGCCGATCGTGAGGAACGAGTGGTCAGCCATGATTAAAGCGTAGCAACGAGCGTCGTGTTCGGCGATGCGATGACGCGCGCACCATCGCAAAGCGGACACAGGAACGCCCCGGCGTGCGGGGCGTTCCTGGCGCTACTGCGTGCCTCGACGAGGCGCGCGAGCTAGCGCTCGATCTCGCTGTCTTCCTTGCGGACGAAGCGGTAGCCGCCCTGCGTGGCGCGGGCGACGAGCTGGCCGTACTGGTTGAAGTAGCTGGTGTCGAAGCCCACGAACGCGCCGATGCCCACGCGCGTCTCGCGCGGGGTGACGTGGCGCAGCGTGTAGCCCATCGTCGTCAGCCGGTCGCCGAGGCAGACGGGCTCGAAGAACTCGATCGTCATGTCGGTGAAGAAGCCGGCGTTCGTCGGCGGCGTCGGCGGGCCACCCGCGGACGGCTGCCGGTTCGCCAGCTGCGACTGCCAGTCCATCTCCTTGTCGAGCGGGAAACGCGTCGCCTCGCCCGGGCGCCAGTTGCCGCCGTACGTCGGGACTTCCTTCACCATCGCCCACGGCACCACCTGGCTGCGGTAGCCGGCCATGCGCGCGACTTCCTCGTCCCAGTACAGGAGGTTGCCGATCTCGGCCGGCTCGCAGTAGCGCGAGATCATGACCTTGCTGACGCGCTCGTCGGCGACCATGATGATGCCGCCCGAGTAGTCCTCGCCGATGTGCTTCGCGGTGTCTTCCCACGTGATGTTCGGGTCGCCACGCATCGGGCGCCCCGCCGGGGCCTCGGTCTCTTCGGTTGTCATGTGCTCCTCCTTCGCGTCCGGGCGCGTCGACGCGCCCATCCCATGGGACGTTCGTGTTGTACCAGAACTGAGCGCGGGTGTGGAGCCCTCCGGCCGCGAGTCGCCGGGCACAGCAACGCCCCGGCGTGCGGGGCGTTGCTGTGCTGCGTCGTGCCTCGGACGAGGCGCGCGGGCTAGGCCTTCGTGGCGACCTTCGGGAACGGGCTGCCGGCGGCCTGCGTGTGCTTGGCCTCCGTGCGGATGCAGCGCGTGCAGACGTTCAGGCGCTGCCACTTGCCGTCCAGGAACATCCGCTTCGACTGGACGTTCGGCTTGAAGGGGCGGTTGGTCTTGGGCGCGCGGCGCTCCCACTGACCACCGTGCTGGAACTGGATGCTCCGGCCGAACACGGTTCGCTTGTCGCAGACGTCGCACTTACCTGAGGCCATCGCGGTTCCCAACACTTGTGCTATATGTCGTGTCGCCCCGAGGATCGCCCACCGCGGGGATCAGGGGGCCGCTCGTCACGAGCGCGTCCGAACAGACTAGCAGCGCCGGTTGTGTATCGTCTACGAAGCCACCCGGACGCCGCGCAGGCGCGCCGGGCCTCGAGGATACGACTCACCCGGATGATCAGTTCGAGCGAGCCCAGCATGACCGCCCCCCCGCCCGTCCTCGCCGCCGTCACGCTCCGCGCCGCCTTCGAGGTGGCCGAGCGCTGGCTGGCCGCCAACCGCGAGGCGATCAACGCGATCAACGTCTACCCCGTCCCCGACGGCGACACCGGCACGAACATGCTGCTCACCTGGCGCGCCGCGCTGAAGGCCGGCGAGGGCGTCCCGGACCAGGCCGCCGGCCCGTACCTCGGCGCGCTGGCGCACGGGTCGCTGCTCGGTGCGCGCGGGAACAGCGGCGTCATCCTGTCGCAGATGCTGGCAGGCATCGCCGAGGCATGCCGGGGCGCGGGCACCCTCGACGGGCCGCACTTCGCGCGCGCGCTCGTCGCCGCCGCCGACCACGCCTACGCCGCGATCTCCCAGCCCGTCGAGGGCACGATGCTCACCGTGATGCGCGACGCGGCGCGGGCCGGGGCGCGCGACGACCTCGCCGACCCGGCCGACGTCCTGCGCGCCGCCGTCACCGAGGCCCACGCAAGCGTGGCGCGCACTCCGGACCTGCTGCCACGCCTGCGCGACGCGGGCGTCGTGGACTCGGGTGGGCAGGGCATCGCGATCATCCTCGAAGGCGTGCTGCACGGCGTGACCGGTGAGCCGCTGCCCGACGCCCCGACGCAGCTCGCCGCCCCGGCGGACCTCGGCGGCGTCGCGCACGAGGGGCACGGCTACTGCACCGAGTTCGTGCTGACGGGCACCGCGATCGACCGCAAGGACCTCGAGGCTGCGCTGATCGAGGCGGGCGGGGAGTCGGTGCTGGTCGTCGGGGACAGCGAGACGGTGCACGTGCACGTCCACCTGGACGACCCGGGACCGGGCATCTCGGCCGGGGCGGCGCGCGGGGCGCTGGCGTCGGTGAAGGTCGAGAACATGCAGGCGCAGCACGACGAGTGGCGCGCGGGCGTCGCGGCGTCCGAGGGGCCGCTGCCCGCGATCGGCCTCGTCGTCGTCGCGCGCGGCGAGGGGCTCGTCGCCGCGTTCCGCGACCTCGGCGCGACGCGCGTCCTCGACGGCGGCGAGACCGGCAAGGCGAGCACGGGCGAGTTGATCGAGGCGGCCCGGGGCGCCGGCCGCGACCACGCGTTCCTGCTGCCGAACGACAAGGATGTGCTGATGGCCGCCGAGCGCGCGGTCGCGGAGCAGCCCGGCTTCCTCACGCTGATCCCGACGTGCTCGATCGCCGCCGGCCTCGCCGCCGCGATCGCGTACCTGCCCGAGGGCGACCACGCCGCGATCGCCGACGCGATGCTGGAGGCCGCCGCCGCCGTCCGCAGCGTCGAGGTCTCGCGCTCCGTGCGCACCGCCGTCGTCGACGGCGTCGACGTGCGCGAGGGCGACGCGATCGCCCTCGTCGACGGCCGCATGGCCGCCGCCGCCGGTACGCTGGAGAACGCGCTGCTCGCCGGCCTCGAGGCGGCGGGCGCGGCCGACGCGGAGCTCGTGACGCTGTACCTCGGCATCGGTGCGGAGTCGGACGCCGGCGAGCGCGCCGCCGCCCTCATCGCCGCGCGCTTCCCCTCCGTCGAGGTCGAGGTGATCGAGGGCGGCCAGCCGCACTACCCCTACCTCGCCGGCGTGGAGTAAGCCAGACGCGGCGCTCCGCGACCTCCCGGAGCGCGGGCCGGGTATCCCGGCCTGCGCGCGCGGAAGCACGCTATCATCCCGGCCATGACACTCCGCATCGTGACCGACTCCACCTGCGACCTGCCCCGCGACGCCATCCAGGCGCTCGGGATCACCGTCGTCCCGCTCTCCATCCTGTTCGGCGACGAGGAGCTCCTCGACGGCGTCGACATCCAGGCGGAGCAGTTCTTCCGCCGCCTCGAGCGCGACCCGCACATGCCGACCACGGCGCAGCCCTCCCCGGCCCTGTTCGCGCACGCCTACCAGCGGCTGATCGAGGAGGGCGCGACCGAGATCCTGTCGATCCACCTCGCGCAGCAGCTGAGCGGCACCCTCGAGTCCGCGCGGCAGGGCGCACAGCGTCTGCGCGAGGAGACCGGCACCGATGTGCGCATCGAGTTCGTGGACTCCGCGACCGTATCGCTCGGCCTCGGCGTGGGGGTGATGGAGGCTGCGAAGCTCGCGCGCTCGGGGGCGACGCTGGACGAGGCACGCCTGCTCGCGCAGGACATGTTCCGGCGCACGCACATCTTCGTGACGCTCGACACGCTCGAGTACCTGCGACGAGGCGGACGCATGTCGCGCGGTCAGGAGTGGATCGGCACGCTGCTGAAGGTGAAGCCGATCCTCTCCATCCAGCACGGCGAGGTGCTCCCCGTAGGCCGCGTCCGCACACGCCAGCGCGCGATCGAGGACGTGATCGCCCGCTGCGCCGACCTGCGCCCGGTGGAGCACCTGTTCGTGCTGCACAGCACGACACCCGAGGAGGCGAACTACGCACGCGACCGCCTCGCCGCTCTGGAGTCGGAGGCGCCGATCACGATCGGCCGCGTCACCCCGGTCGTCGGCGTGCACGGCGGGCCGGGCATCCTCGGCGTGGGCGTGGTGACGGCGCCGGACGGCCAGTCGAGGACGCTCGCGGCGAAGTAGCCGCCGGGAGACACGCTTCGCCACCGAGGCCGGCTTCGCCCACGACGGCAGCGCGCGTATCCTGAAGTCCTCCCCCCACCCGAGGATCGCGATGGCCGCCGACCTGTGGCGTCTCCGTGCCGTGCTGGAACGCGAGCTCGAGGCTGGCGCGACGGACGAGCTCGTCCAGGGCGGCCTCGACGCCATGCTCGCGCGCGAGGCGGACGGCGAGCCCGAGGGCGCGCCGCTGCGCCGCATGCTCGCCGCGCTCCCGATCGCCGGCTACGTCGCGATGGACGTCGAGGAGCGCGTGACGTGGCTGCGCCGCGCGATCGCGACGATCCGCCGCGAGACGACGCTCGCCGACCAGCTGGAGCCGCCGCCGCCCGCGATCGGCCCGGTGCCCACGCGCCCGGCGAGCAAGACGCGCGCCTCGAAGGCCGCGAAAGCACCGAGGCCGCGCGCGCCTCGTGCGGCCGGCGCCGAGGGCGACGGCGCGAGCGCGGCGACCGCCGGGATGACGCCCATGCAACGTGCCGTGCATCGAGCGCCCCCCGGTGCGGCGGCGCTCGACGTGCCGATCGAGCATGCCGGGACGGGGCTGCGCGGTGCGACGTTCGCGCGGCTGGAGCACCTCGGCATCCGCACCGTGGGCGATGCGCTGCGCTTCTACCCGTACCGCCACCACGACTTCACGCGCACGGTGCCGATCAGCGCGCTGAAAGTCGGCGTGGAGCAGACCGTCCGAGGCACGATCGACCGCGCGCGCGAGGTGCGCATGGGCCGCGGCGGCAAGATGCGCGCGACGGAGGCGGTGCTGACCGACGACCTCGGCGCGAGGATCACGGCGACGTGGTTCAACCAGCCGTACATCGCGCGCGCGCTGCCGGTCGGCTCGCTCGTCGCGTTCGCCGGGAAGGTGACGGCGTATCGCGGCCACCTCGCGTTTCAGAACCCCGAGTACGAGCGCCTCGACGGGCCGAACGCGGGAGCGCACACGGGGCGCTTCGTTCCGGTGTATTCGCTGACGCAGGGCCTGCCGCAGCGCACGCTCCGCTCGATGATCGCGGCGCTCCTCGAGGCGTTCGGCGACCGCATCGCGGACCCCGTGCCCGCGGACATCCGCGTGCGCAACGGCCTGATGGGACTCGTCGAGGCGACACGGCAAATCCACTACCCCGACAGCGACGAGCAGCTGCAGGAGGCGCGCCGTCGCCTCGCGTTCGACGAGCTGCTCGCGATCCAGATCGGCGTGGTGTCGAGGAAGCGCGAGTGGCAGGCGCATGGCAACGCGCCGATCGTCATCGACCACGCGGCGGCGGACGCGTTCCTCGATACGCTGCCGTTCACGTTGACGCGCGCGCAGGGGCAGGCGCTGCACGACATCCGCTTGGACATCGCGCGCAACGTGCCGATGTCGCGGCTCCTCGAAGGCGACGTGGGCTCCGGCAAGACCGTCGTCGCGCTCGCCGCGATGCTGTCGATGATCTCCGCCGGCTACCAGGCGGTGATGATGGCCCCGACCGAGGTCCTCGCGGAGCAGCACTACCGAACGCTCTGTCGGATGCTCTCCGGCGAGAGCGAGCCGCCGCTACACGGGATGGTGAATGTCCCCGGCCTGCCGCTGCCCGTGCGCATCGTGCTGCTCACCGGCTCGACGAGGGCGAAGGAGCGGCGCGCGGCGCTGGAGGCGCTGAAGTTCGGCGGCGCGCAGCTCGCCGTCGGCACGCACGCGCTGATCCAGGAGGGCGTCGAATACGCGCGCCTCGGCCTCGCCGTCGTGGACGAGCAGCACCGCTTCGGCGTGATGCAGCGCGGCGCCCTGCGCCGCAAGGGCCTCGAGGGCGGGAGTAGCGTCGAGGAGAGCCCCCCCACCCCGACCCTCCCCCGCGAGGGCGTCGGGGGTGAGATCGGAGCGGGAGAGACAGCGCCTCTCTTCCCTCCCCCTCTCTCCGCTTCTGTCCCCTCCGCTTCTGTCCCCTCCGCTTCTGTCCCCTCCGCTTCTGTCCCCTCCGCTTCTGTCCCCTCCGCTTCTGTCCCCTCCCCCCTCGCGGGGGAGGGTGAGGGTGGGGGCTCCGGTCCCGGTTCCGCCCCCGCCTCCCGCGCGATCTCCCCTCACCTGCTGGTGATGAGCGCCACGCCGATCCCGCGCTCGCTCGCGCTGACGGCGTACGGCGACCTCGACCTCACGATCATCGACGAGCTGCCGCCGGGGCGGACGCCGATCGTGACGAAGTGGCTGTCGCCGATCCAGCGGCGCGAGGCCTTCGCGACGATGCGCGCGGAGATCGAGGCGGGCCGGCAGGCGTTCGTGATCTGCCCGCTCGTCGAGGGCTCCGACACCGTGGAGTCACGCGCGGCGACCGAGGAGTTCGAGCGCCTGAAGACGGAGGAGTTCCCCGACCTGGGCGAGCGCGGGCGCATCATCATGCTCCACGGCCGCATGGGCGCGCGTCAGAAGGACGAGGTGATGCGCGCGTTCGCGAACCACGAGGCGGACATCCTGGTGTCGACGGCGGTCGTCGAGGTGGGCATCGACGTGCCGAACGCGACGGTGATGGCGATCGAGGGCGCGGACCGCTTCGGCCTCGCGCAGCTGCACCAGTTCCGCGGGCGGGTCGGCCGCGGCGAGCATGCCTCGACGTGCTTCCTGCTCGCCGACGACCCCACCCCCGACGCCGAGGAGCGCCTGTCCGTCATGGAGCGCACGCTCGACGGCTTCGAGCTGGCCGAGGCCGACCTGCAGCTCCGAGGCCCCGGCGACCTGTTCGGCACCACGCAGTCCGGCGTCGCGTCACTCCGCGTCGCCAGCCTCCTCGACGCCCCGCTCATCGCCGCCGCCCGACGCGAAGCCGAGACGCTCCTCGACGCCGACCCCGACCTCGTGCGCCTCGACCACCAGCCGCTGAAAGCGGCGATCGCTAGCCGCACGGCGAGCGTCGTGGCGGAGATGCATTAGGGTCGGCTCGCCGGCAGTGATATACATCGTCCGGCCGTGCGAGGCAGGAGCGGAGTAGCCCCAGTGACCAGCGAACGTCAGCAGCAACTCATCGAGCGCCTGCTTCTCGAGGCTGAACAAGCCGTGCTGGTCGGCGACTGGACGACTGTTTCGACACGCTGCACGTCAATTCTCGCATTGCAGCCGGAGCACCCCGAGGGAACTGAACTGCTCCAGGCAGCCGCACGCGCTACCAAGACGACGAACAAACAGGGCGGATCACCCGCCGATCCCAGAATCGCTATTCCAGAACTCATCGACGCCGAAACAGCGCTTGATGCTGGCGACTCCCAATCCGCGTGGGAACTCGCGGATCAAGTGCTCGCGGCCGACAAAAGCAATATGGCTGCCTTGTTGATCGCCGCCGAGGCTGAACTCATCGAGCAAGAGTTCGAGTCTGCCGCGACCTATCTCGACACCGCATTGGCGATCGAACCCGAGAACATCGATGCCCTGCTGATGAGAGCCGAAGTCGCAGGCAGACAGGGCGACGACGGACGGGTTCGAGCCCTTGCTCGGTCGGTGCTCCGGATCTCTCCGAAGAACGACGACGCACAACTTTTGCTGAACCAATCGGACGTCCGCGACGTAGATAACCAACAGTCGCGCCGAGACCGTCTCGAGCAGCTCAACGACGCCATAGCCCAGCGAACCCTGCGTGGATGGACGCTGGTCGACCGGAACGATTCCGACGTCACTGCGACGCTGTCGCTACCGCCAAAACGAGTGAACCACGTTCTCCATCTTCTGCTCTCGATCGTGACCTTCAGCGTATGGCTCATCGTTTGGTTCATGCTTTCGATGTTCCAGCGCCCGGAGAAGCGAGTCCTGATCTCAATCGATCGATACGGCCAACTCAGCGAGAGGCAAGTCTCAGTCCGATAGCCGTCTCGGGAAGTCATTGCACGACCCGTCCGCGGACTCGTGCAGCCTCCACTCCAACGCGCGATAGTGGATGGATGCTGACGCGCGTGCGGCGGAATGTTCGACGGTTCGGGTGGGGGCAGTGGCTGCTCACCGGGGTCTTCGTGCTCGCGCTCGTGATCACGGGGCTGTTCGCGGTGCGGGCCACCCAGCGCGCGATCTACTGGCGGCTGCACCAGGACGAGCCGATCGAGCGCTGGATGACCGTCAACTACGTCGCGCGCTCGTACAACGTGCCGCCGTGGGTCCTGTGGCAGTCGCTCGGCCTCGAGGAGCCCCCGCCGACGCCGCGCCGTGACCGCCGCCCGCTGAGCGAGGTCGCGGCCGGCCGCGGCATCCCGTTCGAGCAGCTGAAGGCCACGTTCCTCAAGGCGATCACCGACGTCCGCCCGCCAAACCCGCCGCCGGGGCCTCCGCCCGCACCGCCCAAGAGCGATCGGCCAGCCCCCTGAGCGACCTCGTCTTCGCGTGGTTCGCGGACTACGGGCTCGCGGCGGCCTTCGCGATCCTGCTGGTCGCCGCCCTCGGCGCGCCGGTGCCCGGCACGCTGTTCCTGCTGGCGATGGGCTCCTTCGTCCGCGAGGGCGACGTGGAGCTGCGCGACGTGCTGCTGCTGTCGCTGACGGCGGTCGTCCTGGGCGACCAGCTGGGCTACCTGATCGGGCGCATCGCCGGGCGGCGCGCCGTGAACGCCTTCTCACGCCGCTTCGAGGGCGGCAACGCCATCCGCCGCGCCGAGGCGTTCACGACGCGCTGGGGCGCGCCCGGCATCTTCTTCAGCCGCTGGCTCGTCACCGCGCTGGGCCCGTGGGTGAACCTGAGCAGCGGCGTCACCGAGTACACGTGGCCGCGGTTCCTGTTCTGGGACATCCTGGGCGAGATGGTGTGGGTGGGGCTCTACGTAGGCCTCGGAATGCTGTTCTCCGACCGCGTGCAGGAGCTCGCCGACCTCCTCGGCAGCGTGGGGTGGCTGCTGCTGGCGCTGATCGTCGTGGGCTTCACCGGCTGGGAGCTGGTGCGCCACCTCCACCACGAGGAGGCCCCCGTCGAGGAGCGCCCCGTCGAGGCGTGAGCCTCCTCGGACGCTGCTCCAAGCGAGGCGCCACGGTACACTGGCCCCTCGTGAAGTCCCGCCTCGCGGACGCAGCGGCGAAGCCCACAGGAAGGCCGAAGGCCTTGATTCGAGACGAGATCGTTGCGCTCACGGAGCAGGCGCTGGCGGCCGCGCAGGCGGCCGGCGACCTGCCGCAGTTCGCGACGCCCGAGATCACGACGGAGCACCCCGCCCGCCCCGAGCACGGTGACTTCTCCGCGAACCTGCCGCTGCGCATCCAGGGCCTCGCGCGGATGAAGGCGATCGCGGTCGCCGAAGCGCTCCAACGGCACGTCCCCGCCCACCCCGCCGTCGACCGCGTGGTCGTCGCGCCGCCGGGCTTCCTCAACTTCTACCTCGCGCCCGGCTGGGCCGCCGCGCAGGTCGACACGATCCTCGCCGAGGGCGACCGCTACGCGTCGCTGGACCTCGGCGTCGGGAAGCGCGTGCAGCTCGAGTACGTCAGCGCCAACCCCACCGGCCCGATCCACGTCGGCAACGGTCGAGGCGCGGCCATCGGCTCGGCGCTCGCGAACGTGATGGCGGCCGCGGGCTACGAGGTCGCGCAGGAGTACTACGTCAACGACGCCGGGACGCAGGTCGCGATCTTCGGTCGCACGCTCTACGCGCGCTACGAGCAGCTCTTCGGCCGCGAGGTCGAGATCCCCGAGAACGGCTACCCCGGCGAGTACATGATCGAGGTCGCGAAGCTCGTGAAGGAGCGCGACGGCGACAAGTACCTGCGCCCGCCCGGCGAGGAGGCCGATCCCGCGTTCGGTCGCATCGGCCTCGACATGATGATCGAGGGCATCCGAGCCGACCTCGAGCACATGGGGGTGACGTACGACCGCTGGTACTCCGAGCGCTCGCTGATGGACGAGGGCGGCCCCTACGGCGAGGTGATGGCGCTGCTGCGGAAGCAGGGCCAGGTCGTCGAGCGCGAGGGCGCGACGTGGTTCACCTCGACCGACCTCGGCGAGTCGAAGGACAACGTCCTCATCCGCACCGATGGGCAGCCGACGTACTACGCGACGGACATCGCCTACCACTACGACAAGCTCGTGAAGCGCGGCTTCGACCGCGCCATCGACATCTGGGGTGCGGACCACCAGGGGCACGTCTCGCGCGTGAAGGCCGCGGTCACCGCCGTCGGCGGCGACGCGAACGCCCTCGACGTGCTGCTGTACCAGCTCGTCACGCTCCGTCGAGGCGACGTCGTGGTGCCGCTGTCGAAGCGCGCCGGCGAGATCGTGACGCTGCGCGACGTGGTGGACGAGGTGGGCCGCGACGCGACGCGCTTCTTCTTCCTGCTGACCGGCGCGAACCAGACGATGGACTTCGACCTGGAGCTCGCGAAGAAGCAGAGCGACGAGAACCCCGTCTACTACGTGCAGTACGCGCACGCGCGCATCGCGGGCGTCCTCAAGCGCGCGGTGGACGAGGGCCACTCGCCCGACGGGGCGGACGTCTCGCTCCTCGTGCACGATTCAGAGCAGACGCTGCTGCGCAAGCTGCTGCTGCTGCCCGAGGTCGTCGAGAAGATCGTCGAGGAGCTGGCGCCGCACCACCTGACGCACTACGCGCAGGAGCTGGCCGGCGCGTTCCACGCGTTCTACACACAGTGCCGCGTGATCCAGGCGGACGAGCCCGCGCTGACGAAGGCGCGCCTCCGACTCCTCGAGGCGACCCGCGTCGTGCTCGCGCGGACGCTCGGCCTCATGGGCATCAGCGCGCCGGACTCGATGTAGCCCGGCCCTCTCCGCACTCCGGCCCCCTCTCCCCTTGCGGGAGAGGGCTGGGGGAGGGGTTCCCCGCGCACCGCGCCTCACATGAGAGGAACCGTCCGATGACGACCGAAGCAGCAGGCTCGCGCAAGCGCATCCTCACCGGCGTCCGTCCCACCGGCTCGCTGCACCTCGGCCACTACGTGGGCGCGCTCGAGAACTGGATCCGCCTGCAGCGCGAGTACGAGTGCTTCTTCCTGATCGCGGACTACCAGGTCTCCGACCACGCCGACGACATCGCCGCCGTGAAGGGCAACGTGATCGAGGTCGCGACGGACTGGCTCGCGGTCGGCCTCGATCCGCAGGGCTCGCACTTCCAGATCGAGTCGCTCGTGCCGCAGCACGCCGAGCTGACGACGTGGCTGTCGTGGTGGGTGCCGATGGGCATGCTCCAGCGCAACCCCACGCTGAAGGCGGAGATGGGCAACCTCGCCGATGGCGAGTCGATGCCGGTCGCCTTCTTCAACTACCCGATGATGCAGGCCGCGAACATCCTGATGCCGCGCGCGCACCTCGTCCCCGTCGGCGAGGACCAGCTGCCGCACATCGAGCTGACGAGGGAGATCGCGCGTCGCTTCAACCGCATCTTCAACACCGACCTGTTCCCGGAGCCCGAGGCGCTGATCGGCCGCGTCCCGCGCCTCGTCGGCATCGATGGCAACGCGAAGATGTCGAAGTCGCTGAACAACACGATCAACCTGAAGGACGACGCCGCCACCGTGAACACGAAGGTGCGATCGATGTACACCGACCCGACGCGCCTGCGCGCCACCGACCCCGGCCACGTCGAGGGCAACCCAGTCTTCATGTACCATGATGCGTTCAACCCAGATGTCGAGGAGGTCAACGACCTAAAGGAACGCTACGTCCTCGGCAAGGTCGGCGACGTCGAGGTGAAGACGAAGCTCGCCGCCGCGCTCAACACGTTCCTCGACCCGATCCGCGAGCGCCGCGCCTACTACGAGTCCCACCCGCGAGAGGTCCTCGACGCCCTCGCCGCCGGCACGGAGCACACGCGCACCGTCGCCGCCGAGACGATGCGCATGGTCCGCGACGCGATGGGGCTCAACTACCTGTCGTAGCGCGCATCCACGCGCCCGCGCTCGGCGTATCATCCACGCCGATGAACCGCGTACGCCTCGTCCCACTGTCGCTCGCGCTAGCCGGAGCGCTGCTGTTCGGTGCTTGCACGAGCGAGACGAATCAGCCCAGCGCAAGCGCGCCAACAGCTCCGACTGAAACACCGATACCGACGGCGTCCGTGCTGGGCGCGGCGACGATGGCAGCGCCGACAGCTACCCCGACACCAAAACCCCAATGGGGATACGTGCAGGTGTTCGATGTGAGCACCGGCCAACAGGTTCGAACTCTCGCGCCGGCCTATCCATCGGGAGCACCTGCCGGATCCGTTGGATATGCCGGAACAGCGCGAGACGCTCGAGGCATGTGGGTGCGAACTGCTGTTGCGCTTGAATTGCAGACGTTCGATGGGCGGGTCGTCGATCGACTACTCGGCGACTGGTGGCCCGCTGGGGAGAGTCCTGACCAACAGACGCGCTACGTGTTCACGACAGACTCGTGCCGGACCGGCTCATGCGACCTGTGGGCCTGGAGCACAGGCGAACCCGCTCAGCGAGTGCAGGACGGCTTTGGGCGCTCGTTTTCCCCCAACGGGTTGTTTGTCAGTTACGTAAATCCAGGATCGAACGCCGTCGCGCTTCCTGAACTATGGGTCGCCGATACCACAACCTGGACACCGCGGCTCGTGGGCATCATTCGTCCTTGCCAGTGCGATGTCGGCTTCCCTGAGGGTTGGTCACCGGACGGCAGATATCTCGCGTTCATCGACTTCGCCCCCGGGGCACGAGCGTCATATTTGTATGACTCCGCGAACGGATCGACGCGACGTCTCGATGGGCAGTTCGGTGGTTGGAGTCCGACCGGGACTTCGCTCCTCGTCCGACGGGGTGATTCGATCTTGCTCCAGCAGAGCAGCACCGGACGCGAACAGGCGCTCGCAGTAAACAAGGGGTTTGCCCGGTTCATCAGCCCGTTCGAGGTACTCATCCGACCGACTGATTTCTGGGCGAACGGATTCCGCGAGGAACTCCTCGACCTACGTACGATGGCGACCCGCTCGTGGAATGTCACGAATGTCCGTGACATCCGGTTCTCCCCGGACGCGCTTGTACGTCTCGGAGATCGGCTGCTGCTATCGAACGCCAACACCGACACCTGTCGCGGCACGGTGATGTTCGACAACGCCTTTCAAGAAATCCGGTGCCTGCCCGATAACGAATCGTGGTGGTCGCCCGATGGGCGCGCGATCGCAACTGTCCGAGGGGCCTTCTGTCTTGGGCCGAGTTCCTTGATGCCAGTCTCTGTTACCTCGCTGGACGACGGATCAAGGCGATTGCTTGGCGAGATTCTGGCAACCAGCCTCGACCTTACTTGGAGCCATGACAGCCGCTACCTGGCTGTGAAAGTCACCGGCTGCGGCCAGTAATTCAGCACATCAACAAACAGGCCGCCCTCTCGGGCGGCCTGTTCGATCTGCGAGCGGGGCCTCGAGGCCCTCGGACTAGCTACGCGCGGAGCGCGGGATGTAGTCCTTCGGGGGCGGGTTGCCGACGTAGATCTGGGCGGGACGGAAGAGGCGGTTGCCCGACTCCCACTGCTCCTTCATGTTCGCCATCCAGCCGAGGGTGCGGCTGGCCGCGAAGATCGGCGTGAAGATGTCGGTCGGGATGCCGACCGCCGCGAACACGCAGCCCGAGAACAGGTCCACGTTCGGGAACAGGCCGCGGTGGCCCAGGCGCTCGGTCGCGACGTCCTCGACGGTCAGGGCGATCGAGTAGAGCTCCGAAACGCGCGAGCCGGACTCGATGACCTCGGACGCGAGGGACTGGATGACCTTCGAGCGCGGGTCCTTCACGTGGTAGACGCGGTGGCCGAAGCCGGGGATGCGGAAGTGGTCCTCCAGCATCTTCTCGATCTTCGCCTTCGCACCCTCCGGCGCGCCCATCGTCTCGAAGAGGCGCAGCGACTGCTCGTTCGCCCCACCGTGGGCCGGGCCCGACAGCGCGCCGATGGCCGAGGACAGCACCGCCTCCGGCTCCGCCTTCGTCGAGGCGACCACGCGCGACGTGAACGTCGAGGCGTTCCCGGCGGAGTGGTCGGCCTGCAGGATGAGCAGCGCGTTCATCACGCGCAGGTGCAGCGCGGACGGCTTCTGGCCGGTGATCATCCGGAGGATCATCTCCGCGTGCGACTCCTCGGGCTTCGGGGGGTCGTACGGGCGGTCCTGGAAGGCCTGCGCCAGCGCGCCGACGAGGTGGCCCATCTTGGCGATCGCGGCCATGCCGCGGTCCTCCACGGTCGCCATCTTCGGCTCGAAGTCGTTGTCCATCGGTCCCAGGGTCGCGGCGGCGGCCTGGAGCGCGAACATCGGGTGGGTCATCTTCGCCGTCATGCGGACGACTTCGATCTGCTGCGGCGTCAGGCCGCGCTTCGCCTTCAGCTCAGCGTCGACGGCCGCGATGCGCGACGCGCCCGGCAGCTCGCCGTCGTAGAGGAGCGCGACGATCTCCTCGAACGTGTTCTCCGGCCCCGTGATGTCCTCGATCGAGTAGCCCCGGTACGAAAGACGGCCCGCCTGGCCCTCGACGAGGGAGAGCGAGGATTCACCGATCGGGACTCCTTCGAGGCCCGGGCTGAAGGACGGCGGCGTGCTGGTTGTCATAGACCCACTCCTGCTTTCCCGCGGCATCCGGACACTGCCGCCCCGCGGGGCTCCCTGGGTTTCATCACGTGCGTGGAGGCGAGGCTGCCGGCTGCGGAACTCGCGCACGGGGCCGTGAATCGCTCGGCAGCATAGCACCGGGCGGAACCTCGCGGGTACGGCCGGGTTAAGGCCGGTCGAGGCACGCCGCTCCGGCCTCGCTCCCGATCAACGAGCGTTATCGCAGACCTACCCGAGCGGGGGCGGCGTCCGGCGGTGCCAGTCCGTGACCTGCTCGTAGGCGTGCGAGGCGCCCAGCAGCGTCGATTCCTCGAACGGGCGGCCGATGAGCTGCATCCCGACCGGCAGGCCCTGCGAGAGGCCGCAGGGGAGGCTCAGCGCGGGGTTCCCGGCGATGTTCACCGGGATCGTGTAGAGGTCGTTCAGGTACATCGCGTACGGGTCGTCCACCTTCTCGCCGAGGCGGAACGCAACGGAGGGGCTCGTCGGCGTGAGGATCACGTCGTTCGTGGCGAGAGCCGCCTCGAACTCCCGCTTGATCAGCGTGCGGACCTTCTGGGCCTTCAGGTAGTACGCGTCGTAGTAGCCGGCGGAGAGCGCGTAGGTGCCGAGCATGATGCGGCGCTTCACCTCCGCGCCGAAGCCGCGGCCGCGCGTCTGCGCCATCTCGTCCTCGACGCTGCGGCCGTCGGTGACGGAGAAGCCGTACTTCACACCGTCGTAGCGGGCGAGGTTCGCGGAGGCCTCGGACGGGGCGATCAGGTAGTACACCGGGAGCGCCGCCGAGGCCGCCGGGAGCGCGACGCTGCGGTCGATGATCGCGCCGTGCGCCTGGAGGTCGGCGATCGCCTGCTCGATGGCCGCGCGGACGTCGTCGTCGAGGCCGTCGCCGAAGAACGCCTCGGGGACGCCCACGCGCAGGCCGTCGAGGCCGCGCCCGAAGCGCTCGGTGTAGTCCGGCACGGCGACCGGCGCGCTCGTCGAGTCCATCGGGTCGAGGCCGGCGATCGCGCCCAGCAGATGCGCGGCGTCCTCGGCGTCACGGGCGAACGGGCCGACCTGCTCCAGCGAGGAGGCGAACGCGACGACGCCGAAGCGCGAGACGCGGCCGTAGGTGGGCTTCAGTCCGACGATGCCACAGAGCGCGGCGGGCTGGCGGATCGAGCCGCCCGTGTCCGTGCCCAGCGACAGCGGGACGCCCCTCGACGCCACGGTCGCGGCCGAGCCGCCCGAGGAGCCCCCCGGCACGCGGTCGAGGTCCCACGGGTTGTGCGTCGGCCCGAACGCGGAGTGCTCCGTCGAGGAGCCCATCGCGAACTCGTCGAGGTTCGTCTTGCCGACGATCACGGCGCCGGCGTCCTTCAGCCGCTGCACGACCGTGCAATCGATGATCGGCACGAAGCCCTCGAGCATCTTCGAGGCGGCGGTGGTCTGGATCCCCTGCGTCGAGAGCAGGTCCTTCACGGCCACCGGCACGCCCGTCAGCGGGCCGGCGTCCCCGGCGGCGAGGCGCGCGTCCGCCGCGTCCGCCTCGGCGAGCGCGAGGTCGTCGGTGAACGTGATGTAGGCGTTCAGCGCGCCGTCCTGCGCGTGGATGCGGGCCAGGGTCGCCTCGGTCAGCGCGCGGGAGGTGTACGTACCCGCACGCAGGTGCGCGGCGTGCTCGTGGGCGGTCAGGTCGAGGTGGGAGGCGTCGAGGGGCATGGGCGGGCCTAGTCGAGCACGCCGCGGACGCGGAAGTAGCCGTCCTCGCGCCGGGGTGCGTTGAGCAGCACCTGCTCGAGGGGCTGGGAGGGACGCGTCACGTCGGCGCGTTCGACGTTGTGGAGGTCGAACGACTGCGCGGTGGGCGGGACGTCGCTCGTGTCGATGTCGTTCAGCACCTGGAAGTGCCCGAGGATCGTCGAGAGCTCCCCGCCGAGGCGGTCGACCTCGGCGTCGGTCAGCGCCACGCGCGCGAGCTTCGCGATGTATCGCACCTCGTCGGCGGTCAGGGCCATGCGGCGCTCCTCGGGAATGGCTCCCACGGTTCGGGGTGGACGATGAACCTGTCATGATGCGAGCGTATTCTAAAAGGCGCCTACCCACCGGGCCAGCGGTCATTCCATCGGCGTGTCATCGGTGCCCACCCCGCACCCCGTCGATCGGCAGGAGTAGCGATGTCCGACTCGCCTTCGAGCATGCCCGCGCCCTCGACTTCCACGACCGCGACCGCGCTGCCCCCGGTGGGCGAGCCGGACGCGGCGCGGCTCGGCAACCCGTCGTTCGTCTGGCGCTACGGGCAGGAGCGCCGCCTCGCGCTCATCGAGCGGTACATCTCGCTGCACGACCGGCGCGTCCTCGACCTCGGGTGCGGCGTCGGCGAGTACGTGCGCGCGTTCGCGCGGCGCGGCGCGCAGGCGCTGGGCACCGACATCGCCGTCGACCGCCTCGTCGAGGCGCGCCAGCGCGTGGAGACGACCGCGACGCGCGGGGTGCAGGGCTTCCTGGCCGCCGCGGGCGAGTCGCTGCCCTTCACGGACGGTGCGTTCGACCTCGTCGTGCTGAACGAGGTGATCGAGCACGTGCAGGACGACCGCGCCACGCTGCGCGAGGTCGCGCGCGTGCTGCGGCCCGGCGGGACGTGCATCCTCTACGCGCCGAACCGGCTGTACCCGTTCGAGACGCACGGCATCTACTGGCGCGGACGCTACGTCTTCGGGAACATCCCGTTCGTGAACTGGCTCCCCGACATCTTGCGCGACCGCCTCGTCCCCCACGCGCGCGCCTACCGCCACGGCGACTGGCACCGGCTGGTCGCCGGCAGCACGCTGCGCGTCGTCGACCACGGCTACGTGTACCCCGGCTTCGACAACATCGAGGCGCGCTCCCGCCCGCTGGCGAACGCAATCCGCCGCTTCTGCTACTGGGCGGAGGGCAACGCGCTCCAGCGCTTCGGCCTGTCACACCTCGTCGTCCTGCGGCGCGAGGACACCGCTCCGCCCACCACGCGCCCCGGGGGGCATTGATGGGCGTGTCGCGCAGCGGCGTCGTGCGCCGCCGCATTCGCCGCCGGCTGGGCGGGCTCGGCGGTGGTGCGATCGCGGGGGGGCGCGCCGCGCTCGGGCTGCGCGTGCTGGTGGTGATGCTCGCGATCGGCGGCATCCTCGGCGTGAGCGGCATGGGCGTCGCCGCCGTGACCTACACCTCGGCAATGAGCGACGTCGTCCCGCCGGAGCAGCTGCTCGCGCGCTACTCGCGCGGCGGCGCCCGAATCTATGACCGCCACGGCGCGCTGATGTACGAGTTCGTCGACGAGCTCAGCGGCCTGCGCCGCCCGGTGAAGATCAACGAGGTCTCGCCGTGGCTCACGAAGGCGACAATCTCCGTCGAGGACCCCGACTTCGAGGAAAACGTCGGCGTGAACTTCCGCGGCCTGTTCCGCGCCGCGTTCGAGAACTTCACGCCCTTCGGCGGCGGCGGGCTCCTCGACGGCTCCGGGGGCTCCTCGATCACGCAGCAGCTCGCGAAGAACGTCTACATCCCGCGCGAGGAGCGGGCGGAGCGCTCGCCGCTGCGCAAGATCAAAGAGACCGCGATCGCGATCGAGCTCACCAACAAGTACTCCAAGGACCAGATCCTCGAGTGGTACGTGAACACGATCTCGTACGGCGGCTTGTACGTCGGCATCGAGGCGGCATCCGAGGGCTACTTCGGCAAGAAGGCGAGCGATCTGACGCTGCCGGAGGCGGCGCTGCTCGCCGGGATCCCGCAGTCGCCCGCACGCTACGACCCGTTCGCGTCCTCGAACATCGGCGAGGACGGCCAGCTGATCAAGGACGGCTTCGCGAAGTGGCGGCAGGGCGAGGTGCTCAACCTGATGGTCCGCCGAGGCGCGATCACGCAGGCCGAGGCGGACGCCGCACTGGTCGCCCCGCTCGCCTTCAAGGTCGACCGCTTCGAGATCGAGGCGCCGCACTTCGTCCTCGGACGGATCGCGGAGGAGCTGCGCAAGCGCTTCGGCGAGACGGCGCTGCGCGACCAGGGGCTCGAGGTCACGACGACGCTCGACCTCACGCTCCAGCACAACGCGGAGGAGACGATCCGCAAGACGCTGACCGACTTCGGTGACCGCGCCGGCGCGCACAACGGCGCGGTGGTCGCCGTCGATCCGAAGACCGGACAGATCCTGACATACGTCGGCAGCCGCGACTACTTCGACGGCAAGATCGAGGGCCGCAACGACAACGTCGTCGCGCGCAACTCGCCGGGCTCGACGCTCAAGCCGTTCACGTACATGACGGCGTTCATGAACGGCTGGGGCACCGGCACCGCGCTGATGGACACGCCCGTCACCGTCGGCGACCCCTCGACAGGCGGGGCGTTCACGCCCACCGACCCGATCAGCGGGTTCCTCGGCCCCGTGACGGCGGAGAAGTCGCTCGGCAACTCGCTGAACATCGGCGCCGTGCGCACGATCCTCTCGGCCGGCGTCGAGAACACGATCGCGACGCTGAAGAAGGTCGGCTACACCACGTTCGACAACCCCGGCGGCTACGGCCCCGCGCTGACCACCGGCGGCGCCGAGATCACGCTCCTCGACCAGTCGGTCGGGTACATGGTGCTCGCGAACAACGGGCTGATGCGCGGGCAGGAGCTCGTCTACACGGAACGCAAGGACAACGCCACGCGCACCCTCGAGCCGATCGCGCTGCTGAAGGTCGTCGATGGCGACCGCAAGGTGCTCTACGAGTTCAAGCAACCCGTCGAGCGCCGCGTCGTCCCCGCCGAGTACGCCTACCTCGTCACCTCGATCCTCTCGAACGGCGAGAACAGCTGCATCACCTACGGCGTCTGCAACGCGCTCGGCCTGCCGAACGGGTACCCCTCCGCCGCGAAGACCGGCACCAGCGCGCCGTTCGATGACCTCCGCTACATCGGCGAGACGTGGACGATGGGCTACACGCCGGAGCTGGTCGCGGGCGTCTGGGCCGGCAACGCGAACAACGCGCCGATCGTCAGCATCGACTCGACGACGGTCTCGCTGCGCTCGTGGAAGCTGATCATGAGCGACGCGATCGCCGCGCTGAAGCTGCCGTCGACCTCGTTCACGCGTCCCAACGGCGTGGTCGCGAAGGAGGTCTGCTGGCCCTCCGGCCGGCTGCCCACCGAGCACTGTCCGCAGATGAACCGCTACACGAGCCTGTACGCCTCCGAACAGATCTCCAGCGACCCGAAGCAGCTCGAGCGGATCAGCGACACGTGGTGGCAGAAGATCGCGATCGACACGCGCACCGGGCTGCGCGCCGGCAAGGACACGCCCGCGAGCTTCGTGTCGGATCAGGTGCGCCTCGTCTTCCCGCCGGACGAGATCGGCGGCTGGGGCATGCGCGACTGGGCGCTGAACGCGGGCGTGCTGTCGCTGCTCGCGCCGGGCGACGGGGCGCAGGAGGGCAACCTGCCCGCGCTGATCACGAGCCCCACCGCGGCCTCCACGATCTCCGGGCGCGTGACGGTCATCGGCCGCGCGGACTCCCCCGACCTGACGGGTTACACGCTCGAGTGGGGACGAGGCGCCAACCCCTCGTCGTGGGCGCAGATCACGCGCTCCTCCGGCCGCACCGCCGGCGGGACGCTGGGCACGTGGGACGTCGGGAACCTGGCGAACGGGCCGTACACGCTCCGCCTGCGCCTGGACGACGCGAAGCTCGGGACGCGCGTCTACGCGGTGCCGGTGATCATCGGCGGCGGCAGCGGCGCGGACAACGCCCCGGTGCTCATCGTGACCGCCCCCACCGAGGGCGCCGCGGTCTCCGGCCGCGTGGACTTCACCGGCATCGCGACCTCCGCGCGCTTCACGCAGGTGCGCGCCCAGTTCGGCGCGGGCCTCGGCGCCTCGGCGTTCGAGCCGATGGACAACAAGGCGACGCCCGTCCTGAACTCGACGCTCGCGTCGTGGGACACGACGAACGTGAAGGACGGCGCCTACACCGTCCGCATCACGCTGGTCGACGCGGTCTTCGGTGAGACGACGACCGAGATGATCGTCGTCGTGCGGAACAAGGGCGCGGTGGCGACCGCGACACCGACGCCGAGGCCCACCGGAACGGCGACCCCGACGCCCGCCACGCCCCGCTAGCCCGCGCGCAGCCGGTCGAGGAGCGCCACGACCTCCCGCCGTGACGTGACCGCCCGGATCGCCTCGAGGAATGTCGCGAGCGATCCGCTGCGCTCGCGCACCTCGCGGAGCTGCGCGCCGAGCGGGTCGGTGGCATCGGGCCGCGCGGCGTAGCTGCCGTACCACGCGAAGTACGCCTGGTTGATGCGCCGGATGCGGTAGCCGCCGTCCCACAGCTGCTGCCGCACCGCCTCCATGCGCGCCTCGGCGGCCTCGACCTGCCCGGCCGCGAGCATGCCGTCCACCTCGCGCCGCAGGTCGCGCAGCACCGCGTTCACGTCGACGCGCGGCGGCGACGGGGTCCCGCTGGGCGTGGGTGTGGGCGCGGGCGTCGAGGCAGCACCCGCCGCCGGCGTGGCCCAGCGCGCGACGACGTCGGCGGCGATCTCCGCGCCGACAATGTCCGCGACGGTCTCGTTGATCGCCACCGCGTCGCGCGACCCGAAGTACGCGCGGCCGAGGGGATAGAACGTTAGGTAGTGATGCGTCCACTCGTGCGCGGCGGTGGCGACGGTATCCTCGTACCGCTCGTTGCTGCTGACGATCGCGGGGTAGGCCGCGACGCCGCCCGCGCCGACGACGAGCGACGAGCGGTCGGGGTGCGCCGCCTCGTCGGCACGCTCGACCTCGACCGCCTCGGCGGCGGTGAGGTCGGGGCGCAGCAGCGCGGTACTCGACCGCTCGATGCGCGCGCGCGGCGACTGCACGAGGACGCGCGGCGGCTGCGTCAGCTCCACGTTCACCGGCGGGAAGACGCTGCCCGGCACCGGCACCGCGCCGTGCAGCCCGCGCGCGCGCACGGCGGCGTCGATGCGGCCGTTCAGCGCCGCCTCGACCGTGTTCTCGAGGCGACGACGATCGGCGCTGTCGGCGGGCGCGGCGAAGTAGCGCGCGACGGCGTCGTCCGCCGCCGGGTCGTCGCGGAACGGCGCGCCGAGGCGGTAGAGCCACTTCCCGGCGACCGTGTCGCGCTCCCACCGCACGAGGTCAAAGCGATCGCCGACGCGCCGGTCGCCCACGAGCGCCGCCGCCAGCACCAGCAGCGCACCCGCCCCGGCGGCCGCCAGCACGATCGCGGCGCGCCGCGCGCATCCCGTGCTGCCTCGAGGTTCCGCCATCGCACGCTCCATCACGGCCCCACCGGGCGTCCGCGATATGATCGACCAGCCGGCCGTCCACGACAGTCGAGCCACGCGTGATCGAAGGGTGAGGACATGGTCGCAGATGTGCCCACCCCGCTCGCGATCCTCGACGCCCCCGCTGCGCCGGGGCTGCTCGTCCCGCGGCGCGAGCGCTTCCTCGCCGCAGCCGCCGACCTCGCGTCCGCCCTCCCGATGATCACCATCGCCGTCGGCGTCGCCGCCGCGTGGCTGCTCGTCCGCACCGGAGCGGGCCGCGAGGATGCGCGCGGCCTCGACGCCGCCATCGCGCTCGCCGTCGTCGGCGCAGTGCCCCCGGCGTGGCTCGCGCGGCTCGCGCTCGGCCTCCTCGACCAGCACGCGACGCCTGGCCAGCACGCCCGCGGCCTGCGCGTCGAGGCGACACGGACGCGCGCCGTCCTCGTGCGGCTCGCGCTGCACCCGTTCGGCGCGGTCGGCTGGGCGTGGCTCGCCGGCATCGCCGCGCTCGCGCAGTCGATGGCGCTCGCGGGCGTGCTGGGCGCGGTCGCCGCGCTCGTCCTGGTGGCAGGCGGGGTGTCGCTCGCGATGATCCTCGTCGCGCCGGGTGCGCCGACGCTGCACGACCGCCTCGCCGGGACCCGACTGGTGCGCGCGTGAGGCCGTTCGACCCGCGCGCCCCCCTGCCCACCCCGCCCGCCCCCGTGTTCACCGGGCGCGAGGCGTACGACGTGCCGATGCCCGTGCGCCCGGCGCGGCGCAATGGCCCGCGCAGCCGCGCCCGCCGCGCGATCGCAGCGTTCGCGGTCGTCGTCGGCCTCTGGCTGCTGGCGCTCGCCGCCTCGCAGGCGACGAGCGAGACCGTCGCCGTGCCGTTCCTCGGACGCACCGTCTCCGTCCTCGGCGGCGTGCCCGCGCTGCTCCAGCTGCGCGAGCAGCAGGTGCGCGAGGCGGCGAGCAAGCCGGGTGCGGACATCCGCACCGCCGTCCCCGGCTTCCCCGTGCAGGGCGTCACCCTCCCGCGCGACCTCGCGCAGACCGGCAGCCTCGATGACTGGCACGTCTCGCTGATGCGCGACGCCGGGGCCGCCGCCTACGAGCGCGGCCCGGCCGTGTTCACGCGCGACGGCGTCGCCACCAGCGCTGGCCTCTTCTCGACGTCGCAGTGGGTGCGCACGGTGATGAGCCTCGAGTCGTCCAGCACGCACTTCGTCGCGTGGGCGATCGCGTGGGGCCTCGGCGTGACGTCGATGGCGCTCGCAGGGCTCGTGTTCCTCTCCACGGACGGCGCGCGGCGCTTCGTCGCGATCGGTCTCGGCCTGATCGGGGGCGCGCTGATCGCCGCGCTCGGCGGGCTGCTCGGGCTGCTGCTCTCGTGGGTGCTGGGGATCGGCGACGACAGCCCGTTCGTGAGCGAGGTCGGCGCGCTCATCGCCACGGTCGCGTGGACGCCGCTGCACGACGCCGGGTGGGCCGCCGCCGCCGGCTTCGCGATCGCCGCGCCCGCCGCGATCACCGCCGCGCTCCTCGCGCGCATCGAGGATCGCGAGACGCGCGCACAGGCCTAGCGCTCGTCCTCGACGTCCGCCTCGTGCTCCCACGCGTCGAGGAGCGCCCACGGGTCGCAGCCGATCGCCGCGAGCTGCCGCCCGAACATGTCGCGCTGGTGTGCCGCCGTCTGCCGGTCAGCCGCCTCGAACCGCCCGTCCTCGTCGGCCGCCACCGCGTGGTAGCGGTGCCACTCCGCGAACAGCGCGCGGCACTCGTCGTCATGCTCGTGCGGCGCGGGGGTCGTCATGGCGGGCTCCTCGATGGCTGGCGACGAGTGTATCGGCGGCGGGCCGCGGTACACTCGGGCCGCATCGAACGACGAGAACGGGGGACGACGTGGGACTCAAGGAGCTCGAGGCGCTGAAGCAGATCATCGAGGCCGAGATCGCGAAGGGCCGCGACAACCACGTGCAGGGCACCTGGCACATCCACTTCGAGAAGCGCGGCGAGGCGCCGATCTTCTCCTTCAACAAGTGCGAGTCCGAGGTCTACTGCGAGGAGCGTCCGACCGTCTTCGCCGTCGACGGCGAGCTGGTGGACGCGGGCGGGCCGCTCTTCTAGCGCGCCCGCGCACCCTCGCACGGCACGCGGTGTAGTCTCCCCGGGTTCCGGACGTTCCGGAGCGAGGGGAGACGACCAATGCTCAGCATTCACCACTACAACGTCGCCGTGCACGACCTCGACGAGGCGGTCGCGGACTACACCAGCCGCTTCGGCATGGCGATCATCGGCGAGCGTGCGCACAACGCGCTCGGCAACTTCGACTACCAGGCGCTGGGCTTCGGCGACCAGGTGATCACGCGCCTCATCACGCCGTCGTCCGAGGAGAGCCCGGTCGCGCGGCTGATGAAGGAGCGCTCGAACGCGCTGAACCCGCACGGCGAGGGCTTCTACATGGTGGCCTTCGACTGCGACGACGTCGCCGCCTTCTGCGATCAGGTCGAGGCGACCGGCGGTCGCGTCCAGCGCGCCCCCAGCGGCACGAACGCGTGGGTCCACCCCACCTCGTCCCACTTCGTGTTCATGGAGGTCGTGCAGCGCACGCCGTCGGCGTAGCGGCTTCGCCGTGGCGTGACCGTTCGAGGACTGCGCGGGGTTCGAGGTACCAGCCGGGCGGCCCATCCCCCTGCGACCAAACCACGGATCCAGCCCCACGGATCGCATGAGACCGTCGACACCTCGAGGTGACGCGACGCGCTCCGGCCCCCTCCCCCTCGACGGGGGAGGGCTGGGGTGGGGGTGGGCTTCGGGCACAGCGTGCCGAACGCGTCCGAGGAGGGCCGGAGTGCTTCCGCTACTCGGCAGCGACCTCGAGTGCCTGCGCGCGCGCGGCGCTCTCCTGCTCCCCCGCGTGGTACGAGGAGCGCACCAGCGGCCCGGACTCGATGTGCGAGAAGCCGAGATCGACGCCGAACTGCTTCAGGTGGGCGAACTCGTCCGGGTGGACGAAGCGCGCGACGGGCAGGTGCTTCGGCGTCGGCCGCAGGTACTGGCCGATGGTGACGAGGTCCACGTGGTGCGCGCGCAGGTCGCGCAGCACGTCCTCGACCTCCTCGATCGTCTCGCCGAGGCCGACCATGATGCCGGTCTTCGTCGGCATCTCCGGGGCGAACTCCTTCACGCGCGCCAGCAGCTGCAGCGTGCGCTGGTAGTCGCCCTTGAAGCGCGCCGTCGGGTAGAGGCGCGGCACCGTCTCCGTGTTGTGGTTCAGGACGGCCGGGCCGGCCTCGATCACCGTGCGGAGCGGCTCCGGGTCGCCGCGGAAGTCGGGGATGAGCACCTCGACGCGACACTCGGGGCGCAGGTGGTGGATGGCGCGGATGCAGCGCGCGAAGATCTCGGCGCCGCCGTCCGGCACGTCGTCACGGTTCACCGAGGTGATGACGGCGTAGTCGAGGCCGAGCGTGTCCACGGTCTGCGCGAGGCGCACCGGCTCCAGCAGGTCCAGCGCGCCCGGCTTGCCGGACGTCACGGCGCAGTACCCGCAGGCCCGCGTGCACGTGTCGCCCAGGATCATGAACGTCGCGGTGCCGGAGTTGAAGCACTCGCCGATGTTCGGGCAGTGCGCCTCCTCGCAGACCGTGTGGAGGCGCTCCTCGCGGAGCAGGTTCTTGATGTGCTCGTAGCGCTGGCCGCCGGGGAACGGCGCCTTGAACCACGGCGGCTTCGGGTCGTTGTGCGGCGTCGACGGGGTCGTGGTCGTGGTCACGCGGGCACCTCTGCTCTCGCCTCGGACTCTACCGCACCGAACAGCGTGGGGGTCGTCGCGCAGGCGACCGCTACGAGGCGCGCGTCGAAGCGGCGCTCGAACGCGCGCATCATCGCCTTGCGCGCCTCGGCGACGCGCACCGGCCGCCCCAGCACGCGCGCCATCGAGGTGACGCCGGCATCCTCGAGGCCGCACGGGACGATCGCGTCGAACCACGCGAGGTCCGGCGCGACGTTGAGCGCGACCCCGTGCAGCGAGACCCCGCCCTGCACGCGGATGCCGATCGCCGCGATCTTGTCGTTCCCCACCCACACCCCGCGCCGCCCTTCGACGAGGGCGGCCTCGATGCCGAACGCGGCCAGCGTGTCGAGGAGCATCCCCTCCAGCGCGGCGAGGTACTCGGCGGCGCCCATCTCGCGCCGGCGGAGGTCGAGGATCGGGTACCCGACCAGCTGGCCCGGACCGTGCCACGTGATGTCCCCGCCCCGGTCGGTGTCGACGAGGGGCGCCGGGAGCGACTCGACCGGCCCGCGCAGCGTCGCTCGGCCGCCGCGGGCGCCCATCGTGTAGACCGGGGCGTGCTCGATGAGCGCGACCGCCTCGGTCGCCACGCCGGCACCGTCCGAGGTGCGCGCCGCGCGCAGGGCGTCGGCGGTGGCGTACTGCCAGGCGCGGGCCGCCTCGTAGTCCACGTCCGCGGCGCTCAGGACGTGCACCGTCTCGCGTGCGGCCGGGGCCGCGCCCGCCGAAGCGTCGAGGGTGGAGTCGTCGATGCGCATGACCCGAGTTTAACGCGGCGGGGGTAGCGTTCTCCGGGATGCCCGGTCCGGCCGGGGCGAGCCTCGACGCATCGGGGTTCTCCCCTGCTCGGGACTACACACGGTGGGTTACGCTGGGAACGCGACGCCCATACACTGCCGTGAAATGGAGTAAGCCGCTTGACCCGCGACGTAGCTGAGCCAGACTCCCCCGAGCTCCCCGACTGGGTCGACACCCAGGAGTGGGTGGACTCTCTGCGCGACGTGGTGAACACGCGCGGCCACGCCCGCGCCAGCCGCCTGCTCCAGGAGCTCCAGATCGAGGCCCAGCGCACCGGCGTCCCGCTGCCGGTGACCTCGCGTACTCCTTATGTAAACACGATCCCCCTCGAGCACGAGGCGCCGTTCCCCGGCGACCACGCGCTGGAGCGGCGCATCAAGAGCATCGTCCGCTGGAACGCGATGGCGATGGTGACCGAGGCGAACGGCAAGTCGTCGGGCATCGGCGGGCACATCTCCACGTTTGCCTCGGCGGCGACGCTCTACGAGATCGGCTTCAACCACTTCTTCCGCGGCTACGACCACCCGTCCGGCCCCGACCTGATCTACTTCCAGGGCCACGCCTCTCCCGGCATGTACGCGCGCGCGTACATGGAGGGCCGCCTCACCCCGCGCGAGCTGCACAACTTCCGTCGAGAGTTCGCGGACGGCGGCGGGCTGAGCTCCTATCCGCACCCCCGCCTGATGCCCGACTTCTGGCAGTTCCCGACGGTCTCGATGGGCCTCGGCCCGCTCACGGCGATCTACCAGGCGCGCTTCATGCGCTACATGGAGGCGCGCGGGCTGAAGCCCGTGAACGACCAGAAGGTGTGGGCGTTCCTCGGCGACGGGGAGACGGACGAGCCGGAGTCGCTCGGCTCAATCTCCCTCGCGGCGCGCGAGGGCCTCGACAACCTGGTCTTCGTCGTGAACTGCAACCTCCAGCGCCTCGACGGGCCGGTGCGTGGCAACGGGCAGATCATCCAGGAGCTGGAGGCCGTGTTCCGCGGCGTCGGCTGGAACGTGATCAAGGTGCTGTGGGGCTCCGACTGGGACCCCCTGCTCGCCCAGGACCACGACGGCCTCCTCGCACGGCGCATGGGCGAGGTGGTCGACGGCGAGTACCAGAAGTACACCGTCGCCGGCGGCGCCTACATCCGCGAGCACTTCTGGGGCGTGGATGAGCGCCTGAAGCGCATGGTCGCGGACAAGACGGACGACCAGCTCTGGGCGATGCGCCTCGGCGGGCACGACCCGCTGAAGGTGTACGCCGCGTTCAACGCCGCGACCAAGCACCGCGGCGGGCCGACGGTAATCCTCGCCCGCACCATCAAGGGCTACGGGCTGGGCGAGGCCGGCGAGGGCCGCAACATCACGCACCAGCAGAAGCACCTCAACGAGAGCGAGTTGATGGGCTTCCGCGACCGCTTCCAGATCCCCCTCTCCGACGAGGAGGTGATCGGCGCGCCGCTGTACCGCCCCGCGCCCGACAGCGCGGAGATGGCGTACATGAAGGAACGCCGCCGCGTCCTCGGCGGGCCGCAGCCGGAGCGCCGCGTCCGCAACACGCCGATCACCGCGCCCAACGAGGACCTCTTCAAGGAGTTCTACGCCGGCAGCGGCGACCGCGAGGCCTCGACCACGATGGTGTTCGTGCGCATGCTCGCCGCGCTGATGCGCGAGCCGGAGCAGGGCAAGCGCATCGTCCCGATCATCCCGGACGAGGCGCGCACCTTCGGCATGGAGACGTTCTTCCGCGAGTTCGGCATCCACTCCACGAAGGGCCAGGTCTACGACCCGGTCGACCGCGAGAGCCTCCTCTACTACAAGGAGACGCTGGACGGCCAGGTCATCGAGGAAGGCATCACCGAGGCGGGCTCGTTCTCCTCGTTCCTCGCGGCGGGGACCTCGAACGCGACGTATGGCTCGACGACGATCCCGTTCTTCATCTTCTACTCGATGTTCGGGATGCAGCGCGTCGGCGACCTCGTGTGGGCCGCGGCGGACGCGCGCGCTCGAGGCTTCCTGATCGGCGGCACCGCCGGCCGCACGACGCTGAACGGCGAGGGCCTCCAGCACGCCGACGGCCACAGCCACGTGCTGGCCTCGGTCGTGCCCGCGCTCCGCTCGTACGACCCGGCGTACGCGTACGAGATCGCGGAGCTGCTGCGCGACGGCATCAAGCGCATGTACGTCGACCTCGAAGACTGCATGTACTACATCACCGTCGGCAACGAGAACTACGCGCAGCCGCCGATGCCCGAGGGCGACGGCGTGCGCGAGGGCATCGTGAAGGGCATGTACAAGTTCCGCTCCGTGACGCCCGAGGGCGCCTCGGACAGCGCGCCGCGCGTGCACCTGCTGGGCAGCGGCTCGATCCTCAACGAGGCGGTCGAGGCGCAGCGCATCCTGGCGGCGGACTACGGCGTCGCCTCCGACGTGTGGTCGGTCACCTCCTACACCGAGCTGCGCCGCGACGCGATCGACGTCGACCGCTGGAACGGCCTGCACCCCGGCGAGGAGCAGCGCGTGCCCTACGTCACGCAGATGCTCGGCAACGCGAAGCCGATCATCGCCGCCTCGGACTACATGAAGTCGCTGCCCGACGCGATCGCGAAGTGGGTCGACGCCTCGTTCACCTCGCTCGGCACGGACGGCTTCGGCCGCAGCGCCTCGCGCGAGGAGCTGCGCGACTTCTTCGAGGTGGACGCGAAGCACATCGCGTTCGCGGCGATCTCGACGCTGGTGCGCGAGGAGCAGCTCCCGGTGAGCGTCGCGCAGCGCGCGATCGAGCAACTGGGCATCGAGACCGAGCGGCCGAACCCGGCCACCACTGTGTAGCATGGGCGTGCCGGGCGGACGCCCCTCGGCGTCACCCGATCCACGCCCGCTCTAGGAGCAGTCGCACGATGGCGGATTTCGCGCTTCCCAACCTCGGCGAGAACATCAGCGAGGCCGACGTCCTGAAGATCCTTGTCGCCGAGGGCGACATGATCGCGGTCGACCAGCCCCTGCTCGAGATCGAGACCGAGAAGGCGACGCTGGACGTCCCGTCGGAACTCGCCGGGCGCGTCACCAAGATCCACGTCGCCGCCGGCCAGGTGGTGAAGCCCGGCCAGGTGCTGATCACCGTCGAGAGCGGCGGCGCCCCCGCGGCCTCGGCGCCCGCGCCCGCCGCAGCCGCGCCTGCCCCCGCCGAGGCACCCGCCCCCGCTGCTGCTCCGGCCGCGGCCCCGGCACCCGCACCCGCGGCCGAGGCGCCCGCGGCAGAGACCGCGCCCGCACCGGCCGCCCCTGCTGCGCCATCCGCCCCTGCTGCGCCGGCGCCGCCCGCACCGCCCGCGCCGAGCCTCGGTCGCGAGCCCTCGATCGGGACGGGGGGCAACGCCACGACGCCGCCGCCCGCCGACACCCCCGTGTTCGCCGCACCCTCGACGCGCCACTTCGCGCGCGAGATCGGCGTCGACCTGCGCGGCCTCACCGGCACCGGCCCGCACGGCCGCATCACCGAGGACGACGTGAAGCGCTACGCGCGCGAGCAGACGTCGCGCCCGATCATCGTGCAGATGCCCGCCGAGGCATCGGCCGGGGCCACAGCCGATCGCCCTCCCCTCCCCGACTTCACGCAGTGGGGCGAGGTGACGCGCGAGCCACTGTCGCGGCTGCGGCGCACCGTGGTCCGCAACATGGCGCAATCGTGGTCCGAGATCCCCCACGTGCACCTCTACCACCACGCCGACATCACGGAGATGGAGGAGCTGCGCCAGCGGTACAAGGACCGCGCGCGCGCCGCGGGCGGCAACCTCACGATCTCGGTGATGATCCTGAAGGTCGTCGCCGCCGCGCTGCGCGCCCACCCGCGCATGAACGCGAGCCTCGACCTCGAGACCAACGAGCTGATCTACAAGAAGTACATCCACCTCGGCGTCGCCGTGGACACGGAGCGCGGGCTCGTCGTGCCGAAGATCGAGCACGTCGACCAGAAGAACATCATCGACCTGTCGGTGGAGTTGAACGAGCTCGCCACGCGCGCGCGCAGCAACGAGCTGACGATCGACGAGCAGCGCGGCTCCTCGTTCACGCTGACCAATCTCGGCAGCCTCGGCACCGGGTACTTCGACCCGATCATCAACTGGCCGGAGATCGCGATCCTCGGCCTCGGCCGCGCGGAGCAGGTCCCGGTTTGGGACAACGGCGAGTGGAAGCCGCAGCTGCGCATGCCGCTCTCGCTGGGCATGGACCACCGCGTCGTGGACGGCGCCGACGGCGCGCGCTTCATGTCGTGGATCGTCGATGCGATCAAGGACCCGATGATCATGGCGCTGGAGGGCTAACGTGACGACACCTCCTGCGACGCCTGCTTCCACTGACGCACCGCTGCGCGTCGCGATCCTCGGCGCCGGGCCGGGCGGCTACCCTGCCGCGTTCCTCGCCGCCGAGAAGGGCCTCGACGTCACGCTGATCGACATCGAGCAGAACCCCGGCGGCGTCTGCCTGTACCGCGGCTGCATCCCCAGCAAGGCGCTCCTCCACGTCGCGAACGTGGTGAACGAGGCGCACGAGGCCATCGAGCTGGGCGTGACGTTCGGCGAGCCGCAGATCGACGTGGACCGCGTCCGCATCTGGAAGGACGACGTGGTCGCCAAGCTCACGGGCGGCCTCGGACAGCTCAGCCGCGCGCGCCACGTGAAGTACGTGCGCGGTCGCGGGCGCTTCTCCGGCCCGAACTCGATCCGCGTCTCGAACGACGGCGAGCTGAGCGAGGTCAACTTCGACTACGCGATCATCGCGACCGGCTCGACGCCCGCGATCCCGGGCCCGCTGCGCATCGAGTCCGACCGCGTGTGGGACTCCACCGCCGCGCTCGAGCTGCGCGAGGTGCCCGACACGCTGCTGATCATCGGCGGCGGCTACATCGGCCTCGAGATGGCCAGCGTGTACGCCGCGCTCGGCTCGCAGGTGACCGTCGTCGAGATGACCGGGAGCCTGCTTCCCGGCGTCGACGCCGACCTCGTGCAGGCGCTGGAGCGGCGCATCAAGCCGAAGCTCGCGGAGCTGCTGCTCAACACCACCGTCGCCTCGATCGCGGACGACGAGTCGGGCGGCGTCGCCGTGGAGCTGACGGCCGTCGACAAGCACGAGACGCGCCGCTTCGACCGCGTGCTGATCGCCGTCGGCCGCCGGCCCAACACCGGCGACCTCGGTCTGGAACAGACAAAGGTCACGCTGAACACGCGCGGCTTCATCGAGACCGACCACCAGCGCCGCAGCGGCGAGCCCTCGATCTTCGCGATCGGCGACGTCGCCGGTGAGCCGATGCTCGCGCACAAGGCCACGCACGAGGGCCGCGTCGCGATCGAGACGATCGCCGGCGAGCCCGCCGCGTGGGAGCCCGCCGCGATCCCCGCCGTCGTGTTCACCGACCCGGAGATCGCGTGGTGCGGCCTGACGGAGAACGAGGCCCGCACGCGGGGCATCGACGTCGAGGTGACGAAGTACCCGTGGACCGCCTCCGGCCGCGCGCTGACGATGGCGCGCTCCGACGGCTTCACGAAGCTGATCATCGAGCCGCGCACGGAGCGCATCCTCGGCATGGCGGTCGTCGGCCACGGCGCCGGCGAGTTGATCGCCGAGGGCGTCCTGGCCGTCGAGATGGGCGCCTGCGTCGAGGACCTCCAGCGCTCGATCCACCCCCACCCGACGCTGACCGAGACGGTGATGGAGTCGGCCGAGACGTTCTACAACACCAGCCCGCACTACATCGCGCGCCGTCGCCGCTCGTAGCGGACCGGAATTCCCCGTCCGCGGCGGGTGCCGCGTCCGAATTGCCGGGCGGCGCTAGAGCCCCCCACCTTCACGGCGTAGACTGCGACGACGGGCGCTGAGGGCGCCCGCTGTCGTGGAGGGGCCGCCGTGATCCGACCAGTAGCCGCGTTCGACCGCCTGGGCACTGAGACTGCCTTCGAGGTGCTCGCACGAGCGCAGCAGCTCGCCGCCGAGGGCAAGAGCATCATCAACCTCGGCATCGGGCAGCCGGACTTCCGCTCCCCGGACCACGTGGTCGAAGCCGGCAAGCAGGCCCTCGACGACGGCCAGCACGGCTACACGCCGGCAGCGGGCATCCCGCGCCTGCGCGCCGCCGTGGCGGCGGACCTCAAGAAGCGCCATGGCGTGCAGGTCAGCGACCAGTCCGTGCTGATCACGCCCGGCGCGAAGCCGATCATGTACTTCACGATCCTCATGTTCGGCGAGCCGGGCGTGGAGATTCAGTACCCGAACCCCGGCTTCCCGATCTACGAGTCGATGATCAACTACACCGGCGCGAAGGCCGTGCCGATCGAGCTGCACGAGAGCACCGGCTTCTCGTTCGACGCCGACCAGGTGCTGGCGAACATGACGCCGCAGACGCGCCTCATCATCCTGAACAGCCCCGGCAACCCCACCGGCGGCGTCGTCCCGCGCGACCAGATCGAGAAGCTCCTCAAGGGCCTGGAGGCGTACCCGGACTGCGCGATCCTCAGCGACGAGATCTACAGCGAGATCCTGTACGGGGGCCGCCAGCACACCAGCCTGCTGTCCTACCCGGAGATCCGCGACCGGCTGATCGTCATCGACGGGTGGAGCAAGACCTACGCCATGACCGGCTGGCGCATCGGCTACGGCATCTTCCCGGAGTCGCTGTTCGCGCACGCGGAGCGGCTCGCCGTGAACTCGTACTCCTGCGTGAACGCGCCGACGCAGTTCGCCGCGATCGCCGCCCTCGAGGGCCCGCAGGACGACGCCGACCACATGGTGAAGGCGTTCGACGAGCGCCGCCAGCTGATCGTGCGCGAGCTGAACGCGATCCCCGGCATCACCTGCGCCGACCCCGGCGGGGCGTTCTACGCCTTCCCGAACATCACCGGGACCGGCATGGACTCCCGCACGTTCCAGCGCCGCCTCCTCGATGAGAGGGGCGTGGCGACCGTCTCCGGCACGAGCTTCGGCGCGCTCGGCGAGGGCTACGTGCGCCTCTCGTACGCCGCCAGCACCGAGGCGATCTCGGAGGCGATGGTCCGCATCCGCTCCCTCGTCGCGGGGTAGCCCTCGACGCTGCACGTACCGAGACGGCGCGGGTGACCGCGCCGTCTTCGTGTCCGCGGCCTCGCTTGACCCTCACGTAGCGTCAGGCCGTACGTTCGATCTCGCTGGAGGGCGAGATGGAACGTCGCATGCGTGGCACATCGAACGGCACGTCGGAGACGTACAGCATCGGCGAGGTGGCCCGGATGGCCGGCGTCACCACGCGCGCGCTGCACCACTACGACGAGATCGCGCTGCTCCGGCCCTCGACGCGGACGGCGGCGGGCTACCGCCGCTACACGCGGGCCGACCTGCTGCGGCTGCAGCGCATCAGGCTGTACCGCGCGCTGGACTTCGGGCTGGAGGACGTGCGCGCGCTCCTCGACGCCCCGGACGAGGAGCTGCGCGCGGCGCTCGTCAGCCAGCGCGCCTCGCTGCTCCACCGCCTCGAGGAGACGCAGTCGCTGGTCGCGATCATCGACCGCGTCCTCGACACCCCGACAGACACGCACAGGGAAGGTGCACACATGGTCGCCGAAGAGATGTTCAAGGACTTTCGCAACGAGGAGTTCGAGAAGGAGGCGGAGGAGCGCTGGGGCGGTACCGACGCGTGGAAGGAGTCCAAGCGCCGCGTCGCCTCGTACAGCCTCGACGACTGGAAGGTGATGGCCGTCGAGGCGAAGGCGATCAACGACGCGCTCCTCGCGCACATGCAGGCGGGTCACCTCGCCTCGTCGCCCGAGGTCGCCGCCGTCGCCGAGGAGCACCGGCAGCACATCAGCCGGTGGTTCTACGACTGCAGCACCGACGTACACGTCGGCCTCGCCGACATGTACGTCGCCGACCCGCGCTTCGCAGCGAGCTACGACACGCAGGCCCCCGGCTTCGCCGCGTACGTCTCCGAGGCAATCCGCGCCAACGCGGAGCATGCGAGATAGTTCAGCCGGGAGGCCCTCACCCCAGCCCTCTCCCACCAGTGGGAGAGGGTTCTGAAGTTCACGAGACAAGTTCTGAACTTCTGGCCCCCTCTCCCATTCCTGGGAGAGGGCTGGGGTGAGGGCCTCCCATCCGGACGCAAAGACGGCGCGGTCGCCCGCGCCGTCCTCGTGTCTTCGTAGCCCTCGAGGGCGCTAGCTGGCGGGGACCGGGACGCGCTCGGCGGCCTCGGTGAGGAGCGCCTCGGTCTCGTCCCAGCCGATGCAGGCGTCGGTGATCGACACGCCGTACTGGAGCGCGGAGAGGTCCTTGCCCAGCGGCTGGCTGCCCGGGAAGAGGTGGCTCTCCAGCATCAGGCCGACGATGCCGTTGTTGCCCGCAGCGCGCTGCGCGATGACGTCGCGGAACGCGATCTGCTGGTTGTTGTGGTTCTTCTGCGAGTTGGCGTGGCTGCAGTCGACCAGCAAGTGCTCCGGCAGACCGGCCTTCTGGAGCAGCCCCTGCGCCGAGCGCACGCTGGCGTCGTCGTAGTTCGGGCCGGTCGTGCCGCCGCGCAGCATGATGTGGCCGTCCGCGTTGCCCGTCGTGTGCACAATGCTCGCGAGGCCGCTGCCATCGATGCCGAGGAACGCGTGCGGCGAGCGCGCGGCGATCATCGCGGCGACCGCGATGTCGATGTCGCCCGTCGTGCCGTTCTTGAAGCCGACCGGCATGCTCAGCCCGCTCGCCATCTCGCGGTGCGTCTGGCTCTCCGTTGTGCGGGCGCCGATCGCCGCCCACGAGATCAGCCCCGCGAGGTACTGCGGGACGATCGGGTCGAGGAACTCGGTGCAGGCCGCGAGGCCCATCTCGTTCACCTGCAGCAGGAGCCGGCGCGCGGTGCGCAGCCCTTCCTGGATGTCGAACGTGCCGTCGAGGTGCGGGTCGTTCAGCCAGCCCTTCCAGCCGACCGTCGTGCGCGGCTTCTCGAAGTACACGCGCATGACGATGACGAGGCGGCCCTCCATCTCCTTCGCGAGCTTCGCGAGGCGTCCCGCGTACTCGAGCGAAGACTGCTCGTCGTGGATGGAGCAGGGACCGACGAGCATCAGCATGCGCGGGTCGTTCCCGTGCAGGATGTCGCGGATCGCCTTGCGGTTCTTGATCACCGTGTCGATGGCAGCCTGGGACAGCGGGATCTCGCGATCCAGCTCGTCCGGCGACATCAGGGGGGTTGTTTCTGCCACGTTCACGTCTGAAGTAGAGCGCATGGGGAGTCGCCCTCCGGGGTGCTGCCGCCTCGGCGGCCGGGGTGGTGCTGAGAGCCTCGTTATTGTAACGAGGCTCTCGCCAACATATGTCATGCGAGGGTAAACGCGCCATCCCCGAGGGAGACGGGCCTGCGGCTAGGTCGGGTTCGACTCGCACTGGGTATACGTGTCGGTGCCGCCCTGCCCCTGGCAGATGTCGGTGCCCTGCTGGCCTCGCAGGTCGTCCGCGGCCGCGCCGCCGATGAGGCAGTCGTTGCCGTTGCCCGCATCGATCCGGGTGGCGTTGCTGCGTCCCAGCAGCAGCTCCGAGGCGGCCGTACCCGACAGCGTGCCGCTGGCCGGCGCGACGAGGACATTGGTGAGCGTCGCGCGGTTCGAGCACATCGTCGCGGTCACCAGCACCGAAGCCGAGATCGTCGAGGTCGCGATGTCGAGCTTCGCCGGTGTCGCCATCGTCAGGTTCGCCGTGTGCGCCGTCGAGGTCACGCCGAAGGCGGCCGCGAACAGCAGCCCCATCACGGCGCCGATGCGGAGCGCCATCATGCGGTCACCGGCTTTCGTACCGGCGCGACGGCGTAGAGGTAGGTGATGCCCGGCTCGACGAGCAGGTACTGGTCGCCCACGGCGAGCTTGCAGTGCAGAATCGAGCCCTGCGTGCGGCGCGCCATGCGCGCGAGCTCCTCGAACTCCGCAACGCCGACGAGCTGGCCGCCGAAGTCGATCGCGGCAGCGTCGGTCCGCACCAGGAGGTCGGCGTAGCGGGCCTCGATCATCGCGGCCTCGCCGGCGCGCTCGGTCATGCGCGTCGCGACGCTCATCGTCACCAGCCCGCCGATCGAGACGAGCACGAACGACAGCGAGGCGAACCGCATCCACCCGTAGGAGATGCTGAACGGCAGCAGCGGCACCTTCACGGACCACGGCTCGCGGATCGTCGTCGAGACCGTGCCGCCCTGCTGCTGCTTCAGCTCCTCGGGCTGGTTCACCGCGAACTGGTACTGGTCGAACGCGAAGACGACATCCTTGCGGTAGTCCATGTTGACGCCCTGGCCGGACACGCGGGCGCTGCCGACCACCGTCTGCTTCAGGTTGATGCGGTACTGCGCGAACGTCACGCCGGCCGCCGTCTCCATCTGGCGGATCATCTCGCGCACGTCGCGCAGCGAGAGCGACCCGATCGTCTTCGTGTTCGGGCCGGAGAGCCGCGTCTCCGGGACGACGCTGAGCGTGCGCTTCCAGCCGTTGGCGCCCGAGATCTCGGCGTCGAGGCGCACCGTGCCGGTGACGTCGGAGATGAGCGCCATCGGCATCGCGCCCTCGACGTCGTAGTTGAACGTGAAGTCGACGCGATCGGCGAGCGCGGTGAAGACCGGGTCGCCCGTCGTCGCGAGCGGGGTGTCGTAGACGCCGGGTGCGGAACGAAGCCGTCGAGGGTCAGGAGGAGGCATTTCACGCTGCCGCCCGCCTTGATGAACTCCGCCGTCGGGGTTTCCACGCACCGGTACCCGCGCGAGCGAAGCGCGGCGACGGTCGCGTCACAGCCGGTGTTCAGCACCACGGTCTCCCCGACGAGCAGCGCGTTGCAGGCGAAGCGGAGCGCGTCGGCTTCGGGTACCTCGATCAGGTCGGGCACGGCAGCGCGCAGCGTCGCCACGGCGGCCGGGCTGAACGCGCCGGGCACGTAGGCGGCGAGGCCCGCCGCGATCGGGAAGAAGCACGTGTCGAGGTGGTAGAAGCGCGGGGCGACCAGCTCCAGCCGCACGAGCGGCTCGCCGAGCACGCCCTCGAGGGCGTCGAGTGCGGCCGGGTCGGTGCGGAAGCCGTGGGCAGCGAAGACGTGGCCGGCGCCGGAGAGCACGTCGCCCTCGCCCTCCCAGCGCGCGGACTCCGGGAGTCGCACGACCTCGTACCCGCGCTCCGCGAACCAGCGTTCGAAGCGGGCGGCCTCCGGCTGGCGCTCCGCGAACCGGAAGTTCGAGACGACGAAGCGCCGTCCGAGGACGACGCCGGCGTTCGCGGTGAACACCATGTCCGGCACGTCCTCGCCCGGCTCCACGAGTTCCACCCGCACGCCGAGCCGCACCAGCACGTCACGCAGCACGGCCCATTGCGCGCGCGCCTCGTCTGTGCGGACGGCGTCGGCGCGGTGCATCCACGGGTTGATCTCGTAGGCGATGCGGTAGTGCGCGGGCTCGCACATCAGGACGTGCTCGCTCACGGGACCTCCTCGCGCGCTGCTCCACCAGCATGGCACGTCGTCGCACGAGGGCGCGTCGGTACGCGGCCCGCGCGCTACCGTGCGAGGTGGCGCGCGCGGGGTACGCGCACGCCCCGGAGGTGCGCGATGCAGGTCGGTCTCGTCGGACTCGGACGGATGGGCGGGCGGATCCGCGACCGCCTCGTGCGCGGCGGCCACGAGGTGGTCGGCTACGACGACGACCGCGCGATCGCGGACGTCGCGTCGCTGGAGGCGCTCGTGGATCGCCTCGTCGCCCCGCGCGTCGTGTGGGTGATGGTGCCGTCGGGTGCGGCGACGGACGGCGTGTTCGCGACGCTCGCAAGCCTCGTCGAGCCGGGCGATCTGCTGATCGACGGCGGCAACAGCGACTTCCGCGACTCCACCGCCCGCGCGAGCGCGCTGGCCGCACAGGGCATCGCGTTCCTGGACCTCGGCGTGTCGGGTGGAGTGTACGGCGGGGCCAACGGGTTCTGCGTGATGGGCGGCGGCGCCGCCGAGGACTACGCGCGCATCACCCCGCTCCTCGACGTCCTCGCCGCGCCGGGCGGGCACGCGCACGTCGGGACCCCGGGCGCCGGTCACTACACGAAGATGTGCCACAACGCGATCGAGTACGCGCTGATGGAGGCCTACGGCGAGGGCTTCGACCTCCTGCGCCACTTCGACGCCCCGATCGACGCGCACCGCGTCGCGGAGCTGTGGAACCACGGCAGCGTGATCCGCTCGTGGCTGCTGGAGCTGACCGGACAGGCGCTCGCGAAGAACGCCGGCCTCGAGGGCATCGCACCGTACGTGGAGGACTCGGGCGAGGGACGCTGGGCGATCCGCGAGGCCGTCGAGCGCGGCGTGCCGCTGACCGGCATCGCGCAGTCGCTGTTCCGGCGCTTCGAGTCGCGCGACGCCGACGCCTACTCGCTGCGGCTGATCGCCGCGCTCCGCGACGAGTTCGGCCAGCACGGGACGCGCCCCACGACATAGCCCTCGGCGGGTGCGTTACGGCGCGAGCAGGCCCGGCTCCGGCGCGCCGCCGGGGTACTCGAAGACCACGTCCTCGTTCACGCGCAGCAGCGAGTCGTCCTTGTCCGGGTATTCCTCCCGCGCGAGGAGATCGCGGATCACGTTCATGCGCGCGCGGTGCTTGCGGTCGGCACGCACGATGGTCCACGGCGCGGCGGCGGTGTGCGTCGCCGCCAGCATCTCGTCCCGCGCGCGGGTGTAGTCGTCCCACCGCTGCTGCGCGACCGCGTCGAGCGGGCTGGTCTTCCACTGCTTCAGCGGGTCGCGCTCGCGATCCGCCAGCCGTTCCGCCTGCTCTTCCTTCGACACGTCGAGGTAGTACTTGAACAGGTGGAGGCCGGAGCGCACCAGCATCTCCTCGAACGCCGGGACGGAGTCGACGAACTCCTTGAGCTGCTCCGGCGTGCAGAAGCCCATGACGCGCTCGACGCCGGCGCGGTTGTACCAGCTGCGGTTGAACAGCACGACCTCGCCCGCCGCGGGCAGGTGGCGCACCCAGCGCTGGAAGTACCAGCGTGTCTTGTCGAGGTCGCTGGGCGCCGGCAACGCGACCACGCGCGCCTCGCGCGGGCTCAGGTGCTCCAGCAGGCGCTTGATCGTGCCGTCCTTCCCGGCGGCGTCACGCCCCTCTAGGATCACGAGCAGCCGCCCGCCGGAGGCGATCAGGTGCCGCTGGAGCTTCACCAGCTCGACCTGCAGCGGGAGCAGCTCGCAGACCTCGTCGACGTCCTTGCGGGCGTCTTCCTGGAGTTCCGCCACCGTTCTGGTCGTCTTCTTCGTCGCGGCGTGCTCGCTCATCGCTCCTCCTGCATGCGACTCATCGTACGCGGCGCTCGCACCGCACCGCGCGACCGTCCCGCTCGCTAGCATGAGACGCATGACGCCCGCGATCCGCTAGGCGACCGCCCACGACGGCACAAGCATCGCGCTCACGGTGCTGGGCGAAGGCGTCCCGTTGCTGTTCATGCCGCCCGTCCCCTTCGGCCACGTCGAGGCGATGTGGGACCAGCCCGGCCAGCGCGAGTGGTTCGAGCGCCTCGCGCGCGGCGCGCAGGTGGCGGTCTACGACGCGCGCGGCACCGGCCTGTCCGACCGCACCCGCCCCGACTTCAGCCTCGAGGTGATGACCGCCGACCTTGAGGCGGTCGTGGAGCGCCTCGGCTGGTCGGACTTCGCGCTCTGCGGGTTCTTCAACGCGGGGGCGCCGGCGATCGCCTACGCCGCGAGCCACCCGGAGCGCGTGACCGACCTCGTGCTGTGGGGCGGCTTCTCGCGTGGCGCCGACATCTACCCGCTCGCGCTCGTCGAGGATCCGCGGCTCGCGGAGATGTACTGGGAGATGATCCTGGACACCGCCGTGCGCACGTGGACGGCCGCGACCGGCGACGAGGTGCGCAAGACCGCCGACTACTTCCGCGCGTGCGTGGTGCCGGAGGCCGCGCTGCGCGCGGTGGTCGCCGCGCGCGGCTACGACGTCTCCTCGCTGCTATCGCTGGTGCGCGCGCGGACGCTGGTCCTGCAGCGCCGCGACGCCTCCTCGACGCGCGCCGAGATCGCCCGGCAGCTCGCCTCCGGCATCCCGAACGCGGAGCTGCAGATGCTCCCCGGCGAGGCCGCCTCCCCCTTCTCCGGTGACGTCGCAGCGGGAGTCGCGGCGATCGAGGCGTTCCTCGGCATCGCGCCAGCCGGCCCCGTCCCGCGCGGCGACCTCGAGGGCGCTGGCGAGGCGCTCACCGGGCGCGAGACGGAGGTGCTGCGGCTGGTCGCGCACGGCCGCGCCAACAAGGAGAGCGCCACCTGACGAACCTCTACCCGAAGATCGGCTGTCGCAGCCGCACGGAGGCCGCCGCCTTCGCGCTCACGCACGGACTCGCATAGACCACGCGCGCCGGCGCGGGTCGAGGCATCAACAGCAGTCTGCGAACGTCGTGCGCTCTCACCCCCCGCCCTCTCCCACTTCGTGGGCGAGGGGGCCGAAGGCATCCTCGAGGACCCGGGTTTCCGCCATGCCGCGAGGCGCGCGCCTGCGTGGTTCCCGCGACGCGGCGCACCCGCACCACTCGTACGCTGGTCTCAGTTCCGCCGGGCAGCCAGCCCGATGAACTGACGAGGAGGCACGAGATGCGCGTCGCGATCACCGGTGGGACGGGATACCTCGGCTCGATGCTGCTGCAGCGGCTGCGGGGCGAGGGGCACGACGCCTTTGCCGTGCGCCGCGGCCCCGCCAGCGACCCTCGCTCGATGTGGGACCCCGCGGCCGGCTGGGTGCGCCCCGGCACGTTCGAGGGCGTGGACGCGGTGGTCTTCCTCTCGGGCACCTCGATCGGGGCGGCGCGCTGGACGGCGAAGCGACGTGCGGCACTCCGCGAGGCGCGCATCGGCTCGACGCGCGTGCTGGTCGAGCACCTGCGGACGCTGCCGGCCCCGCCGCGCACGCTGCTCACCGCCTCCGCCGTCGGCTTCTACGGCGACACCGGCGACCACGAGGTGCGCGAGGGCGCGCCGCAGGGCGCGGGCTTCCTCGCCACCCTCGTCGGCGACTGGGAGCGCGAGGGCGACCGCGCGCAGGAGTTCGGGATGCGCGTCGTCCACGCCCGCTTCGCCCCCTCGCTGGCACGCAACAGCGAGGTGATCGAGAAGCTGCTGCTGCCGTTCCAGCTCGGCCTCGGCGGGCGGATCGGCAGCGGACGGCAGTGGTTCTCCTGGGTCGCCTCGGAGGACGCGATCGCGGCGATGACGTTCCTGCTGGCGCACGACTCGATCGAGGGCGCGGTGAACATCGTCGCGCCGGGCGCGGTGCGCAACGCCGACTTCACGCGCGCCCTCGGCCGCGCGCTGCACCGGCCGACGGTGTTCCCGATCCCGGCGTTCGCGCTGCGTGCGCTGTTCGGCCGGGGCATCGCGGACGAGATGCTGCTGATCAGCCAGCGCGCCTACCCCGCGCGCCTCCTCGACGCCGGCTTCCGGTTCACCTACCCGACGATCGACGAGGCGCTCGCCGCGAGCTTCAGCCCCGCCGGCACGCCCTCGATGACCGCCGCGTAGCCTCGCGCGTCACGGCACGACACGAAGAAGCCCGCCTGGCGGCGGGCTTCTGTGCGTTCGAGGCAGCGGTGCCGAGGCTACTGCGCGTTGCCCTCGAGGACCTCGCGCACCTCGTGCGCGTGGCCGTCGGCGGTGACCTGCGGCCAGACGCGGCGCAGCTTGCCGTCCGGGCCGATGAGGAACGTCGAGCGGATCATGCCGACCGACTTCTCGCCGCGGATCTCGCGCTCGCCCCACGCGCCGTAGGCCGTCGAGACGGCCGCATCGTCGTCGACCAGCAGCGGGAACGGCAGCTCGTGGTTGTCGCGGAACTTGCGGTGCGACTCCGCGTCGTCACGCGAGACGCCGAGGACGACCGCGCCGGCCGCCTCCAGCGCGGAGTGCTCGTCGCGGAACTGGCAGGCCTCCGTTGTGCAGCCGGGCGTCTCGTCGCGCGGGTAGAAGTAGAGCACCACGTTCTTGCCGGCGTAATCGCCCAGCTGGTGCTGCTGCCCGTCCTGGTCCACGAGCGAGAACTCGGGTGCCGGCTGTCCCGCCTGGAGTGTCGTAGCCATCTGTTCCCCCTCGCACGCGCCGTTCGTCAGTCGATGTATAGCAGGTCGGCAGGTCGAGGCGGAACCGCAACGCCCCGGGCGCCGGGTGCGACCACCTCGACGGGTGTCGCGGCATAGCCTGAGTACGCGCCGCCCTCGACGCCGCCGCAGCGCCAGGTTTTTCCACTTTCCCTGAAGCGCCGCGGCTGAAGTGGAACCGGCCGTCGAGGGCGGCGCGCACCTCCCACCCATCTCGCCAGCTCGACTCGACGCAGAGCCTGCCGCCCCGACTGGGAGGCGGCTGCAACGATTGGCACGCTCGTGTGAGAGCAACGCGGCGGCAACACCGGGATGCTCCGTGCATGAGGCGCGCAGGTCGTCTCGCTGGATTGGAGCATCAACGTGACGACGATTCTCATCATCATCCTGCTCCTGCTGCTGCTCGGCGGTGGCGGTGGGCTCGGCTACTCGCGGTACGGCGGTGCGGGCCTCGGCGGCGTGCTCGGCCTCGTGCTCGTGATCGTGCTGGTGCTGTGGCTGGTGGGCGCACTCGGCGTCCGATAGGCGCCGCAGCCCTCGATGACACACGACCGATCGGCGCTCGCCGGTCGGTCGTGTCGTGCTATTCGAGGCCGTAGACCATCGCGTGCATCTCCCAGTAGTGGTTCACTTTCGCCACCACGGTCACGACGCTCTTCACCTGGTCCTTGACCGTGAACGACGGGCTCGCCGGCACCAGCAGGCGCCCCTCGTCGTCGAGGCGCGCCTCGACGTTCTCGAGGACGACGCACGCGCACATCCACGCCGCCTGCTTCGACGACTTGCACGAGATCGCGAGCCAGCCCGGCAGGTCGGAGAGCTCGGAGAACAGCCCGGTCGTCAGGAAGATGCCGCGGCGGATCTCGTTGATCGGGTCGATGCCGCCGGTCTCCTCGACGCGCGGGATCTCCGCGATCGCGCGCACGGCGCTGTCCTCGCCGCGGTGCGGCGGGCCGCCGAAGAAGGCCAGCTCGCAGAAGGACTCCCACATCGCGGCCCAGTTCGGGCGGCCCTCGGCGTCGTAGGTCATGTCGGCGGCGGCCATGCCCTGCGTCTGCGCGCGGATGGGGCGCAGCGTCTCGACGGGGGTGTCGCCGGTCATCGGCTCGACGGCCTCGCGTGCGAGCGCGGCCAGCTCCGGGCGCGTCCAGATGAACTCGACGGGCTCGCCCAGGTACGCGGCGAACGTCCCGCCGAGGTCGCGCAGCTCCTTCGCGCGCTCCCACTCCAGCGTGTTCGACGCCACGATCCGCACGCGCACCGGCTCGTTGGTCATGTGGTCGTCCCCATCGCCGTCGCTTGAAATCACCTGCGGCTGTGCCACGATGATGCGGCAGCAGACAGGCCCACCGCAATTGCCGATCTACCCCTTCCGTTGCGAGTCGTGCTCCGCTGAGTTCGAGGTGAACCGCCCGGTCGCCGCCGAGATGGACCCGCTCTCCTGCCCGATGTGCAGCGGCGTGGCCCGCCGCGCGGCCACGATGACCGAGCGTCCCGCCCAGCAGAGCGCGTGGTTTCACTCCGGCCACTCGCACGACGACTGGTCCGGCGGGCACGCGCACTCCGAGGGCGAGGCGGAGTGGGACGACATCCTGCAGGAGCTCCAGCAGCGTGTCGGCACGTGGCTCGACCAGGTGCAGGCCGCGGGCGTCCGCGGGGCCGACCAGTTCTCCGCCCTCGTCGGCCCCGCCATCGAGATCTACGCGAGCTATGCGAGCGTCCTCGATGTGCAGGGACGCCGCGTACCGCTCGGTGGCAACCCGTACGCGACCGATCCGTTCGACCGCGGCTACCTCGCGTACGTGTGGGAGGCGCTGGGCCGCGCGGCGATCGAGCGGCTGCTGCGCGTTGCGGACCCGCCGGCGCGCGGCGGCACCGCCGACTCGCTGGAGCCGGACCTGCTGCTGACGGTGCTCTTCCGCCTGTGGACGGCGAACCCGGACGGCCAGCCCGAGGCGCCCGACGCGGTACCGATGCTGCCCGCGGACGTGGTGCGCTGCTTCGGCGAGCCGATGGGCATCGACCTGGGGGCGATGGAGGGGCGCGTCTTCGCGTCCGCCGGCAGCGTCGTCCGTCTGCTGCCCGTGCAGGAGCGCGCCCCCCAGCTCCTCGACGATCCGCGCGAGGATGCGACGCCGCTCGACCGCGTGCACACGGCGATGCTGCTGAAGGCGCTCGGGCGCGACGACGAGCTGGCCGCGCTCGTGCAGGCCGAGGAGGCACGCGGGCCGGGGTTCCGCCGCGCTGCCGCCGCGCTGTTCGCCGCTTACCCGCGTGAGAGCGACGAGCGCATGCTGCTCGAGGCCGTGCGCCTCGTCGCGGTCTAGCGCGCCTGCCCTGCGGAGGAGGCGAGCGCGGCGATCCCGGCCGCCTCCAGCCGGTACGGCAGCCATTCCTGCTGCTGCGTGAAGCCGAGCGCGGCGTAGAACCCGCGCGCCGGGTTCCAGTCCAGCACCGCGAGATCGATGCGCGCCGCCCCGCGTGCCCGCGCCACGCCCGCGAGCGCCGCGACGAGGGCGCGGCCGGCGCCGGTGCCGCGCGCATCCTCCACGACGAAGATGTCCTCGACGTACAGGCCGGCGCGGCCCTCCCACGTGGAGTAGTTGGGGAAGAACAGCGCGAACCCCACGGGGCGGGTGCCCTCGGCGGTCGGGTGCTCCGCGATCAGGCACTCGAACGCCGGCTGCGCGCCGAAGCCGTCGCGCCGCACGTCGTCCTCGGTGAGCCGGACCTGCTCCAGCGGCTCGTGCTCGAACGCAGCGAGGCCCCGCACGAACTCGACGATCGTCGAGGCATCCTCGGGCGTGGCGGGGCGGACGGTGGTGGGAGGCGGGGCGGGCGATTCAGGCATCGGCCGATGGTACCGTAGGCACTTCGAAGATCGGCCCGAGGCGGACTACCCCCGGCCACGCATACCCCGGCCTCCACGGCCACCTCGACGGAATGGATCGCGATGAACCGGCTCGCCCACGAGACCAGCCCCTACCTCCGACAGCACGCGGACAACCCGGTGGACTGGTACCCGTGGGGCGACGAGGCGCTGACGAAGGCACGCGAGGAGCAGAAGCCGATCCTGCTCTCGATCGGCTACTCCACCTGCCACTGGTGCCACGTCATGGCGCACGAGTCGTTCGAGGACCCCGAGATCGCCGCGCAGATGAACGCCTCGTTCGTCAGCATCAAGGTCGACCGCGAAGAGCGCCCCGACATCGACTCCGTCTACATGACGTTCACGCAGGCGCTCACCGGGCAGGGCGGCTGGCCGATGACGGTCTTCCTGACGCCCGACCTCGAGCCGTTCTACGCGGGCACGTACTTCCCGCCGACCGACCAGCACGGCCGTCCGGGCTTCCCGCGGCTCCTCGCGAGCATCGAGCAGGCGTGGCGCGACCAGCGCGAGCAGGTGGTGCAGTCCGCCGCGACGATCACGGAGCGCATCCGCACGGCGTCCGACAGCATGGCGGTGCGCGGCGGCACGATCAGCGCGGTCGCCCTCGGCACCGCGTTCGATGCGCTCCGCAACTCGTTCGACGCCGTCAACGGCGGCTTCGGCGGCGCGCCGAAGTTCCCCACGGCAACGACGTTCGAGTTCCTGCTCTGGTACCACGCCGGCGTGTCGGGCGACGACGCACCGCCCAGCGCGCTCGACATCGTCACGACCACGCTGACGCGCATGGCGCACGGCGGTATCTACGACCACCTCGGCGGCGGCTTCGCGCGCTACTCGGTCGACGCGCAATGGCTCGTCCCGCACTTCGAGAAGATGCTCTACGACAACGCGCAGCTCGCGCGCGTCTACCTCCACGCGTGGCAGCTCACCGACGACCCGCTCTACGAGCGCATCGCGCGCGAGACGCTCGACTACCTGTTGCGCGAGATGCGCGACGACGCCGGCGGCATCTACGCCGCGCAGGACGCCGACAGCGAGGGCATCGAGGGCAAGTTCTTCGTGTGGACGGTCGAGGAGATCGACGCCGCGCTGGGCACCGACGAAGGCGCGCTCTTCCGCGCGGTGTTCGCGGTCACGCCGGAGGGGAACTTCCGCGACCCGCACCACCCCGACCTCGTCGGGCGCAACGTGCTCAGCCGCCCGCGCCCGCTCGAGGAGATCGCCGCGGAGCGCGGCATCGACCTCGTCGAGCTGACCGCGCGCGTGCAGGAGCTGACCACGCGCATGTTCGAGGTGCGCGAGCAGCGCGTGCACCCGTCGCGCGACGACAAGGTGATCGCGTCGTGGAACGGCCTCGCGCTGTCCGCGTTCGCGGAGGCGGCGCGCATCCTCGACGACGCGCGCTACCGCGAGGCGGCTGCGGGCATCGCGGGCTTCCTGCGCGAGCGGATGTGGGACGGATCGCGCCTGCTGCACGTGTACGCCGGCGGCGCCGCGAAGGTGGACGGCCAGCTGGACGACTACGCGAACGTTGGCCTCGGCGCGATCGACCTGTACCGCACCACGGGCGACCTCGACCTGCTCGCGTGGGCGGCGCAGCTGCTCGAGGCGGCGATCGAGCGCTTCCACGACGACGAGGCGGGGGGCTTCTTCGAGTCGCCGAGCGACGGCGAGGAGCTGATCCTGCGCCCCAAGCCGTTCTTCGACGTACCGACCCCCAGCGGCAACGGTTCGATCGCGCTGCTGGCGCTGTGGCTCGGCCGCTACTTCGGCCGGCCCGAATGGGAGGCGCTGGGCACCGAGGTGATCGCGCTCGTCTCGCACCACCTCGAGCGCGCCCCGTCCGGCTTCGGCGCGACGTTGCAGACGCTACTGCTGGCCGTCTCCCCGCACCTCGAGGTCGCGATCGTGGGCGATCCCGCCGCCCGCGCGCCGTTCGAGCGCGAGATGGCGCGGCACTTCATGCCGACGGCGCTGCTGGCGCCTGCGGCCAATGGTGGTAGTCTCCCGATTCTTGCCGGTCGCGACATCGCGACGGGCGCGGTCGCCTACGTCTGCGAGAACATGACGTGCGATCTGCCGGCGGTGGATGTGGAGACGTTCCGTGACCAACTCCTCGGCTAACCCCTCGACCGACGAGGGCACAGACGCCGACGCTCAGGCCCACCGACTGCCCGCGTGGGCGCCGTTCCTCCTGCCAGACTTCCGGCTGTACTGGGTCGGGTCGCTCGCCGCGGTGTTCACCAACCAGCTCGTGGTTCTGATCACCGGTGTCTGGCTGTTCCAGGCGACCGGCTCCGCGACGCAGCTCGGCGCGATCGGCCTCGTGCAGCTGCTGGTGCAGATCCCCGCGATCCTGTGGGGTGGCACGCTGGCGGACGAGATCGACCGCAAGCGCCTGATGGCACTGACGCAGGGCATCACCGCCACTGTGCTCGGTGTCCTCGCCCTGCTCGCGGTCACGAACAGCCTGGCGCCGTGGCACATCTACGCGTCGATCGCAGTGATGAGCATGAGCACGGTCCTCGGGCAGCCCGCACGACAGGCGCTGAACGCTGCCGTCGTGCCGAGGACCCACCTGATGCACGCCGTCACGGCGACGCAGCTCACCCAGCAGTTCGGCTCGATCATCGCGCCGCTGATCTTCGGCCTCGTCGTGTACTTCGGCGGCCTGACCGCGGCGTTCGTGATGACCGCGCTGACCGCGATCCCGAGCGCGATCATGCCGCTGCTGGTCCGCGCATCCGGCAAGCCGGTCGGCGTGCAGGTCGCCGGCAGCATGCCTCGACGCGTGTGGGAGGGATTCGTGTACGTCAGCGGGCACGGGATCCTGCCCGGCCTCTTCCTGCTGGACATCGGCATGACGGTGTTCACGTTCTACCGCCAGCTCATCCCGGCGCTCGCGAGCGGGCTCTTCCAGGGCGGCCCCGGTGCGGTCAGCCTGCTCACCTCGGCGAACGCGGCCGGTGCCGTCCTCGGCGCATTCGTCGTGCTGTTCGCTGCGAGGTACCGCGCGAAGGGCATGCTGGTCGTCTACGTCACGATCGCGTTCAGCGTGGCGGTCTTCCTGTTCGGGACGGTCACGTCGCTCTGGCTCGGCACGATCGTGATCATCGGCATGGGCGCATTCGACTCCGTGAGCATGGCCACGCGCCAGGCGATGATGCAGCTCACGACGCCGGACCAGATGCTCGGCCGGACGCTCAGCCTCGGCACGCTGGTGGCGACGACGGCGAACAACGTCGGCACGCTCTGGGTCGGCTTCATCGCCGGCGGCCTGCACCTCGGCGTGCTGCAGTTCGAGGGCCTCGGCGCGGCGCGCACGATGCAGATGGGCGGCGTCCTCGCGCTCATCTGCACGTTCATCGTGTGGCGGCTGGCGACCAGCCTGCGCAGCTACCGCTACCCGTAACGCGCCGGCGGCGCCGAGGCGGCGCGCACCCGCTACAGTCTGCGCAAGCGGCAGCGCGGTGAACGGCCACGGATGTCAGACCTCGATCGCCTCATCGACGGCTTCGACGCAGGCGAGCTGATCCGCCCGTTCGACGGCCCGTCGCTGATCGACGTCGTCCGCGCTGCCGCGCACGTCTGCGGCGTGCCGGACATGCCGATGAGCCCCGCCAGCCGGGCGATCGCGGAGCAGCTCGACGGCGCGGACCACCTCGTGCTGCTGCTCGCGGACGGCCTCGGCACCTCGTTCGTCGAGGGGCTGTCGCGCGACTCCTGGCTCCGGCGGCACATGCAGCGCAGCATCCAGGCGACGTTCCCCCCGACGACCGCGACGGCGCTCACCACGATCGCCACGGGCGCATACCCCGCGCAGCACACGATCACCGGGTGGTGGACGCACCTGCCCTCGCTCAACGCCGCCGTCACCGTGCTGCACAACGCCCGCGCGGCCGACGAGGTCTCGCTCGACGCCCTCGGCGTTCCGTTCCGCGAGCTATGCCCGATCGATCCGCTGATGCCGCGCATGCGTCGCGACGCCGCCTCGGTGCTCCCCGGGAACATCGTCGACTCGCCCTACACGCGCTACATGGCGGGCGACGGCACGTGCATCGCCTACGGCCGTCACGCCGAGGCGGCGTGGACGGTCGCCGACCGCATCACGCAGGCGACCGGGCCTACCTACACCTACTGGTACACGCCCTACCCTGACTCGCTCGCGCACGAGTTCGGGACACAGGACTCGCGTGTCCTCGCGAGCATCGAGGACCTCGACGGGGCGGTCGGCAAGCTCGTCGGCGTGCTGCGAGACCGCGGCGTCGCCGCGCGCATCATCGTCACCGCCGACCACGGCCACCTCGACGTCGGCGGAGCCGGGCACCTCGAGGTGACGGCGGACGACCCACTGCTCGCGTTCCTCGAGACACCGCCGTCCGGCGACGTGCGCACGCTCTACTGGCACGTGCGCCCCGGCCGGCACGAGGCGTTCATCGCCGCGTTCGCAGCGCGCTTCGGCGAGCAGTTCCTGCTGCTGACGACGGCCGAGGTGGAGGACACGCGGCTGTTCGGCCCCGACGCGCTGTCCGACGAGATGCGCGCGCGCATCGGCGACTTCACCAGCATCGCCCTCGGCCGCGAGGTGCTGCGCTACACGGGCGCGCCCGGCCGCGACCGCTACTTCGCGCAGCGCTCGCACCACTCCGGCCTCAGCCCCGCGGAGATGATGGTGCCGCTGATCATCATCCGCACCGAGGACGACACGTAGTCCACGAGCCGCCGAGGTGCGCCCGCCCCCGACGCAGCACACTCGAACCGACAACTCGATCACAACTCCGCCGGGGTATGGGGGCGCAGCCCCCATGTTTCTCTCAGAACCCCTCCCGCGCCGGGAGGGGCAGGGGTGGGCCGCCCCGCGCGCGCCTCGAGGCCCGGGCCACGCCACATGCAGAAGGGCGGCCTTGCGGCCGCCCTTCCTCGATCATCGACGCGCCGAGGCGCGCGGGTGACGTTACTTGCGCTTCTCCGCGTCCGCGCAGACGGTCTCGGTGATGAGACGCGTCACGACGTACGGGTCCATGTTCGCGTTCGGGCGGCGGTCCTCCGCGTAGCCCTTCTGGTCCACGGCGACCTGCCACGGAATGCGGATCGAGGCCGCACGGTTCGACACGCCCCACGAGAACTTGTTGTACGGAGCGGTCTCGTGGCGGCCGGTCAGCCGGCGCTCGATGCCCTCACCGTAGTTCTTGACGTGGAGGTCCACCTTCTCGCCGAGCGCCTTGCAGGCCGCCTCGATCGGCGCGTACGACTCGCGCATCGCCTTGGTCGAGAAGTTGGTGTGGCAGCCGGCGCCGTTCCAGTCACCGGGGATCGGCTTCGGGTTCAGCGTGGCGCTGACATCGAAGTCCTCCGCGATGCGGTAGAGCAGCCAGCGGGCGAGCCACATGTGGTCGGAGCACTCCAGCGGGTCGTTCGGCCCGATCTGGAACTCCCACTGCGCCGGCATGACCTCGGCGTTCGTGCCGGCGATCTTCAGCCCGGCCGCGATGCACGCGTCCGAGTGAGCCTCGACGATCTCGCGACCGAAGATCTCGTCCGCGCCCACGCCGCAGTAGTAGCCGAACTGCGGAGCCGGGAAGCCGTTATCCGGCCAGCCCAGCGGCTTGATGCCATCGAAGAAGGTGTACTCCTGCTCGATGCCAAACCACATCTCGTGCTTCGCGTACTTCTTCGCGGCGGCGGCCAGCGCCGCGCGCGTGTTGGTGGGGTGCGGCTTCATGTTGATGAGCAGCACTTCGCACAGCACGAGCTTGTTGTCGCCGCCGCGGATCGGGTCCGGCGTGATGCGGACCGGCTTCAGCACGCAGTCCGACGACTCGCCGGCGGCCTGGTTGGTGCTGGAACCGTCGAAGCCCCAGATGCCCGGCTCGACGCCGTCCTCGATGACCTTCGTCTTCGAGCGCAGCTTGGCCGTCGGCTCGGCGCCGTCGATCCAGATGTACTCAGCTTTGTACGGCATATCCCGCCTTCCGATGATCCCTGGCTTGGCCGCGAACGGCCCCGTAATGCGCGAAACCATATGGTAGGCACGTTTCAGACGTATTTCACGGGCATCGCACGTCAGATCACGCGGCTTGCGGCCATCACATCCGTGATAGCGCCCTCCCCGTTTGCGGACGCCCCCTCCGAGGCCGAGACTGGTGGAGCGCCCGCCGGGAGTCCCGCATGCCGTTCCGCCTGCCTGCGCCGGTGCTCTTGCTGCTGCTCGCGCTCGTGTTCGCGACCCTCGTCGCGCTCGGCGCGTGGCAGGTGCAGCGCGACCACTGGAAGACCGAGCTCGTCGCCACCCGCAACGCGCAACTGGCATCGGCCCCCCTCGCCGTCGAGGCGGCCCGCGCGCTGTCCCCGGCCGACCTCGAGTACCGCACGGTGACGCTCACCGGGCGGTGGGACGCGGAGCGCACGCTGATCCTCGCGAACCGCGCGCGGTACGGGGTGAAGGGCGAGAACGTCGTCCAGCCATTCGTACTCGCCTCGGGCGAGGCGGTGCTGGTGGACCGCGGGTGGTACCCCTTCGCCGAGCGCGACGCCGTCCTCGCGCGGCTCCGCGATGACACCACCGGCACGACGAGCGGCCTCGCCCGGTACGTCGAGGGGCTGAGCGCGACACAGACGGCCGCCGGGACGTGGACCGGCATCGCCCCGGAGTCGATGGCGGCCGGGCTGCCCTACCGCGTGCTGCCGTGGTGGGTGACCGAGGGCACGCTGCTCCCGGACAACGCCCCGATCCCCACCGCGTACCCCGCACAGGGCTTCTCGCGCTACGTCAGCAACGTGTCCCACAAGGAGTACGCCGCGACGTGGTTCGGGCTGGCGCTCGTGCTGGTCGTGGCGGCCGTGCTGCGGCTGGTGGTCGAGCCGCGCCGGGCGCGGGCGCGCCTCGAGGCGGCCGGCAGCGCCGCCGAGGCCGGCACGACGCCTCGCTGAGCCGGGGATCGAGGCGTCCGGTACGATTCTCTGACCGCGTCGTCGAGAAAAGGGCACCATGAACGCACCCAACACGCTCCCGAAGGACGTCCTCACGCAGGTCGAGGCCGAGGCGCGCGCGCCGCGCGTCACCGAGGTCGCCTACGACCTGCGGCTCGACCTCACGCGCGGCGCCTCGACCTACCGGGGCGAGGTCACGGCGACGTTCCGCTGCACCGGCAGCGACCCGCTGTTCCTCGACTTCACCGGCCACCGCATCGAGACGCTCGAGGTGAACGGCATCGAGGTCGTGACGCCCGACTGGAGCGGCGTGCGGCTGACCCTCGACGGCGCGCTGCTCGCGCCCGCCACGACGGTGCGTGTCGTGTACGAGAACGAGTACGACCACACCGGCGACGGCCTCCACCAGTTCCTCGACCCCGAGGACGGCGAGGAGTACCTCTACACGAACTTCGAGCCGTACTCCGCGCACAAGCTCTTCCCGTGCTTCGACCAGCCGGACATCAAGGCGACGTACCACCTCACCGTGACCGCGCCCGCCGAGTGGGAGCTGGTCGCCAACAGCAAGGTCGAGGCGCGCAGCGAGCCCGCCGAGGGCCGCGCCACCACGACGTTCGAGCGCACGCAGCGCTTCTCGACGTACCTGTTCGCGCTGGTCGCCGGGCCGTTCGTCGCCTTCCGCGACTCGCACGAGGGCGTCGATCTCGGCTTCTTCGCGCGCAAGTCGCTCGCCCCGCACGTGGACGAGGCCGAGCTGTTCGAGGTGACGAAGCAGGGGCTGACGTTCTACGCGGGCTTCTTCGACTACCCGTACCCGTTCGGCAAGTACGACCAGATCTTCGTGCCGGAGTTCAACGCCGGGGCGATGGAGAACGTGGGCGCGGTCACCTTCTCCGAGAGCATGGTCTACCGCGACACGCCGACCGATACCCAGCGACAGGGCCGCGCCGAGGTCATCCTGCACGAGATGGCGCACATGTGGTTCGGCGACCTGGTGACGATGCGCTGGTGGAACGACCTCTGGCTGAACGAGTCGTTCGCGACGTACATGGCCTACCTCGCGCTGGACGAGTCGACGCGCTTCCGCACCTCGTGGCAGGCGTTCAACTCCGGGATGAAGAACTGGGCGTACCGGCAGGACCAGCTGATCACGACGCACCCGATCGCCGGGCAGGTCGCCGACACGGACGCGACGTTCCTCAACTTCGACGGCATCACCTACGGCAAGGGCGCCTCCGTCATCAAGCAGCTCGTCGCCGCGATGGGCATGGAGGGCTTCCGCGCCGGCATGCGTGGCTACTTCGCGAAGCACGCCTTCGGCAACACCACGCTCTCGCAGTGGCTGGACGCGCTGGGCGAGGGCGTCGGGCGCGACCTGCACGGTTGGGCGCAGCTGTGGCTCGAGACGCCCTCCCTGAACACGATCGCGGCAGCCGTCGAGGCGGACGGCGACCGCGTGTCCGCGCTCACGCTGACGCAGACCGCGCTCGATGCCTACCCGACGCTGCGCCCGCACGTGATGGACATCGCGCTCGTGCGCGACGAGGGCGGCGCGATCACGATCAGCGACCTCCCCGCGCGGATCGACGGTGCGACGGCGGACGTCGAGGCGGCGCGCGGGCTGCCGCTCCCCGACCTCGTCTTCCCGAACCACCACGACCACGACTTCGCGAAGATCGCGCTCGACACGCGCTCGCTGGAGTTCGTGCGCACGAACCTCGACCGCATCGACGACCCGCTGCTGCGCCAGCTGATCTGGCAGGCACTGTGGAACATGGTGCGCGACCAGCAGCTGAAGTCCACGGACTACCTCGACCTCGCCGGGCCGAAGGTGGCGACGGAGCAGGACCACGAGCTGATCGAGACGATCCTCGCGACAATGTCCGCCGCGATCTCGCGCTACACGCCGGAGGACCAGAAGGCCGGTGCGGCGCACCGCTTCTTCGCGCTCGCCCTCGACGCCCTGCGCGCGGCGACGGACGCCGACATGCAGATCATCTGGGCACGCACGCTGATCGGCATCGCGATCACGCCGGAGGACATCCGCACCACGGGCGAGCTGGCCGACGGCGCGATCGTCGTGCCGGGCCTGACGATCGACCAGGACATGCGCTGGAGCATCGCGCAGCGCTACGTCGCCTACGGCCTCGAGGGCGCTCAGCAGCGCGTCGAGGCCGAGCAGGCGCGCGACCCCTCGGACCGCGGCCAGCGCGCGGCGCGGCGCTGCCAGACGTCGAAGCCTGACGCCCGCACGAAGGCCGAGGCGTGGCAGCGCTTCCAGATGGGCATCACCGGCTACGGATCGCTGCACCAGACGAGCGCCGCGATTGGCGGCTTCCACTGGTGGACGCAGCGCGACCTGCTCGCGCCGTACGTCGACCGCTACTTCGACACGCTGGTCGGCATCTTCGAGCGCGAAGAGAACGAGTACGCGACCGCGTACTTCGGCGGGCTGTGGCCCGGCTACCTCGTCGAGCGGTCGATCCTCGATCGGGCGCAGGCGCTGCTCGCCGGCCTCGGCGACACGCTCCCGGTGCTCCAGCGCTCGCTCCGCGAGTCGATCGACGACCTGGAGCGCGCGATCCGCTGCCGCGAGTTCGCCGAGGGGTAGCGAGCCGACCGATGCGCCCCACCGCCGAGCAGATGGACGTGCCGCCCGACTACCCGGTGCCCTCGCAGCTGCTCGCGTGGGAGACGGTGCGCGCCCGCCTCGTCGAGGCGCCCGTGTACTGGCTCGCCAGCGTGCGCTCCGACGGCCGCCCGCACGTGGTGCCGCGTGACGGCACGTGGCTGGACGACGCGCTCTACTACGGCGGCAGCCCGGAGACGGTGCACGCCCGCAACGTGGGGAGCGAGGCCCCCGTGACGATGCACATCGGCGACGGCGCCGACGCGGTGATCGTCGAGGGCATCGCACGCGTGGAGGTGCCGAGCGTCGAGCAGGCCGTGCACCTCGCGGAGCTGTCGTCAGTGAAGTACCCGCAGTACGGGACGATGGACCCCGCGATGTAGGCCGACGGCGTGCTCGTGCTGCGGCCGTCGCGCGTGCTGGCGTGGACGAGCTTCGGCCTCGACGCGACGCGCTTCCGCTTCGGGTAGCGTCGCTACGCGGGCTTCGAGGCGCGCAGCGAGTACATCATCGGCACCGACGGCATGCCCGCCGGCATGCGGTACGTGCCGTCCGCGTGCGCCTCGAGGAACGGCCACCGCTGGAAGAGTGCGTAGTCGCGCTCGTGCAGGAACTCCACGCGCAGTCCGGCCGCGGTGATCGCGCTGAACACCTCGCCGAGCGCGTGCGGCCACTCGTACGCGACGTTGTTCACGGTCGCCGCGTCGAGGTCGGCGTACGTGCCGGGCTCGTCCCAGCGCGTCGGCTCGGTCGCGAAGTAGCCGTGCTCGATGGTCAGCGATTCGTCCGCGAGCGTCTGCGCGATCGGGTGGCCGTCCGACAGGTAGAGGAAGCCGCCCGGCCGCAGCAGCCGCGCGACGACATGCGCCCACGCCTCGACGTCGGGCAGCCAGACGAGCGATCCGATGCCGACGTACACGATGTCGAACTGCCGCCCGCCGAGCGCCTCGACGGCGTCGTAGACGTTCGCCGCGATGAAGTCGGCGTCGACGCCGAGGTCGCGCGCCATCGCGCGGGCCTGCTCGATCGCCGGCTCCGAGAAGTCGAGGCCGGTGACGCGCGCGCCGCTACGCGCCCACGAGAGCGTGTCCTGCCCGAAGTGGCACTGGAGGTGGACCAGCGACTTGCCAGTGACGTCGCCGACCTCGGCGCGCTCGTACGGCTGGAGGGAGTTGCGCCCCGCGAGGAAGCTCGCGTTGTCGTAGAAGGCGCTGGCGACGTGGAGCGGGACGCGCTCGTCCCAGCTGGCGCGATTCGCCTCGAACCACTCGGCGCTGCGCGGATCGTTCATGGCGCGCACCGTAGCAGACGGCGGTGAGCCCGCGGTGCTACCCCGGGCGTACCTCGGACTCCACCTCACGGCGGACGAGGCGGACGACCTTCACGGAGATGAGCAGCGCGAGCGCGATCTCCTCGTCGGAGCGGCCCGCGAGGATCCACGAGCGCATCCGCTCGTACTCCTCGCGGCCCGGACCGAACCCGACCACCGCTACTACGCCTCGATCAGCTGGCGCAGCACGTACTGCAGGATGCCGCCGTGGCGGTAGTACTCGCCCTCGACGACGGTGTCGATGCGGCAGCGCACCTGGAACGTGGTCTCCTTGCCGGCGTCGGACATCGCCCGCACCGTCAGGATCTGCTTCGGGGTGAGCCCCGCGGCGATGCCCTCGATGTCGTAGCGCTCCGTGCCATCGAGGCCGTGCGTGTCCAGCGTCTCGCCCGCGAGGAACTCGCACGGCAGGATGCCCATGCCGATCAGGTTGCTGCGGTGGATGCGCTCGAACGACTGCGAGATGACGGCCTTCACGCCCTGCAGCAGCGGGCCCTTCGCGGCCCAGTCGCGCGAGGAGCCCGTGCCGTACTCGCGGCCGGAGATGATGATCAGCGGCACGCCCTCGCTCATGTAGCGCTCGGCGACGTCCCACATCGAGCCTTCCTCGCCGTCGGGGAGGTGCTTCGAGAGGTTGCCCTCCTTGCCGACGAGGGCGTTCTTCAGGCGCACGTTCGCGAACGTGCCGCGCATCATGACCTCGTAGTTGCCGCGCCGCGCGCCGTACTGGTTGTAGTCCTTCGGCGACACCTCGTGCTCGTCCAGGTACTTCGCCGCGGGCGAGTTGCGGGCGATGCCACCGGCCGGCGAGATGTGGTCCGTCGTCACCGAGTCACCGAGCACCGCGAGCACACGCGCGTCGCGGATGTCCGTGCGCGGCGCGGGGACGCGCGGCAGGTTCTCGAAGAACGGGGGGCGTCGGACGTAGGTCGACTGCGGGTCCCAGCCGAACAGCTCGCCGGCCGGCGCGGGCACGGCGGCCCACTGCTGGTCGCCGGCGAAGACGTTGCTGTACTGGTGCACGAACATGTCGCGGCGCACCGACGAAGCGATGACGTCGTTGACCTCGGCCTGCGAGGGCCAGATGTCCTTCAGGTACACCGGCTGCCCGTTCGTGCCCTCGCCGATCGCGTCCTTCGTCAGGTCGATGTCGGTGGTGCCGGCCAGCGCGTACGCGACGACCAGCGGCGGCGACGCGAGGTAGTTCGAGCGCACCTTGTTGTGCACGCGCGCCTCGAAGTTGCGGTTGCCGGAGATGACCGCCGCGACGGCGAGGTTCCCCGCGTCCACGGCCGCCTCGACGGGCTCGGGCAGCGGGCCCGAGTTGCCGATGCAGGTCGTGCAGCCGTAGCCCACGAGCTCGAAGCCGAGGTCGTTGAGGTACTCCGTCAGCCCGGACTCGTCGAGGTAGTCCGTGACCACCTTCGACCCGGGCGCGAGGCTGGTCTTCACCCACGGCTTCGTGCGGAGGCCGAGCTCGACGGCCTTCTTCGCGAGCAGGCCCGCGCCGACCATGACCTCCGGGTTGGAGGTGTTGGTGCAGGAGGTGATCGCCGCGATCACGACCGAGCCGTTGCCCAGCTGGTACGTCGCCCCCTCGTCGTTGACGGTGAGCGAGTCCCGCGAGGCGCCCTGGCCGATCCACGTCTCGGCTTCCTTGACGGCGGCGGCCTTCATCCCGGTCAGCGCGATGCGGTCCTGCGGGCGCTTCGGCCCCGCGAGGCTCGGCACGATCGTCGTGAGGTCGAGGTCCACGACCTCGCTGTAGATCGGCTCCTTCGTCGTGGCGGTGTTGAACAGGTTCTGCGCCTTCGAGTAAGCCTCGACCAGCGCGACGTGCTGCTCTTCGCGGCCGGTGAAGCGGAGATACTTCAGCGTCTCGTCGTCGGTCGGGAAGAAGCCGACCGTCGCGCCGTACTCCGGGCACATGTTCGCGATCGTCGCGCGCGTGGTGAGCGCGAGCTCCGCGAGGCCGCTGCCGAAGAACTCCACGAACTTCCCGACGACGTTGCGCGCGCGCAGCATCTCGGTCACCACGAGGACGAGGTCCGTGCCGGTCGCGCCCTCGGGCAGCTTGCCGGCGAGACGGACACCCACGACCTGCGGGATGAGCATGGCGATCGGCTGGCCGAGCATGGCCGCCTCCGCCTCGATGCCGCCGACGCCCCAGCCGACGACGCCGAGGCCGTTGATCATCGTGGTGTGCGAGTCGGTGCCGACGACCGTGTCGGGGTACGCCTCGCCGTTCTTGTTCGTCATGACGGTCTTGCCGAGGTACTCGAGGTTGACCTGGTGGCAGATGCCGGTGCCCGGGGGCACCACGCTGAAGCCGTCGAAGGCGCCCTGCGCCCACTTCAGGAGCTGGTAGCGCTCCATGCTGCGCTCGTACTCGATCTCGGTGTTGATGCGGAACGCGTCGTCGATGCCGAACACGTCCACCTGCACCGAGTGGTCGATGACGAGGTCGACCGGCTGGAGCGGGTTGATCTTCGCCGGGTCACCGCCGAGGGCGGCCATCGCGTCGCGCATCGCGGCGAGGTCGACGACGGCGGGCACGCCGGTCAGGTCCTGGAGCAGCACGCGGCCGACCGTGAACGCGATCTCGCTGTCCGGCTCCGCCTTCGCGTCCCAGTGCGCTACCGACTCGACCTGCGCGCGGTCGACGCTCACTCCGTCCTCCGTGCGGAGCAGGTTCTCGAGGAGGATGCGATGCGTGAACGGGAGCGTCTCGAGGTCGATGCCGAGCGCCTTCGCGGCGACGTCGAGCCGGTAGATCGTGTACGACTGGTCCCCGACCTGGAGCGTGTCGCGGGCACCAAAGCTGTTCAGATTCTCGGCCACGGTGGGGCTCCCATCCTGCTGCGCACGGTCACGACGACGGCGCCCCGGAGGGGCTGCCGCGCGCCGCATCGTAATCGATTCCTCGCGGAAGACCGAGTGTAGCCCTCGACGGGGCTGCGGACACGAAGACGGCCGGGCGTGAGCCCGGCCGTCCCCTCGTCCTGCGCGCCGGCCATCCGGCGGGCGCGAACGCGTGCTACTTGACGGTCAGCGTGCCCTGCATGCCCGCCTCGCGGTGGCCGGGGACCGTGCAGAAGAACGTGAACGTGCCGGCCGTGGACGGCGTGATGACGAGCTTGCCGCTCGCCTTCGGCTTCAGCGGAGCGTGCACGGCCTGCCCCGTCGCCTTCGCGTCCTTGCCGTCGATGGTCGCCGAGCCGTCGAGCTTCTCGATGGTGAAGTCGTGGTCCAGCGCGCCGCCGTTGGAAAGGTCGACCGTCAGCGCCTGTCCCTTCGTGGCGGAGAGCGCGGTGGTGCTGAACTTGATGTCCTCGAGCTTCAGCGCGACCGTCGAGGCGCTGCCGCCGGCGGCGGCTGCCGCCGCGGTGGTCGCGGTGGCCGTGGCGCTGGTCGGCGCAGCGCCGGAGCACGCGGCGACGAGCAGGGTGAGCGAGGACGCTCCGAGGACGATCGCGGTCTTGAGCAAACGCATCAGGAACACTGCCTTTCGTGGCCTGGCGGACTCCCCTTTGGCGGAAAGCCGGCGTCGAGCCTGTCGTCCTCGACCATCTCAGCCGCCCTCTCTAGCAGCAAGGTCGGTGGGCGGCCCGCGTGCCTCGATCGGCCGCGCAGTTCTCGGCGGTTGTGCGCAAGCCTGCGTGCGCCGTAGCATGGGCGAGGACGGTCCGCTCGCGGGCGGTTAGCTCAGTTGGTACGAGCGCTCGCTTCACACGCGAGAGGTCACTGGTTCGAGTCCAGTACCGCCCACCAGCGAAGCGAGCCGGCGACGGGGAACCGGGCCGAAGTGGCGGAATCGGCAGACGCGCTACGTTCAGGGCGTAGTGAGCTTACGCTCGTGCGAGTTCAAGTCTCGCCTTC
>CANJBO010000006.1 GCA_947472995.1 Chloroflexota bacterium
CCAGTCCAGAAGGCCATAGGGTTTGGACGATCTCCGGGCCGGTGGATGCGCAGAACGGTTTCGGGGCGATGCTTCGTTCGACTTACACGGTCGAAGTAACTGACCTCGGCGACGGCAATCACACGCGCAGCCGCGTTATTTCCATCAGGTAGCCCCGGGCCGCCCGTGCCAGAAACGGTGGTGCCCCCGACTGACGACCGCACACCGACACCGCGCCATCACCGCGACTCACAGCCCCCGAACGCCCCCCGGTTTGAGCGAGTACGCCGTGCGTCCGTATACTCTCAGGACGGATCCGCCGCTGTAGCTCAGTGGTAGAGCAGCTGTTTCGTAAACAGCAGGTCGTGAGTTCGAGTCTCACCGGCGGCTCCAGCAGTCCTCCACACCACTGTCCACTGCGGCCCGTGATCCCGAGGGACCCCTCTGTCCCGAGGAACGGTCGGCCGCGTGAAGGGCGTCGCACCATGAGCAAGCTCCGCAACCGCATCCGCGACCTCGGACGCACGCCGTCGGGCTTCGGCTTCGCCGCGCTCGCCCGCTCGGAGGCCGCGCGCCACATGCTCGTCGTCGCCGAGGCGACCGACGCCGCGTCCGCGACCGCTGCGATCGAGGTCGGCGCCGACGCGATCATCGTGCGCGGCTCCGCCGCCGCCCTCGCCAGTATCGACACGAAGGGCGCGCTCGTGGGCCTCTGGCTGGAGGACGCCACGGGCGCCGAGGTCACCGCCGCGAAGGACGCCGGCGCGGACTTCTTCCTCTTCGACGACGGCCGCGCGCAGGCCAGCGCCCTCACCCCGACCGAGATCGGCCGCGTCCTGCTGCTCGGCCCCGACCAGGAGATGGAGCGCCTCCGCTCGATCGCCGTCATCGACCTCGACGCCGTCGTCGTGACGGGCGAGGTTGGCGCGACCACGGTGCGCGACCAGCTGGCGCTGCGCCGGGTCGCCTCGCTCACCGGTGCGCCACTGCTCGTCGCCGCGAACGCGACGCCCGACACCGCGACCCTCGAGGCGTGGCGCGACGCCGGGGCGGCCGCCGTCCTCGTCGCCAGCAACGCGGACCTGCGCGCCACGGTGCAGGCCGCGCTCGCGGTACCCGCGCCGAAGCGCCGGGACAGCAGCGAGCGCGGCGCGATGCCGCTCATCGGTGCGCTCCGCAGCAATGACCACGATCACGACGACGACGAGGACGACGACCTCTAGCCATATCTCCCTGTTTCCGCCCCCTCCCCCCTCGCGGGGGAGAGCCGGGGTGGAGGCTTCCCTCGACGATTCGACGAGGCGCCAGATTTCGAGCCCCGTCGCCCCTCGATCCCCCCACAAGCGCGGCGCGATCCGCCACAATGCTGTTGACGCTCCAGCCGGGGCGTCCAGAGGATGCCCGCCTGATGACCAACGTTGAGCCGATCGACAGCGCCACCGCCCGATTCCAGATCGGCGAGGTCGCCGATCGCACTGGCGTGACGCAGCGCACGCTCCGCTTCTACGAGGAACGCGGTCTCCTTCGCCCGCCGGAGCGCATGGACGGCGGCTTCCGCCTCTACTCCGAGAACGACGTCACCCGCATCGGCTACATCAAGCAGCTGCAGGACCTCCTGGGCTTCTCCCTGTCCGAGATCAAGGACATGGTCGAGGCCGAGGAGCTGCTCCAGCAGATCAGCTCGACCCGCCGCCCGGACCGCCAGCTCCCCGAGCGCCTGAAGCGCACCGAGCAGATCATGGGCGCGCTCACGCGTCAGCTCGATGTCGTCGACCACAAGGTCGAGCACCTCGCCGCCCTGCGCGAGGAGATCCACGCCAAGATCGAGCGCGTCTCCTCGCGTCACGCGGAGATCCTCACCGCGATGGAGCAGGAACCCGCCACCCCGGCGAAGCATCGCAACTAGCCACCTCGACCGTTTCCCGGCACAAATCGAACAAACGGCGCACCCTCAGGTGCGCCGTTCGCGTCTGCGACTCGGGAGCGAGGGCGCTAGTGCGCCGAGGGCGCGTGAGGAGCGGCGGACGCGGCGGACGCGGCAGCCGAGGCGGCGTGCGCGGCGTCGTGATGGTCGTCGTGCGGGACGGCCGGCGCCTGGAACGCCCAGTCGAGGTTGCGCTCGCGGCGGTACAGGTAGCCGAGCGTCGTGACCACGAACAGCCCGGTGAGGCCGAGGAGCGTGTAGAGCAGCGTCGAGCCCATGTCGGCGGGCGGCGGGATCGTGCGTGACGCGGCGGCCACGCCCGCGTGCGTGGGCTCGGCGGCCATCGCGATCACCGGCAGCAGCGCCGCACCGGCGCCCGACACCACCGCGCTGATCCGTCGCCTCATCGCCTGCCTCCACACCCTGCGCGCATCCCGTTCGAGGAATCCTCGAACGGCCCCAGTCTACCGCGCGCGCGGCTCTCGGGGGAGCCACCTCGGCCCGCCCGGGGCGCGCGAGGCCGTGACGCATACGGGGCGCGTTGCCCGAGGCCCACCGGTTGCCTATACTAACCCGGCTAAGAGCAGCGATCGGAGCGACGGTGAAGAGGACCTGGCAGCCCAAGCGCAAGCCGCGCCAGCGCAAGCTGGGATTCCGCGCGCGCATGGCGACGAAAGACGGGCGAGCGATCATCGCGCGGCGGCGCGAGCGTGGTCGCGCGCGATTGACGGTCTAGTACCCGGACGCCCCCGACCGCATCGAGTCACGCACATCCTGACCCCCTCATCATTCCTCTCGCGCCCGCCGGCATCGACGCTCGCGGGACGGTGACATGACACAGGGCCGGCACACGCCACCACCCGCGACGGCGCTCGAGCTTCGAGACGTCCCGGAACGGCTGCGGCGGAGCCAGGACTTCGCGGCGACCATGCGGACTGGGCGGCGTGCGAGGCATGCGCTGCTGACAGCAGTGGCGCTCAGAACACACGGGCCTGGCACTCGGATCGGCTTCGCAGTGAGCCGCCGGGTCGGGGGTGCCGTGGTGCGCAACCGCGTGAAGCGGCAACTGCGCATGATCATCCGCGCGGCCCGCTGGCAAGGCGGCTACGACGTGGTGATCGTCCCACAACCGACCTGCGCGAGCGCTCGATTCGACGAGATTGCGGGCGCTCTCGCGAGCACGTGCGAGAAACTGGGCATCCTCATGGGCCGCAACCTCGCAGGGAACCCCCCTGCTGGCCGGAGTTCAACGACGCGGAGCCAGGACACGACTTCGTGACCGGGCTCCTGCTCGCGCTCATCCGCACGTACCAGCGATACGTCTCGCCGGCCCTCGGCATCGCCTGCCGCTACGAGCCCTCCTGCTCCCACTACGGCTACGAAGCGATCGAGCGGCATGGCGCGCTCCTCGGCTCGTGGCTGACGATTCGACGACTCGCCCGCTGCCGTCCCGGTGGCGGCGAGGGCTACGATCCCGTCCCCACGACGATCACCTCCGAAGGACGCGCCGCATGACGATGTTTCACGTGAAACATCCCCGGACGCTCCTCGCGAGCGTGCTGCTCGCCTCGACGTTGCTCGTGGGCTGCACCGGGGAGCTGACGCCGGCGAAGGGCTGGGCGCCGCCGGTCGCGGGGCCGAACAACACGCTGCTCATCCAGTCCGGCGCGGGCCGCATCGCCGCCATCAAGACCGACGGCTCTCCTGTCGCCAGCTTCGAGCTGAAGGGCGCGAAGACCCGCGACTTCATCGGCCGCGAGAGCCAGGCCGCCGCGACCCCGTTCTACGCCACCCCGATCGTCGAGGGAAACACCGCCTACATCGTCTCGTACCAGGGCCGCGTCGCCCGCCTGAACCTGGAGGGCGGCTCGATCACGGAGCGCTGGGTCGTCGACCTGAACCACCACGTCGTCGCGACGCCCGTCCTGCGCGACAACCGCCTCTACGTCTCCACCGAGAACGGCCGTCTTGCCGTCGTGAACGTCGAGAACGGCAGCATCGTCGGCGAGACCCGCCCGACCCCCGGTCGTGTCTGGGGCTCGCCCGCCGCCGCCGATGACCGCGTGTTCATCGGCACCCTCGACAGCAGCGAGATCCTCGCGGTGCAGGCCGGCAACGGCAGCACGCTCTGGCGCTACGACGGCGACGGCGCCACGGCCGCCGACCTGGTCGTGGACGGCAGCACGCTCCTCGTCCCCTCGTTCGACCGCGCCATCCACGCCCTGGACCTCGCCTCCGGCAAGGAGTCGTGGGCGTTCCCGGGCGACGGCTGGTTCGTCGGGAAGCCGCTGGTCACCCCCGGCGCCATCTACGCGGGCACGATGTCCGGCTCGCTCTACGCGATCGACCGCTCCGGCAAGCAGCAGTGGCAGTTCCACCGAGCCGGCCTGGAGTTCCGCGCCACCCCGCTCCTCGCCAACGGCACGCTGGTCGGCGTGAGCCGCAACGGCACGTTCGTCGGCCTCGACGCCGCCACTGGCGCCGAGAAGTGGTCACGCACGTTCGAGGGCGTCGAGATCGACGCGAACGGCCTGATGCTCGACAACGCGATCTTCTTCACCACGCACACGTACCGCCTGCTGCGCCTCGACCCGGCGACCGGCGAGATCCAGCCCGTCAACGTCCAGCCGCCTTCGAGCGGCAACTAACCGCGGAGTAGCCGAGCATGCCGCAGATCACCGCCATCTGGCAGATCGCGCTCGAGACGCCGCTGATCAACATCATGGTCCTGCTGACCGTGGTGCTCGGCGGGTCGTACGGGCTGGCGATCCTCGCCTTCACCGTCATCTCCCGCGCGCTGATGTTCCCGCTCACGCTCCGCATGCTGAACTCCATGAAGGGGCTGCAGGAGATCCAGCCCCAGATGGCGGAGATCCAGAAGAAGTACACGGATCCCAAGCGGCGCCAGGAAGAGGTGATGAAGCTCTACCGGGAGGCCGGGGTCAACCCGCTCGGCTGCCTCGGCCCGCAGCTCGTCCAGTTCCCCATCTTCATCGCCGTCTACCAGGTCATCCGCATGACCCTCGGCTCCACCCCGGAGGGCATGCTCGCCCTCTCCGGCCGCCTCTACGACTACCCGATCATCCAGAACGCCATCCCGCTGTCCTCGACGTGGCTCGGGATGGACCTCGCGGCGCAGGGGAACTACTTCCTCGTCGCGGCCGTGTTCGCCTCCATGTGGCTCCAGCAGCGCATCTCCAGCAGCCGGCCGATGGCCACCACGCAGGCCGCCAGCGACCAGCAGCGCCAGATGAACACGATGATGCAGTGGCTGATGCCGGCCATGTTCGCGTGGTTCGTGATCGCGACGCCGGCGGGCGTGGGCCTCTACTGGGCCTCCAGCACCATCATCGGCATCATCCTGCAGTGGATCTTCGTCGGCCCCGGTGACTTCACCTGGGGCTCACTGATCCCGAACGTCGTGCGCGAGCGGCTGGGCATGCCCCGCCTCGCCACCCCAGACCAGCGGCGCCTTGCGTCGCGAGCGGCACTCACCCAGCACGCGGAGGTCCCCGGCGGGGACCGGACCGAATCGAGGACCACAGATGAGGGTAGCGGAGACGAGCGGGAAGACAGTCGACGAGGCAATCGGGCGGGCGCTCGACCAGCTCGACCTGCGCCGAGACCAGGTCGACGTCGACGTAATCACTGAGGGTAAGGCGGGCTTCCTGGGCTTCGGCTCGGAGGACGCGATCGTCCGCGTCACCGCGAAGGACTCCGTGATGACCACCGGCGGCGGCAACCGCTCGCGCGGCGGCCGGGGTGGTCGCGGCGGCGGCGGTGCTGGACGCGGCGGACGCCCCGAGGCGGACCGCAACCGCCAGCCGGAGGTCGCGCGTCCGCGTGACTTCGACGACGAGGACGACCACGAGGACGACGGCGACGACGCGCCCCCGAGCCTGGGCCCGAACGACGCGCCCCGCGCGGGCGGCCGACGTGACGACGCGACGACCGGCGACGGGACGACTGGCGAGGCGACCGGTGGCACTGGCGAGGGCGGCGACGAGGCACGCCGACGCCGCGGCCGTCGTGGTGGCCGTGGGCGGCGTGGCGGTGGTGGCGAGGGCGGCGGCGAGGGTGGCGAGCGCGCTCCCGAGGCCGGTGCCGCAGTGGGAGCCGCCTCGAGCGCCCCGCGTGGCGGACGCCGCGACGACGGCGCCGGCGATGACCGCGCCCCGCGCGAAGACCGAGGTCCCCGTGACGACCGTGCCCCCCGCGAGGACCGCGGCGGCAGCCGTGGCGGACGCGGCGGGCGTGGTGGCGGGCGAGACCGCGACGACGGGCCTCGTGGCGAGCGCGTCGAGCGACCGCGCGGCTACAGCGTCCCCGCGAACGAGGAGGTCCGCATCCCGGACGTCCCGGAGGACGCCCCCGACCGCCCCGCGGCGGAGTACGCGGACGAGCTGGACCTCGCCGGGAGCGCGCTGCGCGACCTGCTGAACCTGCTCGGCCTCACGCACACGGAGATCAGCGCCCGCGACCCGGAGACCCCCGGCGACGGCGCCGGCCTCGTGGCGCAGGTGCTGGACGTGTACGGCGAGGACGACGCGACCTCGGACGAGCTCGGCCTGCTCATCGGACGCCGCGGCGAGACGCTCTCGTCGCTGCAGTACCTGGTGAACACGATCGTCGGCCGGACGGGCGAGGACGCCCCGGTCTACGGCCTGGACATCGAGGGCTACCGCCGCCGCCGCGAGCAGACGCTGGTCGACCTCGCGCACGAGGTGGCACAGGAGGTCCGCGAGACCGGCGACGTGATCACGCTGGAGCCGATGCCGGCCTCCGAGCGACGCATCGTCCACCTCGCGCTGGAGACGGAGGCCGGCGTGCGCACCGAGAGCGTGGGCTCCGGCGACCGCCGCCAGGTCGAGGTCCTGCCCGCAGACGAGTAGCATTCGACAGCAGAGCGCGGCACTCGACGCCACTACCAACGGTCATGGCCCGAGAGCAGCCGACGATGCCTGAGAACGCCTCTCCCGAGCCCGTGCTGATCGTCGGCGCGGTGACGTGGGACGTCGTGGGTGACGAGCGCCGCGCGGGCGGGGCGGCGACCTTCGCCGCCCGCGTCGCGACCGCGCTCGGCGTGCGCGCGCACGTGCTCGTCCTGGCCGGGCCTGACGCGGGCCTCGACGCGTTCTTATTGCACGAATGTGCAGTGGTGCCGGTTGCGCGCACGCTGACCCTCGAGCACCGCTTCGTCGAGGGTGAGCGGCACCAGCGCGTGCTCGTCGGGCCGGAGCGCGCGCTCACGCCCGGCGATCTGCCTGCTGGCTGGCCCGCCGCCTATCGCACGATCGTGCTGGCACCGCTGCTCCCCGACGATATCGACGTCCCCGCGTTCCTCGACGCCTGCGCGGCGGGCCCGACGATCGAGGTGGCGCTGCTCGCGCAGGGACTGGGCCGCCAGGTCGCCGCTGACGGCGCGATCACCGACCGCGCGAGCCCGTCGCAGGTGTTCTTCGACGTCGCGCGCCCGAACGTCACGCTGTTCCTGTCCGCCGAGGAGACCGCCGGCTGGGCGCCGGGCGACCTCGACGCGCTGGTCGCGCGATCGAAGCGCGTCGTGCGCACCTTCGGGCGTGACGGCGCGGAGATCCGGACAGCCGCGGGCGTCCACGCCATCGAGGCGCTCCCGGCGACGCTGGTCGATGCGACCGGCGCGGGCGACGTGTTCGCGACCGCCCTTATACTCGCGATGCGTGCGGGGGATGACGTGGCCGGCCGGCTCGCTGCCGCCTGCGCGGCTGCGTGCGTGGAGCGCATCGGCTCCGCGCCCCTTCCTGCACGCACGGAACTCGAAACCCGGGCTGGCATCGCCGCCTCGGATAGATCGCGTGCGCAGGGGGAACGAACGTGAGCGTCGTGATCGCGCTGGCGAACCAGAAGGGCGGCGTCGGCAAGACGACGACCACGGTGTCGCTCGCCGCCGCACTCGCCGCGCGTCACCTGCGCGTGCTGATCGTCGACGCCGACCCGCAGGCCAACGCCACCTCCGCCGTCGGCGCGACGAAGGACGACGAGGGCGGACTGTACGAGGCGCTCGTCGACGAGCGCCCCCTCGGCGACGCGGTGCGCGACACGAACATCGCGAACCTCGCCGTGCTCCCGACGACGCCGGCGCTCGCGGGCGCGGAGGTCGAGCTGGTGTCGGTGATGGCGCGCGAGTACCGCATGAAGCGCGCACTCGACGCATTGCGCCCGCGGTTCGACGTGATCCTCGTCGACTGTCCGCCGTCGCTCGGCCTGCTGACGGTGAACGCGCTCGCCGCGTGCGACGAGGTGATCATCCCCGTGCAGTGCGAGTACTTCGCGCTCGAGGGGCTGAGCCACCTGTCGCACACGATCGAGCTGGTGCAGCGGAACCTCAACCCCCGCCTGGTGATCCGGGGTGTCGTGCTGACGATGTTCGACGGCCGCACCAACCTCTCGCGCGAAGTGGAGACCGAGGTGCGCACGCACTTCAAGCAGACGTTCCGCGCCGTCATCCCTCGATCGATCCGCCTCGCGGAGGCGCCGAGTCACGGCGAGCCGATCAACGTCTTCGATCCGCTGAGCGCCGGCGCGAAGGCGTACGACGATCTCGCGGACGAGCTGATCGAGGCACTGCGCGCGCGCGACCTGCTGCCGCCGCTGCCCGTGAAGGTCACGCCGCCCGGCCTGCCCGTCGCGATCACCGCGACGCCGACCGCGATCATGACCACCCCCGCGCCGACCTCGACGGCGATCACCTCGACGCACAACTCGCAGACGGAGCAGGCACATGGCGGCGCGTAAGGGCGGACTGGGACGCGGGCTGTCGGCGCTGATCCCGGACGCGGAGCAGGCGCCACGCGACGAGCGCGTGCCCACCTCGGAGGTCGCGCTCGCGGACATCGTCCCGAACCCCCAGCAGCCGCGCACGGTCATGGACCCGGCGCGCCTCGAGGAGCTCGCGGCCTCGATCCGCATGTACGGGATCATCCAGCCGCTGCTCGTCACGCAGGAGACCGGCGTCGACGGACGCACCGTGTACCAGCTGATCGCCGGCGAGCGCCGCTTCCGCGCCGCGAAGGCGGCCGGCCTGGAGACGGTGCCCGTCACGATCCGCCAGACGACGCCGCAGGAGCTGCTCGAGATCGCGATCGTCGAGAACGTGCAGCGCGCCGACCTCAACCCCATCGAGGAGGCGATCGCCTACCAGCGGCTGATGGAGGAGTTCGGCCTGACGCAGCGCGAGGTCGCCGAGCGCGTCGGCAAGTCGCGCACCGCCGTCGCGAACACGCTGCGTCTCACCGAGCTGCCCGCCGACGTGCGCGCCTCGATCACCAACGGCGAGATCAGCGAGGGCCACGGCCGCGCGCTGCTCGGCCTGCCGACGGAGGGCGAGCGGATCGCCGCGTGGCAAGTGGTGGTGAAGCAGGAGTTGAACGTCCGCGAGACGGAGCGCATGGTACGCGAAGGCGTGAAGCCGAAGCGGACGACCGCACCGGCCCCGCCCGAGCGCGGCCCCGCCGCGATCACGTCGGGGTTCGAGGCGGCGCTCCAGCGCAGCCTGGGCACGAAGGTCGCGTTGAAGCGCACCCAGAAGGGGCGCGGCACGCTGACGATCCACTTCTACAGCGACGAGGAGCTGACCGGCGTCCTCGAGCGGATTCTCGGAGAGGACGCACTGTGAGCACTGTCGCGGACCGCCTGAAGGAACTCGGGATCGAACTGCCGCCCGTGCCGCAGCCGCTGGCGATCTACCGCCCCGCGGTGCGCACCGGGAACTACGTCTACATCTCCGGGCAGCTCCCCACCGTCGACGGCAAGATGGGCGTCACAGGCCGCCTCGGCGCGGGCGTGAGCATCGAGGACGCGAAGGAGAGCGCGCGCATCGCCGCGATCAACGCGCTCGCCGCCGCGAACACGCTGCTCGGCAGCCTCGAGGGATGCCGCGTGATCCGCACCGTCGGCATGGTCGCGTGTGCGCCGGAGTTCACCGACCACCCGCAGGTGGTCAACGGCGCGAGCGAGCTGTTCCGCGACGTCTTCGGCGAGGAGCGCGGCATCGGCGTGCGCCTCGCGTACGGCATCGCATCGCTGCCGCTGAACTCCCCGGTCGAGGTGGAACTGCTGCTGGAGATCAGCTAATGCCCGGCCAGGGGAACCGCATCGACTTCGTGACCGGCGCGCCCGAGAAGTACGCCGCGCTGGTCGACGCGCTCTCCGTGGCGCCGAACCAGTACCGCGCCGCCCTCGGCCGCGTGTCCGACGCCGTCATGCGGCAGGAGCCGGCCGAGCCGGCGGGCGCGTGGGCGCCGCAGCGCATCCTCGCGCACGTCGCGTTCATCGCGGAGGCGAACGACGTGTTCATCCGCCAGATGGCGACGATGACCGAGCCGGTGCGCGCGCCCTTCCCCTCCGGCTTCGAAGCGATCGACCTCGAGCCCCTGTCCGTCGAGGCGCTCCTCGATCGCATCGAGGAAGCCGTGAGCCGCACCGTGGAGCTGCTGGGCCACACCCCCGACGCCGCATGGGGCCGCCCCGGCTACGCGCGCGGGATGCGTCGCTCGCTGAAGCAGATGGTGGCGACCCACGCCGCGCACTTCGACGAGCACCTCGCCGAGATGCTCCGCCTCCTCGGCGCCCCGGTCACCTCGAGGTAGACTCGGCCGCCGACCGAGCACGCGCGGCAGTGCGCGCTCCTCTCCCCTTCGCTCTGGCCCCCTCTCCCCTTGCGGGAGAGGGTTGGGGTGCGGGGTTCCGGATCCTGGCCACGGCCCACTGAGGGGCTCGGGGCTAGGACTTGCCGCCGGCCTCGATCGGGAGGTCGGTGCGGACGGACCACTCGGCCCATGAGCCGTCGTAGTTGCGGGCGTCGAGCCAGCCGAACAGCTCGTACATGACGAACCACGACACCGCCGAGCGGATGCCGCCGCCGCAGTACGGGAACACCGGCTTCGAACCGTCGAGGCCCGCCGCCGCGTAGAGCGAGCGCAGCTGCTCCATCGGCAGCAGCCGGCCGTCGCCGTCCACCAGCAGCTCCCAGTTGAGGTGCACCGCGCGCGGGATGCGGCCGTTCCGCGCCGCGGCGTGCGCACCGGGCAGCCCGGCGAACTCGTCGTCCGTGCGGCAGTCGAGGACGCTCGCACTGTCGTCGCCCTGCGCGACGGCGAGCACGTCCTGCCACAGCGAGATCACGTTCACGTCGCCTTCGTCGAGGTGGCACGTGGCGGGCGTGACCTGCGGTGCCTCGAGCGTCGTCGGGATGCCGGCGCGGCCGAGCGCGGCGACGGAGCGGTCGGCGATGTGCACGTTGGGGAAGCGGTAGTACCGCAGCACCCAGTAGGCGCGGTAGGGCCACATCGACTTCGCCGAGGCCATGAGGACGACCGTCTTCGTCTCGCCGATGCCGAGCCGGCCGAGCGTCGCCTCCATCTCGTCGCGCAGCGGCACCAGCGCGCGGATGCCGTCGCGCTCGACGGTGAAGTCGCCGTAGCCGTCGGCCCACACGGCGCCGTGCAGGTGACCGCTCTCGTACTCCGCGCGTGCGCCGCCGACGTGCACGAACACGACGCTCGGATCGTCGAGGTGCGCGCGCACCCACTCGAGGTCCACGATCGCGCGCGGGTTGACCGGTTCGCGTGACGTCATGCGTGTCTCCTCGTGCGTGCGGGCTCTACTCGGTCGCGGGCGTTCCGCCGGCGGGCGCGCCGCCCTCGCCATCGCCGCGTCCACGCCCGCCGCGACGGCCACGACGACGGCGGCGACGCTCCGGGTCGCCCTCGCTGTCTGGTCGAGGCGACTCGTCAGCGGTCGCCGGGCGCGGCGGGCGAGGTGATCGTGCGGCACTGTCGGCGCGCGGCGCACCTGCGGCATCGCCGGCTGCGGCACCGGGGCGCGCGGGACGACGGCCGGCGACGCCGGGGCGGCCGGGGCGTGCCGTCGAGGATGCGTCGGGCGCGGCGCGTTCGCCGCGCGGGGCGGTGCGGCCGCGCGTTCGCGGGGGGCGCGCAGGGGCCTCGGCGTCGTCGCGCGCGGGGCGCGGGCGATCCGGACGGCCCTCGGTACGACGGGGCGCGGTGGGGATCGACACCGGCTCGAGGACGGCGAGCAGGTTGTCCTTGCGGTCGCGGTCCTGCGCGTGCAGCGCCTCCTCGAACTGCTCTTCGAGGTCGACGGGACGCACCGCCGTGCCGTACTGCGCGCGCAGTGCGGCGGCCGGCATCTCGACGATCTCGTTGGTGTCGTCCATGCGCATGCGCACGGTCTCCGCGATCGCGTTGATCGAGATCACGCGCGCGCGGCCGACCGGCGTGCTGATGCGCTTGCCGACCTTCGGCAGCGTGCCGAGGATCTCGCGGTACGCGTCGATCTCGAACGACAGGCAGCAGAGCAGCCGCCCGCACACGCCCGAGATCTTCGAGGGGTTCGGCGCGAGGCCCTGGTCCTTCGCCATCTTGATCGAGATCGCGGGGAACTCCACCTGCCATGACGAGCAGCACAGCGCGCGCCCGCACTGGCCGAGGCCGCCGAGCGACTTCGCGCGGTCGCGGTCGCCGACCTGCTCCAGCTGCACGTTCGCGTTCAGCAGTCGCGCGGCGTCGCGGCGCAGCCACTCCGCCTCGTCCTGATCGCGCGAGACGAAGGTGATGTCGGCGTGACGCGCGTCGAGGTCGTACATCAGGCTGGCGATGCGGATGCGAGCGTCGCGCTGCGTGGCGATCGCCTGCACGCGCGTCATGTCCTCGGCGGCGCGCGCCTGCTGGTCGCGGTACGCGAGCACGTCCGCCTCGCTCGCGAGCCGGTCGACGACGCGGATCGGTCCGTCGAACACGGTGGCGAGCACCTGGTCGGCGGCGAGCACGACCCAGCCGAGGCGCTCGCCCCGGTCGGTGCGCACGACGACGTAGTCGCCGGTGCCCAGCCGCAGCGCGGCGGGCGAGCAGTAGGAGATGCGGCCCGCCTCGACGAAGCGGACGCCCACGATGGCGGTGTCGGTGGTCATGTTGGTCATCTGTCTGCGCGTCGCCCGTCCAGGGTGGACGCCGCCGGTGCTACCCGGCGGTCGCGGCGATGCGGTCCTCCGTGTTCTCTGTGACCGCACCTGCTGTCACCGCACCGGGCGGAAGCAGCGGCAGGTCGAGCATCATGATCTCCAGCGCGAGCTGCGCGCTGGTGTTGGCGAGCAGGTGCTCGCGTGCCGTCTGCACCGCGCGCAGCGCGCGCAGGGCGTCTTCGGCGGTGCAGTCGATGGGCGAGCGCGCGCCGGCCGCGCCCTCGACGCCCGCGCCGGCGAGGAGCGCACCGCGCCACCACTCGCGCCACAGGTCGATCGTCGCGAGCACGCTCTCGCGCTCGCGGTACCACGCGTTGCCGAGGCGATCCGCGACGTCGAAGCGCTCGTTGCGGTCCGCGGTCGCGAGGCGCCCGGCTTCGGCCTCGGCCGACTCGCGCAGGACGGCCATCGTCGGGTCGGCGTGCATGCGCATCGCGAGCCCGTACCGCCCGTGCGCGAGGTGCGCGAGCGTCGCGGCCTCCTCGGCGGGCAGTCCGGCGTCCTCGACGAGCGCGGCGGCGAGCGCGGCGTGGGGCAGCGGGCGCAGCGTGAACTCCTGGCAGCGCGAGCGGATCGTCGGCAGCAGCGCGTCGACGTCCGCGGCGACGAGGACGAACAGCGCGCTCGCCGGCGGCTCCTCGAGCGTCTTCAGGATCGCGTGCGCGGCCTCGGGCTGCAGATCGTCGGCGGCGTCGATGATGAACACGCGGAACGGCGCGCCGAACGGGGCGAGCGAGGCGACCCGCTCGAGGCGACGCACCTGGCAGATGCGGATGCGCGTGGAACGGTCACCGGCGTGGTCGTGCGAGGTCTCGTCGCAGACGCCGCCGATGGTGATGCGCTCGATGTCGGGGTTCGTCCCTGCTTCGATCTGGCGCACGGCGCGCGACTCGAAGTCCGGCACCGTAGAGTCATCGGCGCTCGGCGCGGCGAGCGTGGCGGCGAGGCGACGCGCGAGCGCCGTCTTGCCGACGCCCGGCGGCCCGCCGAGCAGGAACGCGTGCGCGAGGTGCCCCGATCGCATCGCGCGGCGCAGCGCCTCGACGGTCGGGTCGTGCCCTCGTAGGCCCCACGCGTTTCGTCCCCCCTCCCCCTCGACGGGGGAGGGCTGGGGTGGGGGCGCTCCGCCGACCTCGCTCGTCATCTACTCGTCCACGTCCAGCGCGCCGAGGTCCTCGAACGTCTGGCGGCGGCGGATGAGGCGCGCGACGCCGTCCTCCACCATCACGACGGCGGGGCGCAGCGCGAGGTTGTAGTTCGACTCCATCGCGACCTGGTACGCGCCGGCGGCCGGCATCGCCAGCAGCTCCCCCGCGCGCAGTCGAGGCAGCGCGATGTCCTTGATCAGGATGTCGCCGGACTCGCAGTACTTGCCGGCGATGGTGACGGTCTCCTCGGCGGGGGCGAGCGGGCGGTCGGGCAGGACGGCCTCGTACTTCGAGTCGTACAGCGCGACGCGGGGGTTGTCCGCCATGCCGCCGTCCACGCTGACATAGGTGCGGATGCCCGGCACCTCCTTGCGCGCGCCGACCGTGTACACGGCCATGCCCGCGCGCGCGACGATGCTGCGCCCCGGCTCCAGCGAGATCCGAGGCAGCGCGAACCCGCGCGTGTCCGCCTCGCGCTGGAGGGTGGTGGCGATGACGTGGGCGTACTCGGCGTAGGCGGGGGCCTGCTGGTCGTCGCGGTAGGCGACGGCGAAGCCGCCGCCCGGCGAGAACTCCGGCACCTCGACGCCGATCTGCTTCCGCACGACCTCGTCGATGAACTCCGCCATCACCTCGATCGCCTGCCCGTACGGCTCCATCTCGAAGATCGGCGATCCGAGGTGCATGTGGATGCCGCGGAAGTCGAGGTGCGGCGCGGCGACGATCGCGCGGATGGCGCGCTCGGCGGCGCCCGTGACGATCGGCAGCCCGAACTTGCTGTCGAGGATGCCGGTGGTGGTCTTCTCGTGCGTGTGCCCGTCGATGCCGGGCGAGACGCGCACCAGCACGCGCTGGGTGACGCCCGCCTCGGCGGCGACGCGCTCCAGCAGCTCGATCTCCCACTCGCCGTCGATGACGATGCGGCCGACGCCGGAGGTCACGGCGTAGCGCAGCTCCTCGGGCGTCTTGTTGTTGCCGTGCAAGTACACCCGCCCCAGGTCCACCCCCGCCGAGGCGAGCGTGGCGATCTCCCCGCTGGAGACGGCATCGAACCCGAACCCCTCGGAGGCGATGAAGCGCGCGAACGGGCGGTTCAGGAACGCCTTGGAGGCGTAGAGCAGCTCGCTGTCCGGGTAGGCCGCCGTGAACGCCTCGCGGTACCCGCGCAGCTGGGCGCGCAGGGTGGCGGTGTCGTAGACGTAGAGGGGCGTCCCGAACTGGTCGGCCAGGTCGCGCAGATCACACCCGCCCACGGACAGCCGCCCGGCGGCGTTCACCTCGGCGGTCACAGGCAGGACGTGCGCCAGCGGCATCGCCGAGGCTCCAGGAGCAGTCGTCACGTGTCACAACCCCGCGAGATGCGGGTGCGTCAGTCCTCGAGGATCGCCGGGCCCCGCCGCGACGCACCAAGCGGCGCGAGGCGCGATCGGTGACCAGTATCGCATGGGGAGGGGAGAGGCGGAGGGGCCGGCTCGGTTAGCTCCGATGGATATCGGTCTGAAGGAACTCGATGACCGCTTGGTTGAATTCGATCATCGTGTCATTGGTGACGCCGTCGCGTTCTCCGCGATGCACTATGCGATTGCGGAGGCGATATGCCTCCCTGAACGTCGTGAGCATGGTCGCGCGCCTCGTTGGAGAGACCGGAAGCAAGGAGAGGTAATCCTCAACATGCTCCATCTGGGTACGGGTAGCGTCCGACGCATGACCGAACCGCTCGGACGAGTAGCCGGAGTCGACCACAACTACAACCGCAAACCAGAGATTGACGAGTCGGATGGGAAGAGTGTCGCTAAGTACGCGCCTCCGCGAGCCACTCCAGCGCGAGTTCGTGCTTCGGCTCGAGCGAACCAAGTGCCATCTCAGCAGTTGCGTCGCGGCTCTTGATGAGGCCCGCGTCACTCACTCGTAGTTCGTATCGAGTGGCTCCAGCGCCTACCAATAGCGTCCCATCGAGGCGAATAATTGCTGGGCCTTCCCATACCAGCCGAGAACCGGTGAACAGATCCGTCCGAAGATGCATGTACCCGACGAGCGCTCGAACTCGATTTCGACCGATATCCCGCGCGCCAGACACTGTGGTGGCGTGTGTCTCCACTTGGACGGCCGCCAATGGTGCACCGCTCGCCCTCAGTGGCTCTTTGGCTCCAGCTAAAACGGGAGCATCAAAACTCTCGGGGAACCCGATCATCCAGTCCTTGCCACCCCAACCGGGATTGGGCGCAGGACCTGGTTGAGCCAGTTCGTAGACACCAATCCACACGATCGGCGAACCATCAGCGAAATCAGGGAATGCCGCGTCCAAATCGGTTCTCGCAAGGGCGTCAGCTCCGACCCCATCGAATGGAATTTCCGTTCGAGTTGCCGTTTGTCGCTCGCGATCGGCTTGGTCACCGTTGGTCAAAGGCAGGCCTCCTCGCAGATATTACCCGCGCGGAGAGTTGCCCTGTTTCGAATTCGCCTCGTTCATCCCTCACCCACACCCGCTTTGCCCCACGAGCAGGTGCCCGCCGTCCGCGAGCCAGCGGAGCGTGATCGCGCCGCACGAGGTGCTGGCCGCGACGATCGAGGTGGTGCGGGCGGTCGAGGGGTCGAGGGTGTGGACGGTGGCGAGGCCACCGTCGTAGGTGGCGTAGGCGAGGCGGGTGGCGTCGGGGGACCAGGCGGGGGATGCGCCGCCGGGGACGCAGAGCTCGCCGCTCGCAGCGCCGTTCGAGGCGCGCGCGGCGGGGTGGATGACGAGCATGCCGGCGCAGCCGTGCCTCGGCGGGGTGCGCAGCGTGGCGAGCGTGGCGGCGAGCGCGACGACCGGCTCGTCGCCGGCGAGTGACAGCGCGTCGTCGGGGCCGGCCGGGAGGTCCCAGCGGCGCACCTCGTGCCCGTCGAGCGCGCTGACGACGCGCGTCGAGGCGCCGTCGCTCGCGAAGACGGCGCGCCCACCGTCCACGAAGCGCGCGTATCCTCGAGGCCCCGCGAGCACGACGGGCGCGCCCCCGGTCGGGTCGACGAGCCGCACGCCGCGATCCTCGACGAGCAGGAGATCGCGCACGCCCCACGGGGCACCGCCGCGCAGCACGCTGCCGACCGTGCGCACCACGTTGGTGGTGGTGTCGTAGACCCACGCGGTGGACTGGCCGGCCGGGCCGGCCTCGTACAGCAGGAAGCGCCCGCTCGGCGACCACGTCACCGGCGAGGGCGCCGGGCCGCAGCGGCACAGCGCGAAGTGCTGCGGCACCACGGTCTCCGCCCCCGTCACGACATCGCGCACGACGATCCGTCGAGGCGCGGGCGCGGGGTCCTCGGGCAGGTCGATGGCGACGCGGCGGCTGTCGGGCGCGAACGCGACGTTCGTCCACGGCGGCAGCACGCGGTCCACGACGCCGCCGACGCTGAGCACGGTCTCGCCGGAGATGCGGCGCAGCAGGCGGATGCGGCCGTCGGGCGACTCCTCGACGCGGGCGAGCGTGCCGGCGATCGAGGTCTCCCGCGCGACATGCTCGACGACGCGCCCGTCGGCTGCGCGGCGGTCGACGCCATCGCCGGCGGGGATCCAGAGCGTCGCCCCATCGCGCGCGACCGTCGCCGCGTAGCGCACGCCACCCGCATCGACGCTCGGCACGGTGACGACCGCGCACGTCGCGACGTCGATGACCAGCGTCGCGCGGCCCACGTCGGCGCGCGTCGCCGCGCACGGCGGCGTCGAGGATGCCGCGACGATCTCGGGCGGCCTCGACGGCACGCCCGCGGCGGCGGTCGCCGTCGCGGGCGCGGTGCCGCGCGGCGGGGTGGCGCGAGGGGCGGTCTCGCGCGTGCACGCGACGAGCGCGCTCGCGAGGAGCGCGGCGATGAGCACGATGCTGCGCGCGCGGACGTTGGGCATCCTCGACACCTCGTTCCGGAGGCCCTCACCCTGCCCTCTCCCATGAATGGGAGAGGGTTCTGAGTCTGCACCCGGCCCCCTCGCCCATGTATGGGAGAGGGCTGGGGTGAGGGCCTCTGCCGCCGAAGATACGGACGCTTTCGATCCGCCACGTTACTGACCTACGCTCACCGCATGTCTCCCGTATCCGCGCCCCGATCCACGAAGGCCGCGCCCCCGACCGACCTCGGCCTCACGCCGGGGCGCATGCGCACGATCCGCTCGCGCCTCCTCGAGTGGCACGAGGCGCACCAGCAGCCGTTCCCGTGGCGCACGGCGCGCGACCCGTACTCCGCGCTGGTGGCGGCGGTCGCCGCGCAGCAGACCCAGATGGCGCGCGTCATCGAGATCCACGAGCGGTGGATGCGCGCGTTCCCCACGCTGGGCGACCTCGCCCGCGCCGACCGCGCCGACGTGCTCCGGGTGTGGGGGCGCGCGGGCTACCCGCGCCGCGCGGTCGCGCTGCACGAGACGGCCCTGCGCTGCATGAGCGAACACGACGGCGCGCTGCCTCGCGACCCGGTCGCGCTGCTTGCGCTGCCGGGCGTCGGGCCGTTCACGGCGGCGATCGTGCGCACCTTCGGCTGGGACGACGACGCCCCCGCCGTGGACACCAACGTCGTGCGCGTCCTCGGCCGGTTGGTCTGCGGCGACCTGCAGCCGGCGCGCGAGACCTCGCCCGCGGCGATCGAGGCGATCGCGGCGCGGCTGTTCCCGCCCGGCGACGGCGCGCGCTGGAACCCCGCGCTGATGGACTACGGCGGGCGGGTCTGTCTGCCTCGACCGAAGTGCGACGAGTGCGTGGTCGCGTCGCTGTGCGCGGCGCGTCCGCGCTTTGCCGCTGGCGAGGTCGCCGAGCCGGTGCGCGCACAGGGGCGCTGGGCCGGCTCCGACCGCGAGGGCCGCGGCCGCATCATGCACGCGCTGCGCACGTCGAACGACGCCGAGGTGCGCGAGACGACGCTGCTGCGCCGCCTCGACGGCGGCGACGCCGAGGAGCGCGCGCGGCTGCGCCGGCTGCTCGGCACGCTCGTCGCCGACGGCCTCGCGTGGCGCGCGGGCGGTCGCTGCGGGCTGGGGACGGCGCGGGCAACGGAGTAGGCTTGCACCGCAAGGCACCACCGCGGGCGGCCCCCTTGCCCCTCCCGGCGCGGGAGGGGTTCTCAGAAGAGCGCGCTCAGCACGCTCCGGGAGTGACGAACATGAGCGAGATCGTCTACGACGCAACGCCGTACCTCGTCGAGGTCGTGGCGAACATCGGCTCGTACGGCAACAACGCGTACATCCTCAGCGGCGCGGACCGCGACCGCGTCACGATCGTCGATGCGCCCGAGGGCGCCGAGGCGATCATCGACGCCGTCGGCGCGCGGACGATCGAGCGCATCGTCGTGACGCACGCCCACTTCGACCACTGGCTCGGCTTCGACGTGCTGCGCGCCGCGACCGACGCCCCGGTCCACGCCGGCGCCGACGAGGACGGCCTCGACGTCACGCGCGGCGCGCTGCCGCTCGTCCACGGCGACACGATCAGCGTCGGCGGCACGGACGCAACGGTGGTGCACACCCCGGGACACACGCCGGGCTCGATCTGCATCCGCTTCGGTGACGTCGTGCTGACCGGCGACACGCTGTTCCCCGGCGGCCCCGGCCGCACGCGCGATCATGCCGCGCTGCTCCAGGAGATCGAGTCGATCACCTCGAGGCTGCTCACGCTCCCGCCCTCGACGCTCGTCCTGCCCGGCCACGGCCCGACGACCACGATCGCCCGCTCCGTCGAGGAGCACGCCGCGTTCGCGCGCAGGCCGCACGACCCCGATCTGCACGGCGACGTGCTGTGGCTGGAGTCGTAGCCACCGCCGCGACCGCGTTTGAATCCCGGATAGCCGAGGACTACGATCCCTCGAATATCCCGCAATCACCATTGGAGACCCGTGGCGACGACTGACGCCCCTGCCCTTGCGCCGGTCGCGCACACCCTGAGCAACGGCCTGCGCCTCCTGGTGACGCCGATGCCCTACGCGCGATCCGTCTCCATCTCCGTCTACTTCGCCGCGGGCTCGCGGTACGAGCCCGCCGAGGCCGACGCGGGGCTGTCGCACTTCCTGGAGCACCTGTGCTTCAAGGGGACGACGCGGCGGCCGAAGCCCCTCGACATCTCGATGGAGCTGGACGCGACGGGCGGCAACATCAACGCCGCCACGCACCGCGAGCTGACGGTCTACTACGCGAAGGTCACGCCGGAGCACCTGGAGCAGGCGACCGACGTGATGGCGGACATGCTCCGCAACTCGCTGCTCGCCGACTCCGAGATCGAGCGCGAGCGCGGCGTGATCCTCGAGGAGCTCGCCGCCGTCGAGGACTCCCCGACGGAGCAGGTGAGCGTGCTGCTCGACGGGCAGCTGTGGCCGGGCCAGCCGCACGGCCGCGACGTCGCGGGCACGGAACAGTCCGTCACCGAGCTGCCGAACGCGCGCATCGTCGACTACTACCACCGCCAGTACGTGCCCAACGCGACGGTCGTCTCGCTCGCGGGCGCGATCACCGTCGAGGCGGGCCTCGACCTGATCCGCCGGCACTTCGACGACTGGGCGCCGGGCACGCCGCTCGACTGGGTGCGCAGCGTGGACGCGCCGCGCGGGCCGCGTCTCGCGCTGCTGGAGAAGGACACGGAGCAGGCGCACGTCGCGTTCGGCATGCGTGCGCTGTCCTCCGGCGACGAGGACCGCTACGCGCTCGACCTGTACTCGGTGATCCTCGGCGAGGGCATGTCGTCACGGCTGTTCTCGCGGCTGCGCGAGGAACTCGGGCTCTGCTACGACATCCACTCGTACATGTCGACGCTGCTCGACACGGGGATGTTCGGCGTCTACGCCGGCGTCGATCCCGACAACACCACGGAAACCGTGCGCGAGATCTCGCGCGAGCTGGCGCGGTCGCTGACGACGATCGGCGACGACGAGCTGGCACGCGCGAAGGCCGTGTCGCGCTCGCGCACGCAGCTGCGGCTGGAGGACACGCGCTCCGTCGCCGCGATGTACGGATCGCTCGCGATCCTCGGCCTGCCGATGCGCACGCCGGAGGAGGCGCTGGCGCGATCGCAGGCGGTGACGGTCGAGGACGTGCAGCGCGTCGCCGAGCGCGTGATCACCGAGGACGCGCTGCAGCTGGCGATCGTCGGGCCGGTCGACGGCGATCCCCTCGACGCCGCGCTCTCGCTCGGCGCATGAACCCGCGCTTCGACGTTCCGGGGTTCTACGCCGGAGAGGCCGCGTCGCCGCGCGATCCCGAGCGCCTGATCATCGTCCCCCGTCGCGTCGAGGACGGCCGCTTCCTCTTCGCGCGCTGGGGCGACTGGCCGCACCCGACGATGCTCTCCACGCTCGTCCCGTCCGAGGACGAAGGGCTCGCGGACGGCATCGAGTCGCTGCTCTACGCGCGGATGCGCGTGCGCGTCGCCGGCACGCCTCGACCGGCCGAGGAGCGCGTGACGGTGCGCATGCCGCACCCCCGCGGCGGTGGCCCGATGCTCGGCTGGCTGCGCCCCGTCGCCGTCGAGGTCTCCGGCGACCCCACCGCCGACGCGCTGCTCGAGGGCGTCGACGCGCTGACGCGACAGGAGGCGCTCGCCGGCCTCGCGACGGACGTGGAGCGCGCAGCGTTCCGCGCGGGCGCCGACGCGTTCGCGTAGCCACACCCGACGACGTCCGCCGCCCCCATCCCAGCCCTCCCCCGCGAGGGGGAGGGGGCCGGAAGCAGATCAGAACCCTCTCCCCGTTTGGGGAGAGGGCAGGGTGAGGGCCTCGGCCTGCTGCCTCCGCTACACTCCCCCGCATGACAACCACCGACACCACCCCCTCCAACTTCGCCTGGGGCGCCGAGGCGTCCGCCGAGACCGGCGTGCGCGAGCGCGACTTCACCGTGACCGTGGACGGCGAGGCGATCCCCGGCGTGCTGTGGAGCCCGGAGGGCGCGACCGGCCCGTTGCCGCTGGTGCTGATGGGCCACGGCGGCCAGTCCAACAAGCGCGCCGACCGCATGCAGTCGATCGGCCGGCGGCTCGCGCGGCGGCAGGGGTTCATGGCCGCCTCGATCGATCAGATCGAGCACGGCGACCGCGGGACGATCACCCTCGACGATGACACCGACTACCGCGCGATGTGGAAGCGCGACGGGCTGATGGCCGCCTCGACGCGCGGGTGGCGCGGGGTCGCCGCGGCGCTCACCGCGCTGCCCGAGGTCGACGCGGACCGCCTCGGCTACTGGGGCCTGTCGATGGGGACGATGTTCGGCATGGCGTTCGTCGCAGAGGAGCCGCTGATCCGCGCGGCGGTCCTCGGCCTCGCGAGCCTGACCGGGCCGAGCGTGGACCGCAGCGGCATCCGCCCGACGTTCGAGGCGTACGCGCCGCAGGTGACGTGCCCCGTGATGTGGGTCGTGCAGTGGGACGACGAGCGCTTCGACCTCGACGGCTCGATCGAGCTGTACAAGCTGCTGGGCAGCAAGAACAAGCGCCTGATCGCGTTCCCCGGCCTCCACGCCGAGGCCCCCGACGAATCGACCGCCCTCACCCGCGAGTTCCTCGGCCGCGAGCTGACGCGGTAGGCGAGCCTCCTGTGCGCCGACCTCGACGCAAGTAGCGATCGAGGCACCACGTTGGCGGCCCATCCCCTGCCCCTTCCCTGCGCGGGAAGAGGTTGTTTCTGATGGGGTTGCACCCCATCAGGGCGTTGCCCCGCTTGAGTGAACAGGCCCGGTCATCGCCCCTTGCAGCATCGAGAGCGACATCAGCGTCGCGAGCTCCGCCGGTGTCACGACGCGCGAGGCGATGCAATGAGTTGTGTTCGTGCGCGACTGCCGCGCGTAGCCCTCGGTCGAGATCGGTCAGGACGCGCGAGACGAGTGCGTCGCGATCACGCCGACGAACGTGCGTCGGGATCGGCGACGCCACACAAGTTCGTTGGTCTGCATCATGGATGTTTGAAGGACGAAGTCCTTCAATGTTCATCCCCTTCCCGCGCAGGGAAGGGGCAGGGGATGGGCCGCCCCACGTGGTGCCTCGATCGGAACTGGCTGCAGCGACGCCACTCAGGACGCACTCGCACCGCCGCCTCACGACTACTGCTCGATGCGCTGCCAGAGGACGCGGTCGTCGATCTCCATGCGGCGCACGCGGCCGTCCTCGACGAGCACCTGCAGGTGCGACAGCGTCTCGCCGAGAGCGGCGCGGCGCTTGTAGATGCTGAACGTGTTCCACGGCTTGCTCCACGTCACGCCCTCGGCGACCTCGGTCGCGGAGAGGCGCGAGACGCCGAGCGCCGTGTCGACCTCGTCGAGGCGCTGGTCGTGGTGCTCGAGGATCTCGAGACAGCGAGCGGGCAGGTTCTCGATCGTGTCCTGGTGCGCGGGCAGGCCGAGCACAGTATCGAGCGCGGCGACCTTCTGCAGCGACTCGCGGAACTCGCGCAGCGGCGAGCGGGCGATGTCCTCGTCCTCCGCCGACACCGAGACGTTCGGGGTGATGCGCGAGAGCACGTGGTCGCCGGTGAACGTGAACTTGCGGTTGGGCTCGTGCAGGCAGAGGTGGCCGGGCGTGTGGCCCGGCGTCCACACCGCCTGCAGCGTCCACCCGTCGAACGAGTACTCCTCGCCGTCGCGCAGCCGCACGTCCGGCTCGATGCGGCCCATCGCGCGCGTCGCCATCTCCGACTCGGTCGCGGTGTCGGACGTTCCGGCCGCGCGGCGCGCCGCCATCTCCTGCTCGACCTCGCGCTCCTCGCGGAAGCGCTGGTTGAAGCCGTCGTCGATGTCCGTCTCGCGCACCGACATGTCGAGGCCGTGGCGGAACGCCCACGCGTCCCCGCCTCGACGTGCCGCGTCCGGGTCGGTGTAGTGCGTGTGGGGGAAGCGCTCCTGCCCCATCATCACCAGCTCGCACCCGGGCGACTGCGACTTGATCCAGCGCGCCATGCCGAGGTGGTCGCCGTGTGCGTGCGAGACCAGCAGCCGCTTGATGTCGGAGACCTCGCCGCCGATCTCGCGCACCTGCTCGGTCAGCGCGTCGATCGCGCCTCGCGTCCCGTAGCCGCAGTCGAAGAGCGTCAGCCCGTCGTTGCCGCGGAACACGTACGGCGTCGTCCAGCCGAGGCCGCCGGCGACCATGGGGATGCTGAGCCGGAACAGGCCGGGAATGATCTCTTGCACCACGGGACGGGCCTTTCCAGTCGACGCGCTCATGCATCGCCGCTGCGGGAGGTTCGGCCTTCCTTATAGCAGATGCCCTGTTACGAACCTCCGCGCGCGATCTGAGCGATCGCCGGACAAGCAGCAGGGCCGCCTTGCGGCGGCCCTGTGCGAATCAACGGACTGAGCGAGGTGGCTAGTAGCCCATGCCCATGTCACCGGCACCGGCGCCCGGAGGCGTGGGCGGCGCGGGGATCTCGCCGACGGCCGCCTCGGTCGTCAGCATGAGCGCCGCGACGGAGACCGCGTTCTCGAGCGCGACGCGCGTGACCTTCACCGGGTCGATGATGCCCAGCTCGAACATGTCGCCCATCACGTTGTGCTCGGCGTCGTAGCCGTAGTTGGCCTTCGCGTCGCGCACCTCGTTGACGATGACGGCGGGCTCGCGGCCGGCGTTCTCGACGATCTGCCGCAGCGGCGACTCGAGCGCCTTCGCGACGAGGCGGGCGCCCGTGCGCTCGTCGCCGTCGAGGCGCGCGATCAGCGGCTCGAGCGCGGGCAGCGTGCGCAGGTAGGCGACGCCGCCACCGGCGACCACGCCCTCCTCGACCGCGGCCCGCGTGGCGGACAGCGCGTCCTCCAGGCGGAACTTCTTCTCCCTGACCTCGATCTCGTTGGAGCCGCCGGCCTTGATGACGGCGACGCCGCCGGCCAGCTGCGCGAGGCGCTCCTGGAGCTTCTCGCGGTCGAAGTCGGAGGCGGCGTCCTGGATCTGGGCGCGGATCTGGCGGATGCGCGCCTGGATCGCCTCGTCGGAGCCGGCGCCCTCGACGATCGTGGTGATCGAGGCGTCACTGACCACGCGGTGCGCGTGGCCGAGGTCGGCGAGCTGCGTGTCCGCGAGCTTGCGGCCCATCCCGGCGGTGACGAACGTCCCGCCGACGAGGATCGCGAGGTCCTCCAGCATCGCCTGGCGGCGGTCGCCGAAGGAGGGGGCGCGCACGAACAGCGGGTTCAGGTTGCCGCGCATCTTGTTCACGATCATCGTGGAGAGCGCCTCGCCGCCGAGGTCGTCGCAGATGACCATGAAGTTCTTGGAGACCTGCACGACCTTCTCGAGCAGCGGCAGGATGTCCGCGAGTGCCTCGATCTTGGCGTCGGTGACCAGGATGTACGGGTCGTCCAGCGCGGCCTCCGCGCGGTCCGGGTTGGTGACGAAGTATGGCGAGAGGTAGCCGGTGTCGATCTGCAGGCCGTCCACGATCTCGACCTCGTAGTCGGTGCCGCGGCCGTCCTCGATCGTGATGATGCCGTCCTTGCCGACCTGCTCCATCACGTCCGCGATCAGCTTGCCGATCTCCGCCTCGTTCGCGGAGATGGAGGCGACCGCCTGGATCGTCGCCTTGTCCTCGACGGGCACGGCCATGTTGCGGAGCTCGGCGAGCACGACGTGCATCGCCTGCTCCATGCCGCGCTTGAGGAACATCGCGTTCGCGCCGGCGGCGATGTTGCGGAGGCCCTCGTGGAACATCGCCTGCGCGAGCACGGTCGCCGTCGTGGTGCCGTCACCGGCGACGTCGTTGGTACGGATCGCAACCTGCTTCACGAGCTGCGCGCCCATGTTGTGGAAGCGGTCGTCGAGGTCGATCTCGCGGGCGACGGTGACGCCGTCCTTCGTGATTACGGCAGGGCCGTAGCTCTTGTCGAGCACGACGTTGCGCCCGCGCGGGCCCAGCGTCACCTTCACGGCGTTCGCCAGGATGTCCACGCCGTGGCGCAGCTCGCGTCGCGCATCCTCGTCGAACCGGAGCGTCTTCGCAGCCATGGGTCAGGTCCTTCGTTCACCGCCCCGCGCATGACGCGGGGCGGGCTCGCGTGCGGTCGCGCGCTGACTAGCGGCGCTTGGAGGCGGCCGCCGGGGTCTTCACGTCCTCGAGCTTCGCGAGCACGTCCTGGAAGCGGATCACGATGTACTCGACGGAGTCGACCGTGACCTCCTGGCCCGTGTACTTCTGGTACAGGACGTGGTCGCCGGCCTGCAGCTCGATGGTCTCGAGCTTGCCCTGCTCGTTGACCTTGCCGGGGCCGACCGAGATCACGTTGCCGTGCTGCGGAGCCTCCTTGGCGGAGTCCGGGATCACCAGCCCGGAGGCAGTGACCTCTTCGGCTTCCACGGCCTTGAGCACAATGTGATCCGTCATCGGGACAACGTTTGTCGCCACAGCACCAGTCTCCTCGTTGCGTCGGGGTTGATTGTGTAGGGGTCGATTGCGCGCACCAGGACCGCCGTGGCCCGCGCGAGCGCCCGCACCCGTGGATGCGGCATCTCTCCGATGGGCGGGATGTTAGCACTCACCCGGGGAGAGTGCCAACCCCTTTTTTCTTGGGACGGTCGATACCTGAAATCGTGTAACCTCCCGGCATGCCAGAACGTATCGACGAGGACTGGACACCCGACGAGGTGCAGCGGCTGCGCTCCTACCTCGACGTGTCGCAGGCGGAGCTCGCGGCGCGGGTGGGGACGCGGCAGCAGACGATCTCGGAGTGGGAGACCGGCACGCGCGCGCCTCGTCGCATGTCGCGACGCCTGCTCCACCTCGTCGCCGAGGCGTCCGGGTTCTACGCAGTCGTTCAGGAGGCGAACGCCGGGATACCCGGCACGCCTCCGGCGGACCTGCGGGCGTCGAGCGGCACCGACAGCACACCCCCCGCACCCCCGACTGCATGACCGCCGCGATGATCCGCGTCGTGCGCGAGGACGCCGCCGAGTACGCGCCGGGCGTCGCGCACGGCGTCGCCTCGCCCGGCTCGTCACCGTTCCCGGAGCACGCGCTGGTCGCGCTGTGGCTGCTCGGGCGGACACCGGCGGCGGCGTTGCCGTGGCCGCTGCTGCGCGCCGGCCGGGCGGGACCCGGCCCCGGCCCCGACGTGCGCGAGGCGACCGTGCTGCTGCCCAGCGGCGTGACGCGCACCGGGGACGTGGAGATGCACCTGCGCGCCTCGGACTTCGCGCGGCACGGGCACGCGACGGACGCCGCGTACGCGGGCGTGATCCTGCACGTCGTGTGGGAGGACGACCGGCCGCCGGGCGAGCGCGGCACCCCGACCGTGCTGCCACCCGCACCGGGCGCCGCGCCGGGACAGCCCGGCGGCAGCGCCGCGATCGTCGAGGTCGCGCCGCACCTGAGGCACGACCCGGCGCGCCTGGAGGCACTGGTCGCGCGCGGGCCGACGGGCGCCGAGCCGTGCGCGGAGATCGCAGCGATGCGCGGCGTCGAGGCGACCGCCGCGCTCGTGCGGCGCGAGGGGCAGCGGCGGCTCGCCGAGCGGGCGTGGCGCGTGGGCCACCTCGCCGCGCGCTACGACTGGCCGGGCGCGTGGGCGCTGCTGCTCGACCGCGCCGTGCGCGCGACCGCAGGACGGCGACGCGAGAGCGAGGCGGCACACGCCGCGCACCTCGCGGCGATCGAGGTGCGCCTCCGTGCGGAGCCGCTCGCCGGGCTGATCGCGGCGGCGCGGCTCGCGCGCCCGCACGCGCTGATCGAGGCGGTGCGCGCGCCGGGGATGGGCGCCGGACGCGCGGCGGAGATCGCGTGGAACGCGGCGCTGCCGCTGCTGATCGCTGCCGCGGCGGAGTTCAGCGACCTCGACCTCGCGCGCGCGACGGCGACGCTGGCCGGGGCGTGGCCGACGCCGCGGCCGTACGGGCGCACGCTCGCACTCGCGCGGCTGCTCGGTCCGGCGCCGGCGCGGCCGGGGGCGCTGCATGCGCAGGGGCTGCTGCACCTGCAGGACCTGTGGTGCATGCGCGGCGGCTGCGGGGCGTGCCCGCTGTCCTCGACGAGCGGGGAACCAACGGGCGACTAGCGCGGCGGGGAACATCGAGGATCGGGGCGGGTAAGTCGACCCCGAGCCCCCACCCCAGCCCCTCCCCCGCGAGGGGGAGGGGCTGGACGCCCCAGGATCACCGGCCGACGCGCGAGTAGCGCCCTTCAGAACCCTCGTCCATTGATGGGAGAGGGCAGGGTGAGGGCCGCTTCAACTCGAGATCGGCACGAGGAACACCGCGAGATCGCACGAGCAGCGGCAGCCCGAGGAGCGGCGTGCCGCCCGACTAGGAGAAGCGGCGGCCGCGGCGGACGGCCGTCGGGGTGATGTCGAGCGGGGACTCCGGCGCGACCGCGTCGTCGAGGTGGCGGAAGGCGGCGGCGGCGATCATCGCGGCGTTGTCCGTGCAGAGCACGGGCGGGGGGATGTGCACCGGGACGGGGGAGCGCTCGACGACGCGCTCGCGCAGGCGGCGGTTCGCGGCGACGCCGCCGGCGACGAGCATCGAGGCGACACCCTCGCGCTCGGCGGCGCGCGCGGCCTTCTGCGACAGCACGTCGACGACCGACTCCTCGAACGCCCACGCGATCTCGGCGGGGGGCGGCGCGTCGCTGGACTGGACGAGGTGCAGGACCGCGGTCTTCAGCCCGGAGAACGAGAAGTCGTCGCCCGTGCGGAGCCACGCGCGCGGGAGGCGCAGCTTGCGCACCTCGGCAGTGGCGGCGAGGTGCGAGATCGGCGGGCCGCCGGGGTACGGGAGGTCGAGCAGCCGCGCGACCTTGTCGAACGCCTCGCCCGCCGCGTCGTCGCGCGTGCCGCCGAGGCGCTCGAAGCGGCCGTGCTCGCGCATCAGCAGCAGCTCGGTGTGCCCGCCCGACACGACGAGCGCGAGCGCCGGCAGCTCGGGCGGGGCGCCGTGGCCGCTCGGCGCGCCGGTCGCGGCGTCCAGCCAGTTCGCGCAGACGTGGCCCTCGATGTGGTCGACGGGGATCAGCGGCAGGCCGCGCGCGTAGGCGAGGCCGCGCGCGCCGTTCAGGCCGATGACCAGCGCGCCGGGGAGTCCGGGGCCAGCCGTCGCCGCGATCGCGTCGATGTCGTCCCACGTGCACTCGGCGTCGGCCAGCGCGCGACGGACGACCGGGACGAGCGCGCGCAGGTGGGCGCGCGCAGCGACCTCGGGGACGACGCCACCGGTCTCCTCGTGCAGCGCGGTCTGGGAGGCGACGACGTTGGAGAGCATGCGCGTGCCATCCGCGACGACCGACGCGGCCGTCTCGTCACACGAGCTCTCGATGCCGAGGATGCGCATCGGTCGAGTCTAGCGCGCGGGCGGCGCAGCGGCTTCGGGGGTGCGTGCAGGGTGCTGTGTGGTTCGGATCGGGATCGGACCCTCCCCCTTTACGGGGGAGGGCAGGGTGGGGGTTCCGCTTCGGCGAGTCGGCGACGAGGACCACGTCACCGCCCCGCCGCCGTCGACGCCGTGCGGTCCGCGCGGGCCGACAAGCGGCATGTGCGAGTCGGTGGGGTGAGCGCCCCCCACCCCAACCCTCCCCCGCGAGGGGGGAGGGGGCGGAGCACGCTGCGAGATGGGGTGCCGCTAGCGCGCGGGCGTCGCAGCGGCGCCTGCCCCGACGGGGGTGCTCGCGGCGACGGGCGGCGTGGGGCTCGAGGACGCGCCGTTGGCGGGCGTGCCGGAGGGGGACGCAGACGGGGAGCCCGAGGGCTGGACCGGCGGCTGGCCCGCCGGGGCGACGTCGAAGTAGCTGATGCCGTCGCCGCTCAGCAGGAACAGCCGCGATCCGTCCGCCGAGATGGCGAGGCCGCGCAGGTCGCCGAAGCTCGGGTTGCGGTACTGCCGCACGAACCTGCCCTCGCGGTCGCCGACGACGATGCGCTTGTTGCCGCGGTCGGCGAGGAACAGCAGCGAGCGCTGGAGGTCCTCGACCAGCGCGACCGGGCCCTTCGGCGGCGTGTCGATGCCGTCGAGGAGCGGGGCGGTCTCCTTGCCGGAGCGGAAGCGCCGCAGCCGGCCCTGGTCGACGACGTACACATCGCCGTCGACGACGAGCCCGGTCGCGGTGCCGAGGTCGACACCACCGAGCATCCCGGTGCGCTCCGAGTCGTAGCCCTCGGACGCCGGGAAGTATTTCCAGATCTCACCCTTGCCGGGGTCGAGGATGTAGAGGCTGCGCTGGTAGACGGCGATCGCGTTCGGCGAGCCCAGCTCGGGCGCGCCGCGCAGCACCACCGGCACCGGCGTCTTCGCCGTCTCCGACATGGTGAACAGGCTGCGCCCCTCGTCGAGGAGCAGCAGGCGTCCGCTCTGCGCGTCCCACGCGATGCTCTTCGGGTCGCGCGCCGGCGTGCCGCCGTAGGTCGATCCGGCGCGGTACACCTCCTCCGGCGTCGAGGGCTGCGCGGCGTCCATGCGGAAGACGCGGCCGCGGTCCGACTCCACGAACCAGATCGAGCGGCCGCCGACGACGACGGTCTGCGGGTTCACCGGCGCGGTCACCGTGCCCTCGAACTTCAGCAGCTGCGTCGCGGTGCCGACGTCGCTGACAGCGTCGAGCTTCGACAGCTCCGCCTGCGCCTGTGCCGCGTACGTGCGGACGCGCGCATCGTCGGGCGCGATGGCGCGCGCCTTCTCGGTCGCCGCGAGGACGGCCTGCAGCGCCTTGCGTCGATCGTCCGCGCGCTGCGCCGCGGTGGCGGTGGTGAGCTGCTGCTGGGCCGTCGCGAGCACCTTGTCCAGCTCGGCGGCGCGGTCCTGCGTCAGCAAGCCGGGGCCGATCGTCCACGAAAGGAGCCCGACCGCCAGCAGCGCGCCGACCGCGAGTGCGATCCAGCGCCAGGGCAGCTGCGCCTCCAGCGGCGTGCGACCGACGGTGCGCGCGGGCCGGCGGATCGAGGGGAACGGGATCGGCTGCGAGGACTGCGGCCCCCAGCGCCGCCGCGCCGTCGGCTCCGGCGCGCGCTCCGCCTCGAAGCGCGGGGCGGCCGTGCGGTGGCCGGAGTCGATGTCCGGCAGCACGACCTCGCGCCCCTCGATGTCGTCGAGGTCCATGTCCAGCGGGGCGGGCATGCCGCCGTCCTCGATGTCGAGGTCGGCGACCAGCACGGCGGTCATGTCCGTGACGTCGCGCGTGCGGCGGAACAGCTCCGCGAGCGCGCCCTCCGGCCCGGCGGCGAGCGACTCCTCGACCTGGCGCAGGCCGATGATCTCCTCGACGGTCGAGGTGAGCAGCAGCACCTCGCGGCCGGAGATGTCGGTCGCGGTGAAGCGCGGCTCGATCTCGTCGGGACCGCCGAGGGGCGCGGCGGCGGGGAGGCCCTCGGTGGAGAGGCGCGTCATGCTGTGCTGGCCGGAGACGTAGGCGAGGCCGGGGCCGACCTGCACGATCGTCGCCTCGCCGTCGCGGATGACCACGCACGTGACGCCGACGGCGACACGGTGCTCGCGCAGGGAGCGGCGGTTCCACTCGGCGAGGTTCGTGTGTGCCTGCTGGAGCGCGCGGAGCAGGCCGCCGGTGATCGAGAGCGACTCCCGCGCGAACAGCGCGGCGACCGCCTCGGCGACCTCGGAGCAGAACTCGGCGGAGCGGCGATCGGCCGGCTCGGCGAGGACCAGCAGGCGGATCGTCTCGTCCTCGCGCTCGCGGCGGCGATCCACGAGCCACGGCCCGTGCTCGCGCACCTGCCCGTCGACGATCGCGTAGCGGCCGACCCACGTGCCCACGGGCTAGCGACCCACCGCGTGCGACGCGCGATGGAAGCAGGGTGCGAGGAGGCAACGCGGACGATGAGCCACGGGTGGTCCTGGAATCCCCGCCCGGGGAGGCGCCGTCATGATAGCGACCGCCCGGGACGGGCGTCGATCCGCGAGCCTCGTGTGGACGTGATGCAGCGTGCGTGACGCGCGGGCGGGAGCAGGCGGCACGCTCTCAGAACGAGCACGCACCGCCCGACGTTCGCGGCTGGCCGGCGTGCTAGCTGGCTTGATAGTCGCCCGAGCGGCCGCCGGACTTCGCGACGAGGCGGATGGCCTCGATCGCCATGCCGCGCTCGACGGCCTTGCACATGTCGTAGACGGTCAGCGCGGCGACGGAGACAGCGGTGAGCGCCTCCATCTCGACGCCGGTGCGCGAGGTGACGCGGACGGTCGCCTCGATCTCGATCGACGTGCCGTCACCGGACGGTTCGAGGTTCACCTCGACGCCGGAGATGGGGAGCGGGTGGCAGAGCGGGATCAGCTCGTGGGTGCGCTTCGCCGCCATGATGCCGGCGATGCGCGCGGTCGCGAGCACGTCGCCCTTCGGCAGACGTCCCTCGACGATCAGCGCGAGCGTCGAGGGCTCCATGACGACACGCCCGCGTGCGGTCGCCTCGCGCTGCGTGACGTCCTTGTCGGAGACGTCGACCATCCGCGCGTGGCCCTGCGCGTCGAGGTGCGAGAGGGCGTCAGAGGTCATCTCGCTAGCCTCCGATGTACGACATCTCGACGCGGCGGAGGCCGGCGGTCGAGGCGGAGCGCTGCTCCGAGTAGCGATCCTCGCGCGCCGTCCACGTGGCGTCGATGAGCGCGAGGAGATCTTCATCGGTCGCGCCGCTGCGCATCGCGGCGCGGAAGTCGGCGCCGGCCTCGGCGGCGAAGAGGCAGGTGTAGATCGATCCCTCCGCGGAAAGGCGGGCGCGGGTGCAGGTGCCGCAGAACGGCTGCGTCACGGAGGTGATGACGCCGATCTCGCCGGCGCCGTCGCGGTAGCGATAGCGCCGCGCGACCTCGCCCTCGTAGCTCGCCTCGATCGGCTCCAGCGGGAACTCGGCGTCGATCTGGCGCACGAGGTCGGCGGCCGGGACCACCTCGTCCATCTGCCAGCCGTTGGTGCTGCCGACGTCCATGAACTCGATGAACCGCACGATGTGCGGCGTGCCGCGGAAGTGCCGCGCGAGGTCGAGCAGCGTGTGGTCGTTCACGCCGCGGCGCACGACCGCGTTCACCTTCACCGGCAGCCCGGCGGCCTCGGCGGCGTCGATGCCCTCAAGCACCATCGCCACCGGGAAGTCCATGTCGTTCATCGAGCGGAACACCGCGTCGTCGAGGGAGTCGAGGCTCACGGTGACGCGATCGAGGCCGGCGCGGGCGAGCGGCTCCGCCATCGTCTTCAGCAGCGTGCCGTTGGTGGTCATCGCAATGTCCATGCCGGGGATCGCGTCGAGCATCTCCACCAGCGCCGGAAGCTGGGCGCGCAGCGTCGGCTCGCCCCCGGTGAGGCGGAGCTTCCTCACGCCGCGCGAGGCGAACAGGCGGGCGATCCGCGCGATCTCCTCGAACGTCATGATCTCGGCGCGCGGGAGGAAGGCGAAGTCCGCGCCGAAGACTTCCTTGGGCATGCAGTAGCGGCAGCGGAAGTTGCAGCGGTCGGTGACCGAGATGCGGAGATCGTGCAGCGGCCGCCCGAGCCGGTCCACGAGGACAGGCGCGCCCGAGGATGCCTCGAGGGGCGCGTGCCCCTCGATCTCCGAGGAGTCGAGGTCTGGGTGGGGCATGCATCCAGTGTAATCCCTGTCGTGCGCTGGACCGGAGGCGGGAGGGACGGAAGCGGAAGCCCTCACCCCAGCCCTCTCCCACAGGTGGGAGAGGGGGCCGGATGCTCGTTCCCGCTACGATCACCTGATGGACGACCTGACCGAGGCCTCCGAGCGCGCAGTGGTGGTCGTCGTCACCTCGACCGACCCGGCGCTGCGCGCGACGGCCGCCGCCCGCGCCGAGGCGCTCGGCCTGTCGTTCGTCAACGACGCCGCGGGGCTCCCCGCGGGGACGCTGCTGCTCACCCTCGACGCCGACGGCTGGTCGCTGGCCGACCCGGCGCCGGGCGCACCGGGGGCGGTCCGCGCCGATCTGATCGGGGGCGGGCTGGGCGAACGGCTGCGGCAGGGGGGGCGCGGCGAGGGCCGCCTGGCGTCCGCGCTGGGCCTGAAGCGCCACCCGGGCGCGCGCGTGCTGGACGCGACGGCCGGCCTCGGGCGGGAGAGCGCGCTCGCGGCGGCGCTCGGCTGCACGGTGATCGCCTGCGAGCGCTCGCCGATCGTCGGCACGCTGCTGCGTGACGGCTTCGACCGCGCCGCCGAGGAGCCCGGCCTCGCGCTGGTCCTCGATCGCATCGACCTGCGCGTCGAGGATGCGCGCGACGTGCTGGCGTCGCTCGCCGCGGGCGACGACGAGGCGCGCCCGGACGCGGTGATCGTCGACCCGATGTTCCCCGAGCGCAGCAAGGCGGCACGCGCGAAGAAGGAGATGCAGCTGCTGCAACGGCTGCTCGGCCCGGACGACCCGCGCGACACGATCGCGCTGATCGAGGCGGCGCTCGCGACGGCGCGGCGACGCGTGATCCTCAAGCGCCCCGCGCACGCGCCGCAGGTGGCCGGCGTGCGCGCGCCCGACCTCGAGGTGCCCGGGCGCTCGGCGCGCTACGACGTGTACCTGATCGCCCCGCCGCGGCTGTAGCGGTCGCTAGGACAGCGCGCGGCGCATGCGGAACTCGCGGTACGCGGGACGGCCGGGCAGCGGCTCCACGTACCCGGTGAACGCGAACCCGCACGACTCGTACAGCGCGATCGCCGGCGCGTTGCCTTCCGTCACCATCAGCTGCAACGCGCCTGCGCCGCCCTCGACGGCCCACGCCGTGACGGCGTCGAGGAGCCCGCGCGCGATGCCGAGGCGGCGGGCGGGCGGGTCGATCCACATCGAGATCACGTCCCACGGGGCGGCCGGGTCGAGCGGCGCGTCATCGATCAGCCCGCCCTGCGCGCCGCCGATCAGCCCGCACCAGCCCTCGGCGGTCTCCGCGATGAACAGCGCCGAGGCGCTCCCGGTCGCGCAGTCACGCACCCGCTCCTCCCACCACTCGGGTGGGCGGGCCAGCGCCTCCTCGATCGTCGAGCCGAACGCGAGCGGCTCGCCCTCCAGTGCGCGCAGCCGGATCGCGCGGTAGGGCACAGCCTCGCCGGCGCGGATGCGGCGGATCGTGACGCTCGGCATCTCGCCGGCCATCGAGGGCTACGCCTGCGCGCGCAGCTCGGCGAGCAGCGGACGCAGTGCCGCCAGCGCGAGCGCGCGGTGGCTGATGCGGTCCTTCTCCTCGCCGATCTCGGCGGTGGAGCGGCCGTCGGGCAGCAGGAAGATCGGGTCGTAGCCGAAGCCGTTCGCCCCCTGCGGCGCGAGCGCGATGCGCCCCTCGATCACCCCTTCGCGCGTGAACACGCGGTCGCCGGGGAACGCCAGCGCGACGACGGCACGGAAGCGCGCGGTGCGCTTCGCCGCCGGCACACCCTCCAGGCGGCGCAGCAGCAGCGCGTTGCGGTCGAGGTCGTCGCGCATCGAGGGGCCGCCGAAGCGCGCGCTGGTCACGCCGGGCTGCCCGTCCAGCGCGTCCACCTCGATGCCGGAGTCGTCTGCGATCGCGGGGAGGCCGCTGGCGCGCGCCGCCGCCACCGCCTTCGCGATCGCGTTCTCGCTGTACGAGCGCCCGCTCTCCGCGACGGGCGCCAGCGCGACGCCTGCCTCGGCCGGCGTGACGATGCGCCACCCCGCGTCGCCGAGGATCGCGCGTATCTCGCGCACCTTGCCCGCGTTGCCGGTGGAGAGCATGAGCGTGGGGTCGGTCATCGTGTCCTCGTTCGTTGCGCGGAGGGCCCTCACCCTGCCCTCTCCCCAAACGGGGAGAGGGTTCTGATCTGTTCCGACCCCTCTCCCCGTTTCGGGGAGAGGGTTGGGGTGAGGGCTTCTGCTTCTGCCTAGATCTCGCTCCAGCGGCTGGCCATCTTCGCGGCGACCGCGGGCATCGTCGTGTACTCCATCTCGTCGAGCGGGAGGCGGTGCGGCTCGAAGGGGCCGTGCAGCCGCAGGAAGTCCGCGATGTCGTTCGCCTTCTGGCGCGCGTTGTCATACGACGGGTCGTCGAAGAGGTCGCGCGGGCCGATGAGCTTGCCGTTCGCGAGCTGGAACCCGAGCGCGACGATGCGCGGCGGGCCGTCGAAGCGCGCCGGGTGCGCATCGCGCTGCGCGGTCGGCATCCACGGGCCGATGTGCGAGCCGCGCATGAAGCCCTCCACGAGGTACGGCGTGGTGAACGGCTCGATCACCTCGCCCACCGCGGGGAACTGGTTCTGGCAGCGCACGATCGCGGTCGGGTCGTCCTTGCCGACGTAGCGACCGGCGATCAGCGAGAGCTTGTCCGTCGAGGACACCGCGGCGACCTCGCCGGTGGAGCGCGCGATCACGCGCTTGACCGCGTAGCGCGAGGGCGATCCGATGAACGCGAGCAGGTCGTACAGCTCCTCGGGCGCGGTGAACATGATCTTGCGGTGCTGCTTGAGATCGTGCACCTCGAACGCGAAGCCCGCGTGCAGCGACTCCGCGATCACGAGGCCGGCCGTGTTGAAGGGGTCCGCGAACATCTTGTAGAGGGGGAGGTTGAACGACCCCGACGAGGTCTTGTCGCCCATGAACACGACGATCGGCTCGGACGGCCGCTCGACCAGCTCCAGCTCCGCCGAGCCGGGCCCCATGCCGCGGATGTTGCCGGAGAACGCGTCGACGAGGAGGTCCTGGCCGGCGCCGTAGAGCTTCAGCTTCTTCGCGACCTCCGTGCCGGCGGTGAACGTGTCCCATGCGTACTCGTGCAGCGTCGGGTCGTCCTGCCCGTGCTCGTGCGACATGACGAGGAACAGGTCGTCGCCGCAGGCGTGCGCCTGCCCGTCGATCAACAGCCCGCTCTGCACGGCCTGCGCCATGCGCTCGCGGCCGCGGTCGAGGACCTCGGGGTGCATCGCAGAGTGGCCGACCCACCCGCCGACGTCGGCCTTGATCACGCTCAGGGTCTGGGGCATCGGGTCTCCTTCATGCGCGGCCGTTCGTCGACGGGCCGTTCGCGAACGGACCCTCGGGCACGTCGAGGCGCTCGCGCAGCACCGTCACCGCGGCGTCGGCGAGCGGGCGCACCAGCGCCTGCACGCCCCAGTCGAGATCGCGCGTCGCGGGGATGAACGCCTCCAGCGCCGCGAGCATCTCGCGGCCGCGGCGATCCTCGTGCGCACCGTTCGCCGCACGGAAGCCCTGCAGCTTGCGCGCGCCCTCGCGGCCGCCCTCGGCGATGTACCAGTCGGTGAACGCGACGCCGCAGCCGGCGGCGAACATCATCGCGCCGAGGGGCGTCGCGACCGGCGGGACGTTCGCCATCAGCGCGCGCGCGGTGCTGTCGCGGTGCGGCGCGTCGTACTCGATCATCAGGTGCCCGCCGCGCGGGACGAGCGAGGCGAGCGCATGGACGATCTGCAGCTCCACGCCCTCCGGCACCTCGACGGCGTCGCCGCTCTCCAGCGTGACGCGGTTGGTGGAATCGGTGACCTCGACCCAGTTGTAGCCGGGGAACGGGCCGCGGTTGATCAGCCCGCGCAGCACCGGCTCGGCGGTGCGCCCGAGCGAGTCGCTGACGAGGAACGCACAGAAGTAGTCGCTGCCGACGGCGTTCTTCGGGCCGACCTCGACCGCCAGCCGCACGCCGTTACCGACCTCGACGCCGTCGATGGCGCACAGCGGGTGGCCGGGCGCGGCCGACAGCGGTCGCCACGGGGTGTTGGTGTTGTCGCTGGAGCGGGGGATGGTCATCGTCCGCACAGATTACACGCCTGTATCGTGCGAGCCGCAGGTCGGGATACCCGGCCCGGCCTCCGGGAGGTCGCGAGGCGTTTCGGCCACTCGTTGCTCGCGCGCTCGCGAAGACGAGGCGGTAGAGTCGCGGGGCGTGGTGCGCGCCATCGAGAAGGGCAACCGTCGAGTGACCACTGCTCCCTCCGAGGCTGACCTCGCCGCGTACGCCGACGTGATGCGGCGGCTGCTGGCGCACGGCGGCTACGAGCGCACCGGTCGCACCGCCGAGGCCGCGCGCTGGGACCTGGACCACGTCGTGGCGTACCTCGACGCGCAGGGGCGGCCGGACCGGCGCAGCACGGTGCACGTCGCCGGGTCGAAGGGCAAGGGCTCGGTCGCCACGATCACGGAGGCGATCCTGCGGGCCGCCATCTCCGAGACGGGCGCGCACACGCTGCTCATCACCTCCCCCGACCTGCACTCCGCGCGCGAGCGGATCGCGATCGACGGGCAGCCCGTCGCCCCCGCGACGTTCGCGCGCGCGGCGTCGAGGCTCCTCGGCGACCCGGCCACCGCGAGCTGGTCGTACTTCGAGCTGCTGACGGTGATGGGCTGGCTCGTCGGGGCGGAGGCGCAGTGCGACTGGCAGGTCGTCGAGGTCGGCCTCGGCGGGCGGCTCGACACGACCAACGCAATGGCCGCGTCGAGCAAGGCCGCGACCGTGATCACGCCGATCGACCTGGAGCACACGGAGATCCTCGGCGACACGATCCCGCTGATCGCGGCGGAGAAGGCGGGGATCATCGTCAGCAACGCCCCCGTGATCGCGGCGCCGATGCGCGCGAGCGCGCTCGAGGTGGTGTGCGCGCGCGCCCTCGAATTCGGTGCGCCGCTGCACTCCGTGCCGGACGAGTGCGCGATGCGCGTCACCGCGCACAGCCTCGAGGGGCAGACGCTCGACCTGAAGACGCCGGTGCGGACCTACCGCGGGCTCAAGTCGCCGCTGATCGGGCCGCACCAGTCGGAGAACATCGCCACCGCCGTGCGCGCCGCCGAGGAAGCGTTCGCGTTCCGGGCGCGTGGTGGCGCATCGGCGGGGAGCGAGGGGGACGCCGCGATCGCGATCCCCGAGGCGGCCGTGATGCGCGGCGTCGCGGGCGCGCGGATGCCCGGACGCTTCGAGGTGGTGCGGCAGCGTCCGCTCACGATCCTCGACGGGCTGCACACGCCGCTGGCGGCGCGCCGGTTCCGGCAGGCGCTCGACGGCGTCTCGGTGCCGCGGCACCGCGTGTGGGTGATCGGCATGCTCGCGGGCAAGGACGCCCCGGCGATCCTCGAACCGCTCGTGGGCGAGGGCGACGAGGTGATCGTCGCGCCGCCGCCGACCCAGCGCGCCGCCGACGTCGCCGACCTCGTGCGGGCCGTCCGCGATCGCGGCGCCAGCGCGCAGCGCGCGAGCACGATCGGCGCCGCGATCGACCTCGCCAGCGAGCAGGCGGGCGAGCGCGGCGCGGTGATTGTCGCGGGCAGCCTGTACACCGTCGCCGCCGCGCGCGAGCATCTGCTGGGGATCACCGGCGACCGACTGCTCGGTCTGCGCTAGCCCGAATCGAGGAGACCGCCATGACCGAGGAACTGAAGAGCATCGCGCGCCGCTACGTCCTCGACGTGTGGGGCCGGGGCGACTACGACACGGAGCGCGAGATCATCGCGGTGGACGCGATCGACCACCACCCGACCTCCGGCGGTGCGGGCGGCCTCGAGGGTCACCACGCGACGGTGGCGGCGGTACGCGCGGCGTTCCCCGACATGACGATGACGATCGACGAGATCCTCGCGGAGGGCGACCGCGTCGTGGACTGCTGGACGGCGACCGGCACGCACCTGGGCGACTTCTTCGGCATCCCGCCGACCGGGCGCTCGTTCTCCTTCACGGGCATCGACGTGCTCCGCGTCGCGGACGGCAAGATCGTCGAGTTCCGGCACGTCGAGGACATCTACGGCCTGGTACTCCAGCTGACCGCGGACTAGCCGCGCGACCGCGACGGGAGCGGGCGCGCGCGCCTGCGGTACGATCGACCAGGTTCAATCGTCGACGAGTCCGGATGGGGTGCAGCGTGGTGAATCCAGCGGACCGTCGACGTGTCGTGATCACCGGCATGGGCGCGATCACTCCGCTGGGCGTGGGCGTCGAGCAGTTCTGGGAGAACGCGGTCGCCGGGCAGTCCGGCATCCGCCGCATGACGCTCGCCGACCCCTCCAACTACCCGTGCCAGGTCGCCGGCGAGGTGCCCGACTTCGACTACACGCAGTTCATGGACCGCAAGGACGGGCGGCGCATGGCGCGCTTCTCCCAGTACGCGGTCGCGGCGACCAGGATGGCCGTGGACCACGCCGCCCTCGACCTCGACCACGTCGACCGCGAGCGCGTCGGCGTCATCATCGGCAACGGCGGCGGCGGCATCCCGAACGATGACGAGGCGATGCGCACGCTGTTCGAGCGCGGCGGCATGAAGGTCGACCCGTTCTACATCTCGAAGCGGCTGAACAACATGGCGGGCGGGAACATCTCGATCCAGTTCGGCCTGCTCGGCTACAACAACACCGTCGCGACCGCGTGCGCCGCCGGCACGCAGGCGATCGGCGACGCGACCGAGGTGATCCGGCGCGGTGCCGCGGACGTGATGATCGCGGGCGGTGCGGAGGCCGGCGTGTGCGAACTGGGCCTCGCCGGGTTTGCCTCGATGCGCGCGCTGGCGTCGGCGCACAACGGCGACCCGGCGCACGCCAGCCGCCCGTTCGACCGCGACCGCGACGGCTTCGTCCCCGCCGAGGGCGCGGGTATCCTCGTGCTGGAGGCGCTGGACCACGCGCTCGCGCGCGGCGCCGTGCCGCTGGCGGAGCTGATCGGCTACGGCGTCAGCGCGGACGCCGCGTACCTCGTCGCGCCGGCGGACAACGGCAGCGGCGCGGCCCGCGCGATCAAGACCGCGCTCCGCGACGCCGGCATCACGCCCGACGAGGTGGACTACGTGTCGGCCCACGCCACCGCCACCGACGTCGGCGACGTCGCGGAGACCGGCGCGCTGAAGACCGTCTTCGGCGAGCGCGTGTACGAGGTGCCGGTGTCCGCGCTGAAGTCGCAGATCGGCCACCTGCTGGGCGGCTCGGGCGGCGTGGAGACGATCGCCGCGATCCAGACGATCCGCACCGGCATGATCCTGCCAACGCTGAACCTCGAGCACCCCGGCGAGGGCTGCGACCTAGACTACGTGCCGCTGACGGCGCGCGCCGCCGACGTGCGGACGGTCGTGAAGAACTCGTTCGGCTTCGGCGGACAGAACGCCGTGCTGGTGCTGCGCCGCTACGACGCGTAGCGCACGCGATCCGTTCGAGGGCCACGTGGGGCGGCCCACCCCTGCCCTCCCGGCGCGGGAGGGGTTGAGATTGATGAGCTTCCACCCTCATCGGCTCCCGGATCGGTACCCGAGAGCCCCCGCGGACACTGAGAACGAAGCGCCGGGGTAGCCCGCGGGGAGAGCGGGCTCCTCGACGTCTCTACGCGACCGCGGCGGCCTGCTCACGTCGCATGCCGGTGCCGTCGAGCATCACCTCGAGGGCGATCGTGTGGGCGCAGGCGCGGTGGAGCTGGTAGTAATCGCAGTCGCAGGACCACCGGTCGCCGTCGAAGTGGACGGTGTGGTCACTGTTGTTGCCGTGCACGGTGACGACCATCGACTGGAACTCGAAGCGGCTGCGCTCCTCGGCGTAGCGGTGCGCCTTCTCGATCTTGCCGATCATGCCTGACTGCAATCGAAGCCTCCTCCCCGCGACGCGGTCGCGGGTACTGCGAGGGGCCGTCCCACGAACACAAAATCGCCGCGGCAAGCCGCGGCGATCAACGTCGTGAACGGTCTCGAATGCTGGAAGGAAGTGCGTCCATCGACCACCCCTGCGCGCAACCTAGACCTGCCCTCGGCGGCCCGTCAACTTCGTGCGCCGGCGCACAGACCGCACTCCTGCGCACTCCCGTCATACCTCGCAATACCGGGCGACAGAACGCGGAACCCCCACCCAACCCTCCCCCGCGAGGGGGAGGGGCCAGAGTCCGCGCCCGCTACGGGTGGCGCGAGAGCACCTCGTAGCGCGGCGACGGGCCGTCGAGGTGGGAGCGCACGAGCAGCAGCTGCGACGCGATGAACGGCGCGAGCGGCGGCGGCTCCAGCGACTGCACGGCCTCCGCGACCAGCCGGCGCTCCTCCGGCGTCGCGCCGCGGGCGAGGCGAGCCAGCGTGAGGTGCGCGGTGAACGGGCGCTCCTCCGCGCGCATGCCGACGAGCCGGACGGCGCGCTCCACGTCCCGCGCGAGCACGCGCAGCGCGCGCATCTCGCCCTCCACACCGAGCCACGCGACGCCGGTGCGCGCCGGCGGGCCGAACGTGCCGGCGCGGTCGAGCGACAGCGTGATCGCGAACGGCAGCACGACGTCGAGCGCCGCCTGCAGCGGCATCAGCGCGGCCTCGTCCAGCTCGCCGAGGAAGCGCACGGTGAGGTGCATCAGGTCGCCGCGCACGGGACGCAGCACGCGACGCACCTCCAGCGGCAGCAGCTCCTCGAGCGCCTGCTGCTGGATCGCGGCGGCGGCGCGCCACGCGTCCGGGACGTCGATCGCGATGAAGAGGCGCATCGCGACGCGCTACTCGCGCCGCAGGTCGAGGAAGCGCACGGCGTTGCCGCCGAGCACGGCGGCGCGCTCCGCGGGATCCGGCAGCGCCGCCTCGATCAGCGCGCGGTCGGCGGCCTGGTCACGCAGCGGGAAGTCCGACCCCCAGCACACGGCGCCGGCCCCCGCGAGGTCGAGGCCGCGGCGCACCGCCTCCGGCGCGTACAGCAGCGACGACGCGGCAGTGTCGAACACCAGCCGGCCCGCCTCGATCACCGTGCGCACCTCGGGCATCAGCGCGTAGAACGGGAAGCCGCCGCCCCAGTGCGCCGCGATCACGCGCGCCCCGGGCTGCGCGTCGAGCAGCCGCCACAGCGCGCCCGGCGTGAGCCCGCCGGGCTTGCCGGGGTACGCGTGGCCGACCTCCTCCGAGCAGTGCACGAGGATCGGCAGATCGTCGACGTCGAGGCTGGCGGGATCGGCCACACGGACCTCCCCGCGACCGGCGGCGCCGGGCAGCGCGTCGCCTGCGGACTGCGGCACGAACGGGACGATGCGATCGGGGTAGCGCAGCGCACTGGCGAGGAGGTACGCGGCGTGCTCGCCTCGGCGGGCGCGGTCCCGCCACCAGAAGCCGGCGGCGACCGCCACGTCCACGCCCGCCGCGTCCATCGAGGCGATCAGGTCCTCGGCCGTCGCCATCTGCGCCCGCGCGGATCCGTACATCTCGCCGAACGCGGCGTCGGAGCCCGACAGGCGCGCGCGATCCTCGATGAAGTGTGGCGGGAAGATGTGCGTGTGGATGTCCACGACGAGCGGGTTCGGGGTGGTGGATGCCATGCTCGAATCGTACGACCGCGGCGGCCCGGGCGTGCCCGTGCGGCTCACGCGCGGGCATGGGACGATGCGCTCGACGGGTGTCGATGACCGGGAGCGAGCGGATGACGACGGACGACGAGGCACGCGACGCGCAGGACGGCGAGCCGCAGGAGCGCCCGCGCATGACGCCCCCGCGCGCCTTCGACGAGGAGCAGGCCGAGGCCGCCGCGCCCGCCGTCGCGGAGCCCGAGGCCGATGAGCCGCCCGCCGACGAGCTCACGTTCGAGGTGCTCGCGGAGGGCGTGGAGCCGGAGCAGGCCGCGCTCTTCGACGACTTCGCCGGGCTGCCGATGGTGATCGAGTCGCTGCTGTTCGTCGCCGACCACCCGATCGAGGAGTCCTACCTCGCACGTGCGCTTGACGTCACGTCCACGCGCATCGAGCGCGCGCTCGACGACCTCGGCGAGACGCTGCGCGCCGGCGACCGCGGCATCCGCCTGCAGCGCGGCCCCGAGGGCGTGCAGCTGGTCACCGCGCCGGAGGCCGCCGGGCGCATCGAGCACTTCCTCGGCCTCGAGGCCAGTCGCAAGCTCAGCACGGCGGCGCTGGAGACGCTCGCGATCATCGCGTACCGCCAGCCGATCACGCGCGGCCAGATCGACACGATCCGCGGCGTCAGCAGCGACGGCGCGGTCGCCACGCTGCGCGCACGCGCGCTCATCGCGCCGGCCGGCTATGCGGCTGGGCCGGGCCGCCCGATGCTGTTCCAGACCACGCAGCGCTTCCTGGAGCACTTCGGGCTGGAGCGCGCGGGCCAACTGCCGCCGCTCCCCGAGGACATCGACCTGCCGCCCGGCGAGATCAGCGAGCAACTCGGCCTCGCCGAGCAGGACGTCCTCGACGCGCTCACGCCGCTCGAGCCGGAGCCCTCCGGCGACGAGCCGGTCGTCGAGGCGGGCGCGGACGACGAGGTGCGCGACGACGAGCGCGTCGAGATCCCCGCGGACCTCCAGGCGCTGAGCGAGGCCGCGGAGGCCGCGCTCGCGCACCCGGCCGAGACGCCCGACCTCGACGACGACGACAACGCCGAGGCGTAGCGCGCCGCGGTCGCGATGATCACGGTCAGCGTCCTCGTAACGATCGATATCCCCTGGGCACGGTCGTTGAAGGACAAGCGGGGCGTCGTGCGGTCGCTGGTCGAGCGGTTGCGGCAGCGCCTCCACGTCGCGGCGGCGGAGACCGGGATGCAGGACGACGTGCGCGCGGGCGAGGTCGGCTTCGCCGTCGTCTCCGGCAGCCGAGCCGCCGCGCGCCACCAGGTCGACGAGACGCTCCGCTTCATCGAGTCGGAGCTCCTCGGCCGCGCCGAGGTCCGCGACGTCGCGCAGGACGAGACCGAACTGGAGTAGGGGGGAGCCGGAGGCCCTCACCCCAACCCTCTCCCCGAACGGGGAGAGGGGGCCGGAGCAGGTACCTCGACACGGCTACGCGCCTCGACATCGCCGGGCGCGGGCAGCCATCGATGGTCTCCGGAGGTGGCAGAGGCGCCCCGCGACCTCTCGCCAGCCGGGTATCCCGGCATCGCAGAGATGCTGCCGGCGCGGGTATCCCGCGCTTCGGCCGCAAGAAGAAAAGCACAGACGCGAAGAGCGCCCCGCGGGGACGGGGCGCTCTTCAAAGGGTTCGACCGGGAATCCCGCGGCGGGGGAGGGGTCCCTCCGCGAGCGGCCTACCGTGCTAGGCGCGAGCCTCGAAGCTGACGCGGTCGAGGATCTCGCTGCGCGTCTCGCGCTTGACCTCGGCGTACGTCGGCACCGAGCGGGTGCCGCGGGCGACGATGGCGTTATAGAGGCGCTGTACCTGGTTGGTCTCAATCATCTGTCGTTCCAACTCTCTCCGGTTCGGCAAGGGCCTACACCCCGACCGCCCAGACTTCGCTCGAGATTCGGGTTCAGTGGTGAATCTCGATGTCTGTAGTTTCCCCCTGCCGGGAGGCCTTCGCAAGTGAATGTGCGCACAATCACGTAAATTCGACGTTAAATCGCGGCGAAACATCCCGGCAGCGTCAGGGGCCACCCTGACACCGGGACGGGAGATCACCTAGCGGGCAATGGCACGAGGGGGCTAGGAGCGGGCGAGGGCCTCGACCGGCGTGCAGAGCAGGTCGTACGGGAGCGCGCCATCGATGTGGACGCGCACCATCGAGCCCATCGGGTAGGTGCCCTTCACGAGCGCGAGGCCGTCGACCTCCGGGGCGTCGCGGGCGGTGCGGCCGACGACGATCGCCTCGCCGGTGGCGGACTGGCCGGGCTCGCGTGACTCGATCAGCACGTCGACCTCGCGACCGACCTGTGCGCGGTTCGCGGTGTGCGAGATGCCCTGCGCCAGCTCCATCAGGCGGCCGTAGCGCTCCTGCTTCACCGCCTCCGGCACCTGGTCGGCGTACGCGGCCGCGGGCGTGCCGACCTGCGGCGAGTACGTGAACGCGCCGACGTGGTCGATGCGCTCCTCCTCGACGAAGCGCAGCAGCTCGCGGAACTCCTGCTCCGTCTCACCGGGGAAGCCGACGATGAACGTCGAGCGCAGCGTCACGTCCGGGATCGCGCGGCGGATCGTCTCGATGCTCCGGTAGGACTTCGCCAGCGTCGGCCGCTTCATGCGCCGCAGCATCGAGTCGCTGCCGTGCTGGAGCGGCATGTCGAGGTACGGCACGACGTTCGGCAGCGACGCCATCGCCTCCGCGAGGCGCGGCGTGACGCGGCCGGGGTACGCGTACATCAGGCGGATCCACGGCACTTCCGGCACGCCGGCCGAGAGGTCCTCGAGCAGCGCGGCGAGGCCGTCGCGCATGCTCTCGTCCTCGGCGTACGCGGTGGAGTCCTGCGCGACCAGCACCAGCTCCTTCGCGCCGGCGGCGGCGTACATGCGCGCCTCGGCGACGAGGCGACCGACGGGCGCCGAGTGCATGCCACCCTTGATCGTCGGGATGATGCAGAACGTGCACGGCCGGTCGCAGCCGTCGGAGATCTTGAGGTACGCGCTGGGCGCGCCGAGCACCGGCAGCGCGACGGCCGGGATGTCGTACGTCTCGCTCGCCGCGCCGATCGAGGCGGAGATCTCGTCCCACTGCTCCACGCCGAAGGTCGCGTCGATGTTCGGGACGGCGGCACGCACCTCGTCCTCCGCGATCTGCGTCATGCAGCCGACGACGTAGAGCTTCTGGTCCGCGCGACGGTTCGCATCGAGCTGGCGAACGACGTCGACGGACTCGTCCTTCGCGGCGTCGATGAAGCCGCAGGTGTTGACCACCAGCAGGTCGGCATCCTCGGGCGTGGTGACGCCGACGTGGCGGCCCGTGCGCAGCGCGTGCTCCAGTCGCATCGAGTCGACGGTGTTCTTCGCGCAGCCGAGGGTGACGAGGTGGTACTTCACAGAACCACCAGTCTACGGCCGCACGGGTTCAGGGCGCGATTCGGGTGCGCGAGGACAATCGCGGGTCGTCAGAGGGAACCCCCTCACCCTCACCCTCTCCCCCGTGAAGGGGGCGAGGGGATCAGAGCGGAAGAATCGAGCAGAACAGCAGCCCTTCGAAGCTACCGGGCGGGCGTTGCGCTCGGCGTGGGCGTCGAGGCGCCGCCGGCGGCCTGCGAGATGAACAGCGTGATCACGTCGCCGCGCTTCACCGGCTGGCCGGCACCCGGCGACTGCCGGAAGACCGTCCCGGCGGGGGCGCTGTTCTGCGACTCGAAGATCAGCGGGGTCAGGCCGGCGCTGGCGAGCGTGGCGGTCGCCGCCTCGCGCGTCGCACCCACGAGGTTCGGCGCGTCGAGGTCGACCTGGAGCGCGGCGGTCGCGGTGGGCGTCGGGGCGCTGTCCGTGCCGGTCGTGCCGCGGAGCCGGGGCACCACCACGAAGCCGGCGATCAGCAGCACGGCCGCCGCGGCGAGGCCGATCAGCATCGGCGGGCTGAGCGTGGGCAGCGTCGGCAGCGAGGCGGGAGCCGAGCGGCGCAGGCCGGGCATCGGGTCGAGCTCGGTCGGGCGTGGTAGGTCGCGCGGGACGGCCCGCACGGCCTCGTCCGGGTCGAGGCCGAGGTAGCGCGCGTAGGAGCGCATGAACCCGCGCGCGTAGACCGGCGCCGGCAGCGCGTCGAAGCGCGCGTTCTCCAGCGCCTCGATGTACGTGCGGTTGATGCGGATGTCCTGCTCGACGTCGGACAGCGTGATGCCGCGCTCCGTGCGCGACTGGCGCAGGACGTCGCCGGTGCGGCGAGCACGCTCGCGCGCCTCGCCGGCGCTGGCGGCCGCGCGCTCCTCGGCCTCCGCGCGCTGCGCCCGCTCGCCGCGTCCCGGCCAGTTCATCGGATCTGCCTCGACAGGAGCGTCACTAGGCGGGGTCGACGCCGGCGAACTGCACGAGCGACTTCAGCCCGTTCATCGCGAGACGCGCGGTGTAGGCCTCGGGCGACGTCTCGACGGTGTAGCGGTTCGTCACCACCTCGTCGATGTGGGGGGTCGTGCGGAGCAGGCGCAGCGTGCGGCGGTACTGGTCCGTCGTCGCGTTCTGGCTGCCGGTGAGCGACACCTCGGAGTAGTGCACGAGGTTCGGGTCGAACGGCACCGCCGCACCGCCGCGCGGGAAGCCCGCGAACAGGTTGATCACCGCTTGCGGTCGCGCGAGATCGAGGGCCGGCGCGACCAGCTCGGCGATCCCGACCGAGACGATCACCGCGTCCGCGCCCAGCCCGCCGGTCGCGGACTTCACGGCGCCCTTCACGTCGTCCGTCGCCGGGTCGAGCACGAGGTCCGCGCCCCAGCGCTTCGCGATCTCGCGGCGCTCCGCGATCGGCTCGCTGACGATGATCGGGCCGGCGCCCAGCGCCTGCGCCATGATCAGGTGCAGCAGCCCCATCGGCCCCGCGCCGACGATCGCCATCGAGGTGCCCGCGCCCACCTGGCACAGCTCCAGTGAGGCGAGCGTGCACGCGGCGGGCTCGGTCAGCGCCGCGATGTCCAGCGGCAGGTCCGACGAGACCTCGAACACCTGCCCCGCGGAGACGATCGACGCCGGCACGACGAGGTAGTCGGCGAACCCGCCGTCGAGGTCGTAGCCGAGCGTGAGCCGCTTCGAGCAGCGGTTGCGCCGGCCGAGCTGACAGTAGAGGCACTGGTTGCATGCGACGATCGGGCAGACGATCACCCGCTGGCCCTCGCGCAGCCCCGCGACGCCCTCCCCGACCTGGTCGATGACGCCCGACACCTCGTGACCGGGGATGACGCCCGCGGCGGCGTACTTCTCGCCGCGGTACACGCGCACGTCCGAGGCGCAGAGCGAGGCCGCGGCGATGCGCATCCGGATCTCGCCCGGCCCGGCGGTCGGCTCGGGGCGATCCTCGACGGTGACGTTGCCGGGGGCGTTGAAGATCGTGGCGCGCATGGGTACCTCGTCGAATGGCAGGGGGGTGAAGCGCAGTATCGCAGTCCGCGAACGCCCGCGCATCGTGGGCCTGAGCATGGCGCGGTGAACAGCGCCCGGGCTAGCCGAGCTTCTCGGCCAGCTCGACGATGATCCCCTCGGGACCGCGGACGTAGCAGAGGCGGTAGCTGTCCTCGTACTGCTCGATCTCGCCGACGAGGTCTCCGCCGTGGGCGCGCACGGTGGCGACGGCGGCGTGGACGTCATCGACGCCGAACGAGAGGTGCCGCAGGCCGAGGGTGTTCGTGGGCGCGCCCGGGTCACCGGGAAGCGTCACCGGGCTGTGGAACTTCGAGAGCTCGAGGCGGCTGTGGCCATCCGGCGTCTCGAGCATCGCGATCTCCGAGCGGACATCCTGGACGCCGATGATGCGCTCCACCCAGCCACCCTCGACGGTGGCCCGATCCACGAGCCGCAACCCGAGCGCGACGAAGAACTCGATCGCCGTGTCCATGTCGTTGACCACGATGCCCACGTGGTCCATGCGTTGAATCGTCATGCTGCCTCCAGCGCGAAATGGTGCTGCCTCGACGATACCGCCCGTCGAGGCACTCCCGCGTGCGCATCACCTCGCAGCGTCCGGACACGAAGAACCCCCGCTCGCGCGGGGGCTCATCGACGTCTTGCGGAGGTCGCGGACTAGGCCGCGACGGCCGTCTGCTTCGCCTTCAGCTGCTGCGCGAGGCGCGACTTGCGGCGGGCGGCGGCGTTCGCGTGGATGACGTTGCGGCGCGCGGCGCGGTCGAGCGCGGACTGCGCGGCGCGGACCAGCTCGGTCGCATCGTCGGCGTTGCGCTGGATCGCGGTGCGGGCGTCACGCACGGCGTGGGCCGCGCGGGTGCGGAACGGCTTGTTGCGCTCCGTGTGGGTAATGGTCTGACGGACGCGCTTGCGCGCCTGAAGCGAATGAGCCATCGAGCAATCCTCCTGAAGACGGACGAACATCGTAGGCGAGCCGCGCGGGCTGCGTCTATCCGCCCCCGCCCCGGGCCTGGAGCAGCGCCGAGGCTCTTACCGCTCCCGGCCGTCGAGGGTCGCCACGAAGGTATCCCACTCCGGGATGTCGAAGACGATCTGGTTGTCGCGGGCGGTGCGGCCGTGCTGCGTGCGGATGTGCACCTCGTGCCCGGCGGCGATGTACGAACGCAGGGCGTCGCAGAGGCCCATGAGGTACTGCTGCCGCAGCTCATCCCTCCTGGACATCGCGCCCTCCACGTCTGGACCGCACCCGTGATGCGGTGGTTCACCCTGCCTATCGAGGCTATCGCCTCTCCCGGTCCGGTCCGGCGACCGTCACCCACGTGTGCGATGCAGATCGATGGCAGACGCGGAATCGCCTTGCAGAGACCTTTCGCGGAACGGCGAACACGCATCATCGACGCCCGGTTTGCCCCCCCGACGGGCGAGGTCGATCATGGCGGACATGCCGGACGTGCCGCCCCTCGACTCCTCGCCGCGCTCGCGGGACCCGTTCGACGACGGCACGCCGACGCCCGGAGAGCAGCCCGGTGACCGCCGGCGCGACCTGCTGCGGCCCGCCGAGATCCCGGACGCCCCCGATGGCCCGACGCCGTACGAGGAGCACCAGCGTGACCGCGGCCGCCTGCGCCGCTACCTGATCGGCGAGCCCGCGGCGCCGCAGCGCGGACGGCTGGGGATGCTCGCCGGCGCGGCCGGCATCGTCGCCGCGGGGTTCCTGCTGTCGAGGCTGCTCGGCGTGGCGCGCTCGGTGGCGATCGCGAACGCCTTCGGCACCGACCCGGAGCTGTCCGCGTACTGGGTGGCGTTCCGCCTGCCCGACCTCGTGTTCCAGCTGCTCGCCGGGGCCACGCTGTCGTCGGCGTTCATCCCCACGTTCAGCCGCCTCCGCCTCGAGCGCGGGTCGCGCGAGGCGTGGCGGATGGCGTCCAGCGTGCTGCACCTGGTCAGCGTGGCGACGTTCGTCGCGACCGGCCTCGCGTTCCTCGCCGCGCCGACGATCGTGCCGTGGCTCGCGCCGGGCCTCGGCCAGGCGACGGGGCGCGAGGTGGAGCTGACGGCCGACGCGGTGCGCCTGACGCGGCTGATGCTGCTGTCGCCGCTGTTCTTCGGCATCTCCGGGATGCTCACGGGCATCCTGAACGCGCGGCAGCACTTCCTCGCGCCGGCGCTCGCGCCGCTGATCTACAACCTCAGCATCATCTTCGGCGCGGTGTTCCTCGCGCAGCCGTTCGGCGTGACGGGGCTCGCGTGGGGCGTGGTGATCGGCTCGGCGGGCCACCTGCTGGTGCAGCTCCCCGCGCTGTCGAGCGTGGGCATGCGCTGGACGCCGAGCCTCGACGTGTTCGCCGAGGGCGTGCGGGACGTGATGGCGCTGATGGCGCCGCGCGTGATCGGCCTCGCGGCGTCGCAGGTGAACTTCCTCGCGGTGATCTTCTTCGCCTCGTTCGTCTCGGACGAGGCGATCAGCGCGATGAACTACGCGTTCCTGATGATGATGCTGCCGGTGGGCGTGATCGGGATGGCGATCTCGACAGCGGTCTTCCCGACGCTGGCGCAGCACGCCGCCGCGCGCGAGACGATGCTGCTGCGCAACGCGCTCACGCACGCGCTGCGCACGATCCTGCTGCTGGCGATCCCCGCGTCGGTGGGCCTGATCCTGCTCGCCGGCCCCGCCGTGCAGCTCTTGCTCGAACGAGGCGCATTCGATGACCGCTCGGCGGACCTCGTGGTGAGCGCGCTGGTGGTGTACGGGGTCGGCATCTTCGCGCACAGCGGCGTCGAGATCCTGAGCCGCGGCTTCTACGCACTCTCCGACACGCGCACGCCGGTGGCCGCGGCGGTCGTCGCGATGATCCTCAACGTCGCGCTCGCCGCGCTCCTCGTGAGGCCGTTCGAGCTGCGCGGCCTCGCGGCGGCGGCGACGATCACCGCGATCATCGAGTTCGGGCTGCTGGTGCTGGCGCTGCGCGGTCGCATCGGCGGCCTCGACGCGCCGGTGCTCACCCGCTCCGTGCGCAGCACGCTGATCGCGAGCGCGGTGATGGGCGGCGCGATCGTCGCGACGCGGTTCGGGCTGGGGTACCTTGGCGTGCGGGCGGACGGCACGCTCGGCGCGTTCGCCGTGCTGCTCGTCGCGGGCAGCCTCGGCGCCGTCGTCTTCGCCGCCGTCTCGTACCGCCTCAACCGCCAGGACTTCGAGGCGCTCCTGGCCCTCCGCTAGGGGCGCTGCGGCAGGACTGCTAACGTCGTCGGCATGCACGACGATGGCTACTTCGACGAACGCATCGCCGCCCGCTACGACGAGTCCTCCGCCGAGATGTTCGAGGCGGCGAGCGTCGATCCGGTGGTCGATTTCCTCGTGCCGCTTGCGGGCGACGGCCGCGCGCTGGAGCTGGGCATCGGCACGGGGCGGATCGCGCTGCCGCTCGCGCGTCGCGGTGTGCCCGTGCACGGCATCGACCTGTCGAGCGCGATGATCGCGCGGCTGCGCGCGAAGCCGGGCGGCGCGGACATCGGGGTGACGGTCGGCGACTTCGCGACCGCGCGCGCGGAGGGGACGTTCGCCCTCGCGTACCTCGTCTTCAACACGATCATGAACCTCACGACCCAGGAGACGCAGACCGCGTGCTTCCGCAACGTCGCGGCGCACCTCGAACCCGGCGGCACGTTCGTGATCGAGACGATGCTGCCGGACCTCCAGCGCCTCCCGCCCGGCGAGACGGTCCGCCCCTTCCGCGTCGCCGAGGACCGCTGGGGCTTCGACGAGTACGACGTCGCAAACCAGGGCCTGACGTCGCACCACTTCGCCGTCGTGGACGGCCGGCTGGAGCGCTTCTCCGCTCCGTTCCGCTACGTGTGGCCCGCCGAGCTGGACCTGATGGCGCGCCTCGCCGGGATGACGCCACGCGAGCGGTGGTCGGGCTGGCAGCGCGAGCCGTTCACGAGCGACAGCCGACGCCTCGTGGCGGTCTGGGAGAAGCCCCGCGACTAAGCGACGGCGGTGCGCAGCGTTCTTCGAGTACCGACGGGAGACTGCGAGGGGCGGCCCACCCCTGCCCCTCCCGGCGCGGGAGGGGTTCTGAACTTCAGAGATGATGCGAGGAGCTGCGCCCTCACACTCCCGGCGGATTGGTCAGACTCCGACTCTGCGTTCGGATCAGGATGCTCGAAGGGGCTACGCCCCTTCGAATCTCATCCCCTTCCCGCGCAGGGAAGGGGCAGGGGATGGGCCGCCCTGCGGTTGAACTTCGACCGCTCTCGTAGCCACGCCATCCACCGACCGGCCCGCTGCACGGCTGTGACGGCGTCGCACTTCGACGGGCTGCTATACTGACAGCGCCCCCACCTTCACAAGGGAGCATCGGAAAGCGGACGCGCGGTGCGTCCGCTTCTTGGCGTGTGCTTCCGCGTGAAGCGCGATAGGAGCCTCGAATGGCATTCAACGACCGCGAACTGGCATGCCGCGACTGCGGGTCGACGTTCGTCTTCACCTCCGGTGAGCAGGAGTTCTACGCGACGAAGGGCCTCCAGCACGACCCCGTGCGCTGCCCGTCCTGCCGCCAGACCCGCAAGCTGCTGCGCCCCGAGGACCGCGAGGAGTCGCCGACCTTCGGCGTGTACGTCTCGTGGGGCGGGCGCACGCCGCGCCAGCTGCACGTCGCCGCCTGCCACCAGTGCGGCCAGACGACCGAGGTGCCGTTCGTGCCTCGTGGCGACCGCCCGGTGTACTGCTCGAACTGCTACAACGACGTCCGCCAGAAGCTCGAGGCGCAGGAGGCTGTGGAGGCCGAGGCCGCCGCGGCCCGCATCTCCGCCGCCGCCGGCCACGCCGCTGCCGCCCTGGAGGGCAACGGCCCGCCGCGTGTCGTCGTCATGGACACCGACGCCGACCGCATCGAGGTGAGCAGCGCGTCGGTCGCCGTCGTTGATCCGGAAGAAGCCGAAGACCTAGACTCGTAGCCAGCAACGCAGACACAGACAACAGCGACGACGGAGACAAGTAGTCCTGCAGCGACCGGTGAGCGAACCCGGGACGGTGTGAGCCGGGGACGAGCCGCGCAGGACGAAGATCCCTCCCGAGCTGCCGCCCGAACCCCTCGACCGCTCCCGGAGTCATCGCTCCCCGGAGCCGTCGAGGACAGTAGACGCGGCCGGAGCGCCCACCGTTACCAGGGGCAGCGCGGTGACTGCCGCGCAGTGAGCGGCGCGATGCACGAGAGTGCGCGCGCAACGCGGGTGGTACCGCGGGTGTTCGATCTTCGAGCGCTCGTCCCGCACCAGACATGGTGTGTGGACGGGCGCTTTTTGTTGCGCGCATTTCATCGGGCGAAGGCCGGGATACCCGGCCCGCCCGAAACAGACCTACGGGCTACGAGGATCGAGGGTTCGATGACCACCACGCCGAAGTTCGAAGCGGTCTCCTCCCGGGTGTCGTTCCCGGAGCAGGAGGAGCGCATCCTCGCCTTCTGGAAGCAGCACGACATCTTCAAGCGCACCGTCGAGGAGCGCCCCGAGGACCGCATCTTCTCGTTCTTCGAGGGGCCGCCGACGGCGAACGGGAACCCGGGCATCCACCACGTGCTGGCGCGTGTGTTCAAGGACCTCATCCCGCGCTACCGCACGATGCAGGGCGACCGCGTGCCTCGCAAGGGCGGGTGGGACACGCACGGGCTGCCGGTGGAGCTGGAGGTGGAGCGCGCCCTCGGCCTGAACTCCAAGCAGGCGATCGAGGCGTACGGCGTGGAGGAGTTCAACCGCCAGTGCCGCGAGTCCGTCTTCAAGTACGTGTCCGAGTGGGAGCGGATGACGGACCGCATCGGCTTCTGGGTGGACATGGACGACCCGTACGTCACGTACGCGTCGAACTACGTCGAGTCCTGCTGGTGGATCTTCAAGCGCCTGTGGGAGAACAACCTCGTCTTCCGCGACTTCCGCGTCACCCCGCACTGCCCGAGGTGCCAGACCTCGCTGTCCTCGCACGAGATCGCGCAGGGGTACAAGGAGGACACCCCCGACCCCGGCGTGACGCTGCGCTTCCGCCTCGCGGCGGATGCTCCCGCACCGTCCGAGCTGCGCCTCGATGACAACGTCCCCACGAGCCTGCTCGCGTGGACGACGACGCCGTGGACGCTGTCAGGCAACGTCGCGCTCGCGGTGAACCCCGGGGCGACGTACGCGCTCGTCGAGCGCGAGGACGCGCACCTCGGCACGGAGCGCATCGTCGTCGCGGAAGCGCTGGTCGGCACGCTCACTGGCATCTACGACGCCCGTGTCGGGGCGTTCCCAGTCGGCGCTGCACCTGTCGGTGGAGGAACCGCCGACGCACCTCATCCAATGGTCCTCGCGACGTTGCCGGGCACGGCACTCGTGGGCCTCGAGTACGCGCCGCTGTACGAGTCGACGGGGTGGGATGGCGTCGACCCGCTGATGTTCGTCGAGGGACGCACGCAGCGACCGAAGTCGCTCGACGACCTGCCGAGGCGCCACGTGATCGCCTCGGACCACGTCACCACCGATGACGGGACGGGCATCCTGCACGTCGCGCCGGCGTTCGGCGAGGACGACTACGGGATGGGGCGCGCGGAGGGACTGATGTTCCTGCAGCCCGTGCGCCTCGACGGCACGCTGATCGGCGGGCCGGGCGACGGGCTGTTCGCGAAGGCGGCCGACGAGCCGATCACGACCGACCTGCGCGAGCGCGGACTGCTGTTCCGCAGCGAGCGCATCCGCCACACGTACCCGTTCTGCTGGCGCTGCGACACGGCGGTCCTCTACTACGCGAAGCCGAGCTGGTACATCCGCACCACCGCCGTCGCGCGGAAGATGGTGCAGAACAACCGTCGCATCCACTGGGTGCCCGACCACATCCAGGAGGGCCGCTTCGGCGAGTGGCTCGAGGGCAACATCGACTGGGCCGTCTCGCGCGAGCGGTACTGGGGCACGCCGCTGCCGCTGTGGGTGTGCGAGCTGTGCGACCACATCGAGTGCATCGGGTCGTACGAGGATCTGCTGGCGCGCGCCCTCGGCGGGTCGGGGGACGCGATCCGCACGGCGGAGGGCGGCATCGACCCGCACCGCCCGTTCATCGACCGCGTCGAGATCGGCTGCCCGCGCTGCAACGGCACGATGCGCCGCACGCCCGAGGTCGCCGACGCGTGGTTCGACTCCGGCGCGATGCCGTACGCGCAGTGGCACTACCCGTTCGAGAACGAGGACACGTTCGACGCGCGCTTCCCCGCGGATTTCATCTGCGAGGCGGTCGACCAGACGCGCGGCTGGTTCTACACGCTGCACGCGCTCGCCACGCTGCTGAACAGCACGGAAGACGTGGACTCCGGCATCGCGTTCAAGAACGTGATCTCGCTCGGGCACATCCTCGACGGCGAGGGACAGAAGATGTCCAAGTCGAAGGGGAACGTGGTCGATCCGTGGAGCGTGCTGGACCTGTACGGCGCCGACGCGATCCGCTGGTACATGTACACCGCGTCGCCGCCGGGCAACCCGCGGCGCTTCTCGCCCGACCTCGTCGGCGAGACGTCGCGGCGGTTCCTCGCGACGCTGTGGAACACGTACTCGTTCTTCGTCACGTACGCGAACACGGCGGACTTCGATCCGCGCGTCGGCGTCGACGAGGCCGCGCGCACCGAGCTGGACCGCTGGATCCGCAGCGAGCTGCACCAGACCGTGCAGCGCGTCACGGCATCGCTGGACGCGTACGAGCCGTCCGACGCCGCCCGCCCGATCGAGGCGTTCGTCGACCAGCTGTCGAACTGGTACGTGCGTCGCAGCCGCCGCCGCTTCTGGCGGTCGGGCGATGGGGCGGATTCGCAGGCCGCGTTCGCCACGCTGTACGAGTGCCTCGTCACCGTGGCGAAGCTGCTCGCGCCGTTCACGCCGTTCATCGCGGAGACGATGTACGCGAACCTCGTCGCGCACCGCAGCGGGAGCCGCGTCGAGGGCGCGCCGGACTCGGTGCACCTCGAGGCGTGGCCCGTGGTGAACACGGACGCGATCGACGAGGGGCTATCGGACGACATCGCGCTCGTGCAGCGCATGGTGTCGCTGGGGCGCGGCGCGCGCGCGAAGGCGCAGACGCGCGTCCGGCAGCCGCTGGCGACCGTCGTCCTCGTCCCGCGCAACGACGCCGAGGCGCGCGCACTCACGCGCCTCGCCGCGCAGGTCGCGGAGGAGCTGAACGTGAAGCGCGTCGAGGTGCTCACCGACCCCGGCGACCGCCTCGCCTACACGCTGCGGCCGAACCTCCCGATCCTCGGGCCGAAGTTCGGCGCCGACGTCGGCAAGGTGCGCGGGGCACTCCAGGCCGCCGACCCCGCCGCGATCGTCGCGGCGATGCGCGCGGGCGACGCGATCGAGGTCGGCGGCTTCACGCTCGCGCCGACCGACGTCCTGGTCAGCGTCGAGGCCTCGGACGGCTGGGCCGCGCAGGAGGAGTCCGGCTACGCGGCGCTCGTCGACACGACGCTCACCCCCGAGCTGCTCGCCGAGGGGACGGCCCGCGAGGTGATCCGCCGCCTCCAGGAGCTGCGCCGCGAGGCAGGCCTCGACGTGTCGGACCGCATCCACGTCACGTACCGGGCGGACGCCGCGGTCGCCGCGGTGATGGCCTCGCACGGCGCGCTGATCAGCGAGGAAGTGCTGGCGCTCAGCCTCGACGCGTCGGACGCGCCCGCCGGCGACGCAAGCGTGGACGCGGACATCGAGGGTGTCGCCGCGACGTTCGCGCTGCGAAAAGCGTAGGCCCCTCGCCCTGCCCTCTCCCGACCGGGAGAGGGTTCTGAGTTCGGAAGTCTGGCCCCCTCTCCCCGTTCGGGGAGAGGGCTGGGGTGAGGGCATCCCCGCTCGCTACCGCCGCATCCCCGGATCGGCCTCGTGCGGCGCGGGGGCGCCGGGGGCGCCGACGGGCGGCAGGCCGACGACGGAGCGGTCGTCTGCGAAGACGAGGCCGCGCAGCAGCGACAGCGCAGACATGCGCCAGTCGCCCTCGCCGTCGGGGCCGCTGCCCCAGCGGCCGTGTCGCGGCTCGCCGCGCAGGACGTGGGGCACCTCGGCGGCGACCTCGCCACCGAAGATGACGAGGTTCGCGACGAGGTAGACCCAGAACAGCAGCACGATCACGGAGCCGAGCGACCCGTAGATCAGGTTGAACGAGCCGAACTGCTCCACGTACCAGGCGAATCCGGCCTTCAGCGCCTCGAACCCCACGGCGGCGAGGAGCGCGCCCGGCCACATGTCGCGCACGCGCACGCGGCGGTTCGGCAGCAGCCGGTACATCAGCAGGAACGCGACGAACGACAGCGCGAACGGGACGACCAGCGCGCCGATCGCGGAGGCGATGCCCGTGTCCGCGAACGGCACCTGCACCGGGCTGTCGAGGTACGCCCACGCGCGGCCGAACTCGGTGCGGACGACGCGCCACGCGGCCGTCAGCACCACGCCACCGAGCAGCGGCAGACCGATGATCGGCAGCAGCGCGTAGTCGATCAGCTTCGCGCGCAGCCACGGCCGCCCCACGGTCACATCGAACGCCACGTCGAGCGCGGAGCGCACCGCCGCGGAAAGCGCGCCGGCGGTCCAGATCGAGCCGAGCGCGGAGACGATCGTGAGCGTCGGGCCGAGCTTGGCGACGTTCCGCAGCGAGTCGGCGATACTCTGGTCCTGCGTCGGGAGGAACGTGATGATCGCGTTCAGCACCTGCTCCTGCACCCCGGGCGCGCGCAGCACGATGCCGAAGATCGAGACGGCGAGCAGGGTGATCGGGAAGAGCGAGAACAGCGCGTAGTAGGAGATGGCCGCCGCCATCCTCGACCCGCCGTCATCGATGAAGTTGGTGAGGGCGCGGCCGAGGATCCGCAGGGGGACTCGCCACTGGGCGCGGATCAGGCGCACGATCGGGATCGGTCGGGTCTGACCCGGCTCGGTCGGGCTCGGTCGGAGCAGCGTCGGCCTCCCGCGGTTCACCGGCCCGTTCCGCCGGAACATCGTAGCCGGTCGCATTCCAACGCTCCCGAGGGGGGAGCGCGCCATGACGGGACAGCGCCTCCAGCCACAGCACGTCGCCTATCGCCGCGTCGTGGTGAAGGTCGGCTCCAACGTGCTCACGGGCGGCACCGATCAGATCGACACGGTCGCGATCGCGGCGATCGTCGAGCAGATCGCGGGCCTCGTCGGGCGCGGCGTGCAGACGATCGTCGTCACCTCGGGCGCGGTCGCCGCGGGGCGGCATCGCGTGCGGGCGCACCACGAGGCGCGCGCGCTCGCGCTGCGCGAGGCGCAGTCGAGGCAGGCGCTCGCGGCGATCGGGCAGTCGCGACTGATGGCGCTGTGGGACCAGCTGTTCGAGCAGCACGACGTGCCCACCGCGCAGGCGCTGCTGACACGCCGTGACCTCGCGGACCGCCTCGGCTACCTCAACGCGCGCAACACGCTGCTCGAGCTGGTCGAGCTCGGCGTCGTGCCGATCGTCAACGAGAACGACGTCGTCTCCGTCGAGGAGCTGCGCGAGCTGACGGTGATCGGCGACAACGACAACCTCTCCGCGCAGGTCGCGAACCTCGTCGACGCGGAGCTGCTGCTGATCCTCTCGGACATCGACGGCCTCTACACCGCCGACCCGAACCGCGACCCCGCCGCGCGCCGGATCGAGGAGGTCCCCGTCATCGACGACGCGATCCTCGCGGCGGCGCAGGGCGGCACCGGGAGCAGCCGCGGCACCGGCGGGATGCTGACAAAAATCCAGGCGGCGCGCATCGCGACGCAGGGTGGGACGCACGTCGTGATCGCGGCGGGCGCGGCGCGCGAGGTGGTGCTGCGCGCCGTCGCCGGCGAGCCGATCGGCACGCACTTCCTCCCCGTGGGCGACCGCCTCGAGAGCCGCCGGCGCTACCTGCTCTCCGGCCTCCAGTCGCGCGGCTCCGTGACCGTGGACGACGGCGCGGCGGGGGCGCTGCTGCGCGGGGGCTCCTCGCTCCTCCCGGCCGGCGTGACCGGCTGCGACGGGACGTTCGTCCGAGGCGACGTGGTGCACGTGATGACGCAGGCGGGCCGCCACCTCGCCAGCGGCATGGCGAACTACTCCCGCGAGGAGGTCACGCGGATCCTCGGCCGGAAGTCGGATCAGATCGCGGAGCTGCTGGGCTACGAGTTCGGCGCGGAGGTCATCCACCGCAACAATCTCGTGCTCGTGTAACCTTCTTCATGCGGGCGCAAGCGGGGATACCCCGCCCGCCCTCCGAGAGGTCGCATCTCTCTTGCGGGCCTCATGCGAGGAATACCTCGCCGGCCCTCCGGAGGTCGCGAGGCGCCTCAGCCACTCTCGGATCTCGCTTGCGGTCTCACGCAGAGGAACGACCGATGACCAGCACCATCTCCCGCCCCCAGGACACCGCGGAGTCCGAGGCGACCCGCAAGGCAGCGCTGGCACGCGCCGCGAGCCGCCGCATGTCCGCCGTCACCAGCGACCAGCGCAACGACGCGCTACGCCGCATCGCCGACGCGATCGAGGCGGAGACGCCGCGCATCCTCGCCGTCAACGGGCCGGAGGTCGAGCGCGGGCGCGCGAACGGGATCATGGCGGCGTTCATCGACCGCATGGAGTTGAACGAGGCGCGCCTGAAGGCGATCGCGAACGACACGCGCGCGGTCGCCGCACTGCCCGATCCGATCGGCGTGATCGAGGAGATGGTGACGCGCCCCAATGGCCTGCAGATCGGGCGCATGCGCGTGCCGCTGGGCGTGATCGCGACGATCTACGAGTCGCGACCCAACGTCACCGTCGACATCGCCGCGGTGTGCCTGAAGTCCGGCAACGGCGTCGTGCTGCGCTCCGGCACCGACGCACATGCGACCTCGGCGGTGTTCGCCGAGATCATCGCGCGCGAGGCGGTCGCCGCCGGGCTGCCCGACGGCATCGTGCAGTTCATCGAATCGACGGACCGCGAGGAGGTCGGCGCGCTGCTGAAGGCGGGCGCGCTGGTCGACCTGATGGTGCCTCGAGGCGGCGCGGACCTGATCCGGCGCGTGCAGCAGGAGGCGACGATGCCCGTCGTCGCCGGCGGCATCGGCGTATGCCACACCTTCGTCGATGAGGACGCGAGCCTCGACATGGCGCGCGACATCGTGATCAACGCGAAGACCGTGCGCCCCTCGGTGTGTAACGCGATGGACACGCTGCTCGTGCACGCGGCCGTCGCAGAGCGCTTCGTGCCGATGATCGCGGAGGCGCTGGGCGCGAAGGGCGTGACGCTGCACGCCGACGCGCGCGCACTGCCGCTCGCGCAGTCCGCGCGCGGCGTCGACGTCGTGCCGGTGCGCGACGAGGACTACGACCGCGAGTGGCTCTCGCTCGACTGCTCCGTGCGCATCGTCGACACCCTCGACGACGCGCTCGGCCACATCGAGGTGCACGGCAGCGGGCACTCCGAGGCGATCGTGACGGACTCATGGGCCGCGTCGCAGCGCTTCCTGCGCGACGCCGATGCCGCCGCGGTGTTCGTGAACGCCTCGACGTACTTCAACGACGGCGCGCAGTTCGGCCTCGGCGTGGAGGTCGGCATCTCGACGCAGAAGATGCACGCGCGCGGGCCGATGGGCCTGAAGGAGCTGACGTCCTACAAGTGGATCGTGCTCGGCAACGGCCAGACGCGGTAACGGCAGACGCGGTAGCAACCGCCGCCAGCAAGCAGCCCGCGACCGCCTCGGCGGTCCGCACACACCACCCACCGCACAGCCAGCCACCCGCATATCCCACCCACCGCCGAGAACGAAGCGAGACGCACCGTGCCCTACACCTTTGAACGCATCGCCCGCACGCCGCACTCCGAGGAGTGGCGCGTGGACGCCGAGGCCGGCGCGATCGGCCGCGTCGACCTGCACTTCACCGGGTCGAAGGTCTACGGGACGCTGGTCGTCCAGACCGCGATCGCGGAGGACGAGATCGAGGACCTGATCGGCGAGATCGACGCGCGTCTCGTCTCCACCGCCGACGAGTACCGCGAGGACTTCGTGGTCACCGTCTGGCGCGGCGTCGAGTTCGGCACGTATGCCGAGGACGGCCCGCGCGTGCTCGACGACTTCGAGGACGACGCCGTCACGGTCGACGATGTCGATGACGAGCTCGACGAGGAAGACATCGACGACGACGAGCTGGACGAGGACGACGACGCCCGGCGATAGCGCGCGCCTCGACTTGCCCGCGTTCGACGCGGGGCGCATCGAGGTCGTCTCGTTCGACCTCGACGGCACGCTGCTCGACTCACGCTCCGCATGGCGACGCGGGTTTGAGGCGCCGTTCGCGCGCCTCGCCGAGCGACACCCCTCGCTGCTGACGCTGGGCGACTTCGCGCACGTGCACGACCACGTGTTCCAGCCGTTCCTCATGGCGCTCTGGGAGCGCGACCGCGGCGAGTGGACGCCCGACTACGTGCGGGACGGCTGGCGCCTGCTCCTCGATCACCACGCAACGACCGACCACGCCGCGGCCGACGCCGCGTTCGAGGAGTACGAGTCGACGTGGCCCGGCCTGATGCAGCTGTTCGAGGAGTCGCTCGCCGTCCTCGAGGCGGTGCAGGCGCGCTACCCGATGGTGCTGCTGACGAACGGCAACACCACGCAGCAGCGCATGAAGATCGTCGCGCACGACCTCGAACGGTGGTTCCGGCACGTCGTGGTGTCGGAGGAGGTCGGGCTGCTCAAGCCGGACCCGGCGATCTTCGCGCACGCGATCGCGCCGCTCGGCGCGCTGCCGCATGCAGCGCTGCACATCGGCGACACGCGATCGCAGGACATCGCGGGCGCGCGCGCGGCGGGCTGGCAGTCCGCGTGGATCAACCGCAGCGGCACCCCCGCCACCGACGAGGATCACCCCGACGTCGAGATCACGTCGCTCGATGAGCTGGTGGTGTTGCTCGGGTTGCGGTAACCCGTGCAGGGCGGCCCACCCCTGCCCCTCCCGGCGCGGGAGGGGTTCTGAATCAGAAAGATGTTGTGAGGAGCTGCGCCCCTCACACTCCCGGCGGAGCCAGAACCGGGAGCCAAATACCGCCGGAATCGGTCGTTCACAACGAGCGACCGGGTCCTGAACAGCGGGGCGCAGTGCTGATGGGGTGCAACCCCATCAGAGAACCAAACCCCTTCCCGCGCAGGGAAGGGGGGCAGGGGGATGGGCGCCCCGCGATACCTCGACGGTGGTTAGCGCTTGCGGGCGACGACGCGGCGGACGGCCTGCTCCACGCCCTCGGCGGTGAGGCCCATGATCTCCAGGACCTCGTCCCACGTGCCCGACTCGCCGTAGCGGTCGTTCACGCCGACGAACTCCATCGGCACGGGCTGCGTGCTCGCGGCGATCGCCTGCGCGCACATCGCGCCGAGGCCCGAGTGGGTCAGGTGCTCCTCCGCGACGACGATCGCGCCGGTGTCGCGCGCGGCCGCCTCGAGCGCCGCGACGTCGAGGGGGCGGATCGTGCCCATGTTCAGCACGCGCACGGAGATGCCCGCGCGCTCCAGCACCTCGGCCGCGTCGAGCGAGCGGCCGACGAGCAGCCCGCACGCGACGATCGTCACGTCAGAGCCGTCGCGCAGCATGTTCGCCTTGCCGACCTCGAAGCGCGGGCCGTCCGTGTAGATGACAGGGATCTTGGGGCGGCCGGTGCGGATGTACCACGGGCCGGGCGTCGCGATCGCGGCCTCGACCATCGCCTGCGCCTCGACGACGTCGGCGGGGACGCACACCGTGAAGTTCACGAGCGAGGAGAAGAGCGCGTAGTCCTCGACGGACTGCGCGGACGCGCCGTCCTCGCCGGTGGAGACGCCGCCGTGGCTGGCGACGATCTTCACGTTGAGGCGGGGCTGCGCGACGGACATGCGGAGCTGGTCGAACGCGTGCTCCGCGAACACCGCGAACGTCGAGGCGACGACGGTGTGCCCGGTGGTCGCGAGGCCGCCGGCGGCGGAGATCATGTTCTGCTCGGCGACGCCGAACGAGAAGAAGCGCTCGGGGAACACGTCGCGGAACGTGCGCGCCGACGTGGACTTCCCGAGGTCCGCATCGACGACGACGATGTCGGCGCCCTCCTGCTGCATGCGGACGAGCGTGGGGCCCAGGGCCTCGCGGGTGGCGGCGGAGGGGAGCGTGGTGGTCATCAGTCAGCCAGTTCCTGCATCGCGAGCGCGAACTGCTCGGCGTTCGGGGCGGCGCCGTGGAACCCCGGGTTGTTCTCCATGAAGGAGACGCCCTTGCCCTTCACGGTGTCGAAGATCACCAGCGCCGGCTTGCCGCGCACGTCGCGCGCCCAGGCCAGTGCCTCCTCGATCGCCTCGTGGTCGTGGCCGTCGATGCCGGCGCGCACTTCCCAGCCGAACGCGCGGTACTTCTCGTCCAGCGGCTCGGTGCGCATCTGCGCGGCGGTGAAGTCGTCGTTCTGGATGCCGTTGCGATCGATGATCGCGACGAAGTGGTCGACCTCGTGGTGCGCGGCGGCCATCGCGGCCTCCCACACCTGGCCCTCGTCCTGCTCGCCGTCGCCCATCAGCACGTACACGTGCGCGTCCGTCTGGTTCAGCCGCATGCCGAGACGGATGCCGAGGCCGAACGAGAGGCCCATGCCCAGCGCGCCCGCGGAGTTCTCGACGCCGGCCGGCTTGCCGAGGACGGAGTGGCCCTGCAGGCGCGTGCCCTTCTTGCGGAACGTCGCGAGCTCCTCCACGGGGAGGTAGCCGTTCTCCGCGAGGATCGCGTACTGGACGGGGGTGCAGTGGCCCTTGCTCATGATGAAGCGGTCGCGCTCGGGCCAGTCGGGGCGCTGCGGATCGTGGCGCATGATGCGGCCATACAGCACCGCGAGGATGTCCGTCGCGGACAGCGAGCCACCGATGTGCCCGGACTGCGCGCCGTTCACCATCTCCACGACGTGTCGACGCACGCGCCTGCTCAGCGCGCGCAGATCAGTACCCGCTCCTGCGACCATGCTCGCCCCCCGCGTAACCGGCGATAGGGCGTGAGTATACGGAGCGAATGCGGGCGGGTCGAACGGGCCCTCGCGACGACGTGCCTCGATGAGTCCCGGAGGCGCCTAGACGGAGCAGGACGAGTGGCCGCACACCGGGCAGAGGCTGCACCCCTCGCCGAAGACGAGCGGGCCGGCGCACTGCGGACAGCGCGGCCCGGCGTAGGCCCACCGCCGCCGTCGAGGCGTCGGGAGCTGATCCACGTCGGCCACCGGGAACGTCGTGTCGGGAGTCATCTGGCACCTCACGAGGTACAGAACAACCGTTCTTACTGCTCTACCGTATGTGAGAACGCATGTTCTAGTCAAGCGCCGCTAGGATGCACCTCGACACCCCGCGCATCGAGGAGAACGACCCACCGATGACTGCTCTCGTCCGCGGGCTGTTCATCGTGATCGCGATCGTGATCGCCTACGGCGTGTTCATGCAGGCGCGCGAGCCGGGGCCGCCGGGGCTGCGGGGCGTCTGGATGCACATGAAGCGCCTGGGCGGCAAGGTGCGGCTGGTCCTGCTCATCTACATCGCCGTCATCGTGATCAGCGCCGCGCTCCGCGTGATGGGCTGGGGCATCGGATGACGGCTGCCGGCAGCGTTCCGCGCCGCATCCTCGTCTGCCCGCAGGAGTTCAAGGGCTCCCTGACCGCCGTCGAGGCCGCCGCGACGATCGCCGCGGCCGTCCGCCTCGCGCTCCCCGAGGCCGAGGTGACCGAGCGCGCGATGGCCGACGGCGGCCCGGGGACCGTCGCGATCGTCGCGCGGGCAACCGGCGCGCGGCTCGTCACGCACGCGGCGACCGGCCCGCTCGGCGACCCGGTGCAGGCGACCTACGCGCTCCTCGAGCGGCCCGGCGAGCCGGCGCTCGCGGTGATCGAGGCGGCCTCGGCCGCGGGGCTCGTGCTCGTGCCGGCCGAGCGCCGCGACCCGGCGGTCGCCACCAGCGCCGGCGTCGGCGAGCAGATCCGCCACGCTCTCGCCGCCGGAGCGCGGCGCGTGATCGTGGGCGTCGGCGGCACCGGCACGAACGACGGCGGCGCGGGCGCGGCCACCACGCTCGGCGTGCGGCTCCTCGACGCGAACGGCGCGCCGCTCCCGCCCGGCCCGCGCGCACTCATCGAGCTCGCGCGCGTCGAGGCCGGCGACGACGCGATCGTGCGCGACCTCGACCTGCGGATCGCCGTGGACGTGCAGAACCTGCTGCTCGGCCGCACCGGCGCGACGGCCGTGTACGGCGCCCAGAAGGGCGTCGCCGACTGGCAGGCCCCCGCCTTCGACGCCGCGCTCGCGCACTGGGCCGGGCGGCTGCGCGACGACCTGCACCTCGACCTCGCGTCCATGCCGGGCGCCGGCGCGGGAGGCGGGCTGCCGACGGGGCTGCTCGCCGCGTGCCCGCGCGGGCGCATCGAGTCTGGCGCCGCGCTGGTCGCCGACGCGATCGGGCTGTCCGAGGCGATCGCCGCCGCCGACCTCGTCATCACCGGCGAGGGCGCGATGGACGGGCAGACCGCCTACGGGAAGGCCGTCGCGCACGTCGCCGCGCTCGCCGCCGCCGCCGGCACGCCGTGCCTCGCCGTCGCCGGGATCGTCGAAGGCTTGCCCGCGGGCATCCTCGACGCCGAGCCGCTCGCCCGCGACGAGGCGGAGCGCCCCGCCGCGATCGCGCGCGCCGCGGATCACGCCGCCGCCGCCACGACGCGACTCATCCACAGGCACGTCGCGCCTCGGTAGCCTCGTCGCCGCGATCAGCGCCGGATCGCCGCGCGCAGCATGACAATCGCCCGACCTCGACCGCGATCCCCTGCAATTCGGGGCGTTGCGGCATGGTCATGACCGCAATGCCAGTAAATATCTGGCATTCTTGGTCGTAGACCCTTGACACCGGATGCGTGATGTCAAATGATGATGCGCATAGGCGCTTCGATAGATCGCGGGGGTTCCTCCCCAGGAGGTTTGGAATGACGAAGGCAGAGCTGGTTTCCCTGGTGGCCGCGCAGGCCGGCACCACGAACGCCGACGCGGAGCGCGTTCTGGACGGCTTCCGCGACGTGATCCAGGCGAAGGTCAAGAACGGCGAGGATGTCGCGTACCCGGGCCTCGGCAAGTTCAGCCGCACCGCGCGCAAGGCGCGCATCGGCCGCAACCCGCAGACGGGTGCCGAGATCAAGGTGAAGGCCTCGAAGGCCCCGAAGTTCTCGGCGGCCGCCGGGCTCAAGGCGATCGTGAACGGCCTCGCGCCGGCTCCGAAGATCGCGAAGGCGAAATAGCATCCCGACCCGCCGCCCCGGCGCTCATTGAGCGTCGGGTGTCGGGACTGCTATCCGTTGGAGTGCCGCCCGCCCGGGCGGCACTCCTGTGTCCGGGGCTCTCGTGTCGGGCAGGCTCGCCTCGACGCTAGCCGAGGCCGAGGGCGTCGAGGCGCTCGTCGTCGATGCCGAAGAAGTGCGCGACCTCGTGCGCCACGGTGCGGCGGATCTCGTCCTCCAGCTGGTCGGGCGGGAAGGCGCGCTCGTGCGGGCCCTGGAAGATCAGGATCCGGTCCGGCAGCACCATGTGGTAGTCCAGCCGTTCCGTCAGCGGCGTCCCCACGTACAGCCCGAACAGGTCGTCGCCGTCCTCGAGCTCGGCCTCCTCGCGGTCGTGCGCGGAGGGTTCGCGCTCCACGACGATCGCCACGTGCTCCACGAGGCGGCGGAACTCGGGCGGCAGGTCGTCGATCGCGCGGTGGACGAGGCGCCGGAACCGGTCGCGCTGCACGCTACGAGTCCCGCACGCTAGGAGTCGGAGTCGCGCGCGCCCACGGGGCCGGGCCAGATCGTGCGGTAGCCCTCGCCGGTGATCGCGTGGCGCATCTCCTCGCGCTCGGCGCGGACGAGCTCGGCGAACACGCGGTCGAGGTCGCGCAGCTGGTCGAACGCGTCCATCGAGGCGAGCCGCTGGCGCGCCGCCTCGAGGAAGCCGAGGCGATCGAGCGCGGCGACGCGCATCGGCCAGGCCATGACGTACAGCTTCGGCGGGCGCGGGAAGCCCGGGCGGGCCGCGGTGATGCTCGCCAGCCGCTCGTGGATCGTCTCGGCGCTGGGGAGGACGAAGACGCCTGGACCTTCGCCGTCGCGCGTGCGGAAGTCCACGAAGAGGCGCTGCGACAGCGTGGAGAAGCGGACGATCACGTGATCCGTGCGCTGGACCGCGCGGAGCAACCCCTCCACATCCACGTCGTACGAACTGTCCACACGTCGAGTCTACACAGCCGTTCACGCCCGCCCATCGCAAGGCTGCGTCTTTCCTGAAAAGACACCCGGCCGTGCTGGTGAGTGCCGGGATGCCGCCGATGATTGGCGTAAGGGTTTCCCCGCGCCGCGGGGGAACCGGTTGTGGCCGACTGGGCCGCCGCAGACACGCGATGTGCGGAGAGGGGGGAACCGATGTTGAGCACGCTGCTCCGCCGCTTCCGTCCCGATCCCCTCCGCGCCCGCGTGGAGGACTCGATCCGGCGCGGCACCGGCCTCTCCAAGCAGGAGTGGCTGATCGAGGCGCGCCTCGAGCCGGCGGACGTCGAGGCCCTCGCGGAGCAGATCGTGCACTGGGTGCGCGGCCGGATCGCGGCGACGCGGCGGCCGTACGGCATCGACCAGATGGCGCTGGCGATCGCGTGCGCCGAGCCGGGCGGGCAGCCGCTCGCCTCGACGACGTTCGGCGTCTTCCGCCCGGTCGAGTTCTACGAGGAGTCCGGCGTCGAGCAGCGCGTCCGCGCGTACCTCGGCGGGCTGCCGCTGGAGCAGCTGAACCACCGCACCGGCGACATCCGCTTCGCGGCAGCGCTGTTCTCGTGGGGCGACGTCGCCCGCGACACGATCTTCGCCGACTAGGTTTCTTACCGAAGCGCGAGAGCCTGGCCGACTAGGTCCTGCGCCTGTGCAGCGCGGCCGAAACGCCTCGCGACCTCCCGGAGGCCGGCGCGGGTGTTCCCGCGCTTCGGCCGCAGGAGATTTGTTAGACGCGCAGGGCGCGCGTGGCGACGGCCTCAGCCATCTCCTGGATCACGCCGCCCTCGGCGGCCAGCGCTTCGCAGACCATCAGCAGCTCGCGCACCTGGAGGGGGCGCCCCGTCGGGACGCCGGCGACGCGCGCCGCACGGCTGATCATCGCCCGCGCGTCGGAGCGCGAGGTCAGGCCGTCCAGCTCGGTCAGCAGATCGTCAGTCGTCAGAAAAACCATCGGCGCGACTCCTCGATTGGTGGTCGAGGAATCGTCGCGGCGGCCGAGTGATCCACACAGCGGGGGAAACCCTCGCCGCGCGGGAGGACGGGACGGATTCTTCGGCGCGCGTTGACCGCCCGGATCACCTCCCGCACCATCGAGGCATGGCCGCACGCGTCCTCCACACCGCCCGCCCGCAACGCAGCCGTCGGACGGCGGCGCTGCTGGCGCTCGCCACGCTCGCACTGCTAGGGCTGGCGTGCCGGGCGCAGGCGACCGGGGACTCCTCGTTCGCGCGGCGCACGCCCACGGGCGAGGGGGAGCCGCGCGCGTACCAGATCGGCTTCTCGGACACGCCGTGGGCGCTCACCGACCTCGCGACGCGCCAGACGTACGACCTCGCCGCGAACTACGGCGAGGTGATCCTGATCCAGCGCGCCCCCAACTGGGCCGACTTCCTGCCCGGCGCCCACCCGTCCGAGGCGACCCGGCAGCAGCTGATGACCGTGCGCGACGCCACCAGGAGCCGCGGGCTCGCGATCGCGGTGGTCCTCGATCCGTTCGACCCGGCAGCGCGCGACCGACTGCAGCGCCTGCCCGCGACGCACACCGGCAAGGACCTGACGAACGCCGACCTGCGCCGCGCCCTCGTGGAGGAGGCGGTGTTCATCGCGAAGAACCTGCACCCCGCGTACCTCGGCCTCGGCAACGAGGTGAACGCCACGTTCGAGCGCAGCCCGGGGACGTACCTCGCCTTCGTCAGCGCGTACCGGGAGGCGTACGACGCCGTGAAGGCGGCCTCGCCGGAGACGAAGGTCTTCCCCTCCTTCCAGTACGAGGAGCTGCTGGGCGTGATCCCGGACCTGCCGCCGCACCCCCCGCGCTGGCAGCTACTGAAGGACTACGAGGGGAAGATGGACGTCTTCGGGATCACCACGTTCCCCTCCTTCGCCTACAACGTGGCGCGGAAGGTGCCCCCGACGTACTACTCCTCGATCCGGGAGCAGACGCCGCTGCCGGTGGCGTTCGTGTCCGCCGGGTACGCCTCGGGGCCGGGGCGCGACAACCTGAACTCCTCGACGCCTCCGGAGCAGCGCCGCTACCTCCAGCGCCTGTTCGAGGACGCCGACGCGCTGGGGGCGCCGCTGGTCGTCTGGTTCGCCGAGCGCGACCTTTCCTTCGCAACCGCACCGCCGTACGACCTCCTCGCGAGCCTCGGCCTGCGCGACATCGGCGACAAGCCGAAGGAGGCGTGGCCGCTCTGGGAGGCCGCCGCGAACCGCCGCCACGACCCCGCCGCGGCCGCGGCGCTCCGGCAGAAGCGCCTCGCCGAGCAGGCGCCGGGCGCGACCGGACCCACCGGCGCCTCGGGTGCCTCTGGGGCGACCGCCACGGCGACCGGGACCGCCACCGGCACACCTGTGCGATAGGCTCTATGAGCAGTCGGGCGAATCTGCGAGATTGACCGATTCGGCCTCGACGGGTACGGTTGAGATTCTGCTCGGGCGCACGTACACTTGGTGATGCGTGGGGCGCAATCGAATACACGGCTAACTCTTGTGGAACCCCCGGCGGCCGGTTGGTCGTTCGGGGTCTTGCCACGTCCCCCGGAGATATGTGCTGGAGAGCGTGCTCAGTAGATCGCGGGCCTGCCGCCGCCGATCGTGGAGACGCTCTCAGACAGTCCCCAAGCCCTGATCGATGCGACCCGTCCTGGGCCTGATCCCAGGAGCTGCCTGAGCAGCGAGCTCGCCGGCGCGTGGAATCCCGCGACCGGGACCGATGATGGGAGCGTCTGTGACCACTGACCGTCGAATCGTGATCTCCAACCGGCGTGTGCCGAGCATGAAAAAGGGCTTCGGCACCAACCGCCACGTCATGGAGATGCCCAACCTCATCGACATGCCGCGCCGGTCGTACGACCGCTTCCTGCGCGAAGGCCTGCGCGAGCTCCTGGACGAGGTCTCGCCGATCCAGGACTTCACCGGCGGCCGCATGGAGCTGCGCTTCGGCGACTACCACTTCGAGGAGCCCAAGTACACCGAGGCGGAGTGCCGCGACCGCGAGCGCACCTACGCCGCGCCGCTGCGCGTCTCGGTCGAGCTGCTCGTGAAGGAGACCGGCGAGGTCAAGGAGCAGACGCTGTTCATGGGCGACGTGCCCATGATGACCAAGCACGGCACCTTCCTGATCAACGGCGCCGAGCGCGTCGTGGTGTCGCAGCTGGTCCGCTCCCCCGGCGCCTACTTCACCGCGGAGAGCGACCCGGCCACCGGCCGCCGCCTGACCGCCGCGAAGCTGATCCCGAACCGCGGCGCGTGGCTGGAGTTCGAGACCAACGCGAAGGACGTGCTGTCGGTCAAGGTCGACCGCAAGCGCCGCATCCCGGTGTCCGTCCTCCTGCGCGCCATCGACCTGGACGACAACCTCGACGAGTCGGAGATCGGCTCGGACGACCGCGTGCGCGCGATGCTGGCCGAGGTGGACACGGACGAGGACCACAACTACGTCGAGTCGACCCTCGCGAAGGACCCGACGAAGAACCGCTCGGAAGCCCTCGAGGAGTTCTACCGCCGCCTCCGCCCCGGCGACCCGCCCACGGCGGACAACGCGCGTGAGCTGCTGGAGACGCTGTTCTTCACGGACCGCCGCTACGACCTGGGCCGCGTCGGCCGCTACAAGCTGAACAAGCGCCTCGGCATGGCCGACGCGCCCGAGACGCGCACGCTCCGCCGCGAGGACCTCGTGGCGATCGTGAAGCGCATCATCATGATCAACAACGGCCGGGGCACCCCGGACGACATCGACCACCTGGGCAACCGCCGGGTGCGCTCGGTGGGCGAGCTGATGCAGAACCAGTTCCGCATCGGCCTGCTGCGCATGGAGCGCGTGGTGCGCGAGCGCATGACGATCACGGACCCGGAGGAGGCCACGCCCTCGGCGCTGGTCAACATCCGCCCGGTCGTCGCCGCCATGAAGGAGTTCTTCGGCGGCAGCCAGCTCTCCCAGTTCATGGACCAGATCAACCCGCTGGCGGAGATCGCGCACAAGCGCAAGCTGTCCGCCCTCGGACCCGGCGGCCTGTCGCGTGACCGCGCGGGCTTCGACGTCCGCGACGTGCACCACAGCCACTACGGCCGCATCTGCCCGATCGAGACCCCCGAAGGGCCGAACATCGGCCTGATCGGCTCGCTGGCGACGTACGGCGTGGTCAACGACTTCGGCTTCATCGAGACGCCGTACCGCCCGATCGTGCACGAGCTGCCGAAGGGCGACGCCGCGGCGCTGCTCAACCGCTACGTGTCGCAGGACATCCTCGACGCCTCCGGCAAGGTCATCCTCGCCGAGCGCACGATGATCGACGAGGCCAGCGCGAAGGCGCTGGCGAACGCCGCGACCGACATGATCGCGCTGGTCCCGTTCCCGTCGCCCGAGGTCCAGTACCTCGACGCGCACGAGGAGGAGAACTTCCGCATCGCGCAGGCGAGCACGGCGACGGACG
>CANJBO010000007.1 GCA_947472995.1 Chloroflexota bacterium
AGAAGGCGCCGGTGTGCATGTCGTCCTGCGGCAAGCGGATCTTGCCCCAGCCGATGTTCTCGTGCGTGTGCAGGCGGATCTTCTTGAACAGCGTCGCGAGGTACGTCACCGCGACCTCGCCGTGCCCGCGCAGCACGCCGCGCGTCGACGGCGTCGCGTCCCACTCGTCGAGCACCTTCAGGTCGACGGCGAGATGACCGTCCGTGTAGTAGTCGACGTCGACGCGGCGGACGTACGCCTTCAGCTCCTCCCAGTCGAGGTAGTCGACGTGGTACTGGCGGCCGTCGTGCACGTAGATCGCCTCGTCGTGCACCAGCGTCATGGCGCTCGGGCGGTCGATCTCGCCGATGACGCGCGCGGGCGGGCCGATCTCCACGATCACCACGTTCTGCTCCGCGCCCGTGCGCAGCGAGACCTCGGCGGCGGGGAACGCCTCGCTGGACCAGTAGGTGCGACTGCCCGCGCGGTGCACCATGCCTGTCTCGTCGAGGGCGTCGATCAGCGCCTCCGTGCGCGCGCCGAGCGCGGCGTGCTCCTCGACGTCCACGGGCAGCTCGAAGACGGCGCACTTCACGTGCTCGACGGCAACAACGGGGTTGTCCGGATCGATCAGGCCCGCCTCGATCGACTCGCCGAGCAGGTACTCGGGGTGCGCGACGACGTACTGGTCCAGCGGCGACGACGAGGCCACGAGGATCGCGAGCGACGGCGTGCTGCGGCGCCCCGCGCGGCCCATCTGCTGCCACAGGCTGGCGATCGTGCCGGGATACCCCGCCAGCACGGCCGCATCGAGGCCGCCGATGTCGATGCCCAGCTCCAGCGCGTTCGTCCCGACGACCGTGCGCAGGCGCCCCTCGCGCAGCGCGGCCTCGATGTCGCGGCGCTCCTGTGGCAGGTAGCCGGAGCGGTAGCCCCGCACGAGGTCGTCGCCGGCGTCGGGGTGCGCGCCACGACGCGCCTCGCGCAGGTACTGCGTCAGCTCCTCGACGCGCGTGCGGCTGCCGGCGAAGACGATCGTCTGCGCGCCCGCCTCCTGCAGCCGCGACGCGACATCGACGGTGGCGTTCACGACACCGCGGCGAATGCCGAGCTCGCGGTTCACCACCGGCGGGTTGTACAGCGCGATCGTCCGCTCGCCCCTCGGCGCGCCGTTGTCGTCGACGAGGTCGACGGGCCGCCCGATGAGCCTCGACGCCAGCTCCTGCGGGTTGGCGATCGTCGCGGAACAGCAGATGAACACCGGGTCGGAGCCGTAGAAGCGGCAGATGCGCAGCAGCCGCCGCAGCACGTTCGCGACATGCGAGCCGAAGACGCCGCGGTACGTGTGCAACTCGTCGATGACGATGTAGCGCAGCCGCTCGAAGAGGCGCACCCACTTCGTGTGGTGCGGCAGGATGCCGGTGTGCAGCATGTCCGGGTTCGTGATCACCACGTGCCCGGCGGTGCGCACGGCGCGGCGCGCGTTCGGGCTCGTGTCGCCGTCGTACGTGAACGCGCGCACCTCGAGCTCCGCCTCGGTGACGAGGCCGTGCAGCTCGTTGAGCTGGTCCTGCGCGAGCGCCTTCGTCGGGAAGAGGTACAGCGCGCGCGCCTGCGGGTCGTCGAGGATCGCCTGGAGCACCGGCGCGCTGTAGCAGAGCGTCTTGCCGGACGCCGTGGGCGTGACGACCACCTGGTCGCGCCCCTCGATCGCGGCGGCGATTGCCGTCGCCTGGTGCGTGTAGGGCTGCTCGATGCCTCGGCGCCCCAGCGCCCGCACGATGCGCGGGTCGAGGCGCGCTGGCCACGGGGCGACACGCGCGGGCTCGGGCGGGAGCGTCCGCCACGAGACGAAGTTCGGCGCGAGGCGGGGGTCGGCGCGGAGGGTGGCGATGACGTCCGCGACCGTCCCGGCACGTTCGAGGGTGGTCATCGCGGCGCTCCTCGGCAGGATGAATCGGTACACACGTTCGGTACGTATGTTCTGACGAACCTACCCCGCACCCTGTCGCCCGTCAAACCCGCGAATCTGGCACGCGGGCGTGCGGATCGTTCGGGGCGTCACGCGCCGTGCATCACATGTGTTGTAGGCTCGCGCTCCCATGCCGCCGACGGGAGGCCGCCATGCCGAACGAACACCACCACACCGAGCACGATGAGCTACCGCGCGAGGACCTGCTCCAGGACGCCGCCGCGGAGTGCGGCCACCTCGCCGTCCGCCCGCACGTCGAGGCCGACGCGTACGTCTGCGACTCGTGTCACCGTGAGCTGACGACGCTGGAGGCGCAGGAGATCAGCAGCGACGCGCCACTCCGCGCCACGCTCCACATCTAGGAGCAGCCTCGGCATCTAGCGCACGCCCGGCGGCGCGCGTTAGGCTCGCGGAGGACGAGGTCCGCGAGGGGATGCACCATGTCGTTGCTGTCTGCGATCTTCGGCGCCGTGAAGCCGACCTACCGCGCGATGCGGCACAAGGCGCCGGCCACGGAGTGCCTCGACCACCGCCTGATGCCGCGCTGGCGCGGGCCCGAGGTGATGGAGCACGACCGGCAGGCGATGGGCTACGTGTGCCACGCCTGCGGCCGCGAGTACCTCACCGTCGAGGTGGAGAACCGCCACCTCATCCGCGAGCCCGGCCGCTAGGTTCTTCGACGCGAAGCGCGGGATACCCGCGCCGCCAGACCTGCGGGCTTCGAAGAGAAGCGGCAGTGCGGAGGCGTGAACAGTAAGGCGCGATCCGGTGGCAGATCGTCGCGTGGCGCGCGACTCCGTGGGAGTGTGGGGGCGGAGCCCCCATGTTTCTCTCAGAACCCCTCCCGCACCGGGAGGGGCAGGGGTGGGCCGGCCCACGCAGTCTTCGGCGACGGGACTCGCCGAGATGATGCGGTGCACCTCGACGCCGCTCTCGAACGAGCGAGCGAGCGAGAGCGCGCGAGGCTAGACGGTGCGGGGGATCGGCTGGACGGCGTCGCGGAGGCGCTCGGCCTCGCGGATCACGTCGTACGCGTGTTCCCGGCGCTTCGAGGAGAGGCGCGTCCACGGGAGGCGCTGGTCGCGGCGACGCCAGTCGAACAGCGGATCGTCATCCTGCACAACGACCATCAGGTACCACGTGCAGCCGTGCAGCGGCTCGGTGCGCAGCAGGATCGGCCCGGCCTCCAGCTCGTCCTCGATGCCCTCGTAGAAGACGGGGAACTGGCCGCAGCGGTCGGGCTGCCGAGGCTGGCGGAAGATCGTGCAGGTGGTGGTGCCGTCGCCGTTGTCCGCCAGCGCGGTGCAGTCGTACGCGTTGTGCGCGCGCGGGTGGTCGTCGCCGACGCGCCAGTCACGCGGCTTCAACGTGCGCTCGTCCAGGAGCGTGATCAGGCCGTAGTGGCGTCCCGCCGGCAGGCCGCCCCAGGACCACAGCCCGCCGCCGGGCGCACGCAGCGACGAGCAGCACTCGCCGCAGCGGTTGCAGTCCATCGCCGTCGCCTCCTCGAGGGTGACGAAGCGGAGGTCCTCCCACCAGTCTTCCCAGTCCGACGGTGTGTCCATCACCGGAATATACGGCGCGGCTGGCCTCGCCGCGATGGGTCTGCGATGACCTCCGGGGTGAACGCATGGGCGGGCGCCACGGGACGCCCGCGATCCGTTGCGCCTTGATTACGCCTGTAGTGATGCCGAGGTATTGCGCCGCGCACCGTGCCTACGCTGAGGGCGCTCGAAAGGACCCACCGATGAGCATCCTCAACCGAATGTTCAACCGCCACGCCTCGGACGCGTCGCATCGACCGGACGCTGCGCCGAAGGGCGCGACGATGGCCGACCATGTCGGGAAGGTCGCGGAGGGCACGTGCGCCCATGTCGCGATCACGCCGCGCTGGGACAACATCGACGACATGGGGCACGAGGATCGCGCCAGCTCGTGGGTGTGCGATTCTTGTCACGCGACACTGACACCGGCCGAGGCCGCGGACGCCCGCGCCGACATCGGACACCGTCTGCACGTCGAGTAACGGCAGCCGGTCCGGCTCGGGGACGGGGCGCGAGGCGGCCTATACTCGCCGCATGAACGACCCGTTGATCCGCCCCGCCCCCGAGCACCTCGAGGATCGTCCGAACGCGACGGCCGCGCGACTGCTGCTCGGTGGTCCGGTCGTCCTCGTCACCTCGATGTGGCGCGGGCGCGCGAACGTCATGCCGCTGGCGTGGCACATGCCGGTCTCCACGGACCCGCCGATGATCGCGATCGCCGTCGAGCAGTCGCGACACACGAACGAGGTCATTCGTCACTCGCAGGAGTTCGTCCTGAACTTCCCGACGCGCCCGCTGCTGCACCACGTGCAGTACCTGGGCGCGCTGCACGGCGACCGCGTCGACAAGATCGAGGCCGCACAGCTGGAGACGTTCGCGCCGATCAAGGTGACCGCGCCGCTGCTGTCCTCCTGCGCCGCGTGGATCGAGTGCAGCGTCGTCGAGGCGATCCCGCTGGGCGATCACACGCTGTACGTCGGCCTCGTCAACGCGGTGCAGGTCGACCCGGCGACGTTCGACGACGGCTGGGTGGTCGGGCCGGAGGAGACGCGCGCGCTGCACTTCCTCGGCGGCAACCGCTACTCGTTCCTCTCGCGCATCGTGGAGGCGCGCATGCCGCAGCACGCCGACGCGCCCGAGCGCATCCTCGCGGAGTTCCTTGCCGAGGAGCTGGAGATGACGCGCGACGCGAGAGAAAAGCGCGAGGAACGCCTCGACGTGCTGAAGCGCGAGATCGAGGACGGCCGCGCCCTCGACGTCACCGGCCTCGAGCTCGAGGTCTCGCCGGAGCACCTGCTGGACCTCGGCCGCGGCCACGTGATCGGCGAGCCCCCGCGCGGCTGACCGGCGGGGGCTCGTTGCGAGCAGTTCCGGGACGCGACGCCTACGCGGTCGCCTCGTCCGATTCGTCACCGACGCCCAGGTCGCGCATCGGGGGCATGTCCGGCATCACCACGCGCGGGCGCGGGTTGGCCGGCGCCGAGGCGACGAGGCGGCGGTCCGCCTGGTCGACGCGGTCGAGGACCGGGCGCACCTGCGGGGAGTCGGACATCGGCTCGAGCGCGCGGCGCAGCTGCTGCACGGAGCGGCCGATCTCGTTCGGATCGGTGGAGCCGGAGCCGGCGAGGGCGGCGAGCGCCTCCTGCCGGGACATCAGGAACTCCTTCACCGCGGAGAACGTGTCCGAGCGCATGGAGTCCAGCATCCGCAGCATGACCTTGCGCTGCTCCGCGAGGTTCGTCTCCAGCGCGTCCATGTCGGCGTCGAAGCGGGAGAGGGCGACCTCCACGGTGTCGCGCTGCTCCTCGCCGTACTCGAGGAACGGCATGCGCTGGTGGTCGATCTGCTCGCGCGTGGCGGCGATACGGCCGCGCTGGTCGGCGAGGTACTCGGCGAAGGAGCGCGCGACGTGGTCCGAGCCCGACTCGTTCATGCGGTGCTCGAGCGCGTCGAGGTTCGCCTCTTCGCCGTCGGCGTACTCGTTGAGGGGGCGCAGGCGCTCCTCGAGGTTGGTGAGCAGGCGCTGCATCGTGCCGGACTGGTGCACGAGGAGCTCGTGCAGCGGCTCCATTTCGGCCTCGAACTCGGAGCGCATGGTGCCCAGCAGCTCGGCGTGGGTGTGGAAGTGCTCCGCGACGCGCTGGAGGCGCTTGGAGGGGATCACTGGCTGCGGTGCGACCTCGACGGCCGACCGTGAGGCCGGCAGCACCTCGCTGGCTCGCGCGTCGTCATCCCTGCGACTGCCAAACGCATCCCGGCGCCCTTCTCTTTCGCGGCGGGTGGATCGGGGGAGCGCCGCGACCTCGATAACCTACCATAACGGCCGCATGAGAGCAGCAGCCCGGACCGCTCGTGAACCCTCATGTTTCGTCGCGCGCGGCGCGCGTGCCCGATCTCGAGGCGACAGCCGCACGACCGCGGAGCGCGACGCCCGCACGGTTAGCACACCTATCACAACATTCGCAGTGGCCGTCGGTACGATGGGATCACGGCGCGCGAGACACGCGCACCGGAGGAGCTGGGAGACATGAACAACCTCAAGACCGCCGTGCTGCTGGCCGCGCTGAGCGGATTGCTGGTCGCCATCGGCGGGTCGCTGGGCGGGATGAACGGCGCGGTGACGGCACTGGTGATGGCCGGCGTGATGAACTTCGGCTCGTACTGGTTCTCCGCCGACATCGTGCTGCGCACGGCGCGCGCGCACGAGATCAAGCGCGAGCAGGACCCCGCGCTGTTCGGGCTGATCGAGGAGGTCGCACAGCAGGCGGGCATGCCGATGCCGCGCGTCTACGTGATGGACGAGCCGCAGCCGAATGCCTTCGCCACGGGCCGCAACCCGCAGCACGCGGCGGTCGCGGTGACGACGGGCATCCGCGCGCTGCTGACGGAGCGCGAACTGCGCGGCGTGCTGGGGCACGAGCTGGCGCACGTGAAGAACCGCGACATCCTGACGTCCTCGGTCGTGGCGACGATCGCCTCGGCGATCTCGATGGTGGCGTGGATGGGGATGTGGTTCGGCGGCGGCGACCGGCGCAACGGCGCGGGGAGCCTGCTGGCGATGATCGTGGCGCCGATCGCGGCGACGCTGATCCAGCTGGCGGTGAGCCGCGCCCGCGAGTTCGAGGCGGATCACGACGGCGCGGAGATCGTGCGCGACCCGGAGGCGCTGGCCTCGGCGCTGCAGAAGCTGGACATGGGTTCGAAGCGGATGCCGATGCAGGTGCCGGAGTCCACGGCGCACCTGTTCATCGTGAACCCGTTCGCCGGAGTGCGCGGTGCGCAGCTCTTCGCGACCCACCCGCCGACGGCGGAGCGCGTCGCGCGCCTCATGCGCATGAAGTAGCAGAGCACCCTCTCCCGGCGAGATGCATATCGCACATGCCAGCGCAATTCCTCGATGCGCGCGCAATCGGACCGACGAGACGATGCGCGAGCACCAAGGAGCACCCCGATGCGGCACATTCTGCGGAACGTTGGGATCGGACTGTTCGTCTGCTGGATGATGGCGGTGGCGATCCCGGCGGTCGTGGTCGCCCAGACCCCGACCCCCACCGGCACGGCGACACCGACAGCAACTGCGACACCCTCTGCCACGGCGACGCCAACCGCGACCAGAACGGCCAGCCCAACGGCGACGAGCACGCCCGCGGCCACCTCGACCGCGGCGACCGCAACGCGCACGACGGCACCGACGTCCCCGCCCGCGACGACCACCACAACCCCGCCGGCGGAGAACGGGACCGAATTGAGCACCGGCCTGATCGTGACGCTGATCGTCGCAGTTGTGCTGGCTGCGGCCGTTTTGATCGGCGCCTACGGCATGAAGAGTCGCAACCGCACCCGCTATTAGATCCTCGTGCTGGCCTGATGCATCTCGCGACGCTCGCGAACCGTGCTGGTAGGCGGATCGGGATCGTGCGGGTGGTGCAGCTAACTCGCGAGGGGGAGCGAGAGGCGGATCGCGGCGCCGTCGACGTGCGTCGAGTCCACCCAGATCTCGCCGCCGAGGTCACGCACCAGCCGCCGCACGGTGGCGAGGCCGAGGCCGTGGCCGAAGGTGATCGACGCGCCGTTGGCGGCGCGCACGTCGGGCTCGAAGACGCGCTCGCAGTCCTCGGCGGGGATGCCGATGCCGTGGTCGCGCACCACGATCTCGGCTCGCCCCGCCTCGGACGCGCCGGTGATCATCACCATCGGCGCCTCGCCGGGGCGCGCGTACTTCACGGCGTTCTGCACTAGGTTCTCGAACACGCGGAACAGCCGCGCGGAGTCGCCTAGGACGCGCGGCAGCGGCTCGACCACGACCTCCGCATGACTCGACGCGATCTCGACGCGCAGCGCCTCGGTGACCTCGCGGATCAGCGCGCGCAGGTCGACGGTGTCGGCGGCGACGGTGATGGGGCGCGCGGCGATCGACTCGACGTGCTGGAGCAGCGCGGACTCCACGAGCGACCGGACGTGCGCCGAGGCCTGCGCGGCACGCTGCGCGGCGAGGCGCGTGTCCGCGTTCACCGGGCCGAGCGCACCCTCCGCGATCAGGTCGAGGTACGACGAGACAGTGGAGAGCGGGCCCTTCAGATCGTGCGCCATGCTCGCGATCTCCCGCTGCGCGTCGTGGCGCACCTCGAGGAGGCCGGCCACCTCGCGGGCGAGCGCCGCGGAGCGCGCGGCGGCGACCAGTGCGGCAGCGAGCGAGAGCACGGCGAGTGCGATCGCGACGGCGAAGCGGACGGTGTCGTTCGGGAGCAGGCTGAGCAGCACGCCGATCGCGAAGGCGGCGAGCACGATGACCGCGAGGGCGCGGACACGCGGCGACGTCGCAACGGCGGGCCGCCTGAGACCGAGGCGCGTGAAGCGTGCGTTGCCCTGCACTCGTCCCTCGATACGGTCCGCCGCGAGCGAGCGTGCAACTGCGCGCGGGCTCGGGGTGAGCGGAACGCTTTTACTCTTGGGGAACGACGCGGTGCTTACCATTGGGATTCACCCTGACACCGCGCTCGTCGCAGGCGCGCGACGGGCCTCGACGAACCGTGACACATGCATACGCAGGTACACATATGACGAAGATCGACACCCCGTCCGCCGACCTCGCGCTCCGCGAGCGCATGGCCGCCGAGGTGCCGGCGAAGATGCTGAAGCACATCGACCGCGTGGTGAAGCTGACGGACCGCCTCGCGCGACGGCACCACCTGGACGTCGCGAAGGCACGGCTGATGGCGCAGGGCCACGACCTCGTGCGGGCCGTGGAGCCCGCGGAGCTGCTGCGCCGCGCCGAGGCGCGCGGGATGGCGATCGACCCCGTCGATCGCGGGAGCCCGGTGGTCCTGCACGGGCCGATCGGCGCGCTCGAGCTGGCGGAGCGCTTCGACGTGACGGACGAGGACGTGCGCTTCGCGATCTGGTGGCACACGCCGGGGCACCCCGACTACACGCCGGAGGCGTGGGCGATGTTCATCGCGGACAAGGTCGACCCGCACAAGGTGAAGCGCTGGCCGGCGCTCGCCGAGGTGCGCGAGCTGGCCGACCGGTCCCTCGAAGAGGCCGCGGTGAAGTACCTCGACCTGCGGCTCCAGGAGTCGATCGAGCGCGGCACGCCCGTCCAGCCGATGGCGACGCTCACGCGCAACGCGCTCCTCCGGCGCCTCGGACGGGCCGGCGGCGAGGCGTAAGCCCGCCAGCTCACTCAAGCACGTTCCAAGTTTGCTCCCGTATCCGCCTGATCCTCGGTCGACTGCGCCGTTCGGCGCTTGGCAGGTATAGAACACACGTTCTACTCTCGCGATCCGCTCGACACGGGCGGCGGGGGGAGGAACGCTTGAACACCAGCAGAAACGGGATCAGCAAGGCGCGGTCCGCCGCGATGACCGCGAGCGGCGACACCGGCCGACGCGTACGGAGCGACGCTCTGCCGGAATACCAGGAATACCGCGACGAAGGGTGCGACCTGTTCGCGTCTTGCCTCGCCTGCCCGTTGCAGCGTTGCCGCTACGACGTGCCGGGAGGTGTGCGCGCCCTACTGAACCGCGAACGGGATCACCAGATCCGCCTGGTGCGTGGCACCAGCCCGCTGTCGGTGGATGAGATCGCGGCGCGCTTCCATGTGTCACGACGCACGGTGTTCCGCGTGCTCCAGCGGCGCGGAGCCTGCGGCGCGTCCGGTATCCCACACGAGGCGACCGAAGCCATCAAAGACGAAGGGTTCGTTCGATGAAGACTTCTATTACCATTCCCGATCCTACGAGCTGCTCCGACCGGACACGGTGCGCACCGCTTCGACATCCGCATCGAGATCGAGCAGAGACCGATCTTCCCCGCGCGACCTATGCGCTGCTGCCGACCTCGACGGTGCGATCGTGGCCGCAGCAGCACCAGGGCGCGCTTGTTAGCGACTGCCGGTTCGTGATCGTTGTGATGGAAGTCGATCGCGCACAGGCCTTCGATGCCCGCCGTCTGGCGGTACCATGAGATCACACCACCGAAAGGGACTCCTGTGGCCAGACAACGCCTGACTCGCGACCTCGACCACTCGATGCTGGGCGGCGTGTGCGCCGGCATCGCCGCGACGTACGACTTCGACGTCACGCTGGTGCGCGTGGTAACCGTCCTCCTCGGCTTCGCGACCGGCGGCTTCGCGCTGCCGGTCTACCTCGTCGCCTGGCTGACCATGCCGCGCGCCGAGGAAGCCGACCGCACCGCCTACGGCAACTCGGAGCGCGTGAACCTGGAGATGCGCGAAGTCAGCGAGCGGCTCGTCGAGGCCGGACGTGTCCTCGCCGACAAGACCCGCGAGGCCGCCGAGGAGATCGCCGCGATCGCGCGCCGCGAGCGCACCGGCGGCGCGAGCAGCGACCGCGCCACCACCGAGACGCCCCCGGCCACCGGCCCGATGACCGACACCTCGTTCGCGACGGACGACATGCCGGAGGGCAAGTCCGAGCCGGAGAGCCCGTCCAACCCGCCGACTCCGCCCACCTCCGCGTGGCAGGCGCCCTCAACCCCCCCGGCGCCGCCGAGCACGCTGCCGCCCGCGATGAGCGAGCAGACGACGAACCCCTCGCTGAACCCGCACGTGAACCCGCCGCCCGCGGGGCCGGCCGGCACGCCGCCTCCCCTGCCACCCACACCGCCCGTCCCGCCCTCTTCGCCCGCACCGTGACGACCGACCTCGAGGCCGTGCTGACACGCGTTCGGACGGGCATGCCCCCGTACTGGTCGAAGATCGGCATGGTGCCTGAACGCGTCAACCGCGTCGGCCACCTCGTCATGTCGCTCGCGATGCGCGAGGACCTTGGTACCCGACGCCACGAGGTGATGCACGGCGGCGCGCTCGCGTCGCTCATCGACGCGACGGCCGGGGGCGCCGTCACCTCGCTGCAGGAGGACGGCGACGAGAGCTGGGGCGGGCAGGCGACGCTGGACCTGAACGTCACCTACCTCAACGCCGCCACTACGGACGTCACCGCCGAGGCGACCGTCCTGCGCCACAGCCGCACCCTCGCCTTCGTCTCCGTCGAGGTGCGCGACACCGCCGGTGAGCTGGTCGCGGTGGGTCGCGCGACGTACGCGATCATCCGCAAGCGGTAGCCGCGCGCGCCTCGAAGGGCACTGCGACGCATGGCCGAGAGCGTGACGGATGGTAGGATCGACACGATCCATTCCACCTCGACGAGACCACCGGGTGCCCATGGACACAGCCGCCACGCCGACGCCCTGTAGCCGCCCGTGAGCCGGTCCTCGTGAGCCTGAACCCCGTCCCCGCCCCTCAGCGACGCTGGTTCCGACTGCCGTACGCCGCGCGCGTCGGCAGCGCGTGGGCGCGTCTCACCGCCGTCGAGCTGCCGCGCGACCGCTGGCGCACCGCGATCCTCGTCGCGATCGTTGCCATCCCCATCGCGTTCAACGCGGTCTCGTTGTGGACCGAGGTGACGCTCGCGATCCCGAACGTGAACGACGACGCGTTCCACCACCTGATGGTCCGTTCCGCCAGCGAGGCGATCGCACGCGGCGAGAACCCGCTCGACTCGTGGGGGCCGGAGATGGACCTCGGCGCGCCGAGGTTCCTCTTCTACCAGAACCTCCCCGCGCTGTTCGTGATCGCGCTCGACCGGCTGACGTTCGGCCTCGTCGGGCTGATGAACCTGCTCAACATCACGCGCTACGTGCTGATGCTCGCGCTGCCGCTCACGGTCTACTGGAGCATGCGCCGCCTCGAGTTCACCGCGATCGCCGCGGCGGGCGCCGCGGCGGCCTCCTCGCTCCTGTCGACCGAGGGCCTGTACGGCATCGAGTACGACTCGTTCGTCTGGCGCGGCTGGGGGATGTTCACGCAGCTCGTCGCGATCCACCTGTCGTTCATCACGATCGCCTGCCTGTGGCACCTCGCGCGCACCGGGCGCGGCCTCGTGCGGGCGGTGGTCGCGGCCTCGGCGCTGGTGGTCTCGCACCTGCTGTACGCGGAGATGATGGTGATCACCGGCACGGTGGTCTTCCTGGTCGGCGTGCAGCCTCGCGATCTACCGCGACGCGTGTGGCAGTTCGCGCTCGCCGGTCTGCTGATCGGCGTCGTGACGTCGTACCTGTGGCTGACGTTCCTCCTGAACCGCCCGTACATCGGCGAGAGCCCGTACGACGCCAGCTTCAAGCTGGACGCGTTCGGCGTGCGGACGACCCTCGGCTGGCTCGTCCGCGGCCAGCTGTTCGACAACAACCGGCTCCCGGTCTTCACGGCCGCGATCGCGCTCGGGATCGCCAGCCTGCTGCTCGTGCGACAGCGACAGCGGTTCCTTGCGCTCGCGCTGTTCCTCGTGTGGCTCGCGCTCTACTGCGGGCGCAGCATCTGGGGACCGGTGGCGGACCACGTGCCGTCGGGCAGCATGCTGCTCTTCCATCGTTTCATCGGCTCGTTCCAGATCGGCGGCATCCTGCTGCTCGGGATGGGGTTCGAGGCGATCTGGCGCGTCGTCTCGCTGCTGCCTCGGCGCGCCGCGCTGCTCGGCGGGCTGGCGGCATGCGCGCTGCTACTCGCCCCCGCGATCATCGAGCGCCACGGCTACTACGAGCCGAACGCGCGCTGGATGCGCGAGACGGCCGCGGCCTACGAGAGCGACGTCGAGGCGCGCGCGATCATCGATACGCTGCGGTCACTGCCCCCGGGCCGCGTGTACGCGGGTCTGCGCTCCAACTGGGGCGAGTCGATGCGCATCGACCAGGTGCCGATGTACCGCGTGCTGGTGCAGGAGGGCCTCGAGATCGTGTCCGTCCCGCTGCCGAGCATCAACCTGAACTCCGACCTCCAGTTCCATTTCAACGACCGAGACCCCGTCTACTACGAGCTCTTCGATGTGCGATACGTGTTCGCCCCGAGGGGCCTCGTTCTGCCGGACTTTCTGACGCCGCTCGCCACCACGCCGCGCTACGCGCTCTACCGCGCACCGAGCAGCGGTGCCGCGATGTTCGCGAGCAGCACCGTGCGTCGGAGCATGCCCGACAAGTTCGCGCTGTTCTATGCGAACCGCGAATGGCTGCTGGGCGCCTCGATGCCCGCACGCGCATTCATCCGGTGGGACTACCCGTCGCTCGATCAGCTGGTGCCCGGCGCCGCGGTGCCTCGCTGCACGAACGGCACGATCGCGAACGAGCAGCGCGAGCCGGCGCGCGTGGCGTTCGACACCTCGTGCCCCACGGGCTCGACCGTCGTCATCAAGACGACGTATCACCCCAACTGGCGCGTGACCGTCGACGGCGTGGAGCGCACGACGTTCATGGCGTCGCCGAGCTTCATCGGCGTGGACGTCCCCGCCGGCGACCACCGCGTGATCGCCGAATACCACTCATCGTCGCTGCGCACCGTGCTCATCGCGATCGGCATCGCGTCGCTCGTCGTCTTCGTCGTCGTTCGCCGCTACGCGCCTCGCGTGTGGCGACGCCGCGCGGCGGCCCGCACCGACGCTCCCCCCGCACCCGTCGAGTAGCCTCGAACCGCCCGAGACGCAGCAGACCCCGGCCGCATGGCCGGGGTCTGCTGGTGCTCGCCGTGGGCGCGGGAGTCGACGTCGGGGTCGAGGGGGCGGGGGTGGACGGAGCCGGGGCGACCGGGGCAGCCGGAGCCGGCGCCGAGGGCGGCGCGACCGGACCAACGGGCCCCACCGGGCCGATGGGGGTCAGTGTCGGGGAGAACGTTTGCGCGCTCGCCGTCGAGACGATGAGCAGAGTGCCCAGGATCGCTGCGGCCGTGATCGGCAGCAGGCGGAATGTCCAGCGGAATGATGCTCGGTCCATGGATCCTCGGCTCTACTCTGCGGCCACGCGCCCACGCGACACGCAAAGCCCCACCGGCCGCAAGGCAGGCAGGGCTATCTCTGAAAGCGAATATAGATGGCTGGCTCGCTCCGGCGAGAGGAGCGGCACGGACGGACGGTAAAAAGTCGGTATAGAACAGCAACGAAGAGTCCTGGAGGGCGTTCGTTGCATTCCATACGTATTCCATCGCATAACCGTGGCAGTCTGATCCCTCGGATCGACCGGATCCGGGAGCGGCGTCGAGGGTGCGAGGACGGGAACAAACCCGGCGCTCACGAGCCGGCTTTCCGCTCGTCGTCCGGGCCATCCGGGTCGACGACGCCCTGCGAGACGGCGCCCGGGCCCACGCCCAGGGCGACCATCCGGTAGTAGAGGGTCTCGGTCGGCGCGATGGTGAACGCGCTCACGCCGGCGCTGTCCGTGGTGCTGCTGGCGATCGTCTGCCAGCGCACGCGGTCGGGGGAGCACTGGAGGACGATCGGCACGGCCGCCGCCATCGGGGTCGAGGTCACCGTCACGGAGCGGCCGCGGCGCGCGATGAACGCGGTGCGCGCCGGCGCGTCCGAGGCGGCCGTGGCGGGCCGCGCGACCGCCGCGCGGTAGAACTCCAGCATCCCGGGGTCCGCGCGCAGGCCCATCTCGACGGCGTGCCCGGCGACCTCCACGCTGCCGGTGACCATGCCCAGGGCGCGGAACGTGCCAGCATTCCCGCCCGGCTCGAAGATCGGAGCGCCGCTCATGCCGGGGGTAGTGCCCCAAGCGTAGGTCAGCACGGTGCGGTCGAAGCCGTCGAGCGCGCGTCGCGGCATGCGCCACTGCGTGCCCCACGTCGCGCCGGAGGCGTAGCCCGCTGTCTCGAACTCGCCGTCGCGGAGCTGGGCGTCCGATCCCGTGGCGACCTCGAAGTGGCCGGTGGCGATCCCCAGCAGGTCCGAGGCGAGCGTGATCGCGCCGTAGTCCAGCGAGGGATCGCCGGTGCGCACGTAGCCGGGCGCGACGTCGAAGACGGTGGCGGTCTGGCGCCCGAACGGCGCGTCGATGCCGTTGACGCCGGGGATCACGCCGACGGCGACCGCCCAGCCCCCGGCATCGCGGTTGTAGAGGCAGTGGCCCGCGGTCGCGACGGTGTGCGCGCCGACGAGGAACCCGGTGCACGTGCCACGCGAGGTGGGGAAGCGCACGTCCAGCAGGACGATGGTGCGGTACGGCGTGACGGCAGGCTCCGCCGCGCGGGCGAACCGTGGCGTGCCCGCGACGGCCAGTAACACGAGCGCGATGACGAGCACTGCGGCGACGCGGGCGAGCCTCACGCCCCGTGGCGACATGACGAGAGCCGCTGCCGGTCGAACACGGTCACGCATGGTGCTCGGCGACTCCTTCGCGGCGCGCATCATTCGACCTTTTCTCGGTTCAGGTCCGTCCGCGGATCATCGGCAGTATGGGGGTTCTCCCCAGTGGAGTGGGCGGCTGAGCGGGCCGGCATGCTGTGCTAGCATCGGCGGATGCACGGCCCCAGCACGCACCTCGGAGTCGCGGGACGATGACGTCTCAGCCCGACCGCCGACCGCCCGCGATCGCGCCACCCGTGATCGCCGTGGTGATCCCCTCCTACCGCGTCAAAGCGCACATCCTTTCCGTGATCGCCGGCATCGGCGACGAGTGCGCCCTCATCTACATCGTCGACGACCGCTGCCCGGAGGGGTCCGGCCAGCACGTGCTGGACCGCTGCACCGACCCGCGCGTGCGTGTGCTGTTCCACGAGGTGAACCAGGGCGTCGGCGGCTCGGTGCTGAGCGGCTACCGACAGGCCGTGGCGGACGGCGCGACGGTGATCGTGAAGATCGATGGCGACGGCCAGATGGATCCCTCGTGGATCCCGGCGCTCGTCACGGAGATCAACAGCGACGAGGCGGACTACGCGAAGGGCGACCGCTTCTACGACCGCGAGTCGATCGCCGGGATGCCGCGCATGCGCGTCTTCGGCAATGCGTCGCTGTCGTTCCTCACGAAGATCTCCAGCGGCTACTGGGACATCGTCGATCCGACCAACGGGTTCACGGCGATCAACGCCGCCGTCGCCTCCGCGCTGCCCGCGGCGAAGATCAGCAAGCGCTACTTCTTCGAGTCCGACATGCTGTTCCGACTGGGCTGCATGCGCGCGCGCGTCGTCGACATCCCGATGCCCTCGATCTACGGCGACGAGGTGAGCGGGCTCTCGATCCGGAAGGTCGTCGGGGAATTCGCCCGCAAGCACCTGGTCAACACGATCAAGCGCGTGCTCTACACGTACTTCGTGCGCTCGTTCTCGATCGCGTCGATCGAGCTCGTCGTCGGGCTGTTGATGTTCCTGTTCGGCGTGACGTTCGGCGCCGTGACGTGGTTCACCAACTCGATGCAGGGGCAGGAGACGCTCAGCGGCACCGTGATGGTCGCGGCGCTGCCGGCGATCCTCGGTTTCCAGCTGCTGCTGGCCTTCGTCTCCGCCGATATCGCGAGCGTGCCGACGCGCGCGATCGGCCGGCGGCTCAGCCTGATCCGCCCGCGCGCCACCAGCGCATCGACGGCGCTCCCCGGCGTCGCGCGCGTCGTCGCCATCGGCGGCGCGTCGTCGTCCGAGCCCGCCCGCGTCACCGCTGGCGGCGAGGTCGCGTAGCCCTCAGCACGACGCCCGCGCCGCCCTCGACACACACCCGCTGACACAACGACGCCGCGCCATTGCTGGCGCGGCGTGCGTGTCGAGGCTCGCTCGAGAGGACTAGCGGACGGGCGTCGCCGTCGCGCCGGTAGCGCCGGTGGCGGCCGAGGCACCGCTCGCGCCGGAAGCGCCGCTGGCACCCGAGGCGCCGCTGGCGCCGGACGCGCCGCTGGCACCCGTGGGCAGCGGCGGCACACGGCCGGCGAGCGTCGGGTCGAGCGAGACCGCCTGGCGGATCTCCGACTCGCCGGCCTGCACCGCGCCGGTGGCGCGCAGCAGGATGCCGAGGTTCAGGTGCGCCGACGCGTTGTTCGGCTCCACCGAGATCACGACGCCCGTGCCCACGCCGGTCCCGACGCCGACGCCAGCCCCCACGCCGAGCCCGACGCCCACCGCCACGCCGACTGTCACGCCGACGGCGACCCCCACGGCGACGCCGACGGCCACCGCGACCCCGACCGCCACGCCGGCACCCACGCGCAACGGCTTCACGAACAACATCATCCCCGGCGTCACCGGTCCCGCCGATGGCTCGGCTGTCGAGGCGAACGCGACGAAGCTGGACCCCAGCCTGTTCGAGGTGTCGCGCGCGACGCGTGCCGTCCTGCAGCGCGGCGCGGTCCCGAACGCGGCGACCACGCGACAGGCCTCGGCGGCGGTCGCGGCGCTCACCAACTCGAACCGCCTGCGCTTCACCGGCGACAGCGTCGACCTGTACGTGGACTGGGCGACGCCCGGCGCGTCGCCGCGCGCAGCGCTCGCCGCCGCGGGCGCGGCCGTCGTCGCGGAGAGCCCGACGAAGGGCGTCTCGCAGGTGCGCGTCCCGCTCTCCCGCCTCGACGCGCTGACCACGCTGCCCGGCGTGAAGCTCGTGCGTCTGCCCGAGGTGGCGACGGTGAACGTCGGCTCACAGATGACCGAGGGCGACCTCGCGCAGCAGCTGGACAGCCTGCGCGCCGCCGCCAACGTGACCGGCGCGGGGATCCGCGTGGGCGTGATCTCCGACGGAATCAAGGGTCTCTCGGTCGCCGACGGTCTCGGTGACATCCCGGACACCGTCACTAGCACGACCGACCCGGACAAGCCCTCGTGCACGACGCCCGGCACGATCAAGCGCACCACGGGTGGCGTCACCGCGAAGTCGTTCCGCCCCGACTGCAACCTCGAAGCGGGCTTCGGCAGCAGCGGCGCCGAGGGCACGGCTATCCTCGAGATCGTCCACGACATCGCGCCCGACGCCGAGCTGTGGTTCGCGAACTTCGACGGCTTCAGCGTGACGTTCGAGCAGGCCGTGAACTACCTCGCGCTGAACTGCGACATCGTCATCGACGACATCAGCTTCTTCGCCCCGCCGTACGACGGCACCAGCAGCGTCTCCACCAACACCACGAACGCGCTCGCGAACCCCACGAACCGCATCCGCTCGTACGTCACGTCGGCGGGCAACCAGGCGCAGAACCACTGGCAGGAGACGTTCACCCCGTCGAGCGTCAACGTCGGCACCCTCGTCGGCGGGCAGGGCGGGAACCTGCACCTCTTCCAGGCGACCGCGACCACGGTCGACAACGGGTTCGGCCAGCCCACCGCGTTCAACGCGGTCCAGGTGCCGGACGGTGGCACCGCGACGGTGATGCTGACGTGGAACGACCCGTGGGGCGCCTCCACGAACAACTACGAGATGGTGATCGCGCGCGTCGACGGCACGGCGCCCAACCAGTTCCTCACGCTCGTCGGCTCCAGCACCACGGTGCAGAACGGCGCGGCCAACCCGTTCGAGTCGGTGACGTTCCAGAACCTCACCGGGTCCGTGAAGCAGTACGACATCCTCGTCTGGAACAAGAACAACGCCGCCGCGACCAGGAGCCTCGAGCTGTTCGTCGTGGGCGACCTCGACGTGTCCTTCGCGTGGCAGACGTCCGCCGGCTCCCTGCTCGCGCAGGCCGACGCGCGCGGCGACGCGATCTCCGTCGGCGCGGTGCCGCAGACCAGCGTCAACACCATCGAGGGCTTCAGCTCGCAGGGCCCGACCGAAGACGGCCGGCGCAAACCCGACGTGGTCGCTACCGACGGCGTCTCGGTCACCGGCTCCGGCGGGTTCCCGTCGGTGTTCTTCGGCACGTCCGCCTCGGCGCCCCACGTCGCCGCGCTGGGCGCGCTGCTGATGGAGGCGCACCCGCGCCTGAAGACCGGCACGCCGAACGCGCTCACCCCGGCGGCCGCGCGCACCAGCCTGCGCAATATCATCACGACCGGGACGATCGACCTCGGCACCGCGGGCGCGGACAACGTGTTCGGCAGCGGGCGCATCGACGGCATCGCCGCGTCCACGACGGGTGGACCGCCCTCGACGATGGCGTTCGCCAGCGGTCCGGCAAACGGCACGACCGGGGTCGCGGGCGCCGCGGTGGCCAACGGGCTGTTCTACCTCCAGCCGGTGATCCGGCTGAAGGACGCGCTCGACAACAACGCGACGGGCACCGACTCCGTGACGATCGCGCTCCGACCCGACACCGCCAACGGCGCGACGCTGAGCAGCCTGAGCGGCAACCTCACGCGCGCCGCCGTCAACGGCGTCGCCACGTTCACCGACCTCAAGATCGACCGTCCCGGCACCGGCTACGTCCTCGTCGCGAGCGCGCCCGGCCTCGTGGACGTCGAGGGCGCGCCGTTCGACGTGACGCTCGGCACGACCGGGCAGGGCTTCAGCAAGATCACCGCGGGCGCCACGCACAGCTGCGCCACCACGACCACCGGCACCATGTTCTGCTGGGGCGACGCGACCTTCGGCGAGCTGGGCAACGGCACGCGCGGCCCGGTGCAGCCGAACCCGGTGTTCCCCACCGACTACGTCGCGAACCTCACCGCCGTCGGCGTCTCGGGCTTCGGCTCCGGCACGCTGTCGATCAGCGCGGGCGGCACGTTCTCCTGCGGTGTCACGGGCGCCGGGGCGGCGCTGTGCTGGGGCAACAACTGGGGCTCCTCCGGCGCGCTGGGCAGCGGCGTGGCCTCGCCGTTCGTCTGGACCACCCCGAAGCCCGTCTCGACGCTGTCGAGCGGCGTCGCCTCGATCAGCGCGGGCGGCAAGTTCGCGTGCGCTGTGACCACCGGCGGCGGCGCGAAGTGCTGGGGCACCGGCACGCAGGGCACGATCGGCAACGGCACGAACGCGACGAACAACGTGCTCCCGCAGAACGTCACCGGCCTCACCAGCGGCGTCGCGGACGTCGCCGCCGGCGGCACGTTCGTCTGCGCGCGCACGACCGGCGGCGGCGTGAAGTGCTGGGGCGACAACGAGCACGGCTCGCTCGGCGACTCCACGCTCGCCGCGGGCGTCGGCGTCTTCAGCAACGTCCCGCGCGACGTCACCGGCCTCGGTACCGGCGTGTCGATGATCTCCGCGGGCGCGTCCCACGCGTGCGCGATGCTCGGCGGCGGCACGGTGCAGTGCTGGGGCCTCAACAACAAGGGCCAGCTCGGCAACGGCACCACCACCAGCAGCAACACCCCGGTGACCGTCACCGGCCTGACCGGGGTCGTCGCGATCGCGGCGGCGGGGCACTCGACGTGCGCGCTGCGGACGGGCGGCGACGTGATGTGCTGGGGCAGCAACGAGTTCGGCCAGTTCGGCAACGGCAGCGCGAGCGCCTCGAGCACCGCGCCCGTCGCCGTCACCGGCCTGACCAGCGGCGTCACCGCCCTCGACGGCGGCGTCGGGCACATGTGCGCGATCCAGACGGGCGTCGTGAAGTGCTGGGGCGACAACACGCTCGGCCAGCTCGGCACCGGCTCGCTGACCTCGACGAACATCCCCGCCGTGCTCTCCACGATCGCGCCGAGCGTGCGCGCGGTGACGCAGCCGAGCGGCACGATCGCGGTCGGCTCCAACTGGACCGGCCAGCCCGTGTTCCACATCACCGACGCGGACGGCAACCTGCTGACCAACAGCACCGCCACCGTCACCGTCGGGATCAAGCCGGGCACCGGCGCGGTCGGCTCGACGCTCCAGGGCACGACCAGCGTGGCCGCCGTCGGCGGCATCGCGACGTTCACCAACCTGCGCATCGACTCCGCGAGCGCCGGCTACGTGCTGGTCGCGAGCGCGAGCGGCTTCAGCTCCGGCGAGACGAATCCGTTCACCGTCGCGCCGCAGGGCCCGGCCGTCACGCTGTCGATCCAGACGCAGCCGGGCAACGGCACCGCGGGCTCCTCGCTCAGCGCGCAGCCGGTGATCCGCCTGCTCGACGCGAACGGCAACCTCGTCGTCGGTGGCACCGACGCCGTGACCGTCGAGGTGAAGGCGCACCCGTCGCGCTTCGGTGCCGAGTTCATCGGCATGACGACCGTCAACGCCGTCGGCGGCATCGCGACGTTCACGAACCTGCGCATCGACTTCGCCGCGGTCGGCCACGTGCTGACGTTCCGCGCGAACGGCATCCCCGCGGTCGACTCGAACGCGATCACGATCATCCCGGCCGCGGCCTCGAAGGTCATGTTCAACGCGCAGCCGGGCGGCGGCGTCGCCACCTCCACCCTGCGAGGTCAGCCGACCGTCCGCGTCACGGATGCGTACGACAACACAATCACCGGCTCCTCCGCGAACGTCGCGGTCACGATCAAGTCCGGCACGACCGGGGCAGTCCTCGGCGGGACGACGAGCGTCGCGGCCTCGTCCGGCGTGGCGACGTTCACCAACCTCACGATCGACCTCGCCGGCGCGAGCTACGTGCTGACAGCGGCGTCGAGCGGGTTGACCTCCTCCGACAGCACGGCGTTCACGGTGGGCACCTCGGCGCTGCGCGTGCAGACGGCGCCCGCGACGTTCACCGGCGGCACGCCGTTCGGCACGCAGCCGGTCTTCGCGATCGACAGCAGTGCGAGCAGCCCGATCGCCGGGGCGACCGACAACGTCACCGTCAGCATCAAGAGCGGCACCGGCACCTCGGGCGCCATGCTGACGGGCACGACGACCGTCCCCGCGGTCAACGGCGTCGCCACGTTCTCCGGTCTGAAGATCGACCGCGCCGGCCGCGGCTACGTCCTCGTCGCCACCACATCCGGCCGCGCCGCCGTCGAGACCGCGCCGTTCGATGTCCTCTACGGCGCGCCGGTCGCGCTCGCCTTCGGCACCTCGCCGAGCGGTGCGGTGCCGGGGTCGATGTTCACCGGGCAGCCGGTCGTGAACGTCGTCGATGCGGGCGGGAACACCGTCCTCACCTCGACGAACACGGTCACCGTCGCGATCACGAGCGGGACCGGCGGCGCCGTGCTCTCCGGCCTCCCGACGGTGACGGCGGTCAACGGCAGCGCGAGGTTCTTCAACTTCGCGATCGACCTCGTGGGGACCTACGTGCTCCAGGCCACGACCACCGGCGGACCGACGGCCGCGGACAGCGCGGCGTTCAACGTCGCCGTGCCATTCGTCCCGCCGTCAGGCGGTGGTGGCGGCGGCAGCGGCGGCGGCGGGGTGCCGGTGCTGACGGTCACGCCCGGGGGCGCGCAGGTGCCGACGGGCCAGCTCGTGGGTGCGGTCGTGCCGCAGAGCGGCGCGGACCTGACGCTGAAGTCGCCGTCGTACACCGACGGCCCGGGCAACGCGCCGGGCGGCACCGTCACGCTCACGGTCTCCGCGGGCGCGATCCCCGGCGCCGACCAGATCGCGATCCAGCCGGTGCGCGACATCGAGAAGCTGCTCGAGGTCGCCCCACTCGGGAGCGGCACGATCATCACAGCAGTGTTCCTCGCCACGCTGGACACCTCGAACCAGCCGATCATCACCGCTTTCGCGGACACGGTGGACCTCACCATGACCGTGCCGCCCGGCGCTCTCCCGAACGGCGCGGCCCCCGGCGACTTCGTCATCGCGTTCTTCGACAAGGGCGCATGGGTTGAGCTCAAGACGACCGCGATGTTCGAGAGCAACGAGGTGCTGGTGCTGAAGGCAGACGTGAACCACTTCACGCCGTTCGCGGTGATCTACAAGAAGGGCGGCAGCACGACCACGCCGCCCGTCGCCACGACCGGCACCGGTCGCTTCATCACGACGCCGGTGCTGGGGGCGGGCGGGCTCGCGCTCGCCGTGTTCGGCGGCGGCAGCGTGGACCAGCTCGAGGCGGCGACCGGCGACATCGCGGCGCGCGGCGTGTGGGTGCAGGACCGGACGGGCGCGTTCCACCTGCTGGTGGTCAACGGGCCGGCGTTCCTCCGCCGCGAGTTCGCCAGCTTCTTCCCGAGCGGCTTCCCCGGGACGACCGCGGTGACGATCACGAAGTAGCGCGTCGCCTATCGACGACCGTCGAGGATGCCCGCCAGCACGCTGCGCGGGCATCTTCGTGTCCGGGCGCTACTCCTCGAACGACTCGGCCTCGAACAGCGTCGCCTGTGCGCTGCGCGTCGAGGGATCGAGGCCGAGGTGGTCGTACGCGGGGCGGCCGAGCAAGCGGCCGCGCGGCGTGCGCTGGAGGAAGCCGATCTTCAGCAGGTACGGCTCGTACACATCCATGATCGTGTCGGACTCCTCGGAGATCGCGGCCGCGAGCGTCTCGAGGCCGACGGGGCCACCGCCGAAGCGTTCCGCCATCACCGACAGCAGGTCGCGGTCCATCTGGTCGAGGCCGAGCGCGTCGATCTGCAGCTGCTCCAGCGCGGCGCCCGCGACCACGCTGGTGACGACGCCGTCCGCGCGTACCTCGGCGAAGTCGCGCACGCGGCGCAGCAGCCGGTTCGCGACGCGCGCGGTGCCGCGCGACCGGCGCGCGATCTCTGCGACACCGTCCGGCTCGATGCGACAGCCGAGGACCTCGGCCGAGCGGGTGACGATGTGCTCCAGCGACGCCTGGTCGTAGAACTCCATGCGGTACGCGGCGCCGAAGCGGTCGCGCAGCGGCTGCGAGACGAGCGCGTACCGCGTGGTCGCGCCGACCAGGGTGAAGCGGTTGAGCTTGAGGCGCACGTCGCGCGCCTTCGGCCCTTTGCCGAGCATGATGTCGACGGAGAAGTCCTCCATCGCCGGGTACAGGACCTCCTCGACGGGCAGCGCGAGGCGGTGGATCTCGTCGATGAACAGCACGTCGCCGGCCTGCAGGCTGGTGAGCAGCGACGCGAGGTCACCCGCGCGCTCGATGGCCGGGCCGCTGGTGATGCGGATCGAGACGCCCATTTCCGCCGCGACGATCATCGCCAGCGTCGTCTTGCCGAGACCCGGCGGGCCGTGGAACAGCAGGTGGTCGAGGGGCTCCTCGCGCTGGCGGGCCGCCTCGATCGAGATGCGGAGGCTCTCCTTGATGCGGTCCTGCCCGAAGTACGACTCCAGCCGGCGCGGTCGGAGCGAGGCATCGGCGCGGCCGTCCTCCGGCAGCGCGACGGGTGCGAGGGGGCCAGGGCGCGCGCTGTCCTCGTCGGTCATGCGCGCCATTCTACAGAACGGACGTTCGAACGTCGAGGTCGACGCGGGCTACGCGCCTCGACGCAACCGGCGCGCGCTAGACTGCGCGGCGCTGGACATGAAGAGGAGTCAACGATGTTTGGAACCGTGGCGCGCTTGCAGGGTCTGCCGGGCTCGGAGGCCGTGCTGATGGCATGGGACCAGGCGCTGACGTCCGGCATCGAGGGCATGATCCACAGCGTGGTCTATCGCTCCGTCGAGGAGCCCGACGTGTTCTGGCTGTCCGTCGTCTTCGAGAGCGAAAAGGCGTACCGCAAAAACGCCGAGAGCGCGGAGCAGCACCGTCGCTGGGGACAGATGCGCTCGGCGCTCGCGACGGACATCAAGTGGCACGACGGCCACGTGATCGCGTTCGTGCCTCCGCCGCAGGCCTGACCTCACGAAACGAGCAGCGCCGGTCGAGGGTGCGCGATCGCCTCAGGAACTCCAAGAGCTGACGTGAGATCTTTCGAAGGGTGTGCATCCATCTCGGACAAGGACAGATGCTGGACAGGACTGAAAAGTCGATGTCCGCGAATGGCTTGCTCCGATGAGTAGGTGCGTGCGTACCGCTGGGTCATCACAATCGATGAATGGCCTAGCAGCATCTGCACGTCGATCTCTCGCGCATTCGAACTCAGCGCCCATGTCGCGAAGGTGTGTCGAAATCCGTGTGGGTGCACATGGGACACGCCCGCGAGGCGACCGAGACGGGTAAGCAGACAATTCACCGCAAACGGTTGCATCTGATGTCGACTGTATGTCGAAAGAAAGAGGGCACCGGCTTCGCGCCCGCGGATTTCTTCAACATACCTGCGTAGTGCCGCTGTCGACTGATCCCCGATCCCGACCCAACGTTGCTTTCGGCCTTTTCCGTGGAGAATCCGCACACGTTGGTGCTCCCAATCGACATCGTCCAAATGTACCTGCACGCATTCCGAAACCCGCACCCCCGAGTCCAAGAGAAACAAGATGAGCGCGCGATTACGTAGCGATGTTCGTTGCGTTTGATCGCCAACTTTGAGGAGCGCGAGGATCTCTTCAGGAGAGAACGGCTGAATTAGGATCGCTTCCCTCGCTACCGCTGGCACCTTGAGGAACGGGTTTGCCTTGATAAATTCGAGTCGGACGCACCACGAGAAGAACGTGCGTATCTCGACGTGCAATCGATGCCGATAGCTACGACTAGCGCCACTGGCCTGAACGGCCCCCAGGAATCGGTAGACGTCCTGGACGCCAAGTCCCTCGACGACATCAGGTAATTCGAGCTCAGCCGCATACCGCTGCAACAGCGACAGCGACTTTGCGTAAGCTTTAATGGTGTTTGGTGATTTCCCCTCGATACCACACGCCAGGAGATATGTTTCGACGAGCTCCCCGAGTGTTGTCATGTACTGCCTCCGATCTGCAGTACATGACTCACTCCGGCCGCAACGGCAGTCAAGCCCGTTCGGTAGCCGTTGACGACACTTGACTTCGTTCGGCCCGCGAGTGTTCATACTGAACGACGAACGACGCTCGCGACCGTCCGCTCCAACGAACCATGACTCCCAAGTACGTTATCGTGGTTGGGTTCCGATCGCCGCGTTATCCCGTCGCAGATCGCCGGGGCGATCAGGTGATAACGACTTGATGAGTCGGCTCACCGTCCACTCCACGAGCGGCCAGCGTTTCCGGATCGACCGCGTCGGCGACGAACTCACGTGCTCAGTCGACGGGATCGCCATCGGCGACGTTCCCCTCCGAGAGACGTGGAGGCTGATGGAGGCCTCGACCGGATCGCAACCGGCCCGGTGCCTACAGGTCGTCGACGAGGTTCGCCACGGGGGAGGGTAGGTTGCTCGGGGGCTCCACGAGCACCGGTGCCCCGGCCAACACGCCCCACCGCGCGCGACCGAGGTCTTCAGCTCATCGACTCGCTCTCCGCCGACTGCGCAGTTCAACGTCGAGTTCGACTCGGGAGCGAGCTGCGCTCGCCTGTTCGAAGCACGGAATGCGCTGTCTCCGAGGGACCGCATCACGAGGAGATCAATGAGCTCCTAAGGACGGTGGGCTGCACGAGTTCGACCGCCATTCGGAGCGCGATGACTGCGCCGGGCAGTGGACCCTTCGGGGACTCCAGCCGCCGCAAGCTATGTGATGAGTTACCGACTGAACTTCGCGCTCTGTCGAATCTCAGCCAGCCGGGTGTATCAGGAGGCCGGTACGCGCGATCCGAGGGCGGCGGCAGAGCACATGGGCATCGGTAGACCGCAGGCCAAGCGCGAGCGGGTGCGATCGACGGCTGCTACGACGCTCTGTTTGACCGACCGGATCGTTTCTCCTCGCTAGGATGGCCCGCTAGCTTTCGATGTCCGCAGCCCCCCGGTCGTCAGCCCGCGCAGAACATTCAGGGGCAGATCCTCGAACGGGATGAGCGTGCCGTAGACGTGTTCCTTCAGGAACTCGCTCAACCGGCGCACAGCGGTCTTGAGACCGGATGTGGGCGTCATGCCGATTCGCTCAAGGTCATGCCGGAACTCGAGTGCCAACTGCGCCCTCGGTATCGATAGATCGGGTCGCAGCCGTTCAGCCAGACGCGCCGCAATCTCGGCGATCTCCAACGGTGACACCAGCTGTTCTCGTCGAACGCGTCGAATGGCGTCGTCGAGCGTGATCCTGCCGCACTGAACTTCATGCTGAATGAGCGGCGAGGCGTTCTTCACAAACCAGCGCAGCTCATTGTTGTGCCGAACGATCTCGTCCCGAATTGCTGTTCGTAGCGCAGCATTATTCATAGCGGTTCTCCTCTTGCTTCTAGGATCAGCATCGCCATCGCACTGCTGGCGTCCCCTAGCTTCTCGACCAACGCCGGATCGAGATCGAATTCGTCGGAGATTCGGTCGACGATTCGCTGAGCGACTTTTGTGCTCTTCGTTCCGTGTACCCACTCCTCGGTCCATCCTGGTTCGTGGTGCTGGGTGCGCCCCGGGCCGATCCTCAACCACTCCATGGGCTTCTTCTGCCGGACCTCGATCTCGGCACCCGCGCGTGCCCGGAAATGAGCCTGCTGCACGTCGAGTCGGAACTGGTAGTAGACCCCGCGGCTCGCTTTCTCCCCGAGCTGGAGCCAGTGGTAGTAGGTGGATTTGCTCACTCCGGCTGCGCGGGCCGCGACGTGGGCGTAGGCGCCCGCGCCGATGTACTGCACGATCTGCGTGTGCACCTCAGGCGTAAGTTTGGTCTTCCTACCCGCCACTGCGCGCCTCCTCGACCTCATGGAATGTGCGCCCGTCACCATCCAATCGCGCCGTGCCCCCGTTACTTGCTGCCAGCGCTCGACAGCGAGATCGACGTACGACGGCAGAATTTCAGTCGCTCGGCAACGGCGGTTCGTGCGCTCGGCCGCGAGCAATGTGGTCCCCGCGCCCGAGAACGGGTCGTACCCCAGTCGTCCGGGCCGCGTGTTCGCCAGCAGGTGACGTTCCACGAGCTCGACCGGTTTTACGGTCGGATGCCCCTCGCTTTGCCGAGGACGGGGGATCTCGAACACGGTGTCGACGTTACGGCCGCCGAGCCAGGCAGGGCGCGCCCCCTTCCATCCGTAAAGGATCGATTCGTGCCGGTAGTGGTAGTTCGAGTGTCCGAGGACGAAGGCATCCTTCACCCACACTAAGGTTTGGTGCAGGTGCCACCCGACTCCTACAAACGCCTGCCCGAACGCCAACGACTGTTCCCCCGCCGGGTGGGCGACGAAGACCGGTGACCGCGATTCGAGTACCTGGTCGGAGAGCCCAAATGCTGCATCGAGGAGTGTTCGCAGTCCCTCTGGACGATCGTTGGCGATGGTGAGCGCTGTTGAGGTCTTGCCGGTGTAGTCCACCCCGTAGGGAGGGTCGGTCCACATCCAGTTCGGGTGTTCATCTGCGAACAGCCGGTGGACGTCGTTCGCGTCGGTGGCATCCCCGCAGAGCAACCGCTGCTCGCCGAGGATCCACAGGTCACCGGTTTGACTGATCGATGGCACCGCCGCGGGAAGCTCGTTTGGGTCGGCGTGCGCCTTGCCCAACGACTGCAGGGCTGCGTCAGTCGCGAGGAGGTCCAGCAGCTCAGAGAGCGCTTCATCGGCGGGTTGGAGTCCCGCGAGCAGTTCGCTCAGCTGATCGACGTCGACACCGGCGAGGCCGGCGATCGGGTCGAGGACCGCGAGCACGAGCTGTTCCTCTTCGAGCGATAGATCGACATAAACAACAGGCAGTGAAGTCTCACCGCGCTGGCGCGCTAGCTCTACGCGAAGGGCTCCGTCGATGAGGTGGCCGGTCCGGCGGTTAATGGTGATGTGCGCGAACCAGCCGACGTCCTGAAGCAACGCATCCACAGCTGCGCGCTGGTGATCAGGATGAGTTCGCCACTGAAGGGGATTCAGCAGGATGTCGTCAGGGGCGATGTTCCCCTGATCTACAACCCGATTCTGTAGAGGAGCCCATGCCCGACCAGTTGGCATACAGCAGCCTTTCTCCCGCCCCGATGGCGGGAATTAATTCGTGCTGTGCTCCCTGCTACCTCTCTATTGAACACACCTTTGCTTGAGCTTCAATGGTCCGCACCTTCGAGCAGGACCTGCGATGCCTGCGCGGACATCCCGCCGCAGGTGATGGGTGTTGCTACGAGCTAGCTTGCGCCGGTGGATCATGGGATGTAGCGAATGCACTCGGTACGCATCATGGCGAACCAGCGGCGCGGGCGAGGCGACTATGCGCTATCGGAAACGGGATTCCGGAGCACAGCCGGTGGTCGATTAGATACGAACCTTGTCCCGAAATTCTCGAAATGGCGCGAGCGGCGTGCTTCCCAAGCAAGAGGGTCGCCCGCCGATCAACCGCGTTTACGTCGTGAGTTTCAGCGAATGATCAAGATCTCGTCGAACGCCTGCTGCACCGCCTTCGCCTTCATCGCGACGACGGCCGCCTCCAGGTCCTGCACGTTGCTGCGCGTCCGCGCGAGGTAGTTGTCGACGTCGGCGTCCCCGCCGAGGATCTTGAGCGCGGCCGTGACCTGCGTGAACGTCGGCGTGCTCTCCGCCCACGTGTCGCCCACGGCGTAGAACGCCGCCGTCGCCGCCGCGTTCTCGCGGTTGTACGTCAGCCCGTTGCCGACGATCTCCACGAACGGCATGCGCTGCAGCACGGGCGAGTCGTTGATCACCGTCTCGATCACGCCCTCGAGCAGCACGTCGTTGGAAAGCTTGGCCCCCTCGGCCAGCGTCAGAGCCATGTCCTGCGAACCCCCTTCTCGCGCCCCCTCGTCCGAGGTTCACGCGTAGCGAGGGCTCACCCTACGAGGGGACTACGTGAGGACGGAGGGGGGAGTGGCACGGGAGTCGTAAGATTGCCGCGCTGCCAGCTCGGTCTGCGTTATGACTGCGATACGATGATGCCGATCTATCCCCGCTGGTTCGTGTTCGCCGATGACGCGGGTGACCCCGGTGCAGCGGGCTCGCCATGCTTTGGCTACGCGTTGCTGGCAATCGAGTCACGAAGTCTCGACGCGTTCAATGAGACTCGGGCGCGATTCAGAGTCGCCACGAACAACTATCGCGAAGCGAAACGGGGTGCTTTGAGCAGCCCGGGATTTCAGGCAGCAATTCGGCACGCATTGGATTTGCATCAGAACGCTGGTGTGCTCTTCGCGGCAACGTTTATTACGAAGGGGAAGTACGACGGATACTGGCTCGCGCCTAAAGACGGCATGCCCGCATCACCTCTATTCCTCCGGAACTACTTGATACGTAAATCGTTGGAATTGTTGTTCGACGGCAGACCGCAACTCCGAGAATCGACGATGGAACTGGTGACCGACCGGGTGATGTATACCCCGGCGCAGGTCAACAATCTTCAGGCCTACCTGAACGGCGTCTTCAACGAACGAGAGCGGTTCAACTTTCCGCACGTGACTAACGTCACGCATGCCGACTCGAGATATGTCGAGGCCTTGCAGGTCGCCGACCACATAGCGAGGATCGCCCACCGAATCGCGATGAAGCCTGAGCAAGCGCTCGAACTAGGCGGGGAAATCCAGCAGTTTCTACGGATATGCTCGCGCGTCGGCTCGCAGCAATTCGTCCTACACCCTGACGCCGCCAGAGTGCTTTAGATCAAAAATGGCGGCTGGATGGAGGCCGTATACAGGCTACCATCCGCCGCCGAAGTCTTTACATTATCTGGGCTTCATCCACAAATATCAACTGACTCAGATGCGACTGTTGATAACTTGGGGATATCACCTCCTCTCCGACAGCCCTGCCGCGATCTTCTCCGCGCTCGTCAGCCCTCGTGACCCTCGCGTACCCCGCGCGGGAGAACCGACCGGGAAGCCGCGCGCGCCCGTCGCCGTCGAGGTGGTGAGGCGCTCGCGGATGCGGGCCACGGTCTGGCGCGCGGAGGCGATCGAGGCGTCCACGGCCTCGATGGTGTCGCCGGCGACCAGGTCGGGCGGGAGATCGGGCTCCGCGGCCAGCAGCGCCTCCCGGTAGCGCGCGACGGCGGCGCGGGTCGCCTCGCGCTGGGCCTCCAACTCGCGCTGCGTCTCGGTCAGCGCATCCTCCAGCGCGTCGTGCAGCTCATCCTCGGCGGCGGCGACCGCCTCCAGCTCCGCGCGCTCGTCCTCGGACAGGTCGTCGCCCGCCACGTCGTCCAGCGCGTCGTACTCCTCGAGGTCGTCGGCCGCGTCCTGCGGCTCGCCGTCCTCGAAGGCCTCCGCCTCGTCGTCCTCGAAGTCCAGCGTCTCGTCCAATTCGTCGAAGTTCCCCACCGCATGCCGTCCTTCCCGCGCCGTCCGGGGCGCGTCGTGCTCAGGACGCTGGTGTAGAACGTACGTTCTTATCATGTCGAGCGGGTGATGGCGCGCGGTCGACGGACGCCCTCGAATCCCGCAGGTCGGGATCGGGTCCCGCCGGGGTATCCCCGCCGGGACCCGTAAACTGGATAGACGGTCGGTGACGCACCGGTCGCCGTTCCCGCGCGGGCAGAGGAGCCCGCCAGTGGACGGGCCGCATTCATCCTCGAAGGCCCCGCGCGACGGCGCGAGGCAGCCCGAATGGGGGCGCGTCGAGGTTGGGCGGTGGCATGGGACAGACGGTCAGCTACTCCTCGCAATGCTGTTTGGCAGAGCGAACCTGAGGAGGTTAGCCATGGACCAGTGGGAATACCGCGTCGCATACGTCGACTCGCGGGGACGGATCAGCTGTGAGGGTGTGGAATTCATCCGCCAGTCGGGTGAGCACCGGACCACGTTCGTCTCGCGCTACCTGTCGGCGCTCGGTCGCGAGGGCTGGAGCCTCTCCGGCATCCAGCACCTCGGTCGGGCCGAGACGGCGTACTTCGTCCTGCAGCGCCCGCTCGTCGCTTCGGCGGCAACGGCGGACGCCGCGGAGGCGGGTACGCCTGCGTAACACCAGCGAACGCGGCCGCGTCGAACATCGCGGCCACCTCGGCGGTAGGTATCGAAGGTAAGTCGGCAGTCGCTCGACCCGGGGACTGTCCCGGGCGCGGCGGCCACGTCTGACCCGGCCCGACCGGGCGTCGCCGGACGCCCGTCTCTTCTTCTTGGAGCTCATGCCGGGGATACCCGGCCCGCCCCGCTCCAGACCTGCGAGCCTCGAGGGGGCTCACGCTGGAGATACCGGCACCCCCCGCTTCAGGCCTGCGGGCTCCGAGGGCTCACGCTCCGTATGATCGCCCGCGTGGACTCAGACACCCCCCGCCCCCCGATCACACTGCGCGACATGACGCGCGCCGACGTCCGCGCCGTGCGCCGCATCGAGTCCGCGGCGTACCAGGACGCATGGCCCGCGCGCGCCTTCGACGCCGAGCTCGCCAACGCCTTCGCGCGGTACCGCGTCGCCGTCGAGGATGCACCCACCGCCGCGACGCCCGCGCGAGGCGCGATCGGCACGCTGCTCGGCCGGCTGCGCGGTCGCGCGGACACGGGCCGCATCGTCGGGTTCATGGGCGTCTGGTACATGCACGACCAGATGCACCTGGTCACGATCGCCGTCGACCCCGCACGACAGGGCGAGGGCATCGGCGCGCGGCTGCTGCTCGACTGCCTCGACCTCGCGCGCGAGGCGGAGCTGCCGGAGGTCGTGCTGGAGGTACGCGTCAGCAACGCACGCGCGCACGCGCTGTACGAGCGCTTCGGCTTCCGCCGCGCCGGCACGCTCATCGACTACTACCAGGACGACCACGAGGACGCGCACGTCATGCTCAGCGGCCCGCTCGCCGAGGACACTGCCCTCGAGCGCCACGCCGCCATCCGCGACGACCTCCGCGCGCGCGGCACGTTCCTCGACATCGACGCCCCGCCGAGCGACGACGGCTCCGTCGAGGACTGACCACGGTTCATGAAGCCCGCAGGTCCGGCTCGGCCGGCGCGGGTATCCCGCGCTTCGGCCAAAGACACGCGACCGGCCGGGCTTGCCGCCCCCGCGTACCATCACGGTCGTGCTCCCAGCAGGGGGCGAGGAGGAGACGCCATGCCGCTGCCACTCGAAGGTTTGAAGGTCGTCGACTTCGCGACGGTCTACGCGGGCCCCAACTCCGCGATGATGCTCGCGGACCAGGGCGCCGACGTGATCAAGATCGAGTCGCCGGACTCGCGCACGGAGGACATGGCGCCGGGCGGGCGACCCAACCTCCCGTTCCTCGCGTTCAACCGCAACAAGCGCAGCATCGCGCTCGACATCACGAAGCCCGCGGGCCGCGACGCCGCGTACCGGCTGCTCCAGTGGGCCGACGTCGTGATCATCAACATGCGCACGAGCACCCGCGAGCGCCGAGGCTTCACGTACGAGGCCGTCTCGAAGCTCAATCCTCGGCTGATCTACCTGTCGCTCACCGGCTACGGGGACCGCGGGCCGGAGGCGCACCTCCCCGGTGCGGACATCACGCTGCAGGCGCGCATCGGCGACATCGACGAGCGCATGCTGCCCGGCCAGCCGCCGCCGCCGCACACGCAGCTCTTCCACTTCGACATGGGCACGTCGACGATCAACTGCTTCTCCGTGATGCTTGCGCTGAAGGAGCGCGAGCAGACCGGTCGAGGCCAGCAGATCGAGACGAGCCTGCTCGCGACCGGCCTCGCCATGCACGCGTGCCAGATGACGCGCGTGCCCGATGTCCCGCGCTTCGGCGGCCCGATCGTCGGGCTGCCGCAGAGCTACATGTGCGGCGATGGGCGCTGGATCCTCTCGCAGCACATCAACATCCAGCGCCGCTGGAGCGAGCTCTGCGAGGCGCTCGCGCTGCCGGAGCTGACCGACGACCCGCGCTTCCAGACGCTCCCGGGCCGCGAGGCACACGTCGACGAGATCGCCGTGATCCTGCAGAAGAACTTCCTCACGAAGCCGGCGGCCGAGTGGGAGCAGATCCTCAAGGGCCACGAGCACATGATGAGCATGGTCCGCAGCATCGACGAGGTGTTCGAGGACCCCCAGGTGCTCGCGAACGACATGCTGCTGCGCTACGACCAGCCGGGCGTCGGCGAGGTCATCGGCCTCACCCCTCCGTTCCGCCTCGAAAGCACCGAGGGCACGCAGTGGATCCGCCGCCCCGTCCCGCGCATCGGCGAGCACACCGACGAGGTGCTGCGCGAGCGCGCCTACAGCGACGCCGAGATCGCCGCGCTCCGCAGCGAGCAAGTCGTCCTGTAGCCGCATCTGCTTTCTGTCCCCTCCCCCCTCGCGGGGGAGGGTGGGTGGCTTCGCCCCGATCACGCCCCGGACCCAGATCGACACGAAGAAGGGGGCCTCGCGGCCCCCTTCGCTGCTCATCGCGCGGTGCGAGGCTACGCCTCGGCTGCATCGCCCTCGGTCGCGTCCGCCTCGGCGTCCTCGCCCTCGTCGCCGTCCTCGGCCGCGGCTTCCGCCTCGGCGACCGGGTCGTGCACATAGCCCAGCAGGCGCTCGTTGCGCCGCACGAACATGACGAGGTGCCCCGCGGCCTCCTCCTCGTGCACCCAGCGCGGCAGGATGGCGCCGTGGCCGGTCTCCAGGAACGTCAGCGTGCTCAGCGCGAAGCGGCGGCCGTCCACCGTGATGTAGTACGGCGGCGGCACGGGCGAGTCGGCCATGTCGTAGACGAACGCGTCCACGTCGCCGCTGGAGAGCACGAACAGGTCGTCGAACGCCAGCACGATCGCTGTCGGGTCTGTCGTCGTCATGTTCACCACCGTCGCCTCCTCGCGCCGCCAGATGATAGGGCGCGGCTACCCCGTCGAGCCAGCGCGGCCCCTCGAGTTGCCGTCGCTACTTGCTCGCCGCCTTCTGCGCGTTGTCGATCGCCGTCCGGAACACCTCGATCGGCTGGACGCCGCTGATCGGCGTGCCGTTCACCAGGAACGAGGGCGTCGACTGCACGCCCGCGGAGCGCGCCTGGTTCGTCTGCGTCTCCACCGCGGCGTTCTTCGCCCCGGAGTCGACGCACTGGTCGAACTTCCCGGTGTCGAAGTCCGCGAACTTCCCCCTCAGCTCCAGCCCGAACTTCTTCAGGTTGCTGTTGGTGAAGACGCCGGAGTTCTCCTTGCCCTGCCGCAGGAACAGCAGGTCGTGGAAGTCCCAGAAGCGGTTCTGATCCGCCGCGCACTCCGCCGCCGCCGCCGCCCGCTTCGAGTCCTCGCCGAGGAACGCGAAGGAGACGTACTGGAGCGACGCGACGCCCTTCGCTATGAACTCCTCGTACACCTTCGGCTCGACGCCGTCGGCCCACTGCTTGCAGAACGGGCACTGGAAGTCCGCGAACTCGATGATCTTGACCGGCGCGTTCGGGTCGCCGACCACGCGTCCCGCGACCGGCGTGCGCGCGGTCGGCTCGTACGGCGCGGTGTTCGTGGAGGCGCCCGCGCGGTTCATGTAGATCAGCACGACGACCAGCACGAGGATGCCCGCGAGCGATCCGAAGATCGGGAAGCCACCCCACGAGTCGAAGGTCTCGCGCCACTGGGGCTTGGGCGGCGGAAGCCGTCGAGCGTTGCTCGCAGTCACCTCGACGTCCGCGCGTCGTTCTCGCCTGCGATTGCTACGCCCCACGCCGTCCTCCTTCACCCGTTCGTTCGATGATCCCAGCCGGGATGCCCGCCCCACAAGGCTAGCGCACCCCCGGCTCCGGGGAGTTGTTCAGGTTCGTCTTGATGAAGTCCTCGACCGTCTGCCGCGCGATCGGCGAGGCGAGCGCCAGCCGCCGCCCCCACGAGACGACCGAGGCCGGCCCGGCGTTCTGCGGGCGCGGCGTCAGGAGGACGTCGTTCGGGTGCGCCTGCGCCACCGCGCGCAGCGTGTCCAGGTCCGGCGCGGCGATCAGGTCGGCCCGGTAGCTGATCCAGATCATCCCGTGCTCCAGCGAGTGGATCGCGTTGCCGTCCTCGACGGGGGCGGTGGCGATCCCGGCGCGCAGCGGCGCGGCAAAATGCGGGCCGCCCGCCGGCGGCTGTCCGGGCGTGATCTCCAGCGCCGAGGCGGCCGTGACGTGCGTCGCCGGCCCCATCGGCACGGTCTCGCCGAGGAGCGACAGGGTGGGCGTCGCCTGCGGGAGCGGCCGCGACTGGTTGAACGTCAGCACCCCGAAGCCGACCGAGATGATCGCGACGACGATCACCGCGACCGCGGCGATGATCATCGTGCGGCGCGGGCGCGATCCGGGCGGACGCGAGGCGGCGCCGTCGGAGGACAGGGACATGCGGTGACTCCTCGACGCGCCGTGGGAGGTGCGCGGTCTCTCGATTATCCTGACTTCCGGCCCCGCGCGACAGCACGCGATGCGCCAGCACCCGACCACCCCTCGAGGCTCCCGTGACCCCAGCTGCGACCCCGGCCGCCCGCCCGTTCCGCGTGGACCGCAACCTGCGCCTGCTGAACGCGCTCGGCGTCCTGACGATGGCGCAGCCGGGGTTCGCGATCTGGGTCGTCTACCTCCTCGACTTCCGGCACCTGACGCTCGCCCAGATCGGGATCATGGAGGCGTTCTACTGGGGCGTGAAGCTGCTGATGGAGGTGCCCTCCGGCGCGGTCGCCGACCGCTTCGGGCGCCGCGCCGCCTTCGCGCTCGGACTCGTCGTCGAGGGCTCCGGGGTCGCGCTCTTCGCGTTCGCCTCGAACTTCTGGCTGCTGCTGCTTTCGTACGTGCTGTGGTCCAGCGGCTTCTCGCTCCGCTCCGGCAACGACCAGGCCTACCTGTACGACGCGCTGGCCGCCGACGACCGCAGCACGGAGTTCGCGGCGCGCTCCGGGGTGCTGAACGCGCTCACGACCGCCTCGTTCATGCTCGCGGGCATCGCCGGCGGCTGGATCGCCGAGGCGACCACGCTGCAGGTCGCGATGATCGTCGGCGTGGTGCCGTACCTCTGCGGCGGGATCATGATCGCCACGATGCAGGAGCCGCCGCGCATCATCGGCGCGGAGGGGCACCTGCCGTACATGCGGACGCTCCGCACGGCGATGCAGCTGCTGCGCCGCAACGCTGTCGTGCGCTACGCGATCCTCACGCACATCTCGGTGCAGACCGGCTTCGTGGTGAACATCCTGCTCGTGCAGCCGTTCCTCGCCGAGCACGGTGTCGCGCCCGCGTTGTTCGGCGTGTTCCAGGCGCCGGCATCGCTCGCTGCTGCCGTCGCCTCCGTCTCGAGCGCGCGCGTGTCGAGGGCGCTCGGCGTGCAGCCGCTGGCCGCGTACGCGATCGGCGCGATCGTCGGTGGGCTGCTCGTGATGATCTTCGTCGACAGCCTGTGGGCGTTCGCCGGCTTCATCGCCGTGCAGACCGCGATCGGTATCGTGATGCCGGCGATCGATGGCTACGTGAACGACCGCACGGAGTCCAACATCCGCGCCACGATCATGTCGGTCGTGCCACTGGGCATGTCGATCACGCTGATGCTCGTCGGGCCGCTCGCGGGGATCATCGGCGACGTGTCGCTGCGCCTCGCGTTCGCCGCGATCGCGGTGCTGATCGTGCTCGGTGGCGTCACGTCGCTGCTGCTGTGGCGCGCCGCCGAGCGCGCGATCGCCCTCGAGGTCGCGCGCGTAGACTGACCTCACGCCCGGCACCGGGGCGGCGCGACAGGACCCACCGATGGCGAACCCGATCCAGAACGTGCTCACCGGCCTGCACCGGCTCCTCTACCGTGCGTCCGGCGGTCGAGTCGGCAGCCGCATCGCCGGCCTCGACGTGCTGCTGCTCACCACCACCGGCAGCAAGAGCGGCCAGCCGCGCACGACGCCCCTGGGCTTCCTGCGCGACGGCGACGCGTACGTGATCGTCGCGTCGAACGGCGGCTCGGACCGCCACCCCGCGTGGTACTTCAACCTCCGCAACGACCCCCGCGCGCGCCTCGAGATCGGCGGCGAGACGTTCGAGGTCACCGCGGAAACGATGCAGGGAGCCGAGCGTGCTCGCGTCTGGTCGCGCGTCGTGCAGGCCGGCCCCGGCTACGCGGGCTATGAGCGGCGCACCTCGCGCGAGATCCCGCTGGTGCGACTCACCCGCAGCTAGATCGGCCGCTCGTTCTGCTTCGACTGCTTCACGGTGCCCTCGATGCGGCGCAGGCGCGTGTCCGGGCGCACGGCCGAGGTCACCCACCCGATGAACCACCGGCGCACGCTGGGCGGGAACGCGTCCCAGTGCTGCTGTGCGAGCCGGTTCTTCGCCAGCGCCTTCGCCAGGTCGTCCGGCACCTCGCCCGCGTCGGCCTGGTCCAGCCGTCCCCACGCGCCGTTGCGCTTCGCCTCCTCGATCGCCGCGAGGCCCGCCGGCTGCATCTTCTTCTCGGCGATCAGGCGCTGCACGCGCTCCTTGTTCGTCGCGGCCCACGCGCTGCGCGGCTTGCGCGGCGTGCACATCAGGGCCGAACGGTCGTCATCGACCGTGTGCCGCAGCCCGTCGATCCAGCCGAAGCAGAGCGCCTCCTCGACGATGTCGTCGTAGGTCGGGCCGGGCCTCCCCGCTGCCTTCTTCCACAGCACCACCCACACGCCGCGCGCCGACTCGTGGTTCGTCGCGAGCCACATGCGCCACGCCGAGCGCGTCACGGGCTGGAACTGCTGGTACGTCTCGGTCGCGTTCTTCGCCATCGGTGGCCTCCACGTCGAGGGTAGCGAGAACGCGCCGATCGAGGTGATAGTGGACGCATGGACATCGCGACGATCCGCGACTGGATCACGAGCCACCTCGACGGCGTGCACGTCGTCGAGGCGAACGGCGATCTGTTCTTCATGGACGCGCCCGAGTCGAAGATGCCCTTCGCCACGATCGTGACCAGCAACGCGCACGACGCCGCGTCCGACCTCGACCGCCCGGGCGCGTACCGCGTGAACGTCGGCGTCACCCGCGAGACGTACGAGGCGCGCTTCGGCCCGCCGCCCCCCGGCCCGATCGGCGTGGATCCCGTCGACACCGGCCACGACTACACCCGCCGCGACGCGCTCATGCCGCACCCGATCTACGCGCCGCTGGCATGGCTCTGCGTCGTCGAGCCGAGCGACACGACATTCGCCTCGCTCACCCCGCTCCTCGATGAAGCGCACGCGATCGCATCCGGGCGGAGCGGACGGCGTGCATTCGACCTCGAGGGCACCTATCGGCATGTATCGCGAAACGTCGATGAAGTGCTGCGTAGCGAGACGTGCACGTGCTTCTTCTGCGGCGAGTCCTTCCCGCCGTCGGCGATCTTCGACTGGTCTGCCGATGACCCGCTCACCGCGATCTGCCCGTTCTGCGGCGTCGACACCGTGATCGGCTCGGCATCCGGAATCGAGATGACACCCGCGCTGATCGCGGCGATGAGGCGACGCTACTTCGGCGGTTACTTCGGCGATACCGCCTGACGCCTCGTCAACACGAGAGCAGCTCCCTCGCAGGAGCTTCCGTTAGCGTCTCGGACTATCGTCGGCGCGGTACTCGAGGATGTCGCCGGGCTGGCAGTCGAGGGCGCGGCAGATGCCCTCGAGGGTCGAGAAGCGGATGGCCCTCGCCTTGCCGTTCTTCAGGATCGAGAGGTTCGCCATCGTGATGCCGACGCGCTCGGCGAGCTCGGTGACGCTCATCTTCCGGCGGGCCAGCATCACGTCGACATTGACGATCGTCGCCATGTATCGGGCGCTCAGACCGTCAGGTCGTGGTCGAGCTGGAGGTCGCCACCGTTCTGCAGCACGCGTTCGAGCACGGCGGCTCCCGCCACCGCGACGAGTCCGACGAACGTTGCGAGGATCCCCAGCATGACAGCGCCGGCGCGGTCATCGGACACGACGATCAGCATGATGTACGCCTCGGCGCCGGCGATGAACGCGATGACCGCCAGCGCGCAGTACTTGATGGTGCGCGCCGCCTGCCTCGCGTCGGCCGAGAACGCCTGCCCCCCGCCCAGGTACCCGAGGAGCTTGAACGCCTGGTAGAGCCCGAAGAAGAACGGAATCGACCCAACGTAGGCGTACACGAGGAACGGGTCGTCGAGGTAGACACCTGCGAAGTCGGCGTTCGCGTTGACCCCCTCGAACTGGGGCTCCACCAGCATGCCGGCCAACACGCCGACGCCGACGAGCACGATGACCACCCTCAGGAACAGGATCGGACCGCGCTTCACAGGTGCACCTTTCGCTCGTTGGTCGACAGCTCCATTCTGCGTCGTTATTTATCGTTAGTCAATATATTCTTATTGATAGACAGCCATCGACGGACGACGAAACGAGAGGAGGGGCTCCCGCGCGGGAGCCCCTCCTCATTCATCGCACCCGCCGAGGGTTACCGCGCGACGGCCTCGACCGGCTCGGCGTCCGCGACGTCGGGGACGACGCCCGCCTCGCGGGTGAACGTGAACTCACCCGTCGAGGTGGCGTCGACGGTGATGCGGTCGCCCGCGGCGTAGCCGCCGGAGAGCATCTGCTTCGCCAGCGGGTTCTCCACCTTCCGCTCGATCAGCCGGCGCAGCGGCCGCGCACCGAAGTCGGGGTCGTAGCCCTCCTTCGCCAGCGTCGCCCGCGCCGCCTCCGTGATGACGAGGTCGATGCGCCGCTCCGCGAGGCGCTCGCGCACCTCGTCCACCTCGAGGCTGGTGATCTGGAGGATCTCCGGCTCCGTCAGCGGCTCGAAGACGATGATGTCGTCGAGGCGGTTCAGGAACTCCGGCCGGAACGCGCGCTTCAACGACTCCTCGATGCTCTTGCGCTGCTGCTCCGCATCGCCGTCGTTCGCCACGCGACGGAAGCCGAGGCTCTCCGTCCGCGCGCCCGTGCCCAGGTTGCTGGTCATCACGATGACGGTGTTGCGGAAGTCCACGGTGCGGCCCTGCGCATCCGTCAGCCGGCCGTCGTCCATCACCTGCAGCAGCGTATTGAAGATGTCCGGGTGCGCCTTCTCGATCTCATCGAACAGGATCACGCGGTACGGGCGGCGTCGCACGGCCTCGGTCAGCTCGCCCGCGTTCTCGTAGCCCACGTAGCCCGGAGGCGCGCCGAGCAGCCGCGACACGGTGTGCCGCTCCTGGTACTCCGACATGTCGATGCGGATCAGCGCATCGGGGTCGTCGAACAGGTACTCCGCCAGCGACCGCGCGAGGTACGTCTTCCCGACGCCGGTCGGCCCGACGAAGATGAACGACCCGATCGGCCGTCGAGGATCCTTCAGCCCGCTGCGCGCGCGCCGGATGGCGTCGGACAGCGTCTCGATGGCGCGGTCCTGGCCGATGACGTGCTCGTGCAGCGCCTCCTCCATATGCAGGAGCTTCTCCGACTCGCCCTCGAGCATGCGGTCCACCGGGATGCCGGTCATCTGCGCGATGAGCGCCGCGATGTCCGTCTCCGTTACGTCGTCCGACAGGCCGTGCTCGCGCTGCCACGTCGAGCGGCGCTCGCCCAGCTCGCCCTGGATCTGCAGCACTTCCTGCTTGATGCGCGCGGCCGCCTCGTAGTCCTGTCGCTCCGCCGCCGCATCGACCCGCGTCGAGGCGGAGTCGAGCCGCTGCTTCAGATCGCGCAGCTCCGGCGACATGCTCTCCGCCTCGATCACGTGCCGCGACGCGGCCTCGTCGATGAGATCGATCGCCTTGTCCGGCAGGTTGCGCTCGGGCAGGTAGCGCACGCTCAGGTTCACCGCGGCGTCGACCGCCGCGTCGGTGATCTTCACGCCGTGGTGCTGCTCGTACTTCGGGCGGATGCCGCGCAGGATCAAGATCGCGTCGTCCTCGGACGGCTCGTCCACGTACACCGGCGAGAAGCGCCGCTCCAGCGCCGGGTCCGCCTCGACGTACTTGCGATACTCGTCCAGGGTCGTCGCGCCGATGACGTGCAACTCACCGCGCGCCAGCGCCGGCTTCATCATGTTGCTCGCATCGATGGCGCCCTCGGCGCCACCCGCGCCGACGACCTGGTGCAGCTCGTCGATGAACAGGATGATCTCGCCCGCCGACTGCTTCACCTCCGCCATCACCGCCTGCAGGCGCTCCTCGAACTCCCCGCGGAACTTCGAGCCGGCCAGCAGCGCGCCCATGTCGAGGGCCAGCACGCGCCGGTCCTTCAGCCGGTCCGGCACGTCGCCGGCGACGATGCGCTCCGCGAGCCCCTCGACGATCGCCGTCTTGCCGACGCCGGCCTCGCCGATCAGGACCGGGTTGTTCTTCGTGCGCCGGTTCAGCACCTGCATCACGCGGGCGACCTCGACGTCGCGGCCGATCACCGGGTCGAGCTTGCCGTCGCGTGCGATCTCCGTGAGGTCGCGCGCGTACTTCGCCAGCGACTGGTAGCGCGACTCCGCCGTCGGGCTGTCGACGCGCGCGGAGCCACGGATCTGCTGGAGCGCGCGGTACAGCCGCTCCTTCGTCACCTGGAACTCGCCCATGACCGAGGCCGCGTCGCCATCGCTGGCATCCGCGATCGCGATCAGCAGGTGCTCCACGCCGACGAACTCATCCTTCAGGCGCGCCGCCTCGGCGTTCGCACCCTCCAGCATCTGCACGATGCGCGGCGTGGTGTAGATCTGCACGACGTCGTGCGCGAGCTTCGGCGACCGGTCGAGGCGCTCCTTGATCGCGCGCCCCAGCGCGTCGCTGTCGATGCCCATGCGCGTCAGCACCTCGCGCGCGAGCCCGTCCTTGCGCTGCACCAGCGCGTAGAGGACGTGCTCCACGTCCCACTGCGAGTGGCGCGCCTCGCGCACCAGCTCCTGCGAGGCCTGCAGCACTTCCTGTGCCTGCTCCGTGAAGCGATCCTGTCGCATCATCGCTCGTACCCTCCATCTCGCTGGCCGCCCAGCGTGTCGGCGCGCTCGCCGGTCGCGCGGTCCTCGCGCGCCGCGTGCGCGGCCAGCTCGTGTCGTGCGTCGTTCAGCTGCTGCTGCAACGCCTCGATCTGTCGAGACATCCGCAGGATCACCTCGACGCCGGCGAGGTTGATTCCCAGGTCGTTCACCAGGCGCACCACCTGCCGCAGCCGATCGACGTCGGCGTGCGAGAACAGGCGCGTGTTGCCCGAGGACCGCGCGGGGTTGAGCAGCCCGACGCGCTCGTACGAGCGGATCGTCTGCTGGTGGATGCCGACCATCCTCGACACCACCGATATCTGGAACACTGGCTCGTGCTGCGCGACATTCCCGCCGCGAGCAGCGCCCTCCGCGTCGTGCATCTGCTGCATCTGCCCCGGCTCGAGCGTCATGCGCTGCCGCCTGCCTCCGCGCCCACCCCGGGCTCCGTCGAGGCGCCCGTGGTCTCGCGCAGCTGCTCGAAGAGACGACGCTGCTCGTCGGTGATCGTGGCCGGCAGCACCAGCCGCGCCTCCGCGTACAGGTCGCCGAAGCCGCCGCCGGCCTTCGGCATCCCCTGCCCCGCGAGGCGGAAGACCTTGCCCGCCTGCGTGCCCGCCGGGATGCGCAGCGCGAGCGTGCGGCCCTTCAGCGTCGGCACCTTCGCCTCGCCGCCCAGCGCGGCGTCCGCGACCGGCACGTCGACATCGACGAGCAGGTCGTCGTCGCGGCGCTCGAAGCGGTCGTGCGGCGCGACGCTCACCACCAGGTACAGGTCGCCCGCGGCCCCGCCGTTCGCGCCCGGACCGCCGCGCCCGCTCACGCGGATGCGCTGTCCGTCCTGCACGCCCGCCGGGATCGCGACCTCGATGCGGCGCAGTGGCGTGCCCATGCCGCTGCCGCGACACGCGTGGCACGTCGCGCCGGCGAGCTGGCCCGCGCCGCCGCAGACCATGCACCGCTCCTCGCCCTCGCGGATCTCGACGGTGCGGCTCGCGCCGCTGTACGCCTCCTGCAGCGAGACGCGCACCGCCTGCTCCACGTCCTGCCCGCGCGACCGTCCGCGCCCGCGCAGGATCGAATCGAAGAACCCGCCGCCGCCCGCGCCCGCCTGCCCGCGCCCGCCGAACAGGTCGCCGAGGTCGATGCCCTCGCCCCCGAAGGAGTACGAGGCACCCGGCGCGCCCCGCGCCCCACCGAACCCGGCGCCCTGCTGGCGGCGCATCTGCTCGATCTGGTCGGCGTGCTCCCACTGGTCGCCGTAGCGGTCGTACTTCGTCCGCTTGTCGGCGTCGGACAGCACTTCGTAGGCCGCGTTCACTTCCTTGAAGCGCCGCTCTGCCTCGGGGTTGCCGGGGTTCACATCCGGGTGGTGCCGCCGCGCGAGGCGACGGAACGCCGCCCGCAGCTCCTTCGCGGAGGCGTCTTTCTTCACACCGAGCACGTCGTAGTAGTTCGTTGCCACGAGAGAAGTATACGTAACTACGTGGCACTTGTGAAGACTATCTGAGTCTTATCGACTCATATCTTCTGCCTGACGCCGTCAGGACTCGGCCTGCTCCTCCGCCGGCTCGTCCTCGACGGCGGTCGCGGGGCGTCGAGGCGTGTTGCGCGCCGGGCGAGGCTTGCGCTGCGGCGCGGCCGCGCGCCTCGGCCCCTCGGTCTCCACGACGCGGCCCGCGCGCGCCTGTGCCGCGTGCAGCCGCCCGAGGCGCGCCCGCCCGGCCTCCAGGCGCGACATCATCGCCATCGCCTTCTTGGTGTCGGACGCCACGCGCGCCGGCTCGCCCGTGCGCACGCGGTACTTCGACAGCCAGTAGGTGAACGCCTGCAGCTCGGACTGGCTCATCCGGTCGCCCAGCGCCTCGCCGATGTCGTAGCCGTAGAGCAGCTTCAGCTCGTCCAGCGGCTTGCCGTACACGTAGTCGAACGCCTCGAGGTCCGGCGCGGGGCGGCCGGCGCCGGAGAGCGAGCCCGACTTCACCAGCTCCAGCTCGACCGCGAGCAGCAGCAGCTCCTCGACGACGACGCCGTACTGGAAGTTGAGGTGCGCGCGGTGCTTCGCCGGACCGATCGCGCGCTCGAACTCCGCCTCGCCGCTGCCGTCCGGCGCGATGCCGTGCACCAGCAGCTGCTCCGCCTCGTCCACCGGCACGAGGTCCCCGACCTCGTCGAGGAGGCGCTGCGCCAGCAGCAGCCAGTCGAACGCCTCGCCCGCGATCAGGTACGTGTTCAGCCCGCCGTCGATCTCCTCGACAGGCGCCGTCCAGCGCGCGATCACCTCGAGGAGCGCGGGGTACCACGGCACGCCGCGCTCCAGCGCGCGACGCAGCGCCTCGACGCTCTGCGCGGGCGTGAGCGCGCCGTCGCGCGGCACCCGCACGCGCCCGCGCGGCGTCGCCTCCGCGGTCGCATCGTCAGCGTCGTGCATGTCGTGCGCGACGAAGAACGCGTCGATCACGGTCTCGACGGGGTCGAGGACCTCGGGCTCACGCGCATCAGTGGTGTCGGTGGTCGAAGACATACGCGTTCATTGTACCCACGCGCTCGGGCACGATCGGCGAGCGTGGAGGAATGAGGAGGCCCTCACCCTGCCCTCTGCCATTCATGGAGAGGTTTCCGACCTCGGGCTCCCTCGCCCACGCAGTGGGAGAGGGTTGGGGTGAGGGCTCTGCCGCGCCGCTACATCAACCCGTGGCAGCGCTTGAACTTCTTGCCGCTGCCGCACGGGCAGACGTCGTTCCGGCCCACCTTCGCGACGACGCGCGTGGCCGTCGCAGTGGGCGCGCGGCCGCCGGACTCGTCGGCGCCGTCGGGGTCGCCCGGACCGCTGGTCTGCACGCGCGTCGGCGCCTGCTGCTGCGCCATCGCGTCAGCGGCGGCCTGCGTCGTCAGGCGGGCGTGGATCACCTGTCGCGTGACCAGCTCGCGGATGCGCTCCAGCAGCTGGCCCCACATGTCGTGCGCCTCGCGCTTGTAGGCGACGAGGGGGTCGCTCTGGCCGTACGCGCGCAGGCCGATGCCCTGCCGCATCTCGTCCATCGCCGTCAGGTGCTCCACCCACAGCGAGTCGATCGTGCGCAGCAGGACGAGGCGCTCGACCAGCCGCTGCGTCTCCTCGCCGACCTCGTCCTCGAGGTCCTGGTAGGCGTCGTCGATCGCCTCGATCGCCTGGTTCACCGCCTCCTCGGAGGAGGTGTTGGGCTCGTCGAGGATGTCGTCCGGCAGCGTCGGCACGATGCTTTCGATCGCGGCGCGGAACGTCTCGAAGTCCGGGGGCGAGAGGTTCAGGTGCGCCTTCGCCAGCGCCTCGACCTCCTCCTCCAGCATCGTCATCACGGTGTCGCGCATGCTCTCGCCGGCGAGCACCTTGTCGCGCTCCTTGTAGATCACGTCGCGGTGCGTGTTCATGACATCGTCGTACTCGACGACGTTCTTGCGGATGTCGAAGTTGTGCGACTCCACGCGCTGCTGCGCCTGCTCGATCGCGCGCGTCACCATCTTCGACTCAATCGGCGTGTCGTCGTCCAGCCCGAGGCGCGACATCATGCCGGGCAGCCAGTCCGGCGCGAAGCGCTTCATCAGGTCGTCCTCGAACGACACGAAGAAGCGCGTCGAGCCGGGGTCGCCCTGGCGGCCGGAGCGGCCACGCAGCTGGTTGTCGATGCGGCGCGCCTCGTGGCGCTCGGTGCCGATGACGTGCAGGCCGCCGATCGAGGCGACCCCCTCGCCGAGCTTGATGTCCGTGCCGCGGCCGGCCATGTTCGTCGCGATCGTGACCGCGCTGTGCTGGCCCGCGCGTGCCACGATCTGCGCCTCGCGCGCATGCTGCTTCGCGTTCAGCACCTCGTGCGTGACGCCCTTGCGGCGCAGCAGGTCGGACAGCATCTCCGACGTCTCGATCGCGACCGTACCGACGAGGATCGGGCGGCCGAGCGCGTGCTTCTCCTCGATGTCCGCGACCACCGCGCGCCACTTCCCACCCTCCGTCTTGTAGACGTAGTCGGAGTGATCCTCGCGCGCGACCGCGACGTGGGTCGGGATGACCACGACCTCGAGCTTGTAGATCTTGTCGAGCTCCTCGGCCTCGGTGATCGCCGTGCCGGTCATGCCGGCGAGCTTCTCGTACAGGCGGAAGTAGTTCTGGATCGTGATCGTGGCGTACGTCACGGACTCCTGCTGGATCTTGACGTGCTCCTTGGCCTCCACGGCCTGGTGCAGGCCATCGGACCAGCGGCGTCCCTCCATCAGGCGGCCCGTGAAGTCATCGACGATGATCACCTCGCCGTCCTTCACCACGTAGTCGTGGTCGCGCTGGTAGATCACCTGCGCGCGCAGCGCGGCCTCCATGTAGCGCGTGAGGCGGAAGTTCTCCGGCGAGTAGATGTTGTCCACGCCGATGCCGCGCTCCAGCGTCTCGACGCCCTCTTCCGTCAAGCGCACCGCGCGCTGCTTCAGGTCGACGAGGTAATCGCGCCCCTCCTGCAGTGCCGGCACGAGCGCCGCGAAGCGCGGGTAGATCGAGGTGTCGTCCGCCGCCGGGCCGCTGATGATCAGCGGCGTGCGCGCCTCGTCGATGAGCACGCTGTCGGCCTCGTCGACGATCGCGTAGTGACGGCTGCGCTGCACGCGCCCGTCGAGGAGCGTCGCCATGTTGTCGCGCAGGTAGTCGAAGCCGAACTCGTTGTTCGTCCCGTACACGACGTCCGCGAGGTACGCGTCGCCGCGCGAGACCGGTACCAGGTGCTCGTACGTCGCGTTCTCGGAGACGACGTCGGACGTGAAGCGGAACGCACCCTGGTTCTGGATCACGCCGATGGTGATGCCCAGCATGTCCAGCGCCGGGGCGTACCACTGCGCATCGCGCCGCGCGAGGTAGTCGTTCACGGTGATCGAGTGCACGCCCTCGCCGTCGAGCGCGTTGAGGTAGATCGCGATCGTCGCGACCAGCGTCTTGCCCTCGCCGGTGCGCATCTCCGCGATCTGGCCGCGGTGCAGCGTGACGGCGCCCATCAGCTGCACGTCGTATGCGCGCTCGCCGGTCTTGCGCGCAATCGCCTCGCGCACCACGGCGAACGCCTCGGGCAGGATGTCGTCCAGCGTCTCGCCGTTCGCGAGGCGCGTGCGGAACGCGGGGGTGTGCGCCGCGAGGCCGTCCTCGTCGAGCGCGGCCATGTCCTCGCTCATCGCCTCGACGCGGCCGACCAGCGCCTGCATCTTGCCGATGACGCGGTCGTTCGAGTCACCGCCGCCGAGGAGCTTTCGGAACATGCTGACCATGATCAGTCCTTCCGCGGCGCCCGAGGCCCGCGCGCCGCGTGCGCTGCTACCGGAAGAGCGCGCCCACGGACCCACCGGTGTGGATGCGGTGCATCGCGTCGCCGATCAGCGGTGCTACTGAGAGTACGGACGTCGGCACGTTCTTAAATGTTCCATGCACTAACGGAAGCGTGTCGGTGTAGACAATTTCATCGACATCTGCCGTGTTATCCAGCATGTCGAACGCCTTCGGCGCCAGCACCGGGTGCACGAACGCGACGCGCACCGAGCGCGCCCCACGGCTGCGCAGCAGGCGCACCGCCGAGGCGGTCGTCCCGCCGGTCAGCACCTCGTCGTCGATGATCAGGCAGTCGCGCCCCTCGACCTCGCCGATCATCGTGAGTGCCTCGGCGCTGTCGGTGTTGCCGTCGCGCTTCTTGTCCACGATCGCGATGTCGCCGTCGAGGCGCCCCGCGATCTCGCGCGCGAGCTTCGCACGACCAACGTCCGCGGCCACCACGACGGGCGCGGGCAGATTGAGCCGGCGGAAGTGCTCCGCGATGAGCGGGAACGCCGTCAGCTCGTCCAGCGGGATGTTGAAGAAGCCCTGGATCTGCCCGGCGTGCATGTCCATCGTCAGCACACGGTCGGCGCCGGCCACCTCGATGAAGTTCGCGACGAGGCGTGCAGTGACGGGGACGCGCGGCTGGTCCTTCTTGTCGGAGCGGCCGTACGCGTAGTACGGGATGACGGCGGTGATGCGACCGGCCGAGGCGCGCTTCGCCGCGTCGATCATGATCATCAGCTCCATCAGCCGTGTGTTCACCGGCGAGACGATGGGCTGGATGATGAAGACGTCGCGCTCGCGGATGTTGTCCAGGTAGCGGACGAACACTTCCTCGTTCGCGAACGGGAACACCTCGCACTCCCCCAGCGGGATCTCGAGGTGCTTGCAGACCGCCTCCGCGAGGGCGCGGTGGCTGTTGCCCGTGAAGACGGCCATCTCCTGGAACACGTGGCTCCTCGGTCCTGGCATGATCAGGCTCCCGGACGGCGCGAATCGCCCCGTTGGCCCGCTTGCTGCCGCGTTCAAGTGGGCTCCCCGCCAGAAGTGGCCGGCTCCTCGATGGTACCACCGCATCCCGACAACGGCCCTCCGCCCGCACCGGCGTGCCGGGCGCGGGAGCCTGGTCCAGGCGCCTAGCCGCGCCCCCAGAACGCGAAGACGACCGCCCCCACGATGCAGGCGAACGACCCGACGTAGTTCCAGCGGAACGACTCGCCCAGGTAGAAGTAGGCGAACGCCACGAAGACCACCAGCGTGATGCACTCCTGGATGATCTTCAGCTGGTAGGCCGTGAACTGGCCGTACCCGATGCGGTTCGCCGGCACCTGGAAGATGTACTCCCCGAAGGCGATCAGCCAGCTGACGAGGATCGCCACGTAGAGCGGCCACGAGCTGTGCTTCAGGTGCCCGTACCAGGCGAACGTCATGAAGGTGTTCGAGATCAGCAGCAGCCCGATGGTCTGCACGGCCCCCTCCCCTCCGCCACCCGCCCGGTTACGCCCCGGCCGTCAGGTCCGCGATCGCCTGCTGGACGTGGCGGTCCTCCACGTACGTGTCGCCGGCGGCGTCGCGGATCTGCGCCGCCCGCGCCAGCACCGCCGGTCGAGGCAGCCCCGGAGGCGGCTCCGTCGCCCACGCGATGAGCACCACGAGGATGCCCTGCGGGTCCTCGATGAACACGAGGCGCTCGTAGCCGCGCTCGATCTCGTCCGATCCGTGGATGCCGGCCGTCGCCATCTCGTGGAACATCCCGTCCATCACGTCCTTCGAGACGTGGAACGAGAGGTACTGCATCGACCCCGTGCCCATCGAGCCTTCCGGGATGTCCTGTCCCTCGCCCGTCGGCCCGACCAGCTGGAGGAACGTCATGCCGTCCCCGGCCGCGAGCATCGCGCACACGGAGTCCGGGTCGTCGCGGTTCGGCTCCATGTACAGCGGCCGCAGGCCGAGGCGCCGGTAGAACATGATCGACTCGTTCATGTCCTTCACGATGATCGCGGGGTACGACACCCCGAGCGTCTGCAGCATCCGGCACCTCGTTCTCGCGCCGGGGCGTCCGGCCTGCTTGTGAGCGCATCTCCCACGACATACCATCGAGGCATGACGCACATCTGGTGGACGATGGTAACCGCGGCCCCGGCCGCGAACGTAGTAGTAGCCTAGCGGCGGCCCGACGGTCCTCGATGAGGACGCGTTCGACCGCCGCTGAGCCCCGCCCGACGCGGGGCATTTTGTTGCCCGCACGAATCCCACGCGACGACCCTCGAGGTTCCCCCGATGACCACCCCCACCACCCCGAACGAGATGGCCCCGGCGTACACACCGGCCGACGTGGAGCAGCGCGTGTACGAGTGGTGGGAGAGCCGCGGGCTCTTCAAGCCGAGCCGCCCGGAGCGCTCCGGCCCGAACGCCGCGCAACCGTTCACGATCATCATGCCGCCGCCCAACCTCACCGGTGAGCTGCACCTCGGCCACGGGCTCGTCGTGTCGTTGCAGGACGCGCTGACGCGGTGGCACCGCATGCTCGGCGACGACACGCTGTGGCTGCCGGGCGTGGACCACGCCGCGATCGCCGTGAACGCGATCATCGAGCGCCAGCTCGCCGCCGAGGGACTGTCGAGGCACGACGTCGGCCGCGAGGCGTTCCTCGAGCGCACGTGGACGTTCGTGAACAGCAGCCGCGCGCGGATCATGGAGCAGCACCGCCGCCTCGGCGCCTCCGCCGACTGGGAGCGCGAGGCGTTCACGATGGACGCCGCGCGCGAGGTCGCCGTGCGCCAGACGTTCAAGAACCTCTACGACGACGGCCTGATCTACCGCGCCGAGCGCCTGATCAACTGGTGCGTCGACTGCGAGTCCGCGATCTCCGACATCGAGGTCGAATACGAGGACGAGGTCGGCGCGTTCTGGCACGTGCGCTACGCGATCGCAGACGCCGACGGCAACGCGACCGGCGACCACATCGTCATCGCGACGACGCGCCCGGAGACGATCCCCGCGGACACCGCGATCGCCGTGAACCCCGAGGACGAGCGGTACGCCCGCCTCATCGGCAAGCAGGCGATCGTGCCGACGAACGGGCGCCTCGTGCCGATCATCGGCGACGAGGCGGTGGTCATCGACGCGGGCACCGGCGCGCTGAAGGTGACGCCGGGCCACGACCCCGTCGACTTCGAGATCGGCGAGCGCCACTCGCTGCCGATCGTCAGCATCATGAACAACGACGGCACGCTGAACGCGAACGCCGGCCGGTACGAGGGCATCGAGCGGTTCGAGGCGCGCAAGCGCATCGTCGCGGACCTCGAGGCGGCGGGGCACATCGAGAAGATCGACCCGTACACGCACCCGGTCGGCCACTGCCAGCGGTCGCGCACGATCGTGGAGCCGCTGATCTCGCTCCAGTGGTGGGTGGACGCGAAGACGCTCTCCGGCCCGGCGATCGAGGCGGTGAAGTCCGGCCAGATCAAGTTCGTCCCGCCGCGCTTCGAGCGCGTGTACGAGCACTGGATGGAGAACATCCGCGACTGGTGCATCTCCCGCCAGATCTGGTGGGGCCACCGCATCCCCGTCTGGTACTGCGAGAACTGCGCGCACATCACCGTCGCCGTCACGACACCGACGCTCTGCGAGTCGTGCGAGAGCGCTGACATCCGGCAGGACGAGGACACCCTGGACACGTGGTTCTCGTCGGGCCTGTGGCCGCACTCGACGCTCGGCTGGCCCGAGGACGCCGACGATCTGACGCGCTTCTACCCGACGCAGGTGATGGAGACCGCGTACGACATCATCTTCTTCTGGGTCGCGCGGATGATCATGCTGTCGCTCTACAACATGAAGGACTTCCCCGGCGGCGCGATCCCGTTCGACACCGTGTACCTGCACGGCCTCGTCCGCGCCTCGGACGGCGCGAAGATGTCGAAGTCGCGCGGCAACGTGATCGACCCGCTGGAGCAGATCGGCAAGTACGGCACGGACGGCCTGCGCTTCGCGCTGCTCTCCGGCACCAGCCCTGGCAACGACCAGCGCATCACCGACGACCGCCTCGAGGCCGGCCGCAACCTCAGCAACAAGCTGTGGAACGCGAGCCGCTTCGTGCTCACGCTGATCGAGTCCGGCGACGATCTCGCGCTTCCCGCGCCATCCGCGCTCACCGCCGTCGAGGACCGCTGGATCCTCAGTCGCCTCGCGCACGTGACGTCCGAGGTGGACGGCCTGCTGCGCCGCTTCGAGCTGGCGGAGGGCCTGCGACAGGCGCGCGACTTCTTCTGGGACGAGTTCGCGGACTGGTACATCGAGCTGGCGAAGGTGCGCATCCGCGCCGGTGACCGCACGCCGATGCCGGTGCTGCTGCACGTCGTGGACCAGGTGCTGCGCCTGCTGCACCCGTTCATGCCGTTCGTGACGGAGGAGATCTGGCAGCGCGTGATCGCCGCGCGCCCCGACGCGGACGGCGCGACCGCGCTCATCGTCGCGCGCTATCCCGTGCCCGACGCGATGGCCGCGTACGTCGACGAGTCCGCCGAGCGCCAGCTGCTCGCGGTGCAGGACTTCGCGCGCGGCATCCGCAACATCCGCGCGGAGAAGCGCGTCGACGCCGGCCGCTGGGTCGAGGCGTACATCGTCGCGGCCGACGCACAGGACGCCGCGACCTCCATGCTCGCCGCGCTCGAGCAGCTGGCGCGCGCCCGCCCGCTGCACATCGTCGCGACGACGGACGAGGTGCCGACGGAGGGCATGGTCACCAGCGTGCTTGCCGTCGGGCAGGTCGCCCTGCCGATGGCCGGGCTGTTCGACCTCGACGCGGAGCGCGCGCGCCTCGCGAAGCAGGTGACGGAGGCCGAGGGCGAGGTCGAGAAGCAGGCGGCGAAGCTCGGCAACGAGCAGTTCCGCTCCCGCGCCCCCGCCGACGTCGTCGCGAAGGAGGAGGAGCGCCTCGCCATCGCGCGCGGCCGCCTCGACGGCCTCCGCGCCAGCCTCGCCGAGCTCGGCTAGGCGAACACGGCCATCACGGGGCCAGCGTAGAGTCGAGGCAGATTCTGCCCCCTCCCCCCTCGCGGGGGAGGGCTGGGGTGGGGGTCCCGTCCGATGCCCGACCTCAGTTGGATCGCGCAACGCGCCCGTGATCTCCGCAACGATCCGACCGACGCCGAACGCCGCCTCTGGCGCGCTCTGCGTCATCGACGCTTCGCCGGCCACAAGTTCCGGCGACAGGAGCCCCTCGGTGCGTACATCGTGGACTTCGCCTGCCTCGACGCGCGTCTCATCGTGGAGGTGGACGGTGCGCAGCACCTCGAACAGCAGCGCGAGCACGACGTCGCGCGCGACGAATGGCTGGGCGAGCAGGGCTTCCGCGTCCTGCGGTTCTGGGACTCCCAGATCCTGAACGCACCCGACGAGGTCGACCAGGCGATCTGGCAGGCGCTGGAACAGGAACCCCCACGCCAACCCTCCCCCGTGAAGGGGGAGGGGGCCGGAGTCGCCGAATGACCTCCAACTCGCCAGACCCGGCCGCGCTTGGCGCGCTCGCGCAGGCGGTAGCCCGCGAGGCGGGGGCGCTTCTGATGGAGCGCCTCGCCGGGACGCGCGAGATCGATACGAAGACCAGCCCGGTGGACGTGGTGACCGAGGTCGACCGCGCCTCCGAGGCGCTGATCGTCCGTCGCATCCTGGAGGCGCGCCCGGGCGACGGGTTCCTTGGCGAGGAGGGGGCGGACCGCGCCTCCACCAGCGGGGTGCGCTGGATCGTCGATCCGATCGACGGGACGGTGAACTACCTCTACCGCCGCCCGGACTTCGCCGTCTGCATCGCCGCCGAGGTGGCGGGCGAGGTGGTCGCCGGCGCCGTCTACAACCCCTTTCTTGACGAGTTATTCGCGGCGGTGGCCGGCGAGGGCGCGACGAGGAACGGCGAGCCGCTCCACGTCTCCACCGAGGCGCGCCTCGACCACGCTCTGTGCGGCACCGGCTTCGACTACCGGGTAGAGGGACGCCGCGCCCAGGGGCCGGTCCTCGCGCGGGTCGTCACGGAGGTCCGCGACATCCGGCGCGCGGGCTCGGCGGCCCTCGACCTCTGCGCCGTCGCGTGCGGGCGGCTCGACGTCTATTACGAGCGTGGAGTGCACCTCTGGGACATCGCCGCTGCCGGGCTCATCGTCCGCGAGGCCGGCGGCCACGCGGAGACGCTGGACGGCGGCCCCGTCGAGGACAACATGTGGATCGCAACCAACGCCGCGCTGTTCCCCGCGTTCCGCGCGCTGATCCTCGATGCCACAGAGGATGCCACGGGCGAGGCCGCGGAGCATGCCGCGCAGTGAGACGCCCGTCGAGGTAGCGCGCCGCGTCGATTAGCCCGTGCGCGCGCCGTGGATCGGGATCACAATTCGTTGACACTGAATTTGGCCGCTGATACGTTCGCTTCCCGACGGGGCCTGATGGTTGAAGTAGCGCTGCGTGCGCCTTTGTGCGCGCGCCTGAGAGCGGGAATCCATGAGCGCTGAGACGCTCTTCAGCAACTACATCCCCGTGTTGCTCGCCTCGATCGTCGGGTTCGTCCTCGTCCTCAGCGCCCTGATCGGCTCGAGGCTCCTCGCGCCGTTCTCCCAGGAGCGCGAGAAGAGCACCACCTACGAGTGCGGCATGCTCCCGATCCAGCGCGCCGCCACCAACGTCGGCATGCGTTTCTACCTGTACGCCATCCTCTTCGTCATCTTCGACGTGGAGGCGGTGTTCATCTTTCCGTGGGCCGTCTCATTCATGAACATCGGCGCCTCCGCCTACTGGCTGATGGTGGCGTTCATCGCCATCCTCGGCCTCGGGCTCGGATACGCCTGGAAGAAGGGGGCGCTGCAGTGGCGGTAACCTCTGACCCGATCCTCGAGGGCGCCGTGGCGACCACCACGACCCCCGAGCCCATCACCCAGCCCGCGACGGCGCCCGACGAGCCGATGACCCTGCCGGTCATCCCCGGCGAGCACCCGAACGAGGCCCCCCGCCTGACGCCCGTCGAGGTCGTCCCCGGCAAGGCGCTCTACAAGCAGATACTCCCCGGCGTCATGCAGGTCCCGCTGGACCTGGTCCTCGCCGCCTCCCGCAAGTCCTCGCTCTGGCCGATGACGTTCGGCCTCGCGTGCTGCGCCATCGAGATGATCGCCACGTACATGGCGCACTACGACCTGGACCGCTTCGGCATCGTGCCGTGGCCGTCGCCGCGCCAGTCGGACGTGATGATCGTCGCGGGCACCGTGACCAAGAAGATGGCCCCGGCCGTGAAGCTGCTCTACGAGCAGATGCCGAACCCCAAGTGGGTGATCAGCATGGGCGCCTGCGCCACCAACGGCGGCCCCTACACCCGCTACGACCGCGTGCTGCAGGGCGTGGACAAGATCATTCCCGTGGACGTCTACGTCCCCGGCTGCCCGCCCCGGCCCGAGGCGCTCATCGACTCCTTCATCGCTCTCCAGGAGCTGATCATGGAAGAGCGCGGGAACGCGGGACGATGACCTCCGAAGAGACGACCGAGTCGACCGAGGCGGCAGCGCCTACCGCGACCCTCGACGGCACCATCTGGGCCGAGGTGGACCGCGCGCTCTCCGGCATCACCGCCAGCGCTGAGCGTGGCGTGCTGGACGTCATCGTCCACGTGCCGCCGGCAGAGATCGTGCGCGCGCTCAAGGCCCTCAAGGCCGACGCGACCCTGAAGTTCGACTACCTCCGCAGCCTGACCGCCGTCGACAACGAGGCGGACGGCATCGACGTCGTCTACCACCTCTACTCCACCACCGCGAGGCACAACCTCACGGTGAAGGCGACCCTGCCCCCGACCAACCTCTTCATCGACACGGCCACCTCGATCTGGCGTGCCGCCGACTGGCTGGAGCGCGAGACCGCGGAGATGTTCGGCGTGCGCTTCAACGGCCACCCGGACCCGCGCACGCTGCTGATGCCCGAGGACATGGACGACACCTTCCCGCTGCGGAAGGACCACCCGCTCGCCGAGATCGAGATCCTGCAGGGCGAGGGCATGGGCTACTCCGAGGAGGACCAGTAGTGGTCATCGAGAGCGCTCACGAGTTCGAGACGCAGGACCTGCTCCTGAACGTCGGCCCGCAGCACCCCTCCACCCACGGCGTGTTCCGCATGGTCATGCAGGTGGACGGCGAGGTCGTGCGCGACATCATCCCGTACATCGGCTACCTGCACCGCGGCGCTGAGAAGCTCTGCGAGACGATGGACTACCGCCAGGGCATCGGCTTCATGGACCGCACGGAGTACCTCGCCGCGATGAACGCGGAACTGTCCTATGTGATGGCCGTCGAGGCGCTCGCGGAGCTCGAGGTGCCCGACCGCGCGCAGTGGATCCGCATGATCCTCGTCGAGCTGAACCGGCTCTCCAGCCACCTGATGTTCATGGGCGCCTTCGGCATCGACGTCGGCGTCTTCGGCACCCCGTTCATCTACGCGTGGCGCGAGCGCGAGGCGATCATCGACCTGTTCGAGGAGATCTCGGGCGACCGCATGATGTACGCCTACCTCCGCCCCGGCGGCCTCGCATGGGACGTGCCGACGAACTTCGTCGCGCGCTGCCGCGAGACGCTGACGGCCGTGCGGCAGGGCATCGCCGACTTCGACGGCCTGCTCACCAAGAACGAGATCTTCGTCGCGCGCACGCAGGGCATCGGCTTCATCAGCGCCGCGGACGCTATCGACTTCGGCATGAGCGGCCCCTCGATCCGCGCGAGCGGCGTCCCGCTGGACGTGCGCCGCGAGGAGCCGTACCTCAAGTACAACGACGTGAAGTGGGACGTCATCACGCACACCGACGGCGACGTCTACGCGCGCTACCTCTGCCGCCTGGGCGAGATGCGCGAGTCCGTGAAGATCGTCGAGCAGTGCCTCGACCGCCTCGAGCCGGGCGCGATCATGCCGGAGAAGATGCCGCGCATGCTCCGCACCCCCCCGGGCGAGGTCTACATCCGCACCGAGGCGCCTCGCGGCGAGTTCGGCGTGTACCTCGTGTCGAAGGGCGGCAACCGCCCGTACCGCTTGAAGGTCCGCAGCGCGTGCCTCTCCAACCTGCAGGCGCTGAAGCACATGAGCGTCGGCCAGTACGTCGCGGACGCGATCATCGTCCTCGGCTCCATCGATATCGTGCTGAGTGAGGTCGACCGCTAGTGCCGACAGGTCTGCTTGGCCTCAACCCCTGGCTGGACGGCGTCGTCCGTCTGCTGCTGATCGTCGGCCTGATGACCGTGGTCGCGATGGGCCTGATCTACATCGAGCGCAAGGTGCTCGGCCGCTTCCACGCGCGCATCGGCCCCCAGCGCACCGGCCCCTTCGGCCTGCTGCAGTCGGTCGCCGACGCGCTGAAGCTCATCGGCAAGGAAGACCTGCGCCCGCGCAACGCGGACCCGTGGACCTTCGAGTTCGGCCCGTACATGGTCTTCATCCCGATCTTCCTCGGGTTCGTCGTGCAGCCGTTCATGGCCGGCTTCCAGGTGCGCGTCCTCGAGCTCGGTCTCCTGTACTTCGTCGCGGTGTCGTCGGTCAGCATCGTCGGCTGGGTGATGGCGGGCTGGGGCTCGGACAACCGCTACGCGATGATCGGCGGCATGCGCGCCGCGGCCCAGGCGATCTCCTACGAGCTGCCGTTCGTACTCTCGCTGCTCGCGGTGTCGATGCTCACCGGCACGCTGAACATCAACGAGATCGTCATGTCGCAGGCCGGCGTGCCGAACATCGTGTGGCAGCCGCTCGCGTTCATCATCTTCTTCATCGCCGCCCTCGCGGAGCTGAACCGCCCGCCGTTCGACATCCCCGTCGGCGAGTCCGAGGTCGTCGGCGGCCCGTTCGTCGAGTACTCCGGCATCCGCTGGTCGATGTTCTTCCTCGGCGAGTACGCCAGCCTGTTCATCATGTCGATCCTGATCAGCGCGCTGTTCCTCGGCGGGTACGAGTGGCCGTTCGGCACGCAGCTCGGCGTCGGGTTCCAGCTGCTGCTGACCGTGGTGAAGGCGAGCGTCCTGATCTTCCTGATCATCTGGGTGCGCGCCTCCGTCCCGCGTCTGCGCATCGACCAGCTGATGGGCTACGCGTGGAAGATCCTGCTGCCGCTGTCGCTGGCGCAGATCCTGATCAACGGCTTCGTGCTGGTCTATGACCTGCCGAAGATCGTGCTCACCGTCGCCGGCATCGGCGGCGTGTTCGCCCTCGTCTGGCTCACCGAGCGCGCCATCCGGCGCCCCCGCTCCGCACGAGCATCCGCGATCGCACTAAGTGAGGCGGCGTCATGAGGGGTATCGCGAAGAGCATGCTGACCACGCTGTCGGTCTTCCTGCGACCGCCGGTGACGCGTGACTACCCGAACGTCCACAAGCCGCTGCCCGAGCGCGACCGCGCGTTCCCGCTGCTGCTGTGGGACCAGGACATCGACGAGCCGTTCTGCACCGGCTGCCACGCGTGCGAGCGCGCCTGCCCGGTGGAGTGCATGACCGTCCTGATGAAGGACAACCCGAACCACACGTCGGTCGGCGGCAACTCCAAGCGCCGCAAGATCATCGACAAGTTCTGGATCGACTACGCGCGCTGCATGCGCTGCAACATCTGCGTCGAGGTCTGCAACTTCGACGCGATCGCGATGAACAACACGTGGTCCGGACACGAGACGTCCGTCCACGACCGCAAGGACCTGGTGATGGACCTCCAGCAGCTGACGTCGCAGTCTCACCGCGGCGGCATCAAGGAGTGGGTCCCGGTCCTGGGTCAGGCCAACGAGTCGTAGTCGGAGTCTGAGCCCGGCTCGCGCCGGGATCCGCGTTCGGGATGCATCGAGGGACGGGCCGCTTGTTCGCACGACTTCCGCTGCCGGCACAGTTCGACCGCATCATCATGACCGGCGGCCTCGTCGGCTCGCTGGTGATGGGGCCGATCCTCGTCGGGCTCATTGCCCTCTACATGCTGTCGCGCATCAGCGGCGCCGAGGTGGTCTTCTACCTCGCGTCGGTGGTCATCCTCCTCGGCGCGCTCGGCGCGGTGCTGCTGCCGAACCTCGTGCACTCCGCGCTGAGCCTGATCGCGACACTCCTCGGCGTGGCCGCGATCTACCTGATGCTGCTGAGCGAGTTCCTCGCGCTGGTGCAGATCCTGGTCTACGGCGGCGGCGTGATCATGCTGGTCATCTTCGGCCTGATGCTCACGAACGCGCAGGACGACCCGGTCGTCTCCGACGGCTCGCAGAAGCCCTTCGCCTTCGGCGTCGGCGCGCTCATCGCGGGCCTCTTCGTCGCCGCGGCGATGATGGCGCAGTGGGGCCCCTCGACCGCGACGATCATCCCGTTCCCGGCCTTCGGCGAGCGCCTCTTCCGTGACTTCAGCCTGCCGATCATCATCGTCGCGTTCCTCCTCGACATCGCGTTCACGGGCGCGCTCGTGAACGCGCGCCGCGCCGAGAGCGCCGCCGCCGAGGATGCCGCGACCGGAGGCACGCGATGACGATCCCGCTGAGCAGCTTCCTCGTCCTGTCCGCGCTCCTGTTCGGGATCGGCTTCTACGGCGTGCTCGCGCGCCGCAGCGCGATCCTCATCCTGATCGCCGTCGAGATCATGCTCGCCGCGGTCGCCATCAACTTCATCGCGTTCGCGACCTATCGCGACCCGAAGGCGTTCAGCGGACTGGTGTTCGCGCTCTTCGTGATCGCGGTCGCCGCGGCCGAGGTCGGCCTGGCGCTCGGCATCGTGCTGCGGCTCTTCCGCGAGCGCCGCACGGCCAACGTGGACGAGGCCAACAGCCTCAAGTGGTAATCCCCGCGCGCCGAGGTCTCCTCGCGCGCGGTTGACGGTGTCGAGAGAAAGGCAGGCCCTCTGTGGCCATGGACCAGGTATGGATCATCCCGGCCATCCCGGCGGTGATCTTCATCCTCGTCGCCCTGTTCGGCCGGCTGATGCCGCGCCAGGGCGACTTCCTCGTCATCCTCGGCGGACTCACGCTCGTCGCGCTGGTGTTCTCGATGTTCCCCGGCTTCCAGGCCGCGTACCACGACGGCCATTTCGCGCCCGAGGGCCGCAACGTCTTCGCCTTCGACTGGGTGAACATCGGCGACGGCTTCTTCATCATCCAGTTCAGCACCTACGTCGACGCGATCACGATGGTCATGCTGCCAGTCGTGACGATCGTCGCGCTGATGGTGATGATCTACTCCACCAGCTACATGCATGGTGAGCCGCGCTACTTCTGGTACTTCTCCGTCCTCTCCCTCTTCATCGCCGCAATGCTCACGCTGGTGCTCTCCGGCAACCTCATCCAGCTCTACCTCGCATGGGAGGGCGTGGGCCTCGCCTCCTTCCTGCTCATCGGCTTCTACTGGGAGCGCCAGTCCGCCGCCGAGGCGGCCAAGAAGGCGTTCATCACCACCCGCGTCGGCGACGTCGGCCTGCTCATCGGCATCATCCTGCTGTGGCGCGCGACCGGGACGTTCGACATCCAGGCGATCATCGCCGCCGCGAAGGCCGGCGCGATCGACCACACGTACCTCACCGTCGCGATGCTGTTCCTCTTCGGCGGCGCCGTCGGCAAGTCCGCGCAGTTCCCGCTGCACGTCTGGCTGCCCGACGCGATGGAGGGCCCGACCCCCGTCTCGGCCCTCATCCACGCGGCCACGATGGTCGTCGCCGGCGTCTACCTCGTCGCGCGCTTCTCGCCCGTCTACGCCGAGGTGCTCATCGCTCGGGACGTGATCTTCTACATCGGCCTGACGACGGCGGTGATGGCCGGCACGATGGGCCTCGTCTCGAACGACATCAAGCGCGTGCTCGCGTACTCCACCGTGTCGCAGCTCGGCTTCATGTTCGTCGCGCTCGGCACCGGCGCCGTCGGCGCCGCGATGTTCCACCTGTTCACGCACGCCTTCTTCAAGGCGCTGCTCTTCCTCGGCTCCGGCTCCGTGATCCACGCGACGCACGCGCAGGAGGTCGAGCACCTCGGCGGGCTGCGCAAGAAGATGCCGTGGACGACCGCGACGTTCATCGTCGGGTCGCTCGCGCTTGCCGGCGTGCCGATCTTCGCGGGCTTCTGGTCGAAGGACGAGATCCTCGCCGCCACGCTGCACGACGGCCCGATCCTCGGCTACGTGATCCTCGCCGCCACCGCCATCCTCACCGCCATCTACAGCACGCGCGTCGTGCTGCTGACGTTCTTCGGCGAGCCGAAGGACCACCACGCCTACGACCACGCGCACGAGTCGCCGCTCGTCATCGTCGGCCCGCTCGTGCTGCTCGCGACGCTCGCCACGTTCGCCGGCTTCTTCGCGCTGGACCAGGTCGGGCAGGCGCTCGGCTTCGTCGGCGGCATCGGGCAGCTCGTGTACCTCGAGCACCCGCACATGTTCACGCAGCCGGACTGGCTGCTCGCCGGCATCGCCACGCTCGGCTCGCTCGCGGGCATCGGCATCGGCGTCGCGTTCTGGCACGGCGACGCCCGGCGAGCCGTCGCGGCCCGCGCCTGGGCGCCGGACCTGCATGCGCTGCTCGTGAACCGCTACTACATGGACAACCTCTACCAGGCGATCATCGACCGCGTGATCCTCGGCCTCGGCGGCGTGGTCGCGTGGTTCGACAAGCGCATCGTCAACGAGACCGGCGTCGATGGCGGCGCGCAGACCGTCGGGTACCTGGGCTACCGGCTCAAGTTCCTGGAGACCGGTCGCATCCCCAACTACGCGCTCGGCATGGCCGTCGGGCTGGTCGCGATCGTCGTGGTCGCGTTCGGCATGCAGGGATAAGGGACGAGCACCACCTATGACATCGGCTGACGGCTACGTCCTGATCGCGCTGTGCCTGATCCCGCTCGGGACGTCGCTCGCGCTGTTCCTCGTCCCCACGACCCAGCGGTCCGCCGTGCAGGCACTGACCGGCATCGCCAGCCTCGTCATGCTCGCGTTCTCGCTGTACGTGTTCTTCAAGTACCAGTTCAACGGCGAGCAGTTCCAGGGCGTGCTGGCGTGGACGTGGATGCAGCACGTCGGCCTCCTTGGCGAGAAGGGCATCCAGTTCAAGGTCGGCGTGGACGGCATCGGCGCGTCGCTCGTGCTGCTCACCGGCATCGTGATCGTGCCCGCGACGTGGGTCACCTGGAAGATCCAGGACCGGATGAAGGAATACTTCATCCTCCTGTACCTGGTCACCGCGGGCGTCTACGGCGCGTTCGTGATCCTCGACCTGTTCTTCTGGTTCCTCTTCTACGAGATGGCGCTGATGCCGATGTACCTCCTGATCGGCGTGTGGGGCTCCACGCGCAAGGAGTACGGGGCGATGAAGCTGATGATGATGCTGCTCGCGGGCTCCATCTTCATCTTCACGGTGATCTTCGCGCTCTTCGCGCACGTCGGCCTCGGCACGTTCGACATGGTCGCGCTGATGGGCGCCGAGAAGGACGTGACCTTCCAGCGCATCTTCTTCCCGCTGATCGTGGTCGGCTGCGGCACGCTGGGCGCGATGTTCCCGTTCCACTCCTGGTCGCCCGACGGCCACGCCGCCGCCCCGACCTCCGTGTCCATGCTCCACGCCGGCGTGCTGATGAAGGTCGGCGCCTTCGGCGTGATCCGCCTCGGCTACCAGATGATGCCCGAGGGCGGCGCGTACTGGTCCCCGGCGCTCATCGTCCTCGGCATCACGGCCGGCCTCTACGGCGCGATCTCCGCGCTGCGCCAGACGGACATGAAGCTGCTCATGGGCTTCTCCTCCGTCTCGCACATGGGCTACGTGTTCCTCGGCCTCGGCACGTTCAACGCCATCGGCTGGAGCGGCGCGGTGCTGCAGATGACGGCGCACGGCCTGATGACGGCGCTCTTCTTCCTGCTCATCGGCGGCATGTACGACCAGTCGCACAACCGCGACATCCCGAACTTCTCCGGCATGGCGAAGCAGATGCCCGTCTGGAGCATCTTCTTCATCTTCGCGGCGATGGCATCGCTCGGCCTCCCCGGGCTCTCCGGGTTCATCGCCGAGCTGCACATCTTCATCGGCACGTTCCGCGCGTACCCGATCATCGGCGGCCTCGCCGTGCTGACCGCCGCCATCACCACGACCTACCTGATCCGAGTGCTCGCGCAGGCGTTCTTCGGTGAGATGAACCCGCGCTGGGCGCACCTGAACGAGATCACCTGGACCGAGCGCGCGGGCGCCGCGTTCCTCGCCATCGCGATCCTGGTGCTCGGCCTCTGGCCGACGCCGTGGATCGAGCGCATCGCCCCTTCCATCATCAACATCCCCGGCATCACCCTCTAGGCGATGCCCCGAACTGATCCCGGGAGGGCGAGGGCCCTCCACCCGACGGCAATTGGAGCGCGCCCGTGAGCGACATCCTCGGCAACCCGCTGAACCTCAACCTCGGCCTGCTGCTGCCCGAGCTCATCCTCGCCGGCGTCGCGGTGCTGGTGGTGTTCATCGACATGTTCCAGGCGGAGCTCAAGGCGAGCGCGCGCGTCGTGCCGGTCGTCACCGTCCTCGGCCTGCTCGCGGCCGGTGTCGCGAGCGTCGGTGCCATCGACCGCGTCGATGACTTCGCGCGGCTGGTCACCATCGACAACTTCACGACGTTCTTCCGCTTCCTCTTCATCGCCGTCGCCGTCTTCGTGATCGTCGGCTCGCACGAGTACATCGAACGCTACGTGAACCACGTCGGCGAGTTCTACGCGCTGCTGCTGCTCTCCACCGCCGGCGCGATGTTCATGGCCTCCGCCCGCGACCTCCTGGTCGCGTACCTCGCCATCGAGGTGCTCTCGTTCTCGCTCTACATCGCGGTGTCGCTGGGCAAGAACGACCCGCGCTCCGGCGAGGCGGGCCTGAAGTACGTGCTCCTCGGCGGCGTCGCCTCGGCGATGCTGCTCTACGGGCTCAGCCTGCTGTACGGCGTCGCCGGCTCCACGCAGTACTCCGAGATCGCCACCGCCCTCGCCCAGCACCACGAGGGCCTGCGCATGCCGCTGGTCCTCGGCCTCGCGCTGATCGTCGGCGGCCTCGCGTTCAAGGTCTCCGCCGTCCCGTTCCACATGTGGGCCCCCGACGCCTACGAGGGCGCTCCGATGCCGGTGACCGCGTACCTCTCGGCCACCTCGAAGGCCGCGACGCTCGCGCTGTTTCTGCGCTGGTTCGGCGGCCCGCTGCTCCCGGCGATCGGCGAGTGGCAGTGGATGATGGCGGCCATCGCGACGCTGACGATGGTCTTCGGCAACCTGGTCGCGCTGCAGCAGCACAACATCAAGCGCCTGCTCGCCTACTCCTCGATCGCGCAGGGCGGCTTCATGCTGATGGCGATCGCCACGATCTCCGACGTCGCCACTTCGGCGCTGCTGGTGCACCTCGGCGGGTACGTGATCACGAACCTGGCGCTGTTCACCGCGGTCATCCACTTCTACAACCGCACGGGCAAGGAAGAGATCACCGACTTCCGCGGCCTGTCGCGGACGAACCCTTACCTCGCGCTGGTGATCACCGCCGGCCTGTTCTCGCTCGCCGGCATGCCGCTGCTCGCCGGGTTCTTCACGAAGTTCATCCTGTTCCAGGCGGTCGTCTCCGGCGGCCTGCTCTGGCTGGTGATCGTCGCCGTCGTCGGCAGCACGGTGTCCCTCTTCTACTACCTGCAGGTCATCCGCCAGATGTACATCTACGAGCCCGAGGGCGACACGACGAAGTGGAGCATCTCGCCGACCGGCTACCTGACCACCTTCGTGCTCTTCGCGCTGATGGTCATCGTCGGCATCTACGGCACGCCGCTCTACGTCGTCGCGGACCGCGCCGCCTTCGCTCTGTTCAAGGGCTAGCCCTCGAGGCACCTCGACCCATCGATGCACAACGAGAAGCCCGGCCATCGGCCGGGCTTCTTCGTATGACGATCCGTGGCGAGGGCTACAGCAGGCCGAGGTAGCGGTCGAGCTCGTACTGCGTGACCTGCTGCTGGTACGCGGTCCACTCGATCTTCTTGTTCGCGACGAGCGAGTCGACGATGTGGTCGCCCAGCGTCTCGCGCATCAGCGCCGAGCCCTCGAAGCGCGCGATCGCCTCGCCGAGGGACGCCGGGAGCGACTCGATGCCGCGCGCCGTGCGCTCGTCGTCGGTCAGCGTGTGCGCCGCGCGCGTCGCCGCCGGCAGCGGGTACTTGCCCTCGATGCCGGCGAGGCCCGCTGCGAGCACCGCCGCGAACGCGAGGTACGGGTTCGTCGCGGAGTCCGGCGCCCGGAACTCGATGCGCGTCGCGACGTCCATGCCGGGCTTCCGCTCCGGCACCCGCACGAGGTCGGCGTTGCTGTGGTGCGACCACGTCGCGTACGTCGGCGCCTCGTACCCCGGCACCAGCCGCTTGTACGAGTTCACCCACTGGTTCGTGATCAGCGCCAGCTCGCTCGCGTGGCGCAGGATGCCGGCCATGAAGTGCCGCGCATCCTCGGACAGCTCTTCGGAGTTGCCCGCGTCGACGAAGGCGTTCTGCTCGCCGCGGAACAGCGACATCTGGAGGTGCATCGCGGAGCCGTTCTGGTTCGCCAGCGGCTTCGGCATGAACGTCGCGTACGCGCCGTGGCGCATCGCGACCTCCTTCACGACCAGGCGGAACGTCATCACCGCGTCGGCCATCGTCAACGCGTCCGTGTAGCGGAGGTCCATCTCGTGCTGGCTCGGCGCACCCTCGTGGTGGCTGAGCGCGACGCCGATGCCCATGTCCTCCAGAGTCATGATCGTCTCGCGACGCAGATCGCTGCCGCCGTCCAGCGGGGTGAGGTCGAAGTAGCCGCCCTGGTCCAGCGGCTCCGTGCCGTGCTGGTCGCGGAAGTAGAAGTACTCGATCTCCGGGGAGATGTAGAAGGTGTAGCCCTGCTTCGCCGCCCGCTCCAGCACGCGCTTCAGCACGAAGCGGGGGTCGCCGACGAACTGGTCGCCGTTCTGCTGCCGGATGTCGCAGAACATCCGCGCCACCGACTGCGGCCGAGGACGCCACGGCAGGATCTGGAAGGTCGCCGGGTCCGGCACCGCGATCATGTCCGACTCGTCATGCCGGACGAAGCCCTCGATGGCCGAGCCGTCGAAGGTGATGCCGTCCAGCAGGGCGTGCTCCAGCTCCTCGGCGGTGATCGCCACGGACTTGAGCATGCCCAGGATGTCCGTGAACCACAGGCGGATGAACTTCACGTCGTGATCGCGGCACGCCTGCAGCACGTGCTGCCGGGAGTCGAAGTCAACCATATCGTTCATCCATCCATCGTAGCGCCGGGGATATTTCCAACATGTATCGCAGCCGCGGCTCGGTCGGGCTGCTCGTCACCGCCGCCCGCCGGGGCTGGCTGTCTCGATCAGAAACATTCGGGACATGTGACCTTCACGAACCTGACGCGGGCAAGAAATGTGCGGACAGCACACTTCGGGTTGTGAAGGTGACTTCACCACCCGGCCCCGGACGTCCGCGGCCCACCTGCGGGTCTTCGTCTGACCACCTGCACCTGGAGCGCAGTCCATGATCCATGCCGGCGACCTCGTGATCGACCGCGAACGGTTCCTCGTCACAGCGCACGGCCGGCCCGTGCGCCTGACGTTCCTGGAGTTCAACGCTCTCTGGGCGATCGCCGAGCAGGACGGCCGAGTCGTCCCGTACGAGCGGCTCGCCGAGCGCCTGTGGGGCGAGACCGCCCCCGACGCGCGCCGTCGCCTCGCCGTGATCGTCTCGCGGATCCGCGCGAAGCTCGGCGACCAGGCGGACGTGATCGACACCGTCACGCGCGTCGGCTATCGCCTCGCCCCGTCGCTCGCCGCCTGAGGCGGCTCCACGAACCGGTAGCCCACGTTCCGCACCGTCTCGATGAACGGCTCGCCGCGCTCGATCTTCGATCGGATGCGCCGGACGTGGACGTCCACCGTCCGCGACCCGCCGTAGTAGTCGTAGGCCCACACCTGGTTCAGCAGCGCCTCGCGCGTGAACGGCTTGCCGGGGTTCGAGGAGAGGAAGCGGAGCAGCTCGTACTCCTTGTACGTGAGGTCCACGACCTCCTCGTCCACCGTCACCTTGTAGCGTTCGAGGTCGATGACGAGGCCGGCGTGGCGGATCACGTGACCGTCGCCCTGCCCGGTGTTCTCGAAGATCAGCCTCGACATGCGGACGCGCAGCTCCGCGTCGTCCACCGGCGACAGGACGAAGTCGTCCACCTTCACGCCGGCACCGACGATCTGGAGCTGGTCCGGCTCGACCACGGCGATCACCGGGACGCCCTCCGCGATGGCCGGGTCGCGCAGGAGCGCCGCGAGGCCCCCCGCCGTCAGCCCGACCGAGAGGTCGACGATGAGCAGCGCCGGCCGCCAGTCGCGGACCGCCACCAGCGCGCCGTCCACGGTCTGCTCCAGGCGGACCGTGCGCCCATCCGGGCGCGCGGCAGCCTCGACCGACCGCTGGGTCTCGCTGTCGCGGGAGATCACGAGCACGCGCTGCATTGCCGGAGTGTAGGTCGCCGCGACCGCCGGGACGAGGGGGTACGCTCCGAAACATCCGCGAAAGACGCCGCGCCGGGCGCTTCCGCGGGGCCGGGCAATCGAGGTATGCTCGCTCACAGCGGCTTCCCCGTGAGCAGCGTCGGCGGCGCCCCTCGCGTTCCCCCCACCCCGGCCGCACCGCAGCACCCCTCCGCTCTTAGGCGGCGAGGAGTGTCCCGAGGACTCCGCCCATGCACGTCGTCCAAACGACTGACCTGACGAAGATCTACAACAACAAGTACATCGCCCTGAACGCGCTCGACCTGCGCGTCGAGAAGGGGACGGTCTTCGGGCTCGTCGGCCCGAACGGCGCCGGCAAGTCCACGACGTTCCGCATCCTGCTCGGCCTGCAACGGCCGACCGCGGGACAGGTCCAGGTCCTCGGCGAGCCGATGACCGCCGAGCGCGCGGACATCCGCCGCCGCATCGGCTACCTGCCGACGAACCCGTCGTTCCCGAAGTACATGACGCCGATCGGCTTCCTGGAGTTCGTCGGCTCCGTGATCGGCATGTCGCCCGACCGCTGCAAGGTGCAGCTCTCGCGCCTGCTGCAGGCCGTCGACCTGACGAATGCCGCCGCCCAGAAGATCGAGGGCTTCTCCACCGGCATGATGACGCGCCTCGGCATCGCCGCCGCGCTGATGAACGACCCCGAGCTGCTGATCCTCGACGAGCCGACCTCGGGCCTCGACCCCGCCGGCCGCAAGCAGACGATCGAGCTGATCCGCGAGCTGACCGGCCGCGACCGCACGATCATCATCGCGACGCACATCCTGTCGGACGTCGAGCGCGTCTGCTCCGACGTCGGCATCATCTCCGGCGGCCGCATGATCTACTCCGGCCCGATGGCGGACATGCGCCGCCTGGCGCGGCAGGGCACGATCTCCGTGGAGATCGAGGGCAACACCACCGCCTTCGAGCAGCAGATCCACACGCTCGATGACATCGGCTCGGTGCGCTACGAGCGCCTGGGCGCCGAGTTCCGCCTGACGTTTCTCGGCACGCACCCGCTGACCGAGTACATCACCCGCGTCCTGCAGTTGATCGACCGCACCGGCGTCGAGCTGCTCCACATCAACACCGGCGCCGACGAGATCGAGGAGGCGTTCCTGCGCCGCCTCGAGGAGGACCGCACGCGCGGCTTCCTGCGCGCCGCCGCCTGGGCCGCGACGCAGGACGTCGGCGGAGCGAAGGAGGAGATCGATGCAGGCATTCCTGGCCATCCTTCGATATGACCTGGGACTGCTGACGCGGTCCTGGATCACCCGCATCTGGGTGCCGCTGCTCATCGCGCCGGCGCTGTTCCTCGTCGCCGTCGCCGCCAACGAGGACGAGCTGGCGTCGGAGACGCTCGCGATCTACCTGACGGCTGTGCTGATCCCGATCAGCGGGCTGGCCGTCGCCGTCCTCGCCAGCAGCGCCGTGAGCGGCGAGGCCGGGATCATCGCGGACGGCATCCTCTCGCGCTCGGTGACGCGCACCGAGTACATCGCCGCGAAGGTGGTGTCGCGCCTCGGCTTCACCACCGCGATCTACCTGCTGGTGATGATCCCGTTCGCCTACCTGATCATCCGCTACGCCGCCCCGGACACCTCGCTCGGCGGGGTCGCGGTCGGGCTGCTGATCGTCTGCCTGCTGCTGACCTTCCTCGGCGCGCTGGGGATCACGTTCTCCACGCTGTTCTCCAACGTGCTGCTGGCGGTGCTCGGGCTGCTGCTGGTGATGGTGCTGTCCGGCTTCGTGCTCCAGTTCCTCGGCCTGACGTGGATGAGCTCGACCGCCGTCGTCACCGCGCTCCCCGGCACGTTCCGCGGCGAGACGCCGATCTGGGACCTCGTGCGCGTGTTCCTCGTGTTCACGTCGCTCACGGCGGCCGCGATCATGACCTCGTTCTGGGTGTTCCGCGAGCGCGACCTCTAGCGCGATGAGCACCGAGGGCGCCCCGACCGGCATCGGCGGGCTGTTCACCACGGAGGTCGAGCGGTTCCCGCTCGGCACGCACCACGGCCACGAGCTCCACGCCCGCGTGCAGCGGCGACGTCTGCGCTTCAACTTCGGGCGCGCGATCGGCCCGTGGCGGCTCGCGCTCGACGTCGGCCGCACGCGCCCGCTGGCGATCGAGGTGAGCGCACCCGGCGAGCGCTACGATCTCCCCATCGTGACGGCCGATCCGTGGGCGCGCTTCGCGGGACGCCTCGGCGCGCTCGTGATCGCTGCGGCGCTGCTGCAGCTGATCACGCGACGATTCAGGAACGGAGACCGGCGATGACGAACGAGCGGACCCTCGGTGAAGTCATGCGGATCGCGGACCGCGCGAACGCCGCCGCCTGCTTCGGCACGGCGGTCGTCGTCGGCGACCGCACCGTCATTCCCGTCGCGGACATCGCCTACGGCTTCGGCCTCGGCTTCGGCGGCTCCGAGCCGCACGAGATGAGCCCGGGCGGCCACGGCGGCGGCGCCGGTGGCGGCGCGCGCACCCGCGCGATCGCGGTGATCGAGGTCGCCTCGACCGGCGTCCGCATCCTCCCGATCGAGGACCACACCAGCATCCGCATGGCGAGCATCGCGTTCGCGTCCGCCTCGACGGCGATCGTCGCGCGGACGCTGCTCAAGCTGATCCGCGGATAGTCCCGGCAAGGATCGGGATCGGGCCGGCGTAGATTCGGTGCGCACCTTCGGGGAAGAGAATGAGCAAGTCGTCGCGTTCAGACCAGATATTCGAAGCGATAGGGATTGTCCCGATCGTGCACCAGGGAGACGAATACGCCCTTTCACGCATCGAGCCTGGTATTCAATATTCGGCATTCATGCGTGCAGATGGCGCGTATGAGTTCGGAGTTGATTTCGCCTCGCGCGTAGGACTGCAGCGAGCGGTCGCCCTCGATGACGTACTGCGTCGCTACGGCCTCGCCCGTAAAGATCGTCGGGCGGATCGACACGCGTACCGATGGGACTTCCCACCCCACGGGGATCATGTAGTCAACGCCACTCAATTGCGGCTGGCTCGCCGAGTTTTGGACGCGATCCTCAGCTCATAGCTCCCTTGGGCTATTTCATCAGCGCCAACTGCGTGCATGCCTCGTTAGGACCATCGCGTCGCCATGGACACCCTCCGCAATTTCAAGGCTCGGATTGATGCGATGCCGCTACTGCACCAATACCTCATCGCCATGGCCATGATCCCGGTATCAATGGTCGTCTGCGTTGGTGGACTGATGCTGTATACCGTCGCTACGTGCGGCGACATTCATTGCGCTGTTTTTAATTCAACGAACTCGCCTAGCGCTCAATCGACACCACTGGGCGCCGCGGCACGAGTTGACCCCGTGGACAGGATTACTTTGTGTCTCATTGGTCAGAAGACGGTGAAGGCGTCCCTGAAGGCGCCTTCCACGGCGAAGTTTCCTGATGGCTGTCTTCTGACTGCGGAGTCCTACTCGATGGAGACCAGTCCAGAAGGCCATAGGGTTTGGACGATCTCCGGGCCGGTGGATGCGCAGAACGGTTTCGGGGCGATGCTTCGTTCGACTTACACGGTCGAAGTAACTGACCTCGGCGACGGCAATCACACGCGCAGCCGCGTTATTTCCATCAGG
>CANJBO010000008.1 GCA_947472995.1 Chloroflexota bacterium
GAACTGCTCGAGGACCTGGACGGCCCAGCCGGGGGTGCGGCCGATCGCGAAGATCGGGACGAAGAGGTCCTCCGGGATGCCGTGCAGGTAGTAGACGACGCCCGCGTAGAAGTCGACGTTCACCGCGACGCCGAGGCGCGCGTACGGCTGCATCGCCTCCACGGTCGCCTCGAGGATCGCGTACCACTGCGGCTGGCCCATCTCCTCGGACAGGCGCTTCACGCCCTCGCGCATGTGGCGCGCGCGCGGGTCCTCGACGCGGTAGACGCGATGACCGAAGCCCATGACGGGCTCGCGGTTCGCGCGCTTCGCCTTCACGTACGCGGCGGCGTGCTCGGGCGCGCCGATCTCCTGCGCCATGCGCATCACCTGCTCGGCGGCGCCGCCGTGCGCGGGGCCGGAGAGCGCGGCGATGCCGGCGGTGACGGCGGCGTGCAGGTTGGCGTCCGTTCCCGCGACCACGCGCGCCGTGAACGCCGAGGCGTTCGTCCCGTGCTCCGCGTGCAGCACGAGGTCCATGTCCATCAGCTCCACGGCGTCCTCGGACGGGCGCTCGCCCTTCAGCATCTGGAGGAAGTTGCCGGCGTGGTTCAACGTGCTGTCGGGCGGGACGAGCGGCAGCCCCTGCCGGATGCGGTGGTGCGCCGCGACGATCATCGGCACCTGCGAGGTGAGGCGGATGCCCTTGCGCGCGGTCGCCTCGGGCGAGTTGTCGGCGACCTCCGGGTCGGTCGCGGCGAGCGCGGAGACGGCGGTGCGCAGCACGTCCATCGGGTGCGCGTTCTGCACCGCGCGGATCACGTCGAGGACCGCGTCCGGCAGCGTGCGCGCCGCCTTCAGCTCCGCGTCGAACGCCTCGAGCTGCGCGCGCGTCGGGAGATCGCCGTGGAACAGGAGGTACGTCACCTCCTCGAACGACGAGTGCTGCGCAAGGTCGTGGATCGAGTAGCCGCGGTAGCGCAGCTCCCCCGCCCGCCCGTCGATGTCGCTCGTGCCGCTGCGGTCGAAGTAGACGCCGTTCAGCCCGCGGTGGATCTCGACGCTCTCGGGTTCGCTGGTCATCGCGCTCCGCTTCCTAGAACCACGACCACGGCGGCGACAGCACGCCGACGACGGTCAGCCCGATCACGAGCAGGACGAGGTCGAACGCGGCCATCCCGCCGAAGAACAGCGCCTTGTGCTCCCCGAGCCAGTGGGCGAACGAACGTCGTTCCGAAGGCTGGACCACGCGCTAGTCCTCCTCGAGGGTGCTGGTGTCGCCCTCGGGCAGGCCGAGCTCGCGGGCCTTCAGCAGGCGGCGCATGATCTTGCCGGAGCGCGTCTTCGGCAGCACGTCGATGATCTCGATCTCACGAGGCGCGACCGCGGGGCCGAGGCGCGCGCGGGCGTGGCGGTTCAGGTCGCGCACCAGCGCGTCGGTCGCCTCGAAGCCGTCGTTCAGCGTCACGAACGCCTTCACGACCTCCATCGCCACGTCGTCCGGCTTGCCGATGACGCCCGCCTCGGCGACCGCCTCGTGCTCGATGAGGATGCTCTCCACCTCGAACGGGGAGACGAGGTGGCCGGCGGTGTTGATCACGTCGTCGTCGCGGCCGACGAACCAGATGTAGCCGTCCTCGTCCTTCTTCGCCTTGTCGCCGGTGTAGTACCAGCCGTCCTTGAAGCGCGAGTCGTAGCGCTCCTGGTCGTTCCAGTACGTGCGGAACATCGACGGCCAGCCCGGCTTCACGACGAGCTGGCCCTCGACCATCGGCTCGGCGATCTCGTGGCCCTCGTCGTCGATGACCGTGACGGTCACGCCGGGGAAGGGGCGGCCCATCGAGCCGGGGCGGATCGGCATCGAGGCGTAGTTGGCGCACATGATCGCGCCGGTCTCCGTCTGCCACCAGTTGTCGTGGATCGGCAGGTCGAACGCCTCGAGGCCCCACACGACGCCCTCGGGGTTCAGCGGCTCACCGACCGATGAGACATAACGCAACGAGGTCAGGTCGTGCTGTCGAGGCAGTGCGGTGCCGCTCTTCATCAGCAGGCGGATCGCCGTGGGCGCCGTGTACCAGACCGTGACGCCGTGCCGCTGGATCGTCTCGTACCAGCGCCGCGCGCCGAACGCGCCCTCGTCGATGACGCTGGTCACGCCGTTCGAGAACGGGGCGAAGATGCCGTACGAGGTGCCGGTGACCCAGCCGGGGTCGGCGGTGCACCAGTAGATGTCGTCCTCGTGGAAGTCGAGTGCGTACTTGCCGGTGGCGTAGTGGCTGACGATCGCGTTGTGGACGTGCGCCGCACCCTTCGGCAGCCCCGTGGTGCCGGAGGTGAAGTGCATGATCGACCAGTCCTCGGCGCGCGTCTGCTCGATCTCGAATGCCTCGGACGCCGGGTCGACGATCGTCGAGTACGAGACGTCCTCGGACGCGACAGGCTTGCCCTCGCGGTGCGCGATCACGACGACGCGCTCGACGCTCGGGAGCTGCGCACGGATCTCGTTGACCTTCGACAGCAGCTTCGGCGTGGTGACGATGACGGAGCCCTCGGCGCGCGCCACGCGCTCGCGGATCGGCTCGGGCCCGAACGCCGAGAACAGCGGGGCGACGATCGCGCCGAGCTTCAGGCAGCCGAAGACGGTGAAGTACAGCTCGGGGATGCGGTCGCTGAGGATGAAGACGCGGTCGCCCTTCTTCACGCCCATCGCGCGGAAGGCGTTGGCGACCTTGTTCGACTGCGCCTTCAGCTCCGCGTAGGTGTACCGCTCGATGGCGCCGTCCGCGCCCTGCCAGATGATCGCCGTCTTCCCCGCGCGCGCGCCGTTGGCGTGCCGGTCGACGCACTCGTACGCCTTGTTGACGAGGCCGCCCGGCCGCTCGAGGTCCGCCCAGGCGTCGTCCCACGACCACGTCGCGCGCTGCCCGGCCCAGTCGATCAGGTTCGGCGTCACGCGCATCGCGCTGACGTCCTTCGGGATCTCCGGGTAGCCCTCGATCATCGCGTCCTCCGCCCTGCTGCTCGCCGCCGAGTATACCGCCCGTCCCGCGCCGCTCCGCCGCTAGCATCGAGGCGCACGGCGAACGGTTCGAGGTGGAGCGCAGCGTGGCGGAGATCCTCGACGGGATGGCGCCGGTGGTGTCGGCAGCGGCGTGGCTGCTCGTCTACGCGCTGCCGTGGGGCGGCGCGTTCCTTGTCGGGCGGTGGGCGTGGTGGCGCGTCAGCCCGCGCTCCGCGTTCGCGGCGTGGGCGGTCGCGACGTGCGTCGCGCTCGGCGCGCTGCTCGTGCTGTCGATGCTGCTCGTTGCGGTGATCGAGGTCGTCGCGCCCTCGACGTGAGGAGCGGCGTCGAGGGCGGAACCCCCACCCCGGCCCTCCCCCGTGAAGGGGGAGGGGGCTGAGAGAGAGTGCTGAGAGAGAGAGACTAACGTTGCGGCGGGGAGCCGGTGGGCGGGGCGTCGCCGCGGGACATGAAGCCCCACTCGTACAGCAGCGCGAACCACATCGCCTTCGCCGGGCGGTAGCCGACGACCGTCGCGACGAGCGAGATGGCGGCGATCGTCGCCATCGTCCACATCGTCGACAGGCCGAGGCTCGCGAACGGCGCCCAGCGCATCTCGATCAGCACGAAGAGGAAGCCGACGATCGCGCCGATGCCGTACCCGATCGCGGTGCCGCCGAGCCACTCGCCCGAGGACGACTCGAAGCGGGTGCCGCAGACCGCGCACGTCTCGTGCAGGTCGTAGAAGGAGCGGAACATCGAAGTGCGCCCGCACTCGGGGCAGCGCCCGAGGACGCCCGTGCGCCAGAAGGTGTGAAGCGCGCCCATCGAGGGGTGCTAGCGCTGGCCCGGCGTCGCCTGGTAGGGGTTGCCGATCTGGCCCTGCTTCTCGGAGCACTCCGAGCAGAGGACGGACTTCTCACGGAAGCGGACGCCGCCCTTGATCACGTACGTGCCGCAGAGGGAGCACTTCCCCTCGACGCCGTTCTCGCCAATCTTGAAGCCGGTCTGCTGGGACATCGAGCCCTCCGAGGTGCGCCTGCGCTGCTCCCGCCAGTCTAGTCCGCGCGCCCCCGCGAACCAAGCGCGCCCCCGTCGAGGTAGCATGCGCCCCGTGAAGCACCTCGTCCCCCTCGTGCTGGCAACGCTGCTCTTCGCGGGATGCGAGGACCCGCGTTCCGCGGCTACCCCGACGGCGACTGCGAGTGTGAGCGCGACGGCAGCAACGGCGAGCACCCCACTGTCAGCTACCGCGACTCCGATCTACGCCGCTACGCCGGTCCCGACGCCTACGCCGATTCTCGCGTGGGAAGTGCCGCCGAAGACGGGGATCGCGCATGTCGATGCGATTGTCGCGGCGGTGATTGGGGGGGATGCGTCGACGCTCGAACGCTTGGTCACCGGGAGCAGGATCAACTGCTCACCCAACGGGCGGCCGGTCTGCACTTCTGGCGTCCCCATCGGCACACCTGTGCTGGCATTCGCGAGAGGTGCCTGTCCGGGCGACGGTGGCTGGACCGCGCTCATTCCAACTGCGCAGTTCGACCCAGCGACCTTCGGAGTGGATACGAAAGCCCGGATTGCAGGAAGGCTTTCTTCCGCTGGCCTGAGGTTTCTAATCGGGGTGTACGAAGTTCCTCCCTCGCGGGACGTCTATCGATACCGAATTGCATTCCAACGTGATCTTCGCGCGCAGGGTGGGGTGTTCCTCGGTGTCACCGAAGAGGGGATCGCTGAATGGGTCGGGGCGAATGCGGATCCGGCGCATGGGTGTCTGCTCCCATTTCCTGGCGAGACAACACTTGTCCCGCCACCGACACAGCCCTGAGATAGCCCGCACCACCTCGCTGCCTATACTGGGTCGTACCCCACCCATCGAGGCACCCGGAACGGCGAGCGGCGGATCGTGGCGACTGACATCGACCCCGGCGAGGTGCAGGCGCGCGTCGAGGCGGCTCGGCGCGGGGCGGGTGCGGACGCGTTCGTCGCGCTGACGCTGCCGGCGGACTTCGACGCGCGGCGGCTGCTGGACGACCCGCAGGGCGCGGGTGTCGTCGCCTCGTACGAGCGGCCGGCGCAGGGCGTGGCGATGATCGCCGTCGGCGAGGCGGGGCGCGTCGAGGCAGCGACGGGTGACGGGCCGGGCGCCGTCGGCGAGGCCGCGCGGGCGCTCCTCGACCGGCCGAGCGCGGGCGACCTGCCGGGGCTGCGGCCGCGGCTCCTCGGCGGGTTCCGATTCAACGGCGCCACCGCGCCGGGCGCGCCGTGGGACGCCTTCGGCGCCGGGTGGCTGGTGCTACCGCGCGTGCTCTTCCTCGCCACCGGCGAGTCGAACGCGATGATCCTCGCGCCGAGCGCAGCCGCATCGGACGTCGCCGCGCTCATCGAGCGCGTGCAGCGCGCGGGCGTCCTCGACGCCGCGGCCACCTCGACCGGCCCGCTGCGCGTTGAACAGCCCGTCGACCGCGAGCGCTGGCTCGCGAGCGTCGCCACGATCGCCGCCGAGGTGCGCGCCGGGCTGTACGAGAAGGCCGTGCTGGCGACGACGCAGCAGGTCGCCGCCGACGCCCCGATCTCGATCGGCGCCGCGCTCGCCCGCCTGCGCGAGAACTACGCCGACTGCCACCTGTTCACCATGACCAGCGGTGACGCGACCTTCCTCGGCGCGAGCCCGGAGCTGCTAGTGTCGCTCACGCACGGCCGCGTGCGCGCCCTCGGCCTCGCGGGGTCGACGCGGCGCGGCGGCGACGCCGAGGAGGACGAGCGCCTCGGCGCCGCGCTGCTGGAGAGCGCGAAGGACCGCATCGAGCACGAGACGGTGGTCCGCGCGATCCGCGAGCGTCTCGAGCCCGCGACCGACGAGCTGCTGGCGCCGAACCAGCCGCAGCTGCGCCGCCTGCGCAACATCCAGCACCTCTCCACGGAGATCTCCGGCCGCGTGCGCCCGGGCGTCGACGTCCTCGACCTCGTCCAGCGGCTGCACCCCACGCCGGCCGTCTGCGGCTGGCCCGCCGACCGTGCCCGCGAGGTCATCGCGCACCACGAGGCGTTCGACCGCGGCTGGTACGCCGGCCCGGTGGGGTGGATGGACGGCGCGGGCGACGGCGAGTTCGCGGTCGGCCTCCGCGCGGCGGTGGTGCGGGGACCTCGCGCGTGGCTGTTCGCGGGCAACGGCATCATGGGCGACTCCGTCCCGCAGTCCGAGCTCGACGAGGTCCAGCTCAAGTTCCGGCCCGTCCGCGAGGCGCTCGGCGGGTAGCCTCGAGGCTCGTCGAGGGCGTCGATCTGCGTGGTGCGCCCCTCCCGGACACGCGCTCCGCTAGGCACCTCGTAGCCCCGGGCTGGCTGTGGCGTCGGCGGCGGCGAGCGGCGTGGTGCGCCCCCACCCCAGCCCTCCCCCGTGAAGGGGGAGGGGGCCGGAAGCCCTCACCGCACCTCCTTCTCCCCTGTTCGGGATGCTTGAAGGGGGCGGAGCCCCTTTCAAATCTCAACCCCTCCCGCGCCGGGAGGGGCAGGGGTGGGCCGCCCTTCGTAAGCACCGCGACGCTCGTCGCCTCGAAGTCTCGTACCGCCAGACCTGCCGAGGGACGCCGAGTCGGGGGGGCGATAAGATGGGAAGCAATGGCCCAGCCCGCCGATCGCACCGTGCACGCGCTGCTCCAGTCGCTCCACCGCAACGGGGTGCGACATTTCGTGATCGCTCCGGGCTCCCGCAACACCCCGATCACCATCGCCGCCACCGCGCCCGGGTCGCCGTTCAAGGTGTGGCTGCACCTCGACGAGCGGTCGGCGGGGTACTTCGCGCTCGGCATCGCGCGGCAGACCGGCGAGCCCGTCGCGGTCACCTGCACCTCCGGCACCGCCGTCGCGAACCTGCTCCCCGCCGCCGTCGAGGCGCGCCTGTCGCGCGTGCCGCTCGTCCTGATCACCGCGGACCGCCCGCCCGAGGCGCGTGACATCGGCGCGTCGCAGACCGTGGACCAGGTCGGCATCTTCTCCGGCCACGTGAAGTGGGCCGCCGACCTGCCGGTCGCCGACGCCTCCGCGATCGGCGACCTCGAGCGCTACGCCGCCGCCGCCGGGGCGCGCGCCGCGGCCACCGCGTGCGAGGCGCCCGCCGGGCCGGTGCACCTGAACGTCCCGCTGCGCGAGCCGCTGGTCGACGCGGAGTCGGAGACGCTGCCCTTCGAGATCGGCACGCCCGAGGTGCACCGCTCGCCGGCCGCGCCCGCTCGTCCGACGCCGGGCGACCTCGCGCTGGTCGCGCGCGCCGTCGAGGCGCGTCGCGGCCTGATCATCTGCGGCCCGGAGTCGAGCGGGCTGCCCGCCGCGGCGATCGCATCGCTGGCGGCGGTCCTCGGCTGGCCGGTGATCGCGGACCCGCTGTCGGGGATGCGCGCCGGTCACCACGCGCTGGCGGCGGTGATCGACCGCGCCGACGTGCTGGTGCGCGAGCCGACGTTCACCGGCCCCGCCACGCCCGAGGTCACGATCCGCTTCGGCGCTGCCCCGACCTCGAAGCCGCTGAACACGTGGCTCGCGGGCCTCGACGCGACGCACATCGTGGTCGACCCGGCGGTCGCCGCCGGCGGCGGCTGGCGCGACCCCGACCTGCGCGCCGCGATCGCCATCGCCGCCGACCCCGGCGCCTTCTGCTCCGCGCTCCTCGAGTCGCTCGACGCGCGCTCGGCAGCGCGGGCGGAGTGGCTCGCGCTCTGGTGCGACGCGAACGCGGCCGCACGCACCGCGCTCGACGAGGCGATCGCCAACCTCGGCGAGCCGTTTGAGGGACAGGCCGTCGTCGATCTCGCCGGCGCGCTACCGGAGGGCGCGACGCTGGTGGCCGGCAACTCGATGCCCGTGCGCGACATCGACTCGTTCTTCCCGAACATGGACCGCGCCGTGCGCCTCGTCGGCACGCGCGGGGCGAGCGGCATCGACGGCGTGACCTCGGGCGCCGCGGGCGCCGCCGCAGTCGCCGATGGGCCCGTCGCGCTGATGATCGGCGACCTCTCGTTCCTGCACGACGTGAACGGCCTGTGGCCGATCCGACGGCACGACCTGAGCCTCACCGTCGTGCTGGTGAACAACGACGGCGGTGGCATCTTCTCCTTCCTCCCGCAGCGCACGAGCATGCCGGCGCGCTTCGACGCGTGGTGGGGCACGCCGCACGGCCTCGACCTGCGGCACGCGGTGGCGCTGCACGGCGGCCGGCACACGTTGCTCGAGCCGGGCATCGCGTCCAGCGCGGCGATCGGGGACGCGCTGCTGCGTCCGGGCCTCGACGTCCTCGAGCTGCGCACGGACCGCGACCGCAACGTCGCGCTGCACCAGCATGTCTGGGCGCGCGGTGTCGAGGCAGTGCGTCACGCCGTCGTGGCCGCGCGGGCCTAGCGCTGTGGTGTCGTCCAACCTCGACATGACCGGCCTCGACGTCGAGGTCGACGGCCTGCCGATCCACGTCGAGCGCGCGGGCAGCGGCCCGCCCGTCGTGCTGCTGCACGGCTTCACCGGCTCCAGCCGAGCGTGGCGCGCGCTCGCCGAGGCGCTGCCCGATTACACGACGTTCGCCATCGACCTGATCGGGCACGGCCAGACCGGCATCGCCGCACCCGACGACCGCTACGCGATGCACCGCGTCGTCGAGGACCTCGCCGCGCTGCTACACGCGCTCGGGTACGAGCGCGCCGCGTGGCTCGGCTACTCGCTCGGCGGGCGCACGGCGCTCCAGGTCGCCGTGCAGCGCCCCGACGTCGTCTCCGCGCTGATCCTCGAGGGCGCGTCGCCCGGCCTCGCCACCTCCGCCGAGCGCGCCGAGCGCGTCGCCGCCGACGAGGCGCTGGCCGACCGCCTCGACCGCGAGGGCATCGAGCCGTTCATCGACTTCTGGCAGTCGATCTCGCTCTGGGACAGCCAGCAGCGCACCCTCACCGCCGAGCAGCGCGCGGCGCTGCGGCGCGGGCGCCTCGCACAGGACGCGCGCGGGCTCGCGCAGTCGCTGCGGGGGATGGGCACCGGGGCGCAGGCGTGGGTGGGCGACCGCCTCGGCGCGATCGGCGTGCCCACGCTGCTGACCGCCGGTACGCTCGACACGAAGTTCGCCGCGATCGCCGCCGAGATGGCCCAGGCGATCCCGGACAGTACGATGCAGCTGATCGACGACGCCGGGCATGCCGCCCACCTCGAACGGCCGGACGCGTTCCACGCGCTCGTCCGCGAGTTCCTGTCGACCGTGCGCGGGCGCATCGAGCGCGCCCAGGAGGACCGATGAGCGACACCCGCTGGGAGACCGTGAAGACCTACACCGACATCCTCTCGGAGCGGTCAGGCGGCATCGCGAAGATCACGATCAACCGCCCGGAGGTGCACAACGCCTTCCGCCCGCTGACGATCGACGAGCTGGCCGACGCCTTCGCGATCGCCGCAAAGGACGACTCGATCGGTGTGGTGCTGTTCACCGGCGCGGGCGGGCGCGCGTTCAGCAGCGGCGGCGACCAGCGCATCCGCGGCCACGCCGGCTACGTGGACACCGAGGGCGCCGCGCGCCTCAACGTGCTGCCGCTGCAGCGCTTCATCCGCGAGATGCCCAAGCCCGTGATCGCGCTGGTCGCGGGCTACGCGATCGGCGGCGGCCACGTGCTGCACGTGATCTGCGACATCACGATCGCCGCCGACAACGCGCGCTTCGGGCAGACCGGCCCGCGCGTCGGCTCGTTCGACGCGGGGTACGGCGTGTCGATGCTCGCGCGCCTCGTCGGGACGAAGCGCGCCCGCGAGATCTGGTACCTCTGCCGCCAGTACGACGCGGACGAGGCGTTCGCGATGGGCCTCGTGAACAAGGTCGTCCCGCTCGACGACCTCGAGGCCGAGGGCGTGATCTGGGCGAACGAGATCCTCGCGAAGTCGCCGACCGCGATCCGCTTCCTGAAGAACGCGTTCCTCGCCGACACCGATGGCGCCACCGGCCTGCAGGTGCTCGCCGGCGACCTGACGATGCTGTACTACACGACCGACGAGGCGAAGGAGGGCCGCGACTCCTTCGTGCAGAAGCGCCAGCCCGACTTCACGAAGTTCCCGCGGCTCCCGTTCCATGGCTAGCGCCCGGCGCGCCTCGGACGCGCCGATCGAGCCATCGATGAGCCGTTTCGCCGTCTGGATGATGGCGATCCGCCCGCCGACGCTGACCGCCGCCGTCGTGCCGGTCGCCGTCGGCACCGCCGTTGCGCTGCACCACGGCGTGCGCGCGCCGCTCGCCGCGCTCGCCGCGCTGCTCGGCGCGCTCGCGTTGCAGGCCGGCGCGAACCTCGCCAACGACCTCTCCGACTTCCGTCGAGGCGCGGACACGGACGACCGCCTCGGTCCTGTGCGCGTGACGCAGCGCGGGCTGCTCACGGAGCGGCAGGTGACGACCGGCGTCGTCGTCTGCTTCGCGCTCGCGACCGTCGCGGGGCTGTACCTCACGTATCTCGGCGGGTGGCCGATCGTCGCGATCGGGCTGGCCTCGATGCTCGCGGCAGTGACATACACCGGCGGCCCGTGGCCCTTCGGCTACCGCGGGCTGGGCGAGGTGTTCGTGTTCATCTTCTTCGGCGTCGTCGCGGTCGCCGGCACGTACTACGTCCAGACCGGGACGGTGACCGGCGACGTCTTCGCCGCCTCGGTGCCGGTCGCGCTGACGGTCACCGCGATCCTCGTCGTCAACAACGTGCGCGACATCGACACGGACCGCGTCGCGGGGAAGTACACGCTCGCGGTGTACCTCGGCCGGTCGCTGGCGCGCACGGAGCTCGTGGTGACGGTCGTCGGCGCGTACGTCGCGGCGGCGGCGCTGTGGTTCCTCGGCGACTTCTCGATCTGGGTGCTGCTGTCGTGGCTCTCCGTGCCGGCGGCGGTGCTGCCGGTCGCGGCGGTCCTGCGGCGCACCGAGGGCCCGCCGTTGAACGCCGCGCTCCGCGCGATGGCGCGTCTGCACCTCATCTTTGGCCTGCTGCTCGCGATCGGGCTGTCGAGCTGACCACGACGCCCGCTGGCGATCCCGCCGGCGGCCTCGAGGGCGCGCGGCTCCGCTGGCGCCCGTTCCGTCTCCCGATGCGACGCCGCTTCGAGGCCGCCCACGGTGCGATGGACGACCGGCGTGGCGTGCTCCTCGAGCTGCACGACGAGGACGGGCGTGTCGGCGTCGGCGAGGCCTCGCCCATCCCGTCGCTCGGCTACGGCACCGTCGAGGACGTCCTCGCGCTGCTGGCGCAGTACGTGCAGGACGGCACGCTGCCGCACCCGCTCGACGTGATCGATACGCAGACGCCTGGCGTGATGGCGCTGCTGTGCGCGCTCGACGTCGCGATGCTCGACCTGGAGGCGCAGCGCGCGGGGTGCACGGTCGCCGCGCTGCTCTCGGAGACGCCGGCGGCGAGCGTGCGCGTGAACGCCGTGATCGGCGACGGCACGCCCGAGGCGACCGCGCGCTTCGGCGTCGAGGCGACCGCGCAGGGCTACACGGTGCTGAAGACGAAGGTCGGTACGGGCGACCTCGCGCGGGACGTCGAGCGCGTCACGGCGCTGCGCGCGGCCTGCCCGGACGCCACGATCCGCCTCGACGCGAACGGCGCGTGGGACGAGGAGACCGCGCTCGCGGCGGTGCGCGCGCTCGCTCCGCTCGGCATCGAGCTGATCGAGCAGCCCGTCACCGCCGCCGACGTCGCGGCGCTCGCCCGCGTGCGCCTCGCCGCGGTGCACGGCACGCCGGGCGCGGCGCACGACCGCGCCGCGCTGGCGTGGCAGAGCGCCGCCGAGCCGCGCGGCCCGCTGATCGCCGCCGACGAGGCGGTCACCGACCCGGCGCTGCTGGCGCGCGTGCTGAACGAGCGCGCGGGCGACCTGGTGGTGCTGAAGCCGATGTTCCTCGGCGGGCTGCGGCCCGCGCTCGCCATCGCCCGCCGCGCCGAGGCGCGCGGCATCGGCGCGATCGTCACGACGACGTTCGACTCCTCGATCGGCACGGCAGCAGCGCTGCACCTCGCGGCGGCGCTCGATGGCGACAGCGGCGAGGCGCGCGCGCACGGCCTCGGCACCGGCGAGCACCTCGACGGTGACCTCGTGACGCACACGCTCCTCGCGCGGGATGGCATGCTCGCGCTGCCGGGAGGCCCGGGCCTCGGCATCGCGCCCGACGAGGATGCGTGGCACCGTGTCGCGGAGGGCGACTGGAGCGAGGCCCGCATCTAGCGCACCGCCGCCGGGAGGACCGATGGTTTCCGCACCCGCCCCGCCGCCCGGTCCGCCGCCCGCGCCGAAGTCCGCCACGCCGCTGCTCGCCGTCGAGCTTGGCGACTGGGTCGCGCGGCGCGCCTCGACGCACCCGGACGTGGTCGCCGTCGAGTGCGGCGACGAGCGCCTGACCTACCGCGCGCTGGATGAGCGTGCGGGCACCGCGGCGGGCCACCTCGTCGCGCTCGGCGTCGTCGAGGGCGAGCGCGTCGGGCTGCTGCACGCGAACGGCAACGACTTCGCGGTCTTCGTCCACGCGATCACGCGCGCGGGGGCGATGTGCCTGCCGCACAACGCGCGCCTCACCGCGGCCGAGATCGCGTGGCAGCTCCGCGATGCCGGCGTGCGCTTCCTCGTCGCGGACGCAGAGCACGAGACGCTCGCGCGCGCTGCGGCGGTCGAGGCGGGCGTCACGCTGATCGCCGCGGACGATGCGGCATGGCGCGCGGGTGCCTCGATCGCCGGGGCCGCGGCGATTCCCGCCGAGCGGCCGCACAGCCTGATCTACACCTCGGGCACGACGGGGCGGCCGAAGGGCGCGATCCTCACGCACGGCAACTTCTACTGGAGCGCCGTCGCCTCGGCGGCGAACCTCGGCGTGCGCGCGGGCGACCGCTGGCTCGCGTGCCTGCCGCTGTTCCACGTCGGCGGGCTGTCGATCCTGCTGCGCAGCGCGATCTACGGCACCACCGCCGTCATCCACGAGCGCTTCGACGAGGCGCGCGCGGTGCACGCGCTGCGCGAGGAGCGCGTGTCGCTGCTGTCGGTCGTCGCGAACATGCTCCAGCGCATGCTCGCGCTCGACGACGCGCCGTACCCCGACACCGTGCGCGCGGTGCTGCTCGGCGGCGGGCCGGCGCCGCGGACGCTGCTTGAAGCCTCGGCGGGGCGCGGGCTGCCGGTGCTCCAGACCTACGGGCTCACCGAGTCCACCTCGCAGGTCGCGACGCTCGCGCCGGAGGACGCGCTGCGCAAGCTCGGCTCGGCGGGGCTGCCGCTGCCCGGCACGACCGTCCGCGTCGAGGTCGACGGCCGGACCGCCGAGGCGGGCGAGGTCGGCGAGATCCTGGTCGCGGGGGCCACCGTGTTCGCGGGCTACCTCGGCCGCCCGGAGGCGACCGCCGAGGCGCTGCGCGACGGCTGGCTGCATACCGGCGACCTCGGCACGCTCGACGAGGAGGGCTACCTCGCGATCGCCGACCGGCGCGACGACCTGATCGTGACGGGCGGGGAGAACGTGTACCCGGCCGAGGTCGAGTCGGCGGTGCTGGCGTTCCCAGGCGTCGAGGAGTGCGCGGTCGTGGGCCTCCCCGACGACCGCTGGGGCGCCCTCGTCGTCGCGGTGGTGGTGCCGAGCGCGGGCGCGGCCCTCGACGAGGCGGCACTCGAGGCGCACCTCCGCGAGTGGCTCGCGGGCTACAAGCGCCCTCGACGCGTCGAGGTGGCCGCGGAGGCGCTGCCGCGCACGGCGTCCGGGAAGGTGCAGCGCCACCTCGTGCGCGCGCGGCTGCTCGGGCAGTAGACTCCCCGCATCCCACCCGACGTTCGCGGGGAGGGACACGCGGAAGGCAGCACCGATGACCGACGACGCCACCTACCTCGATCTGCACGTCCACTCGTCCGACGGCTCGGATGACGCCGGCGGCACGGTCGAGGGCTACCTGAAGTGGGTCGCCGCGCGGCGCGCGCACGGCATGCGCTTCGATGGCTTCGTCGTCACGGAGCACCGCCACTTCGACCTCGATCGCGACTACTCCGCGCTGGCGGCGCGCTACGACGCCGTCGTGCTACGCGGTGTCGAGGTGGAGACGGACATCGGGCACGTGCTGGTGTTCGGCGTCACGCCCGCGTTCCTCGATCGGTTCGACCTGACGTCCGTCTCGCTGCCGTACGACGAGGTGTTCCGCGTCGCATGGGAGACCGGCGGCGTCGCCGTCGGCGCGCACGGCGGGCGGCCGCGCATCGGCTGCGTCGAGCACGTCGACGAGCGTGGCGTCACGCTCGAGGGCGTGACGGTCGTCGAGGCGCTGAACGGCGGCAGCAACGACTACGAGAACGGCCGCGCGTTCGACCTCGTCGAGGCGCGCGGGCTGCGGGCGGTCGGCGGCTCCGACGCGCACTTCGTCAGCGCGCTCGGCAGCTGCCTCACGCGCTTCGACCGCGTGATCCGCACGACCGACGACCTCGTCGCCGCGCTCCGCGACCCCGAGGCGCGCTACGAGCCGATGTACCTGGAGGACACGAAGGATGGCGCGGAGCGGCGCCCGCGTCCCTCGGGCGCGCCGGTCGCGCTGCCCAGCAGCAGCGGGCAGGGGAGCCTCGGCGGGGACGCGCTGGAGTACGACCGCACCGTCATCGGCCGCGAGGTGAAGGTCGGGGAGTTCGAGGTGACGCGGGAGCTGATCGCGAGCTTCTGCGCGGCGCTCGACGAGCAGAACCCGCTCTACACCGACGAGGCGTTCGCCGCGCAGGGGCCGTACGGCGGCATCGTCGCGCCCCCGGGCATCGCGCAGGCGGTGCGCATGGGCCCGGCGCCGAACCCGCAGGTGAAGTTCGGCAACAACGGCATGATGGCCGGCCAGCGCTTCGAGTACTACCTGCCCGCGCGCCCCGGCGACCTCATCGAGGGCTTCGCGCAGGTGAAGGCGGTGTACGAGAAGACCGGTCGGAGCGGGCGCATGGTCTTCGTGGAGCGCCGCACGCGCTACGCCAACCAGCACGGCGAGGACGTCGCGGCGGTGGAGACGACCAGCGTGCAGCGCGAGACGAAGCCGCTGGACGACGGGGGCTCGGCATGACGGCCGATCCGCTGGCGGCGCAGCGCTACTTCGAGGACGTTTCCGTCGGCGACGTGTTCGAGCAGGCCCAGCAGCCCTCGCACGCCCAGGTCGTGGCGTTCGTGAACATCTCGGGCGCGCTCGCCGGGGACGGGCGCTTCACCGACCTCGAGAAGGCACGCGCGGCGGGCCTCGAGAAGCCGATCGTGCCGGGGCCGATGTCCGCCGTCATGCTCACGCGGCTCGTGACCGACTGGATGGGCCCGATGGGCCGCGTCCTCAGCATCGACGTCTCGTACCGGCGCTCCGTGCTGCACGACGACCTGCTGCGCTGCGTCGCGCTGGTCACGGACGTCAACGGCGAGGGCGACTACGAGGGCACGGGCGAGGGCGAGGTGCACCTGGACGTCGCGCTGGAGAACGAGCGCGGCGAGAAGCCGGTGCAGGGCACGGCCGTCGTCGCCATGCCTCGACGCGGGTAGTGGCGATGACCGGCGACCGCGCGATCCTTGCCGGCGACCCGCGCGCGGCGCAGCGCGCCTTCGAGGACGTCGCGGTCGGCGATCGCTTCGAGGTGCCGTGGCAGCCGACGCACGCGCAGGTCGTGGCTTGGGTGAAGCTCACCGGCATGTTCGCGGACGACCGGCGCGTGTTCGACCTTGAGGCAGCGCGTGCCGGTGGCCTCGACCGTCCGATCGTGCCCGGGCCGATCTCGGTGATCATGCTGGAACGGCTCGTCGCCGACTGGATGGGGCCGCTCGGCCGCATCCAGAGCCTCACCGTCTCGTACCGCCGCGCGGTGCTGCACGACGACCGCCTGCGCTGCATTGCGCTGGTCATCGACGTCCACGGCGACGGCGACTACGAGGGCACGCCGGAGGGCGCGGTCTCGCTCGACGTGTCGTTGGAGAACGAGCGCGGCGAGCAGCCGGTGCTGGGCACTGCCGTCGTCGTCATGCCTCGACGAGACTGACGCGTTGGCGAGCCGCGATCTCCGCGAGGCGCAGCGGCTCTTCGAGGATGTGGCGGTCGGCCAGCGCTACGAGCAGACGCAGCACCCGACGCGCGAGCGCGTGCTGGCGTACATCGCGCTGGCGGGGATCGTCGACGCCGACGGCCGCATCACGGATCTCGAACGCTCGCGCACGTTCGGCCTGGAGCGGCCGCTGGTGCCGAGCCAGATGACGTTCAACATCGTGACGCGGCTCGTCAGCGACTGGACCGGCACACTGGGCCGCATCGCGCACGTCGACATCTCGTACCGCCGCCCGATCTTCCACGACGACGTGCTGCGCTGCGCCGTCCTCGTCACCGATGTCGAGGGCGACGGCGAGTACGAGGACCAGCCGGAGGGGGCGGTGCACCTCGACCTCAGCATCCACAACGAGCGCGCCGAGGACGCCGTCCTCGGTACCGCGATCGTGCTGATGCCGCGTCGAGGCTGACCGCGGCGGGAGTCGCGCGCGCATCGAGGCGAGTCATGTCGAGGATCAGACGAGGACGGCCCATCCCCTGCCCCTTCCCGGCGCGGGAAGGGGTTGGAGTTGATGAGGGTTGCACCCTCATCGGGCTCCCAGTCCGAGTCAGATGTTCGCGAATGGGCTGCGCATCGAGTAGGCGCGTACGCGTTCTGCTGCTCGCCGCTCGGATGTTTGAAGGACGAAGTTCTTCAAAGAACTCACCCCTCCCGCGCCGGGAGGGGCAGGGGTGGGCCGCCCCGCTCTGATCCTCGACGTCACTCCTCGTCGAGGTGCGTGCGCCCGTCCTACGCGTGCGGGTCCGGCAGGGGCATGGCGCGGCGGTTCGCGTGGAGGTTCTCCATCACGCGCTCGAGCGCCTCGTACTCCTGCGCGCCGACGATCGCGTACTTCTCGTCGACGATGAACGTCGGGATCGCCTGCACGCCGATCGCGTACGCGTGCTCGATCGCCTCGTTCGTGTCGTCGAGGAACGTGCCGTTCGCGAGCCCCGCGCGTAGCTCGGCGCCGTCGAGGCCGCACGCCTCGGCGTGGCGCACGAGGACGTCGACGTCCATCAGGTCCTCGTGGTCGGTGAAGTAGGCGCGGAAGAGCGCGCGGTGGTAGTCGAGGATCTGCTCGGTCGTGCCCGTCCCGCGCGCGAACTCGCTCGCCTGGAGCGCGAGGATCGTGTGCGGCGTGAACGTGCGCCCGCGCCGGAAGTCGAGGCCGAGGCGCTTGCCGCGCGCCTCGACGGGCGTCTCCGGCGCATCGGGCGCCTGCGGCGCGCGCGCCCGCCCCTCCGGCGGGATCGACGGGTCGAGGAAGTAGGGCGCCCAGTCGAGCTCGATGTCCCAGTGCCGGTAGAGCCGCTCGATCTCCGTGAGGCCGACGTAGCACCACGGGCAGATGAAGTCGGAGACGACGGTCAGGCGGAGCGGCTCGGTGCGCTCCTCGTGCAGGTGGACCTCGGCGTCCTGCTGCGCGGTGTCGTGCTGCTCGGTGGGAGCGTTCGTCATCGTCGTCTCCGGTCTGCGGGGCCACCTCGTCGCCCCCATTCTGGCACAGCGGTCGAGGCGGGCGGGCTCGTGCGAGCGGCGCGTGTTATCGTCCCGGTGGTGACCGTCGAACAGCAACTGCCGACCCCCGTCACGGACGCCGTCGAGGTGGCCGCGATCGCCGCCGAGATCGAACGGCACGGCTGGTTCGCGCTCGACCTCGAGTTCATGACCGAGGGGCGCTACGTCGCCGAGCTGTCGCTGGTGCAGGTCGGCTGGGGTGACGACTACGACACCCCCCACGTCGCCGCCATCGACCCCCTCAACGTCGACGCCCGCCCCGTCATCGACCTCGTCGCGCGCGACGACATCGAGGTCATCATCCACTCCGCGCAGGCCGACCTCGCGCTGATCGGCGCCGCGTTCGGCGTGCGCGCGACGCGCGTCTTCGACACGCAGATCGCCGCGGCGTTCCTCGGCATGGGCGAGCAGATCGGCTACGGCGCGATGGTCGAGCGCCTCGCCGGCGTGCACCTGGACAAGGGCGCGCAGTACACCGAGTGGTCGCGCCGACCGCTGTCGGCGGACCAGCTGCGCTACGCGCTGGACGACGTGCGCTACCTCCCCGCGATCTGGCAGCGGCTCGCGCAGGACCTCGAAGGTCGCGGGCGTGCCGGCTGGGTGCAGGAGGAGTGCGACGTCCTCGCCGACACGTGGGCCGAGCGCACCCCGCCCGACGAGATGTACCGCCGCGTGCGCGGCTGGAACACGCTGAAGCGCCGCCCGCTGGGCGCGCTGCGCGCCGTCGCGGCGTGGCGCGAGCAGGAGGCGCTGCGCGCGAACCGCCCGCCATCCTGGATCATGAACGACCGCTCGCTGCTCGAGCTCGCGCGCCGGCCCCCGGAGAACGCGAGCGACCTCGGCGCCGTCCGCGGGCTCGCCGAGGGCACGATCCAGCGCTACGGCGCCGCGATCCTCGAGGCCGTCGAGCGCGGTGTGAACGACCCGCCCGCCGACGATCCCTCGCCGCCGCGGCTGCCGAACCTCGGGCAGGCGTGGCCCGCGATCCTCAGCGGCATCGTGCAGGCGCGCTGCCGCGAGGCCGAGATCGCACCGCGTTTCGTCGCCACGCGACGCGACATGGACGACCTCATCGCGTGGTGGCTGGTCGGCGACCAGTCGCAGGAGCCCGACCTCCCGCTGCTCTCCGGCTGGCGCCGCGAGCTGGCCGGTCGCGACCTCGTCGACTGGCTGCGCGGCGAGACCGCCGTCGCCGTCGACCTCGAGACCGAGGCCGGCGTCCGCATCCAGCGCTAGCTCACATCTCGCCTCACGTCGTCGCTGACCTTGAGGCCTCGAGGCCTCGAGCGGCGTGGTGCGCCCCCACCCCAGCCCTCCCCCGTGAAGGGGGAGGGGGTCGGATTCCGATCCTCCCGATGAGGGGATGAGGGCGGAGGGACGGCCGTGCCTCGCCGCCGAGGATCGGGGTTCCCCCGCGCTACTCACGCCCTCGCACGCTTCCGATGCTCACGGCAGTACCCGGCGCACGCCGGGCTCGCGCGCGTGGGAGCGACCGATGGCCGACCAGCACATCTCGAACGGCACACCCCTCGTCCTCAGCCGGCGGCTGTTCGCGCGGCGATCCTCGACGTGGCTGCTCGCGGGGGGCGCGATGGCGGTGCTCTCCGCCTGCGGTGCGAGCGCCGCGACGAAGGAGGATATCGCCGCGATCCGTGGCGACCTCGCCGCGCTGAAGGGCGGCAAGCCCGAGGCGCCCGCCGCGGCGGGTGGGCACGGTGCGCCCGCGAAGGCCGGCGGCGCCCCGCAGGCCGCGCACTGGGACTACGAGGGCGCCGAGGGGCCGGACAAGTGGGCCGACCTCGACCCTGCGAACGCGGTGTGCCGCGCCGGCACGACGCAGTCCCCGATCGACATCGCCGGCACGCAGCCGGGCACCGGCGGGCGCACGAACATCAAGTGGACGAAGGCCGCGCTCACCGCGATGAACAACGGCCACACGATCCAGGCCGACGTCACGAACGGCGGGGCGATCGAAGTGGACGGCGTGCCGTTCAACCTCGTGCAGTTCCACTTCCACGCGCCGTCGGAGCACACGATCGGCGGCAAGCGCTTCGCGATGGAGACGCATTTCGTGCACAAGAGCGCGAAGGGCGACCTGGCGGTCGTCGGGGTGATGCACGAGCTGGGCGCGGCGAACGAGGCGCTCGCCCCGGTGTGGGCGGCGCTCCCCGCGAACACCGAGGAGAAGAAGCAGATCCCGAACTTCGATCTTGCGGCGGTGCTGCCGGCCGATCGGGCGATGTACCGCTACGCCGGGTCGCTCACCACGCCGCCGTGCACGGAGGGCGTGCGCTGGCAGCTGATCCAGAAGACGACGACCGTCTCCGACGCGCAGGTGAAGGCGTTCAACGCGATCATCAAGCCGAACGCGCGCCCGGTGCAGCCGCAGAAGGCGCGCGACGTGCTGAAGGACGCGCTGTACAAGCTGCTGCCCACGACCTAGTCGCGTCACCGCGGATGGGGCGTCGAGGCCTTGCGGGGGCAGCCTCGACGCTCCATCACGCGATGAGTGGCGCGCGTGGCCGCCGCTAGGCGACCACCTCGACCTGCTCGACGATCTCGGCGTCGATCGCCAGCTTCACGCGCTTGCCGACCACCACGCCGCCCGCCTCGAGCGCCATGTTCCAGCCGAGGCCCCACTGCTCGCGGTCGATCTCGCCTGTCAGCTCGACGCCCGCGCGGCGGTTGCCATACGGGTCCGTCAGCGGGCCGTCGAGGATGCCGCGCAACGTCACCGGGTGCGTCACCTCGCGGATCGTGAGGTCGCCGGTGATCGCGAACTCGCTCGCGCCGGTGCGCTCCACGCGCGTGCCGCGGAACGTCATCAGCGGGTGCTGCTCCGAGTCGAAGAAGTCCGCCGAGCGCAGGTGCGCATCGCGGTCGGCGACGCGCGTGTCGATCGAGGCAGTCCCGATCTCCACGACGACCTCGGACCGCTCGGGGTGATCCTCGTCGATGCGGATCTGCGCCTGCGCGTCGGTGAAGCGGCCCTTCACGTTCGACACCATCATGTGGCGCACCGAGAAGCCGATGTCGAGGTGCGTCGCGTCGAGGTTCCACTGGCTCATCTGGGTCTCCCTGTCCGTGCCGCACCTCACGCCTACGTGTGATGCGTCGCTTACTGTATGTAACAAACTATCCATGAGTAGGCTACGATTGTCAAGTAACTTACATGCGGTAAGAGGAACTGGTAGAATCGAAGCATGGACACCATGAGCACCCGTACCCAGACCACCGCGGTCGACCCGGCCTCCGAGGAGTGCCACGCGGCGATGGAGGCGTTCTGCGGACGTTTCCACTTCGCCGTGGAGCTGGTGGGCAAGCGGTGGAGCGGCGCGATCCTGCGGGCGATGCTCGCCGGGATCGTGCGCTTCTCCGACCTCGCCGCAATCGTGCCGGGGCTCAGCGACCGGCTGCTCTCCGAGCGCCTCCGCGAGCTCGAGGCGGCCGGCCTCGTCGTCCGCGAGGTGTACCCGGAGACGCCGGTGCGCATCGAGTACCACCTGACGGAGAAGGGCCGTGCCCTCGAGCCGGCCATCGAGGCGCTCGCCGGGTGGGCCGAGACGTGGATTCCCCTCGACGAGCCGGACGCGGCCCCGGTCTCCTAGCCGGGGCTTCGCTGGGTCCTAGCCGCGCGCGTCAGGCATCATGGGCCGTATGACCTCGCCCTTCGACTACACCGCCGTCACGCCTGACTCCGCCCGCGAGGCCGTCGCGGCGGCCGAGGAGCGCGCGACCGCGATCATCGAGACGGTCGTCGCGGTGCCGGCGGCCGAGCAGACGTTCGCGAACACCGTGCTGCCGCTGGACGAGGTGCGCGCGACGCTCGCGCTGGCGAGCGGGCGGTACGGCTTCCTCTCGAACGTCGCCCCCGACGACGCGCTCCGCGACGAGGCGCACGAGATCGACCGGCGCATCGCGACGTACACGACGTCGATCGCCTTCCGCGACGACCTCTTCGCCGCGCTGACCGACTACGCCGCGCAGCCCGAGGTCGCCACGCTCGGTCCGATCGAGCGGCGCTACCTCGACCACGTGTTGCGCGACTTCCGTCGCAACGGCTTCGCCGTGGGCGCCGCGGCGCGCGCGCGCGTGCAGGCGCTGAAGGAGCGCCTCGTCACGCTCGGCGTGGACTTCCGCCGCAACATCGACGAGGCGGACGAGGCGCTGTGGCTGGAGCGCGAGGACCTGGTCGGCCTGCCCGCGTCGTACATCGAGCGGTTGCAGCAGCGACAGTTCGACGACGCCACCGGCAGCGGGACGCGCTACCGCGTCTCGCTGGCGTACCCGGAGCTGTACCCGTTCATGGACTTCGCGGAGCGCGAGGACCTGCGCCGCGAGCTGTTCACCCTCAACCAGAACAAGGCCGCCGAGGTGAACCTCCCGTTGCTGGAGGAGGCGATCGCGACGCGCGACGAGATCGCGACGACGCTCGGCTACGTCTCGTGGGCGCACTACGCGATCGAGACGCGCATGGCGCAGACCCCGGAAACCGCCGTCGAGTTCCTCCGCGACCTCGAGGCGCGCGTGCGCGCGAAGGCCGACCTCGACATCGCGGCGCTGACCGCGTCGAAGCGCACGCACACCGGCGATCCCGACGCGCGTCTCGAGATCTGGGACTGGCGCTACTACCAGCAGCGCGTGCTGCGCGAGCGGTACGAGGTGGACTCGTTCGCCGTCGCCGAGTACTTCCCGCTGGACGCCACCCTCGACGGGATGTTCGCGGTGTACCAGCGCCTCGTCGGCGCGCGCTTCGTCGAGGTGCCGGAGCCGCGCGCCTGGCACCCCGACGTCCGCCTGTTCGACGTCGAGGACGACGCGATCGGCGCACACCTCGGCGCGTTCTACCTCGACCTGCACCCGCGCCCGGACAAGTACGGCCACGCTGCCGCGTTCACGCTGCGTCCCGGGAGGGAACTGCCGGACGGCACGTACGAGACCGGCATCTCCGCGATGGTCACGAACTTCACGAAGCCCGGCCCCGGCACGCCCAGCCTGCTCCGCCACTCCGAGGTGGTCACGCTCTTCCACGAGTTCGGCCACATCCTGCACCAGGTCATGACACGCGCGCCGTACGCGCGCTTCGCCGGGACCAGCGTGCAGCGCGACTTCGTCGAGGCACCCTCGCAGATGCTCCAGCACTGGGTGTGGGACGCCGAGGTGCTCGCCGGGTTCACGCACCACGTCACCACGGGCGCGCCGCTGCCCGCCGACCTCCTCGCGCGGATGATCGCGGCGAAGCACGTCGCGAGCGGGCTGCACTACCTCCGGCAGCTCTTCTTCGCGCGCCTCGACCTCGCGTACCACGGCGAGGGGCGCACGAAGGACACCGATGCGATCGCGCGCGAGCTGCACGCGATCACCGGCTTCCCGTTCGTCGAGGGCACGCACTTCCAGGCGGGCTTCGGCCACCTGTTCGGCTACGACGCGGGCTACTACGGCTACCTGTGGTCGCAGGTCTACGGCGACGACATGGCCGCCCGCTTCGCCGAGGGCAGGGCCGTGGAAGGAGGGGCCGGCGATGAGGTCGTCGGTCGCCGCTACCGCGAGACGATCCTCGAGGCGGGCGGGACGCGTGACGGTGCGGACCTGCTGCGCGACTTCCTCGGCCGCGAGCCGGGGATGGAGCCGTTCCTGCGCGAGATTGGGCTGTAGCGGGAGGTTCGAGGGGGAAGCCCTCACCCAACCTCTCCCATGAATGGGAGAGGGGGCAGGCTCAGAACCCTCGCCCATTTATCGGAGAGGGCAGGGTGAGGGCTCTGCTACCTCGCGCGCGCGCCGATCTGCAGCGACTCCAACAGGTGCGTCGAGATGTGCGCGATCTCGTTCACGGCAGCCTCGAACGCCTCCGTGTTGGCGGGCGAGGGGCGCTGGAAGCCGCTGATCTTCTTCACGAACTGGCGTGCGGCTGCCTCGACCTCCTCGGACGTGGCGTGCGGCTCGTCGCTGCCGGCGGTGGGGCGCAGGCGCTTGATGGATCGACACATCGGCGGGCTCCTCGGACGCTGATTTGCAGGGTTCGAGTGTACGGCGGGCGCGCTGCCTCGTGCGGCGTCGCGGCGCTAGACTGGCGTTCGAGGACAGGAGCCCCCATGCGCGTCGGCATCTCGCTCACCAGCGCCTACCGCGTCGACAACCCGCGCGACGGCGCGCGCTGGATGATCGAGCGCGCGGCGGCCGCGCGCGGCGCCGACCTCGATTCGCTGTTCGTGGGCGACCATCACTCGACGGCGCCGGGGACGTACTACCAGGGCGTGCCGATCATGGGGCGGCTGCTCGCGGAATGGGGCGACCGGCCCGCGGGCGTGCTGTTCCTGCTGCCGCTGTGGAACCCCGTGCTGGTCGCGGAGCAGGTCGGCACGCTGGCCGCCATCCACCAGGGGCGCTTCATCATCCAGTGCGCGATCGGCCGCGACGACCCGCAGTCCCCCGCGATGGGCGTGAACGCGAAGTACCGGCCCTCCATGTTCGAGGAATCGCTCGACATCGTGCGCCGCTTGCTCGCGGGCGAGAAGGTGTCGTCCGACGGGCGCTTCAAGTTCACCGACGCGCAGATCTCCCCGATCGCGCCCGAGCCCGTCGAGGTGTGGATCGGCGGCAGCGTCACGAAGTCGATCGACCGCGCCGCGCGCGTCGGCGACGGGTGGCTGGGCGATCCGAGCCACGGCCTCGCCGAGATCGCCGCACAGGCCGCCGACTACCACGAGCGCGCGCAGGCGCACGGACGCACGCCGAGCGCGGTGGCGGTGCGACGGAACGTCTTCGTCGCCGACACCGACGAGGAGGCCGCACGCGTGCTGGAGCCGATGCTGGCGAACTTCCGCGGCGACCCCTCGTCGATCCTCTACGGGTCGGCGGAGACGGTCGCGCGGCAGGCGACGGCGCTCGCCGACCTCGGCTTCACGGACCTCATCGTGCGCAGCCTCGTGCCCGACCAGCGGCTCACGATCCAGAGCATCGAGCGCCTCGCCGAGGTGCGCGAGCGGTTGCGCGACGCGTAGCGATGGCCGCCGCGACGCCCACCGCCGCCACGCACACCCGCGACCGCGCCGCGATCGAGGCGATGCGCGACGTGCAGCGCGTGTACGTGAACGACTCGCGGTGGTGGCAGAACGCGTCGTTCGCGCTGCCGCTGATCGTCTCGGTGATCTCGCTCGCGGTCGGGCTGCTCCTCGACCGCGCGGAGGGCGTGGGATTCGGGCTGTTCGCCGGGGCCGTCACGCTGATCATGATCCCCGTCGTGCTGCTCACGTGGCGCGGCACGGCCACCGCGATCGTGCTGACGAGGACCGGCGCGTCCGCGCTGCACCTCGGCAAGGTGCTGCACCACGTCGAGTGGACCGATCTCCAGCGCATCGAGCGCGTCGAGTACCTTGGCAACACGCGCTACAAGCTGGTGCACCACGACACCGAGTTCCTCACCGTCGAGAGCGAGATCGAGGGCAGCGCCGACCTTGTCGACACCGCGTTCGCGCTGTCGGGCGTGCCTCGGCAGAGCGCGAGCGACGCCTAGCCCGCCGGGACGAGCTCGAACACCTCGAACGTCGAGGGAAGCATCGTGCGGTTGGCCAGGCGAAGTCCGGCACGCGTCCACAGCGCGGCGAACTCCGAGTCGGTGCGCTCGCGGCCACCGTCGCCCAGCACGAGCATCAGCATGTCGGTCGTCTTCAGAAAATGCTCGCTGTCATGCGGCGGGATGACCGCCTCGATCACCATGATGCGGCCGCCCGGCGCCATCACGCGGCGGATGTTCGAGAGGATGAGAGCGCACCGCTCGTCGTCCCAGTCGTGCACGACCGCGAACAGCACGTAGAGGTCGCAGCCGCCCGGCACGGCGTCGAAGAAGTCGCCGCCCACGAAGGTGGCCCGCTCCGCCACGCCGGCGTCCTCGAACACCACGCGCGCGTCGGCTTCGAGCGACGGGAGGTCGAGGACGGTGCCGTGCATCTGCGGGTGCAACGCGAGCAGGTGCGCGAGGACCGAGCCGCTGCCGCCCCCGATGTCGCAGAGGTGCCGGACATCCTCGAGGCCGATCGTTTCGCCGAACAGGATGCCCTGCAGGCGGCTGCCGGACGCCATCGCTCCCGCGAACGCGCGCCCGGCGTCCGGGTTCTCCTCGCTCAGGTACTGGAAGAACGGCATGCCGAGGGCGGTCTCGGCGGCCGGGCGGCCCGTGCGCACCCGCGACGGCATCTCGTTCCAGATGCGCGCGTTCCACTCCGAGCCGAAGAACAGCACCCAGTCCCGGAACGAGTACGGATGATCCTCGCGCAGCCGATCGGTCGCAGCGTTGTTTGCGTACGCGCCTCGACGGTGCTTGAAGAAGCCGCGCATCACGAGGAAGCGGAGCAGCCGCTCCACGGCGTCGGGGTCCGCGCCGCTGGCCGCGGCGATCTGCGTCGAGGTCAGCGGCCCGCGGGCAAGCAGATCGGGGATACGCAGGTCCACCGCGCAGTAGAGCGCCTTCGTGTCGACCATCCCGAAGGTGCGCTCCAGGACGAGACTGAAGCCCGGCACCATGCGAGCGTGCAGCGCTCCGATCGCCGCACGCGCACGGAACGCGGCGCGCACGATCCACGGCGGCGGCACAGCGCCGCCGAGGGCTTCCTTTGCGCGCTCGATCCCGGATGCCATTATCTGGTCACCATGCGACTGAGCACATACGAGGCTCTTCTCATCGACACGCCGTTATCCCCGGAGTACTGGGTGCGGGCATCGTAGCCGTGTCCGGTCGTATGGTGAGAGGACAGCCCGCACCCCTCGAGGAGGCCACCGTGACGAGCGGCAAGATCCAGCGCACCGAGGACGACGACATCCGCGAGGCGCTGCACGAGTTCCCGTACGGCATCTACGTCATCGGCACCACGCGCGACGGTCGCCCGAACGCGATGATCGCGGACTGGGTGATGCAGATCTCGTTCAGCCCGCGCCTGCTGGCAATCGGGTTCGAGCGCGACTCCTCGTCGCTGGCGCGCGTGCGGGACAGCGGGGTGCTGACGGTGAACCTGCTCTCGCAGGAGGGCAACGGCATGGCGCTCGCGCGGGGCTTCGTGCAGCCGGCCGACGCGTCGAAGGTGCGCGGGCGCAGCGACGACGCCGCGGCGCAGCAACACGACAAGCTCGCCGGCATCGACTACCAGCTGTCCGAGCGCGCCTCGGGCTGCCCGATCCTCGACGATGCGTTGGCGTACGCGGAGTGCGCGGCGGACCAGTTCGTCGAGGCAGGCGATCACGTATTGGTGCTGGCGCGCGTGCTGTACGCGGAGGTGCTGAACAGCGGTGAGCCGCTGACGTCCACCTTCACGGGGTGGTCGTACAGCGGCTGACGGGCTGGGGCGATGCCTGAGTAGGCCGCCCCCCACCCCAACCCTCCCCGCGAGGGGGGAGGGAGGCGGAGGCGGAGTGTCGCGCTATGCGCTGGCGCTCTCGCTGATCGCGCTGCTGGTGGCGATGCCGCGCACGGCCTCCTCCAGGGCGTCGAAGGCACGGTGGACTGTCACGTCGTCGGGCGCGGTGAGCTGCTGGATCGCGAGGCCGGTCGCCAGCGCGAGCAGCGGCTCGGCGGCACTGGCCGCCTCGACGTCCGCGCGGATCTCCTCGCGGCGGATGCCTTCCTCGATCAGCTCCTCGACGTGACGGCGCTGCGCCATCTGGCGCGCGCGCTCGTGGCGTCGCAGCTCCTCGTCACGCGCGCTCTGCGCGGCGACCTCGACCCAGAACTGCCACCACGCACGCCGCTCCGGCGCGTCGAGGACGAAGCTCGCGAGCAGCCGGCGCAGCCGCGCGAGCGGCGAGCCGCCCGGCACGACGCCCTCGGGCGCCTCGCCGGCGGAGGCAAGCGCCGCCAGCACGAGACCGCGCTTGTTGCCGAAGTGGTAGTTGATCGTGCCGGTGCTGAGCCCGGTGGCGTGCGCGACCTGGCGCATCGTCATGCCGTCAATGCCGTGCTCGCCGATGAGCGCGGTCACGTGGTGCAGCACCTCGTTCCGGCGCGGCTCGCGCGCGGTCTCGGTGCCATTCATGGCCTCGGAGGGGAGTGTCATGGCGATTCGTCTCCTCGTGGTGGCGCTGGTGCAGTGCCGGCCGCCGAGGGATCGGACGAAATCGCGCTACCAGAACCCGGTCTTGTAGAAGGCGCCGTTGTGCGCCCAACCTCGGGTCCCGGCTTTTTGCATGCGCACCAGGTGCTTTTGACACACCCAGAGCGTCAGTCGCTCGCGTTCGTCAGGATCCTCGTGCCAGCGTGACACTGCTACTTCCTGTTGAGGGCGGGCGGTGCAGAACTCGCAACGCTGTAGCGCCATCACATCAATCCTAACGTTCGAGTTGCGCCGTCGTAGGGCTGAAAATGTCCACACACCTGCGCGTGCGAGTTGCAATCCTCTTGCGGCATCGCGCGAATCGCGCTGCCGCACGTCGATTCGCGCGATCAGACGCTTGCAGCGGCCCTCGGCCGGCGGGACGCCTTGTCGCGTTCGTTGCTGTCGAGGATCTGCTTGCGGATGCGCACGTTCTTCGGCGTGACTTCCACGCATTCGTCCTCGCGGATGAACTCGAGCGACTCCTCGAGCGACAGGCGACGAGGCGGCGTGACGCGCACCGTGGTGTCCGCGGATGCGGCGCGCATGTTGGTCAGCTTCTTCTCGCGCGTGATGTTCACGACCATGTCATCGGACCGCGAGTTCTCGCCGACGATCATGCCCTCGTAGACGGGGTCGCCGCCGGAGACGAAGAGCGCGGAGCGCTCCTGGAGTGCCGCGATCGCGAAGGGCGTCGCGGGACCGGGACGGTCCGCGACCAGCGAACCGGACTGCCGCGTGCGCAACTCGCCGGCCCACGGCTCGTAGCCCTCGAACACGTGGTGCATGAGGCCGGTGCCGCGCGTCTCAGTGAGGAACTCCGTGTGGAAGCCGATGAGCCCGCGCGCGGGGACGTCGTACTCCAGGCGGACGCGGCCGCCCTGCATCGTGGTGCCCAGCAGCCGGCCGCGTCGAGGCGCCAGCAGGCGCGTCACCGCGCCCATGTGCTCATCCGGCACGTCCACGACCAGGCGCTCGGTCGGCTCGTGCAGCTTGCCGTCGATCATGCGCGTGACGACCTCGGGCTTGCCGACGGTCATCTCGAAGCCCTCGCGGCGGAACGTCTCGACGAGGACGGCGAGCTGCAGCTCGCCACGGCCGAACACCTGGTAGGTGTCGGGGCGGTCCGCGGGCTCGACCTTGATCGAGACGTTGCCGAGGATCTCCTGGTCGAGGCGGCTCTTCAGCAGGCGGCCGGTGAGCTTGTCGCCGTCCTGCCCCGCCAGCGGCGAGGAGTTCACGCCGATCGTCATCGACATGCTCGGCTCGTCGACGCTGATCACGGGCAGCGGGCGCGGGTCGTTCATGTCGGCGAGCGTCTCGCCGATGGTGATCTCCGGGATGCCGGCGATGGCGATGATCTCGCCCTGCCCGGCCGTCTCCGTGCTGCGCCGCTCGAGGGCCTCCGTGACGAAGAGCTCCACGATCTTGGCGTTCGTGATCGTGCCGTCCACGCGGCACCACGCGACGGTCTGGCCCTTCTTCACCGTGCCCTCGTGCACGCGGCAGAGCGCGAGGCGACCGAGGTACGGGGAGGCGTCGAGGTTCGTGACCAGCGCCTGGAACGGGTGCCCCTCGGTGTACACGGGGGCCGGGATGTGCGTCATGATCGTGTCGAACAGCGGGTCGAGGTCGACGCCGGGCACGTTCGGGTCGAGGGTGGCGGTGCCGGCCTTCGCGTTCGTGTAGACGATCGGGAACTCGATCTGCGAGTCGTCGGCCTCGAGCTCCAGGAACAGCTCGTACGTCTCGTCCACGACCTCGCTGACGCGTGCGTCGGGGCGGTCGATCTTGTTCACCACGAGGATGACCGGGAGCTTCAGCGACAGCGCCTTGCGCAGCACGAAGCGCGTCTGCGGCAGGGGACCCTCGGACGCGTCGACGAGGAGCAGCACGCCGTCCACCATCGTCAGCCCGCGCTCGACCTCGCCGCCGAAGTCGGCGTGGCCGGGGGTGTCGACGATGTTGATCTTCACGTCGCCCCGGCGCACCGCGGCGTTCTTCGCGAGGATCGTGATGCCCTTTTCGCGCTCCAGGTCGTTGTTGTCCATGATCCGGTCGATCACCGCCTCGTGGGCGGAGAAGGTGCCGGACTGGCGCAGCATGGCGTCCACGAGCGTGGTCTTGCCGTGGTCGACGTGCGCGATGATCGCGACGTTGCGGAGGTCATTCCTGATGGAGGTCACGCGGTCACGATCCTGACGTAGGGGCCCGAGGAGGCGAGAACTGGGGTCATTGTTGGGAGACGCGGGCCATGCCGGAGGTTCGACTCAAGGTCGAGGGCGCCGTGAACTCACAATTCATGATCTCAGCGAACCGCGCCCCGCGCCAGCGGCGCCTTCTGGAGGCCCGATCGAGGCATGCGCGGAGTGCTGGGAAAGCAGAACAGCCGCCTCGCGGCGGCTGTCGGTGACGGAAGGCCGGAGCCGTGGGCTACTCGGCGGCGGGGGTGGGCTTCTTCTTGGCGGCGGGACGCGGGACCCATCCCCGGGCGGCAGCGTTGGAGAATTCCTTCTCGGCGCCGCAGTGCTTGCAGGTCCCTACGCTGGTCGGTCCACCGGGAGCCGGGAGCATCCAGTGGTGCTTCTCGCAGACCATCACGCGCGTCTTCGTCGCCATATCCCCCCCATGGTTAGATTGGACTCTGGCGTCGGGGTATCCCCGCCCGGCCGCCTGTCGTCACCATAACAGATATTGAGAGATGTGTGACGGGTACGTGAAGGTTAGCCCGAGGAACCCCTCGGTCAGCCCGCCACGACGACGCTCAGCGTCCCGGCCAGGCAGCACACCGTCCCCAGCGCCACCCGTCGTGTCGGACGCTCGCCGAGGAACGCGATCGCCAGCGGCACCACCATCAACGGCGACGTGGAGTTGAGGATCACCGCACGCGCCGCACCCGCCTCGGCCACGGCGTAGATGTAGGCCAGCCCGCCGAGGGCGGTGCCCAGGATGCCCACGGCGATCACCAGCGGAAGGTCGCGGGGCTGCGGGAGGCGGTGCAGCACCTCGCCGCGCGTTGTGACCAGGAGGACGGCCGCGATCAGCACGCCGCCGGCGGGGATGCGGATCGCGCTCACCGCGATGGCGTCGAGGTCGCCTCGACCGCCGGCGATGAGCAGCGTGGAGGCCGACCACGAACCGGCGACGGCGAGCATCACGAGCAGGGTGGCGAGCGGACTCGGACGCTGCGGGCGTGACGCGTTCGGGAGGTCCTCGATGCGCGCGGCGACGACCAGGTACGTGCCGGCGATCACCAGTGCCGCGCCGAGCACGAGGTTCACGCTGGCCGGCTCGCCGAGGATGAGCACGCCGCCCAGCGTGCTGAACGCCACCCAGAGCGCCGTGGTCGTCGGCGCCATGCGTTGCAGGCCGATGCGCGGCAGCGCGCCCACGTACAGCGTGTCGCCGATGCCGTAGTTCACGCCCGCGCTGAGCACGACGATCAGGATCGGCGCCCACGAGCCGCTCAGGATCCCCGCGACACCGCCGGTGACCACCAGCAGCGCGATCACGAACGGCGAGGCGATCAGGAAGCGCAGCCCGCTGAGCATCGCGCCGCTGTAGGTCGCGCCGAGGCGCGCGAGCGCGACGCTGGTGGTGGCCCAGCAGAGTGCGGACAGCAGTGCGGCAGCCTCGCCCACGGGACTCCTCCGCGCCCGTCGTGAGCGCAGACTCATCGTCCCTGCTGCCGCCGCCGGGCGATAGCCCGCCGGTCTCAGCCCGCCGTCCGGCGCATGTCGAGGGCTACGCGAGCGCCGCCTCGATCTGCTCCAGGTGGTTGCCGTCGTGGCCGGGGCCGCCGCGCAGGATCATGTCCGAGACCGGGGCGTCGCCGGGGCGGAAGCCCTGCGCGAGCAGCGTCGCGAGCGTGGCGTCGTCCACGTGGTTGAGCGCCTCGATCGCGGCGAGGTGGCCGGCGCGGATCTCGTCCAGCAGCTCCACGACGCTGGCGTCCCGGCGCTCCTCGACCTGTCCGGCGTTGATGTCGTCCACGTTCCGCATGGGCGCGACGGGCGTGCCGGCCTGCGCGGCGCGCAGGCGCTGGATCACGCGGTCGACGCCGTTGCTGCGCGCGGCAAGGTGGGAGAGCGCATCGCGGATGCGCCAATCGCCCTCCAGCAACCGGTGGTCGCCGCGCTCGATCAGCCGGTCGCGGATGGGATCGATCCGGGCGTCGATCGTCCGGATCGCCTCGATAATGTCGTCTCGCGTCGTCATGGCAGCCCCCTCGCTGTGGGCGCGGATGATAGCGCACACCCGGGCCCCGTCACGGTCGCGCACGTTGCCATCCCGGGATCGGAGGCGGCGGCACGACGCGCTAGGGTCGTCGTCCGATGGACGGGCGAGGACAGGACAGCGATGGCACAGCAGACGACGGGCATGACGGGAACGGGCGCACCTGAGGGCATGGGCGACCTGGCTGGCGACACGAGCGCCGCCTCGACGGTGCGAGGGCTGCTGGCGGGGGGGCATCATCGCGGCGTTCCTCGTGGGGCACCTCGGCGGGGCGCTGATGCTCCTGGCGCACGGGTCGCTGGAGGCGGGGCTCGCGCTCCTCGGCGCGCTCGCGCTCGAGGCGGGGACGGTCACGGGGTTCTACTTCGGCGTGCGCCGCGCGAGCGCGTGACGGGCGGGCGTCAGAGCGCCGGGAGGCGGGCGGCGGCCTCCCGGATGCGGGCACGCCGCCGCGCGTGGTCCGGGATGAGCGCCGCGACCGCGGCCCAGAAGCGCGGGCCGTGGTTCGCCTCCTCGAGGTGGCATAGCTCGTGCACCACGACATAATCCAACAGCGCAGGCTCCAGCATGATCAGCCGCCAGTTGAAGCGCAGGGTGCCGTCCGGCGAGCAGGAGCCCCAGCGGTGCCGCTGGTTCCGCACCAGCACCTGTCGAGGCGCGCGACCCGTGTGCACCACCCAGCGCGCGACGCTCGCCTCGATCGCCTCCTGCGCGCGGGCGACGTACCAGCGGCCGAGCGCCAGCTCGATGGCGCGCGCGCGACGGTCGCCGTCGTAGCGGTGGGGCACCGCGACCTGCAGGTCGAAGAGCGTGCGCTCGATCGCGACGCGCCGCCCGCCGGTGGTCACCAGCAACGGCAGCGCGAGGCCCTCGAACGGCATCGTCTCGCCGGTGGCGTAGGTCAGCGGGGGGATCGTCGCCGGGCGGTGTCGCACGATCCACGGCGCGCGGCCGCGCACGAAGTCCTCGATCTCGCGACGGGGCGTGCGCATCGGTGCGGCGACGTGGACGCCGTGCCCGTCCACCGAGAGTTCGAGGGTGCGCCGGCGTCGTGCGGAGCGCACGACCTCGTACTCGATCGTCGCACCGGCGTGCTCCACGCTGCCGCGCTCCGGCGCCGTCGTCGCGCTGTCTCCTCGGGCCACGAGTCGCGCTCCTCTCGACCTACGCCGAGGCGCCGGGCTGGTCCGCGTCCGTCGGAGCCATCGACGCGACACGCTCCTCGAGCGCACGCACGCGGGCGCGCTCGTCGCGCTCGTGCTGGAACCGCTCGGTGATGTCGCGCGCCGTCGCGATCACGGCGACGATCGCGCCGTCCTGCCCGATCATCCCGAACGACAGCTCCACGTAGATCGTGGTGCCGTCCGCGCGGATCGAGCGCGTCGGCAGCGACTGGCCCTCGTACTTCGTGCGCCCGTCGGCGAGCGCGCGGTCGTAGCCGCGCCAGTGCGCCTCGCGCAGCCGCTCCGGGATGATCAGGTCGAGGCTCTGGCCGATCGCGGCGCCCGCGTCGTGACCGAAGATGCGCGTCGCCGCCGCATTCCACGTGACGATGACACCCTCGAGGTTCGCGACGATCACCGCGTCCGGCGACTGTTCGAGGACAGCCTCGGCGGGCAGGGGGCGCACGTTCGCCAGATCGTCGGGCACCTGCGCCGTCCTCTCGCCAGCCTCGACCGGCACATGCAGCCTACGCCCGGCGCGCCGTGCGGGCGCAAGAACTCCGTCCTCTGCTCCCGCCGAGCGCGGGGTTTCCCTGCCGCGGCGGACGCGAGGCGCGGCACGCGCTGCCGATGATCCCGGTGTGCAGGGGCCGCATGGCTCGCGCGCGGTGCGATGATCCGGGCAGGAGCGAACGATGCAGGAGCGCGAGACGGTGCAGGCACCCGGGCCGAGGCTCCCGCGCTGGTCCACGCCGACGCTCGGCATCGTCGGCAGCACGTTCTTCGTGAGCGGGCTGTTCGTGCTGGCGGCTGCGGGGCACGCGTATCCCTGGGCGACCTACCTCGTCATCCTCGCCGTGGCGGCGGCGCTCGCCGTCCCGCTGTTCGGCATCACGCTCGTCGTCGCGGGGACCGAGGCGCTGCTGGGGCGCGCATGGGCGAACGGCCTGCGTCGCCTCGAGCCCGTCGAGCGCGGCCTCGCCGCGACCTCCAACCGGGCGCTCCGCTACGCCTCGATCCTCTGGCTGGCCAACGGCGCGGCGATGTGGTTCGCGACGCTCCTCGCCCAGTTCTAGCGCCCGCACCCCGGGCAATCCTCCGCGCCGCCTCGCACCGATGAACGAACCGCCTCGCGCGTTCGTTGTCATCGTGCAGACATCCATATCGAACGTATGATGTTTGTGGCGCAGTAATCCCACCTACTGGCCGGCAGATAGCATCTCGTCGTCCCAGGAGGCGTGGGTAATGGTCGATTCCGACATGGATGTCTCGGATCTGATCGGTCGGCGTCCCCTGTGGCGCCGGTGGCCGCTGTTGCTCGGGGTCGTCGCCGTTGGCGCGATCATCGGCGGTGGGTACTACGCCGTCGCCGGTCGAAAGACGACCGCCGCGCCCGCGACGACGCAAGAGGTGAAGGTCACCGTCGGCTCGCTCTCCACGACGCTGAACGCCTCCGGCACCGCCGCCTCCGAGCAGTCCACCCCCCTCACGTTCTCCGCCGGCGGCATGGTGACCGAGGTCCTCGTGCGGCTGGGCGACACCGTCACGGCCGGGCAGCCGCTGGTGCGCGTGGACGCGCGCGACGCCCGCCGCAAGCTGGAGACCGCGCAGTCGAACGTGGTGCAGGCGCAGCTGCGGCTCGACCTGCTGCTGAACCCGAGCGCCGTCGATCGTGCCAGCACGCAGCAGTCGCTGGTCAGCGCGCGCACCCAGCTCGAGTCGGCACAGGCCGCGGTCGCCAACCTCGATCAGCCGCCGACGGCGAGTGACCTCACGTCTGCGCAGAGCGCATTGGCCTCGGCGCAGGTCGGTGTGCAGTCCGCGCAGAACAGCGTCGACAACAGCCGCGCGAGTCTCCAGCAGGCGCAGAACAACTACTGCAGCCTGTCGCTGGAGACGACGGTCGGCGTCTGCACGCCGGACAAGCTGCCGATCTCACCGGACCTGATCGCGATCTTGCAGGCCTCGATCGCACGAGGTGCCTCGGTGCCGTCGCAGAACCTGATCTCCGCGGTCACGCCGCTGATCTCCGCGAACTCCTCGTATGTGAACGCGCTCGCCGGGCGCGAGACCGCCGCGCTCGCGGTGGTTGTCGCGCGGACGAAGCTCGATGCGCTCAACGAGCCGCCGACCGCCGACGAGCGTCGCGTCGCCTCGGCCGCGCTCCAGAACGCACAGGCGGCCTACGACGCCACGCTGGCGAAGGCGGCGGTGCTGACGCAGCCGAGCGCCGTCGACGTCGGGTTGCAGCAGCAGACCGTCCGCAGCGCGGAGATCGCGCGCGACCAGGCGCAGGACGCGCTGGACGACTCCACGATCACCGCGCCGTTCGCCGGGAAGATCGGATCGGTCGCCGCGATCGTCGGGCAGCGCATCGGCGGCGGCACGGCCGCGGTGGTGCTCGCGAACCCCGACGCGATCCGGCTGGACCTCACGATCGCCGAAGCGGACCTCGTGAACGTGAAGGCGGGCATGCTCGGCCTCGCGCGCTTCGACTCGCTGCCGCGCAACGCCTACGTCGTGAAGATCATCGGCGTCAGCAGCGTGCCCACCGTCACGCAGGGCGTCGTCACGTACCCCGTGCAGGCCGCGATCCTGCGAGGCAACGCGCTCAACGACATCCGTGACCAGCTGCCCTCGCTCGCGTCGGCGCTCACCAGTGGCGCGTCGGGCGCGCAGTTTGGCGCACTCCTCGGCACCGGGGGCGGGCAGGGCCGCCCGGCCGGCGCCAGCGGTGCGACCGGCGCGACCGGCGCTGGCGGGCAGCGTGGACCGGGTACCGGCGCTGCCGGCGCGAGTGGCGCCTCGGGCGCGACCGGCGCCGCCGGCGGCAGTGGCGCGCGAGGTGCGAGCGGTGCCACGGGCGCAGGCGGGCCGAGCGGCGCGACTGGGGCCGCGGGTGCGTCCGGTGCCACGGGAGCGAGCGGCGGCACGGGCGCTCGAGGCGCGGGCGGGGGTGCCGGCATCCAGGCGCTGCTCAACCCGCCGCTGCCGACGCCCGGCATGAACGCGTCGGTGACGCTCCTCGTCAGCGTCGTGGAGAACCAGCTGCTCGTCCCCACCGGCGCGGTGCGTCGCCAGGGCAACCAGTCCTTCGTCTACACCCCCGCCGAGGCGGGCGGCCAGCCGGTGCAGAAGCCAGTACAGACCGGTGGCTCCGACGGCACGAACACGGCGATCGTGAACGGCCTCGTCGAGGGCGACACGGTGGTCCTCGGCGCGATCGGGACGGCGACGCCGACGGCTGCGGCCCCCGGCAAGGCGCCGGCGGGCGCACCGGGCGGTGGCGGCGGCGGCGTCGGAGGCATCCGGTGATCGAACTGCGTCAGGTCGCCAAGACCTACGTCACCGGTGCCGGCCCCGTGCACGCGCTGCGCGGCACCGACCTGCGCATCGAGCGCGGTGAGTTCGTCGCGATCATGGGCCAGTCGGGCTCCGGCAAGAGCACGATGATGAACATCCTCGGCCTGCTCGACCGGCCGTCCGGCGGGAAGTACCTCCTCGAGGGCAACGACGTCAGCAACCTGGACGCCGACGCGCGTGCGCGGCTGCGCGGGCGCGAGTTCGGCTTCGTGTTCCAGTCGTACAACCTGATCCCGCGCCTCAGCGCAATCGAGCAGGTCGAGCTGCCCCTCGTCTACCAGGGCGCGAAGGACCGGCGGAAGCGCGCCGCGGCGGCCCTCGATCGAGTCGGGCTGAACGCGTCGTTCCACAAGCGCGGCCCCACGCAGCTCTCGGGCGGGCAGCAGCAGCGCGTCGCGATCGCGCGGTCGATCGTCGTCGAGCCGCGCGTCATGCTTGCCGACGAGCCGACCGGCGCCCTGGACACCGCGACCAGCGCCGAGGTGATGGCGCTCTTCCGCGAGCTGGTCGAGGTGCAGGGCATCACGGTGATCATCGTGACGCACGAGCCGGACATCGCCGCGCTGACGGACCGCGTCGTGCGCATGGTGGACGGCCGCATCGTGGAGGACGCGAACCCCGCGGGCCTGCAGACCGGCCCTCTTCCGACGGGCCAGGGCGGAGCGGTCTCATGAAGATCACGGACGCCTTCACGATCGCGATCCGCGCGATCCTCGGCAACCGGCTGCGGAGCATCCTCACGACGCTCGGCCTCGTCATCGGCGTGATGTCGGTCATCGTGCTGATCGCGGTCGGACAGGGCGCGCAGGTGGGCGTCGCGTCGAAGATCCGCGGTCTCGGCACCGACCTCATGTTCGTGCAGCCGGGGCAGTCGAACGACCGCACCACGGGCGCGCGCGCGCAGGCCGTGTCGCTCACGAAGTCCGACTCCGACGCGCTGGTGGCCGCCTCGATCCCCGGGGTCATCGGCATCGCGCCGCAGATCTCGTTCAACGCACAGCTGATCGCCGGCTCCAACAACAGTCGAGGCCCGATCATCGGCACGACGCCGGACTACGTGACCGTGCGCTCCTCGCCGGTCGCGGAGGGCGACTTCATCACGGACTCGGACGTCGAACGGCGCGCGCTGTCCGTCGTCCTCGGCTCCACGCTCGCGACGACGCTGTTCCCGAACGGCGACGCGCTGGGCCAGCAGGTGCGCCTCGCGATCGGCGGCCCGCTGGGCTTCAACTTCCGCGTCATCGGCGTCATGGCGCCTCGAGGCGGCGTGACCGACCAGGACCTGCAGGCGTTCGTGCCGGTGACGACGATGCAGAGCCGCCTGCCGTTCACCCGCAACGCGTCGGGCGAGATCTCGGTGTCGCAGATCAGCATCCAGACGACGCCGAAGGCCGACCAGGAGGCCGTGAAGGCCGATATCACCAACCTGCTCGTCTCGCGGCACGCCGTCGCGACGCCCGACTTCGTCGTGCAGAGCCAGAACGATCTCCTCGGCGCGGCGTCCGAGGTCAGCGCCACGCTGTCGATCCTCCTCGGCAGCGTCGCGGGCATCTCGCTGCTCGTGGGGGGCATCGGCGTGATGAACATCATGCTGGTGTCGGTCACGGAGCGGACGCGCGAGATCGGCATCCGGCGCGCCGTTGGCGCGCAGAGCCGCGACATCGTCATGCAGTTCGTGACGGAGGCGCTCGCGCTGAGCATCGGCGGCGGGCTACTCGGCATCGGGCTCGGCGTGGGCATCGCGATGGGGCTCAACGGGCGGCAGGTGGCGGGACAGGCGATGACGACGCTGATCCAGCCGTGGAGCATCATCGTCGCGTTCGCCGTCGCCGCCGGCGTCGGGCTGGCGAGCGGCTCGTACCCCGCGTTCCGCGCCACCGCGATCGACCCGATCGTCGCGCTGCGGAACGAGTAGCGGCCTAGCGCCGCGGGCGGACGCGAGGCACGGCGATCGATCGAGGCCGGTCGACGCCGAGCATGATCGCGGCGAACTTCGGGAAGAACTCGTTCATCAGCACGACGAACGCGATCGAGAGCGCGCCGCCGACCAGGAACAGCGATCCGACGAGCCTCAGGTAGTCGTTCGCGACGAACGAGTCGGACACCCAGCGGTCCGAGAAGTACCCCACGAAGTACGGCTTGTGCACGAGGTAGATCCCGAACGCGTACGGCGCGAGGGAGACGAACGGCGCGAGCAGCACGTGCCCGATCCTCGTCCGATCGATGGCGCGCAGGGCGGCGGGGTAGACCACGAACCCGCATGCCGCGAACAGGAAGACCGTCACACCGAAGTACGAGTTCGGGTAGCCGGCGCGCTCACCGATCAGCATGTACGCGACGGCGAACGCGATCATCGCGCCGGTGACGACGAGGATCGTGCGGCCATCGAAGCGCACGTTGCCCCTCGTGCGGCCCAGGTACAGCCCGAACGTGAACGCGAACACCCAGACCATCGGGTTGCGGTACGCCATCGACCACCAGAAGCCGGTGAGCGGGTTCGCCTGGTACCACGCGATCGTCGCGAGGTTCACGAGGAACGCCGCGACCACGATCCAGCGCAGTCGGCGGTCATCGACGTGGCGGAGCGGATAGCAGGCGGCGGTGAGCAGGAGCAGCACCAGCACGTAGTAGTACTGCCCCGCGATGTCGAAGAGCGCGAACGAGCGCATCATCTCCGGCGTCAGCTCGCCGCGCAGCCAGATCTCGAACAGCAGCGCGAGGATCATCCAGAACGCCAGCGGCACCGCGACGCGCCGGAGCCTCGACTGGATCAGCATCGAGAAGCTGGTGCTGCGGTCGCGCGTGCTCAGGAACCCGGACATGAACAGGAACACCGGCACGGCCGAGTTCGCGACGAGCAACGACGCGCGCAGGAACAGCACGTCGTTGTGCGGCACGTTCGCCCACGGATCGAAGTACGCGTGCAGGTACATCACGAACAGGATCGCGATCCCGCGCAGCGCATCGAACTTGTCGATGCGCTCGACATGCCGTTGATCGGCCGGGGGCACCTCGGACGGACGGGTGACGGACAGGGGCAGCCTCTTTGCATTCGCGGAGCGCGCAGCAGCGATCGTAGGCACCACGCGCGGGGAGCGCACGCGCGCCGACCGCGTGTGCGCGCCGGTTGTGATGACGTTGTTACCCGCGCCGCATCTAACGGTCGATGTCGAGGATCAGCGGGGCGTGGTCGGAGGGCTTCGGTCCCTTGCGGAAGTCGCGGTCGATGCCGCACGTCTTCAGCGCCGCCGCGAGGTCCGGCGACAGCAGCGCGAGGTCGATGCGCAGCCCCAGCCCGCGGTGGAAGTCACCGCCGCGGTAGTCCCACCACGTGTAGTGCACGCCCTCCGGGTCGAGGTGGCGATAGGCGTCGACGACGCCGGCCTCGAGGATCGCGTGCAGCCGGCCGCGCTCGTCCGGCGTGACGTGCGTCGAGTGCGCGAACGCGGCCGGGCTGTACACGTCGATGTCGGCGGGCGCGATGTTGAAGTCGCCGGCGACCACCAGCGGCTGTCCCTCGAGGGCGCGGACGCGCGCGGCCATCGCCTCGAGGAACGTCAGCTTCGCGGCGAACATCGGGTCGTCCAGCGTCCGGCCGTTGATCACGTACACGCTCACGACGCGGATCCCGCCGATCGTCGCCTCGATCCAGCGTGCTTCCTCGGCGAGCGGGGCGCCGGGGAGGCCGAGCTCGACGTCCGTGATCGCGGTGCCGTGCGGCGCGAGGATCGCGACGCCCGCCCACTGCCCCGCGCTGTGGTCGACGGCGGTGTAGCCCGCCTCCATGAACGCGCCGCGCGGGAAGGTGTCCGCGGTCGTCTTCGTCTCCTGCAGGCAGACGATGTCCGGGCGGTGCGTGTGCAGGAACTCCAGCACGCGCGGGATGCGCGCCTTCACCGAGTTCACGTTCCACGTGACGATCTTCATCGGATCCTCGTACGCCGCGCGCCGGCTAGTCGGCGATCGTGGCGACGCTGCCGCGCACGCGCGGCGGGAACGGCGCGTGGTCGAGGAGGATCGAGAGCGACAGCGACCCCGCGCCGCCCGAGCGGATCGCGAGTCGCGGCACGACGACGAACGCGTCGTTGCCGATGTTCGTGATCGTGCCGGAGGTCACAACGCCGCCGCGCACCGTGCGCCCGTCAAGCGTCATCCCCCACGTGCCGTCCGTGATCAGGGCGCTCTCACCCGGCCCGGGCAGCTCGTTGTGCCGCACCGCGACCCACCAGCCGCCCGTCTCGTCCGCGCCGTCCACCGCGCCCTCGAACGCGCCGACGAAGATCGCCGCGCCGCACACGAACTGCGGGCACAGCTCCAGCCCGCCGACGGTGCCCGCGACACTGGTCGAGGCGGCGTGCGACGTCCCCGGCACACCGAGGAGCGCGACCAGCGCGACGAGCACCAGTGCGCCTCGACGCCACGCGGCGGCCACGTTGAACGGCAGTGGTCGTGTCATGCGGACAGTGTACGGGGCCTAGTAGCCCGGCTTCAGCACCATCGCCGCGACGACCAGCATCAGGATCACCGTGTCGATGCGGGACACCAGCATCATCTGGTCGCCGAGCCGCTTCACCTCGGGGTGGTTCAGCCCGTGCTGCTCGACGAGCGCCTTCAGCTGCCCGCCCTTCGGAGTGAGGTAGCCCATGCCGAGGCCGGCGCTCACGAAGATGCCGAGGAACCCGAAGCTCACCCACGGCGCGGCGAACAGGCCGCCGATGATCGCCATGCCGATGCCGGCGAGCAGCACGACCACGGACATCGGCGCGAAGAACTTCTTGCCGAGCGCCTCGCTCCGTCCGAGCAGGTTCGCCATCTCGGTGGCGTTGCCGCTGTTTCGCGCCTGCTGGATCAGCATGAGGAGCATGATCCCGCCGCCGATCCAGCCGATCGCGGCAGCGATGTGGATGAACTTGAGGATCGTGTACGCGCTCAACATCCGTGGCTCCTCCGCCTTGAGCGCGGGAGACCCGCGCGGGTTCTGCGCCGCCTGGCGCCATAGTGACTGTCCGGGCTCAGGATCGCACGATCAAGCGGCCCTCGGGCACCCGCTCGCCGGAGGCGCCGCTGCGGACCACCGTGTTGCCGCTGGCCGCGTCACGGTCGAGGACCACGAGGTCCTCGATGCGCTCGCGGAGCGCCGGGACGTGGCTCACGATGACGACCAGCCGGTCGCCGGCGTCCGTCACGAGGCGCTCGATGCCCTCCATCGCCAGGTCGAGGTGCTCCTCGTCGAGGCTGCCGAAGCCCTCGTCGAGGAAGAACGCGTCGAGGCGCCCGCCGCCCTGCGTCACCATGTCCGCGAGCGCCAGCGCGAGTGATAGCGACGCGAGGAAGCTCTCGCCGCCCGAGAGCGTGGCGCTGCGTCGAGGGCGCTCCGCAGCGGTGAGGTCGATCACGTCGAACGAGCCGTCGTCGGCGAAGCGATAGCGCCCGCGCGAGAGCCGCTCGAACCACTCGCTGCCGATCTCGCCAAGCGAGGTGCGCTCGTCCTCCAGCAGGTAGTTGAGGAAGTTCCGCGGTTGCAGGTCCACCGCCAGCCGCGCGTACACGGCGCGGCGTGCCTCGATCGCGGCGGCGTGCGCCTCGGCGTCCGCGGCGTCGAGGATGCGGCGCTCGTCCTCCGCGATCAGCGCGTCGAGCACGGCGACGCGCTGCTTCACCTCGCCGGCGGCGTCCTCGAACGACGTGCCCTCCGGTACCCCCGCCGAGGTCAGGGCGGCGGCGCGGCGACCCGCGGCGGCGTCGGCGGCGATGGTGGCGACACGCGCCGTCTCCGTCGCGGCGGCGTGCGCAGCGCCCCACCCCTTGCGAACACCCTCGAGGAGCGCGCGCACGGCCTTCGGGGACTCGTCCTCCGCGACCTCGACGCCCAGCGTGGCCGCGACGACCGCGAGCCGCGTGCGGAGCGAGGTCAGCGCGCTGCGTCCGCCCTCGTAGGTCGCGGTCGCGGCGGCCTCCGCCTCGCGTGCCGCGAGCGCAGCCTTCGAGGCCGCCTGCCACGCCGCGTCCGCCGCCGTCAGCGCGCTGCGGAGCGTCGCGAGGCGTTTCGCCGCGTCGCCCGCGCCGAGCAGATCGCGCACCTGCGCGTCGCACGAGGTCAGCGCGGCGGCGGCGAGGGCGAGTGCGGCGTCCTCGGCAGCGAGCGCGGCGGTCGCCGCCTCGACTTGCGTCGTGGCGTTCGCGGTGGTTGCGGCGGCGCGCGTGGCGGCCTCGCGCGCGCCCTTCGCGACGCTGTCGGCCGCCTGGAGCGCGGTCTGCGCGGTCGCGCGGGCCGCGTGCGCGCGGTCGAGGTCGGGCGAGGCCTCGCCGGGGGGCATCTTCGCGATCTTGCGTCCGCAGACGGGGCACGGATCGCCCGCCGTGATCCCCTCGCGGAGCGTGATCGCGAAGTCGAGGCGCTCCGCGTCGTGCAGCGCGCCATCCGCGGCGGCGACGGCAGCCTCGGCGGCGGTCAGCGCCTGCTCGGCGTGCTTCGCCTCGGCGGTCGTCTGCTTCGCGGCGGCCTGTGCGTCCTTCGTCGCCGCCTGCGCGGCGTCGAGGGCGGCTCGGGCGGCCTCGCGGCGGGTCGCGCGTTCCTCGTGCGTCTGGCGCGCGTGGGTCTGCGCCTGCAGCGCCGCTGCGGCGGCTTCGAGGCGCTCCGGACCGCCGCCGTCGGCCAGCGCGCGCTCGCGCGTCGTGCGTGCGCCCGCCTCGGCGGCCTCGGCCTGCTCGCGGGCCTGTCGTGTCGAGGCGACCTCTCCGGCGAGCGTGTCGAGGCCGTCGATGGTGCGGTCGCTCGCCGCAGGCGCCGGCAGCCCCGCACGCAACGCGTCGAGCTCTGCGATCCGCTGCTGCGCGGCGATCACCTGCTCGCGTGCGTCGCGCTCGGACTGCGTGTGCTCCTCGATCGCCGGGCGGAGCGCCTCGAGCGCCGCGTGGCGCCGCGCGTGCGTGTCGCGCTCGGTGCGCCGCTCGCCGACCCGAGCGCGCGCGGCGAGGGCGTCCGCGACGCGGCCCTCGATCGCCTTCGCCTCGGCGTTCGCGTCCTGCACGCGCTCCTTCGCGACGTCCTGCATCGCCGTCACGCGATCGAGGTTGAAGACGCCCTGCAGCACCTTGTCGCGGTCGGTGGGCGTGGCGTTCAGGAATTCGGCGAAGCGGTTCTGCGCCAGCAGCACCGACCGCTGGAACGCCGCGAAGTCGAGGCCCAGCAGTTGCTCGATGCGGTCCGTCACCGCCTTCTGGCCGCTGACCCCGGCGCCTCGGTCGGCCTCGCCGGTCGTCTCGTCGAAGGGGTACAGGACGTGGTTGCCCTGCCCGACGCGCTTGATCGCGCGCACCACCTGCCACGTCTGCCCCTCGACGCGGAACGTCAGCTGCACCTGCGCGAGCGCCTGCCGCTGGTTGATCAGCGCGCTCGTGTTCCCCGCGAACGTCGGCGTCTTGCCGTACAGCGCGAACGCGATCGCGTCGAGGATGCTCGACTTCCCGCTGCCGATCGGCCCGACGATCCCGACGAGGTGGCGGTCGCGCCAGTCGAAGCGCGTCTCCGTGGCGTACGAGCGGAAGCCGTTGATCGTCAGGTCAAGCGGTCGCATCGACGACCTCTTCGTGCAGCGCGCTGAACGCGGCGCGGACGGCGTCGCTCGGCGGCTCGCCGTGCTCGCGCTCGTGGTACTCGCCGTACAGCTCGTCCCACGACCGGCCCGCACGCCCGGCGGCGCGCTCCGTCGCCCGGGGGTGGTCCGCGCGCACGCGCACGAGGCGCGGGAACGTCTCCGCGGCGAGTGAGGCGAGCGCGGGATCAGGCCCCGTCGTCGTCACCGAGAGGTCGAGGTACGCGTCCGCCAGCTCCTCGCGCCGGGCGAGCAGCTCGTCCCAGGTGCCCTCGGCGCGCACGAGCGGGATGCGCGTCGGCGCGACGAGCGGCACCGAGGTCACGCGCGCGGCGACGCGCGGCTCGACGTCGACGATCACGACGCGCTTCTGCTCGCCGGCCTCGCCGAAGTCGAGCGGCAGCAGCGAACCGGCGTACTCGGCGGGGCCGGGCGCGCCCGGGACGCGCTGCGGGTCGTGGATGTGCCCCATCGCGAGGTACTGCGCGCCGGGCGGCAGTCCCGCGGGGTCGATGGTGTAGGTGTCGCCCATATGCAGCTCGCGCTCGCCGCGGCCGTGCTCGCGCCCGCGCACCACCGCGCCGTTCACCGTGGCGTGGGCGACGAGGATCGTCACGGCGTCCTCGGCCTCGGCGTCGAGGGCGTCGCCCATCGCGCGGAAGATGCCGGTGAGGCGGTCCTTGTACTCGCCGTACCACGCGCCGGACTCCGCCATGAAGTCGACGACGCGCCCCTCGCGCAGGAACGGGACGCAGGCGACCGCGGCGCGCCCGCCCGGCGTGTCGAGGTGCAGCACCCCGCCGCTCTCCGGCCGCTGGATGCGGCCGACCAGATGCACCCCCAGCGGTCGCACCAGCGGCGCGAGGACCTCGAACAGCTCGCCGGAGTCGTGGTTGCCGGCGATCGCGACGACCGCGCGCCGGCCCCCGTCGGCTAGGCGCACGAGCGCGCCGATGCCGTCGCCGAGCGCGTCCGTCGGTGGCGTCGCGCGGTCCCAGAGGTCGCCCGACACGATCACGAGGTCCACGGCGCGGTCGTCGGCGATCGCGCACACCTCGTCCAGCGCGTCGCGGAACTCGGGCGCGCGGTCGTAGCGGCCGAGGCGCTTGCCGATGTGCCAGTCGGAGGTGTGGAGGATGCGCACGGCGGCCGCCTACACCAGCCCGCGGAACGGGTCGAGGTCGGCGTCGCGGCGCACCTCGTCGGCGCGGGTGGCCCACGGCACGCGCGGGAAGTTGAGGACGATCGGCACGGGCACGGCCGGCTGGCCGAGCACCATCGTGCCGGGCTTCAGCAGCCGCGCGCGCGCCTTTGTCGAGGGCAGCATCCACCCGTACTCGGCGCGGTCGGACTCGGCGGCGTCGAGGCGCCCGGTGACGCGGATCGAGGCGTTCTCCAGCACGTCGGGCGCCACGCGCGACGCGCTCTGCTGCGCGCCGATCATCAGCACGCCCAGCGAGCGCCCGCGCTGCGCGATGTCGATCAGCATCTCCTTGAGGGGACTCTGCCCCTCGCGCGGCGCGTACTTGTTCAGCTCGTCGAGGACGACGATCGAGAGCGGCCAGCGCTGGCCGGTCTCCTCCTTCTCGCGGAACGTCTCGCGCAGCAGCGCGCCGACGACGAAGCGCTGCGCCAGCTCGTGCAGGTTCTGGATCGCGACCACGCTCACCGTGGCAGCGCGACGGTCGATGCGGTGGCTGTCGCCGTCCCGCACGAGGTGCCCGAGCCGCGTGTCCATCGACGCGGCGTGGAGGCGGCGCATGAACGCGCTGACCGTGCCGCCCTGTACGCGCCCGGTCCAGGCGTAGTCCGGTTCCGCCCCGTCCTCCGGCTCGAGGTGCTCGCCGATCTCGTCGGCGAGGTCGCGCAGCGTGCGGATCACGCGCTCCTGCGCGCGCGAGTGGACGGCACGCTGGCCGCCCTCGCGGTCGTTGGTGTCGCGCAGCACCACCGCGCCTGGCGCGCCGAGGACGTCCACGGCGAGACGCTTCAGCTGCGAGCGCACGCGCTCCTCGACGAACGGGAGCTGGTTGCGGTTGTCGGTTGCGTCCGTGAAGACGAACTGCAGCAGGTCCTCGTCGATGAACTCGCGGGGCGTCCAGTGGAACGCGGCGATGCCGTCCGAGCGTCCGCTGACGTCCGGCATCAGCACGTCGCCGGCGTGCGCCCTCGGCGGCGCCCAGTAGGCCACGGTCGGCTGTCCCGGCGCGGTGGGTCGAGGCGCGCGCGTCCCCGGCGTCGCGAGCGCGAACGGCGTGGGCTCGACGCCGAGCCGGCGCCACGAGGCGGCATCGACGTCGGTGAACTCGGTGCCGGGGCGGTCCAGCCAGAGGAGGTCCTCGCCCTTCACGTTGAAGACGAGGACGCGCGTGTTCGCCGCGGACGGCCCCATCAGCTCGGGGTGGCCGGTGAGCAGGCGCACGAAGAAGAACGCGAAGGTCGTCTTCGTCGCGACACCGGAGACACCGGCGATCGACATGTGACCGCCCTTGGTGCCGTCGAAGAAGTCGAGGTCCACGTACACCGGCTCGCCGTCGCGCCCGCGGCCGACCGCGAGCGGGCGGCGCATCTCGTCGGCGTAGAGCGCGCGGTCACGCTCGATGCCGCGCGCGCGGAACACCTCGGCGCCGGGGTCGGGGGCGACCCACATCTCGGGGTCGACGCGCGTCACGGCGATGCGCGCGCTGCGCACCTTCGCCGCCGGCTGCAGCCCGCCCGCCATCACGCCGCCCTCGACGTAGTCGCCCGCGATGCGGTGCACGTCCGACTCGTACGAGGCGCCCTCGTACGTTGCTTCGCTCTCGATGACGACGCCGTACGTGCTCAGCGTGCCGACGCCCGGCACCTCCGTGAACACGACGACGAGGTCGTCCACCGCTAGGTACGCCCGCTCGTCGAGGACGACGCGGAACTCCTGCGAGGTCGTGTGGCCGATGCCGATCACGCGCCCGACGCGCTCGCTGGTTTGCACGTCGAGCTGGGTGTCCGGGTTCTCCTGCGTCGCGGTCATGCGGTGACTCCCGCCGGGGCGCCGTGGATCGCCGTGCGCAACGCGCGCCGCACGAGGCCCTCGTCACCGAGCCAGCGCCGCAGCTCCTTCTCCAGCGCCGCGATCGGCACGAGGTTCTGCGGCGCGCGTGCGTCGAGGTGCAGCGGCATCGCCGCGAGCGGCAGCAGTGCGGCGGTGCGGTCCGCGATCACGCGGGCGCGCTCGACGCCGATCGCGGCGGAGACCTCGAGGCGCGCGATGCCCGACCACGAGTGGCCGTGCGGGATGTCCGCCAGCCGCACGTACCAGGAGTAGCGCTCGAACTTCTCGGTGGTGCCGAAGAGCGGCGTGCGCTCGCCGGCGCGGAGCGCCGCGATCACGCGCGACTGCGGTGGCTCGAGGTACGTGCGGTTGTGGCTCTTGATGTAGCCGACGGCGTGCAGCGGGCCAGTGTCGTCGATGCGTCCGTCCTTCACCACGAAACAGTCCGCCGTCGCGATGCGCTCGACGAGCGCCGTCTCCGTGCGCGCGCGACGCCCGCCGAGCAGCGCCTGGAACGACGCGAGGTCGCGCGCCTGGCACGCCTCGACCGTGTACTCGAGGCCGGGGACGACCGGGAAGTCGGGCGAGGCGCCGTCGCCGAAGATCGCGAGCCGCGAGACGCCGATCTCCGCGAACGTCGAGGCTCCGACGGTGCGGTCCCACACCGTCGCGCCGACGGCGTACACGGCGCAGATGCCCGGCAGTGGTCCCGCATCTGGATCGTCGAGGGTGAGCCGGGCCTCGAGGCGCTGCACGCCGTCGACGAATGCGACACGGCGCACGCCATCGTCACGGCCGGGGAGGGGTTCCCACGCGCCGCGCATCTCGACCGCAGTGTCGACGACCACTTCGCTGGGGAGCGTGTCCGGGTCGGACTCGAAGGGCGCGCCGTACTCGGGGGACCAGTCCTCGACGTACAGTCTCGCCATCTCGCGCCGATTCTACGCGCTGAGAGGGCAGAACGCACGTTCGACGCACCCGCCTACGCGGTTATTCACCTCGTCTCGTCACACGAGCGTGGCAGAATCTACCCGCACCTCCCGAGGAGACCCCCGATGAGCAGCGGATCGAACAGCGAACCGCCCCGTTCCCGCCCGCCCCGCCGGCCGGTGATGCGCGTCGCGAGCGACCCGCTCGGCTCGGCGCGTGCGCTCGCGCCCGTCATCCGCGAGGCGGCCCCGGCGATCGAGCGTGACCGGCGCGTGCCCCTCGATCTCATCGACGCGCTGCGGGACGCCGGGCTGTTCCACATGCTCATCCCGCGCGCGCTCGGCGGCGCCGAGGTCGATCCGGTGCTGGCCGCACAGGTGGTCGAGGAGATCGCGGCGGCGGATGCCTCGACGGGCTGGGTCGTCATGCTCGCCATGCAGTCGAACGCATTCGCCGGGTTCATGGACGAGCCGAGCGCCCTCGAGGTGTGGGGCAACGGCGGCATCATCGCCGGTACCGCGCGCCCGATCGGCCGCGCCGTCGCGGTCGAGTCGCCCGAGGAGCACGGCTACCTCGTCAGCGGTCGCTGGCCGTTCGCGAGCGGGAGCAGCCACGCGGACTGGTTCCTCGCGGAGTGCATGGTCTACGACGGCGACGTGCTGCGGCAGGACGCGCAGGGCAACGACGTCTCGCGCATGCTCCTCGTCCCGCGCGAGGACGTGACCATCCTCGACACGTGGAACACCACCGGCCTGCGTGGCACCGCCAGCAACGACTTCACCGTCGACGGCGTGTACGTGCCGCACGCACGCGGCCTGTCGATGCAGACGCTGGAGCCGAGGCAGACGTGGGCGCTCTACTCGACGCCGCCGATCGCGTTCGTGAACCACGGCAGTCACGCCCTCGGCGTCGCACGCGCGTCGCTCGAGGCGGCGGTCGAGCTCATCTCGCAGAAGCGCGGCTGGGGTGACGTCCCGCTGCGCGAGGTGCCGCGCATGCAGGCGATCGTCGCGGAGGCCACCGCCGAGATCGAGGCAGCGCGCGCGTTCCTCTACGGCGCCGCGCGCGAGCTCTGGACCGCGGCGACCTCGGACGGCGCGACGCCGGTGCAGCGATCGCGCGCGCGCCTCGCCGCGAGCCACGCGATGACGGCGTCGCTGCGCGTCGTGGACTCGCTGCACCGCGCGCTGGGCACGACGGCGATCGTCTCCGGCACGACGCTCGACCGCTGCTTCCGCGACCTGCACACCGCAAGCGCCCACGTCATGGTCGGCCCGCTGACGTACGAGGCCGCCGGCCGCGTCGAGCTAGGCCTCGACGCCGCGTTCCCGCTGTTCTAGGGGTGATGCCGCGGGCTCCGGGGGCGTGGGGGCGCAGCCCCCACATCTCATTCAGAACCCCTCCCGCGCCGGGAGGGGCAGGGGTGGGCCGCCGGGCTCGTGCATCGGAGTTCGTTCGCGACCTGCAGATCGCGGGAGCCATGTCGAGCTGGCTCGACCTTGCTTTCGAAGGCAGAGGCCCTCACCCCAACCCTCTCCCATGAATGGGAGAGGGAGCCGGAGGCGCATTCAGAACCCTCGCCCATTCAGGGGGGAGGGGCAGGGTGAGGGCCTCCGGCGCTACGCGTCCTTCCAGACGTGCTTCATCGAGCCCCAGTTCCAGCCGGGGACGGGGCGGAAGTTGTGGAGCTTCTTGCTCGACACGATTGGCGAGTCGGGGGCGGGCCAGTAGAACGACCAGACGTTGCGCGCCATGCGGCGCTGCATGTCGTAGATCAGTTCGCGGCGCGCGGTGCGGTCCTGCGTGACGCGCTGCTTCTCCGCGACCTCGCGGAACGCGCGGTACTCCTCGTCGACCTGGGCGAGGCCGCCCCACACGTCCGCACCGCCGACGGTCGTGCCGCCGAGGCCGACCTGCCCGTAGGCGTAGGACTGGATGTCCGGGCGCGCGACGGCGGACTGGTAGATGCCGCGGCCCGGGAACGTCTCGCCGCCGATGTGCGCTGCGTGCTCCACGATGCGCGTCTCCTGCACGACACCCACGCCGCCGAGCATCGAGCTCATCAGGTCCGCGTAGCGGTACGTGGTCGTGTAGGCGCTGTTGTTCGAGGTCTGGAGCACGAACTTCAGCTTCTCCTGCCCGGCGGCCAGCAGCAGTCGCTTCGCCTCGGTCGGGTCGTAGGTGAAGTACTTGCCGTCGTCTTCCATCTTCGCGGGGTCGAGGGCCCAGTAGCTGAGCCACGGAAGCACCATCGTCCCGTTGCGGCCGCGGCCGAGCAGGAGGTTCTTGATCCACGCCTCGCGGTCGATCGCGAGCGCCAGCGCGCGGCGCACGCGCACGTCGTTGAACGGCGCGCTCCGCATGTCGAAGATCCACGGGTTCCACGCTATGCACGGCTGCCAGTCGACGTTCACCTTCTCCGACTGCTGGAGCTGCGTCGCCTGCGCCACCGTCACCTGCGTCAGCGGCCCGAACGCGTCGAGACGGCCGGCCTCGAGGGCGGCGGCGGCATCGACGGGGTCGGCGATCAGCGGATGCTCGATCTCATCGACGAGCGCGACGCTGGTGTCGTAGTAGTTGGGGTTGCGGCGGAGCTTGAAGCCGCTCGCGGCGCTGTGCTCCACGGGGTAGTACGCGCCGCCGCCGCGGATCTGGTCGATCCCGGTGATCTCGCCCCAGCCGCCCGGCGCCGTTCCCGGTTGCGCGCCCTGCTTCGTCACGACGTCCTTGTGCTGGATGGTCCACCAGTGCGAGCCCATCATCGAGAGGAAGTCCGCGTCGGGCCGCGCGATCTTGATCTGCACCGTCGCGTCGTCGATGGCGCGCGCATTGACCTGCTTCCGCGTGTAGAGGTCCGGCAGGTTGCCCTCGAGGAGCCCCGGGCGCGCCGGGCGCACCGCCGCCTGGCGGTTCAGGCTCCACACGACGTCCTCGGCCTTCACCTCCAGGCCGTCCGAGGTCTTCACGCCTCGACGCAGCTTGAAGTTCCACGTCAGCCCGCCGTCGGGCGTCTCCCACGACTCCGCGAGGTCGGGCAGGACGCCCTCGACCGGGCCGGGGCGGCCGGGTCGCTCGTCCCACTGCACGAGCTTCACGCCGGCGAGGTTCGCGACCGAGCCGATCGCCGCGCTGCCGAGGCGGTCGTAGTCGAAGCCGGCGACGTCACTGGTCAGCTGCCCGCCGATGCGCAGCGTCCCGCCGCGCCTCGGCGCCTGTCCGGTCGTCGTCGCGGGCGTGGCAGTGGGCGTGGTCGCCGGGACCGCGGTGCCCGTCGGCAGCGGCGGCGTCGTGCGCGTGTCGCAGCCGAGGAGCGCCGCGCCCGCGAGGACGACGGCGCCGCCGGCGCCCCGGCGGATCAGCGCGCGCCGCGAGACGCGCCCGTTCGGCCGGTTCGCGGATCGTGACCAGTAGGACGAGTCCATGACGCTCCCGGTTGGAGTGGCGATGCGGTCGCGCGGGGGCGGGGCCCGCGTGCCATGCCGACCGTACCGCGACGGCGCGGCCCGCGCGAGTTGCCGAGGCTGCCAGCACTCATTGACAGCGCCCGGAGGCAGGCCTACGTTCCCGCCGGCCCCCGCGGGCGTCCCCGACGGCCATGCCGCGCACCGACAGAGAGACGAGCCTCCCATGTACCTCAACGCCTTCGCGGCGAACCTCGCCGGCCTCGACATGACGACGACCGACGAGTTCGCGAGCCTCATCCAGAGCGCGGGCGACCTGAACATCCCGCACCGGCTGCCGGTCCAGTGCTGGTCGAGGCAGACCGTCGTGAACGGGATGCGCTTCCACTACCTCGAATGGGGCGACCCGGCGAACCCGGCGCTCGTCCTCTCGCACGGCGGCAACCAGACGGCGCACTCCTGGGACCTCGTCAGCCTCGTGCTCGCGCAGCAGTTCCACGTCTTCGTCCCGGACCACCGCGGGCACGGCGACAGCGAGCAGCCGCGCGACGGCGAGATGAGCCAGGTGCAGATGGCGGAGGACCTGCGCGGGCTCTTCGGCGCGTGGGGCGTCGACAAGCCGATCCTCTTCGGCCACTCGATGGGCGGCATCCTGTCCATGTTCATGCTGTCGAAGCACCCGGAGCTGGTGAGCCGCGTGCTGTTCGTCGACATCGCGCCCGAGCCGGGCGGGACCGGCGGCACGGCGATGCGCGACTTCGCGCGCGCCAACCGCGAGTTCGACTCGATGGAGCAGTTCATCGAGAACGTCCGGAAGTACGACCCGTTCCGTTCCGAGGAGCACATCCGCCGCACCGCGCGCTACAACCTGCTCCAGCGCGCCGACGGCAAGTTCGTCTCGAAGCACGTGGACCGCACCGAGCTGCGGAACATGGTGCGACCGACGTTCGAGGACGTCGCCGTGATCGACTGCCCCGCGCTCGTCGTGCGCGGTGGCGAGAGCAACGTGCTGTCGCCGGAGGGGGCGGTCCGCTTCGCGGAGGCGATGCCGCAGGGGCAGACCGTGACGGTGCCGAACTGCGGCCACAATGTGCACTCGCAGAACACCCCGGGGTTCCTCGAGGTGGCGCTGCCGTTCATCGGGTTCCGGGCGGACTAGCCGGTCGCGCGTTCGCGTCGACGGCCCTCGACGGGGCCGGTCTCCGGCATCGCCAGCGCGCAGGCGACGAGCACCAGCGACAGCGCGCACGCGATCGCGAGGCCGAGGACGAACGACCCCGACGCGTCACGTAGCGCGCCCACCATCAGCGGCACCACGAACCCGGCGAGGTTGCCCGCGCCCAGCACGATCGCGACCGCGATCCCGACGCGCGCGCCCGTCATGCCTCGGATCTCCATCGGGATCGTGAAGACGATCGGCATGAAGATCCAGCCGGCGATGCCGAGCATGATCACGCTTGGGTACAGCAACAGCGGCACGTCCATCGCGATCGCGCCCGCCGCGAACAGCGGGATGCCGAGGCCGCCCGCGATCAGGAACGGCCGCCGTCGCGGCAGCCGCACCGGCAGTGCCGACCCGAGCACGGCGCCGAGGATGCCGAAGAACGACAGCAGCGCCGTCATCCCCCCGGCCTCCTCCAGCGTGTAGGCCCACTGCTCGTGGTAGTAGGTGGGCAGCCACGACTGGAGCGAGATGAACGCGCCGAGCGCGCCGGCGAGGCCCGTCGCCAGCAGCACGACCGTCCGGTCGCACAGCACGACGCCGAGGTCGCGCACGCTGAACGCCGCCTCCGCGAGCGCACCCTCGACGTCGCGGCCGAGGAGGAGCCAGAGCGCCGACGCGCCGAGCGCCATCACGCCGAACACGCACAGCGCGCCGTCCCAGCCGAGCGTCGCGGCGATCCTCGGCCCCACGAGCATCGAGGTCATCACGCCGAGGCTCTGCGCGACGACGTTCGCGCCGTTCACGACCGCCAGCTCGCGGGTCGCGAACCAGCGCATGATCACCGCGGGCGTGGCGCTCAGGTTGATCGCCGCGCCCAGCGCGAACGACACGCGCGTCGCCAGTAGCACCGTGAACGACTCCGCGAACGGCGCCAGCGCCGTCAGCCCCATCAGCACGCCGCCGAGGACCAGCGACCACTTCGAACCCAGCCGCGCCGCGAGGATGCTCGCCGGCACCAGCGCGATCGCGACGATCAGCGATTGCACGCCGACCAGCAGGCTGACGGTCGCGTTGTCGATGCCGAACGCCTCGATGATCGGCGGGAACAGCGGCGCGACCGCGAGGAAGCTCAGGCCCATGCAGAACTGGAGCAGCAGGATCGCCGCCTCGATCACGTAGCGGTAGCCGCGCGAGCCGGGCGCCGTGGAGGCGACCGGGGCGGGGGGCGCGGGTGCGGTGGCGGCGGCCTGCGTCATGTGCGGTCTCCTCGCCGGGCGGCGGATGCGCCGGCATCATAGCCGCCGCCTCGCCGCCCCGGTTTGCCGGGAGCTCAAGGCGCGGCGCGCATACACTCGGTCGGCCCGTCCGAGACGGGCCGCACGCGAAGGGACCACCGGTGCCCCGCCTACCTCGATCGGAGCGCCTGATGGCGACCATCCTCCCGCTGCTGATTGCCGTGCTGGTGGGCCTCGGCTCCTCGGCGCAGATCGCGCTGATTGGCGGCATGGCGCGCACGCGCAGCGCGCCGGAGGCCACGTTCACCTCGCTCATGGCGACAGTGGCCGGCGTCGCCGTCGTCATCGCGTTCCGGGGCTTTCGAGGTGACCTGCCGCAGTTCAACGCCCCGCTGGACCGGAGCATCGCGATCGTCGGGGTCGCGGTGGTGTCGGTGATCCTGCTGGTGTTCGCGATGAAGGGGCTGTCACCGGGCTACGCGATCACCGGCCTCTTCGCGACGGCGTTCCTGCTGGGCACGGCGTACCTGGGGCCGAAGCTGGGCGTCGCGGTGTTCTTCGCCGCGACGACGGCCGGCTCGCTGCTCGGCGCGATGGTGTTCGACGCGATCGGCGCGTTCGGCGCGCAGCCGTCGCCGCTCAACCCGCTGCGTGTGCTGGCGGTCGTCGTCGTCTTCGCGGGCGTCGCGCTGTTCCGCATCGCGCGCTGACGAGGGGCGGCGAGGGGAACCCCCACCCTCACCCTCCCCCGCGAGGGGAGAGGGAACAGAAGCGGGATGGGAAGAGCGCGACTCTGATCTCTGCTCGCACCCCCTCCCCCCTCGCGGGGGAGGGCTGGGGTGGGGGGCTTCGCTGCTCGGGCCTCGGCTAGGACAGCTCGAAGCGCGGCGGCTCTTTCCACTCGGCGGAGGACGGGTTCTCCTGCGCGTCCAGGTTGGCCCGGCGGCGGTCCGCCTCGATCTTCTTCGCCTGCTTGAGGACGCGGTCCTCGGCGCGCGCGTGCTCGCGGTCGCGCTCCACCTTCTTCTTGCTCGGCGGGCGGGCGGGGACACCGGCGTGCGCCGTGATGCGCCCTTCCTCTTCGAGCTGATCGAGGTGCGTGCGGACGTTGCCCTCGGCGGCGCGGCGGAGGCGCGGGTTCACGTCCGGGTAGACCTCCATCATGATCTCCCACGACGTGAGCTGCTTCCCGCCGTCGAGCGCCTTGAGCACCTGCTGCTCACGCTGGTTGCGGTGGTCGATGTACATCTGGAGCCGCTCGCGCGGGTCGTTCACGATCGCGCCGTGGCCCGGGCAGATCACCTTCAGGTTCGGCAGCTCCAGCAGCCGTGCGAGGCTGCGCCGGTACGGCCCGAGGTTGCGGATCGTGGTCGTCGAGGACCCCAGCAGCGTGTCCCCCGTGAACAGCACCCCCTCGTCCTCGAGGTAGTACGACACGGAGTCGATGCTGTGGCCCGGCGTCGCGATCACCTGCACGCGCACGCCGCCGTCCAGATCGATGACGTCGCCGTCGGTGACGGTCGCCACCTCCTCGGGCAGGCGGCCCTTGAGCAGCGCCCTGCCGTTGGCGGGGATGACCACGTCGGCCTTCAGCTGCTCACTCGCCCACTTGAGGTTGCCCGAGTGGTCCGCGTGATGGTGCGTGATCGTGAGCCGGCCGATCTCGGCCTGCTCGACGGCGGCGAGGTAGCCGCGCAGGAACCACTGGTACTTCTCCATCGCCTCCCCGGAGTCGATGGTCAGCGACTGCCGGTTCCGCGGCCCGACGAGGTAGATCGAGGTGAAGCCGGGGTGGTGGGGATTGTCGTCCGGGACCATCGCCGCTCGGACGGACGGGCTGATCTGCATGGTGACCTCGCATCCGACGCGCTGAGACGAGGGGAGCATAGCGGAACCGTCGAGCGCGCGAGCGCGAAAAAATCGGCGAGAGATTGGCGAGATCGCGTGTATTTTGCTGCGAAGCACCTCGCGCAAGCCGATGCATTCGGTTAGGGTGTGTAAGCAGGTGCGGGGAGTTAGACGAGGGCCTCATTACGCGGCGCGCCACCGTTTACCTTCCGGCCATCGATGGACTCCGCGCCCTCGCGATCGCGGCGGTCTTCATCTACCACGCCCACGGCGACTGGCTCCCGGGCGGTTACCTCGGCGTCGACCTCTTCTTCGCCATCAGTGGCTTCCTGATCACCCGCGGTCTGCTCCAGGAGCACGGCGAGCAGGGCGCCATCGACCTCCGTCGCTTCTGGATCCGCCGTGCGAGGCGCCTGCTGCCGGCAGCCTTCCTCTTCGTGTTCGTGGTGATCGCCGCCGCCCAGGTGTTCTTCCCCGGCGACCTCCGCGCCCTGCGCGGGGTGGCGCTGGCCGGCGTCGGCTACGCGACGAACTGGTACCTCATCCTGAGCCAGCAGTCGTACTTCGAGACCGTGGGCCGCCCGCAGCTGCTCCAGCACCTCTGGTCGCTCGCCGTCGAGGAGCAGTTCTACGTGATCTGGCCGCTGGTGATCGCCGGCGTGCTGCGCTTCGCGTCGCGCTCGGTCGCATTCGCCGCGACGGCGCTCTTGGGGCTCGCCTCGGTCGTGTGGATGGCGATGCTCTACCACGGCGGTGCGGACGCCTCGCGCCTCTACTACGGCACGGACACGCACGCCGTCGGCCTGCTGGCCGGCGCGGCGCTCGCGTTCGTCGAGCCGGCGTGGCGTCGCCTCGAGGGGCCACGCGCACGCATCGTGGTGCAGGCGACCGGGCTGCTGGCGCTCGGGGCGCTCGGCTTCCTGTTCGCATGGCTCGCGGAGTGGCGGCCGTTCCTCTACCAGGGCGGGTTCCTCGTCACCGCGCTCGTCAGCCTCGCGCTGATCGTCCCGGCGTGCCTCGCCGGTCGCTTCGCGGCGGGCATCGGCTGCGCGCCGCTGCGCTGGATCGGCGTGCGCTCGTATGGCATCTACCTCTGGCACCCCGCGCTGCTGGCGCTGCTGAACGCCGCCGAGATCAACGTGCCGCGCTCCGCGGTCGCCACGCTCGCCGCCGTTGCGACGCTGGTCGTCGCCGACCTCTCGTACCGCTACGTCGAGACGCCGATCCGCACCGGGGCCGTGCGCGACTTCCTCGAGGAGTTCCGGCAGCTGCGCCCCGACACCCGCTGGGCCGCGATCGCGACCTCCAGCGCGGCTGTCATCGTCGTCGTCCTCGGCGCGGTGGTCGCACCGCCGAGCGTGCCCCCGACGTATCTCTCCGTCTCCGCCGTGAGCGGCGTCCGCACCAACGCCAGCGTCGAGGCGCCCGGCGGCGCGCCCTCGTGGGTCACGCCGCGCACGAACGCGGGCGGGTCCTCGGCGGCCGAGCCGGTCTCGCGTGCGGGCGTGCAGGTCTACAGCCCGACGCCGGGCATCACCGTCCGCTCCGCGTCGACCGCCACGCCCACCCCGGCCCCGACGCTGATCACCGAGCAGACCCCCACCCCGACCGCCGAGCCGTCCGAGGACACCCCGCCGAGCGTCGAGGCCACGCCCGCTCCGCGTCCCGCGGCGGCGCTGCCGGTCATCGACGCGCCCGTGCTCGCGGTGGGCGACTCGGTGATGGTGGGCGCCGCGGACGGCCTGGCGGAGGCGTTCGGGACGATCGAGGTGGACGCGGCGATCGGCCGCGACGCCGTCACGATGCTGCGCCTGCTCCGCGAGCGCCGCGCGGCGAACCGGCTGCCATCGACCGTCGTCGTGCAGATCGGCAACAACGGCCCGCTGACGCGCCCACAGGTCGAGGAGCTGATGCACGTCCTCGCGACGGTGCGCCGCGTGGTGATCATCGACCTGCGCGTGTCGCAGCCGTGGGAGAGTGCGAACAACACCATGCTGTCGGACGCGGTGTCGCGGTACTCCAACGCGCGCCTCGTCACGTGGCACGCGGCGAGCGACCAGCACCCCGACCTGTTCTGGGACGGCATCCACCTGAAGCCGTCCGGCGTGGACCTGTACGTGAGCCTGATCACCGCGAAGGTGCAGTAGGAAAGCGCCCCTCGCTCGTAGGCTGGACGCCGTGCTACGGTCGTTGCACGGCCCGAGGACACTCGCAACGCACAACGGCGTCGCACCTCGATCCGATACCCGCACACCGCCTGCGAGCCCGGAGCCCGGCGGCACCAGCGACCGAACGCTGGTGATGAGCACGACGTGGACGGCACTGAGCAGCGCACCCCCGGTCTCGAGCGACGATGACCGCCCGCGCCACCGTTCCACCTTCCTCCGCGGCAACCCGACCGGCTCAACTGGCGCTCAGCCACCGCAGCCCCATCCGAACCCGGAGAACCTCCGATTGTCTTTGTTTGCCCGTAAGTCCACGTCCACCGCGACCCTTGAGGTCGAGGAGGCCGTCTCTGCCCCCGTCGCGCTCGCGCCCGCCGCGTCCGACGACTCGTTCGAATCATCCGTGACCTTCGAGGAGCTCGGCGTGCCGCGCGATCTCGTGCAGGTGCTGAATGCCCGGGGCATCACCGCGCCGTTCCCGGTGCAGGTGCTCACGATCCCGGACGCGATCGCCGGCCGCGACGTCTCCGGCAAGGCCAAGACCGGCTCCGGCAAGACGCTCGCCTTCGGGCTGCCGCTGCTGATGGCGACGCGCACCGCGAAGAAGCGGCGTCCCGCCTCGATCGTTCTCGTGCCGACGCGCGAGCTGGCGAACCAGGTCGCCGACGAGCTGGCCCCCCTCGCCGAGGCGCGCGGACTCTGGATCACCGCGATCTACGGCGGCGTCTCCATGTCGCGCCAGATCAACGCGCTGCGCCAGGGCATCGACATCGTGATCGCGACGCCCGGCCGCCTCAACGACCTGCTCGAGCGTGGCGAGATGTCCGTCGCCGACGTCCAGTTCGTCGTCCTCGACGAGGCCGACCAGATGGCCGACATGGGCTTCCTGCCGCAGGTCGAGCGCATCCTGAAGCAGATCGACGGCACGCCGCAGACGCTGCTGTTCTCGGCCACCCTCGACGGCGCGGTCGGGACGCTGGTCCGCAACTACCAGCACGACCCCGCGCGGCACGAGGTGGCCTCCGACACGCAGAGCGTGGACAGCATGGAGCAGCGCTTCATCGGCGTGGCCAGCGATGAGCGCATCCCCGTCGCCGCGCGCATCTGCGCGGGCGCCACCCGTGCGCTCGTCTTCGTCCGCACGACGCACGGCGCGGACCGCATCGCGAAGCAGCTCGCTGCCGAGGGCCTGCGGACCGCCGCGATCCACGGCCGCCTCTCGCAGGCGAAGCGCGAGCGCGCGCTCGCCGCGTTCTCCGACGGCGACACGCCGGTCCTCGTCGCGACGAACGTCGCCGCGCGCGGCCTGCACGTGGACGGCATCGACGTCGTGATCCACTTCGACGTGCCGGACGACCACAAGACCTACCTCCACCGCTCGGGCCGCACGGCGCGCGCGGGGGAGGAGGGCCTTGTCGTCACGCTGGTGCTCCCGGAGCAGATGCGCGACGTCGCGCAGATCCAGAAGGACGCCGGCCTCGACCTCGCGATCGTGCCGATGCGCGTTGACGACAAGCGGCTGCTCGACCTGAAGGCGTGGGAGGCCCCGGCCGGCCTCGTCTGGCCGAGCGGCGGCGGATCGTCCTCGCAGGGTGGCGGCGCCTCGCGCGGCCGTGCCCCGCGCAGCGCGACGAACCGCCCCGCCGGTCGTGGCGCCGTCCGCGCCGTGCGCCACGGCGACCTCGAGGGCACCCCGCGGCAGGCGGCCGGCGCCCGCAGCGGTCGCGGCCGTAGCACCGGCAGCGACGTCGCCTACACGCGCCGCCGCCCGTAGTCCGCGTCACCTCGACGTGACACGCAGCAACGCCGCCCGCGAGGGCGGCGTTGTCGTGTCGTCGAGGTAGGGGGCCGTCGATGCGGGCGTCTTCCCGGCCGTTGTCTTCCGCTCCGGGGGAGTTTGAGGGCTACGCCCTCAAGTCTTCTTCCCCTTCACGTCTCCCGCGCCGGGAGGGCGGGGGTGGGCCGCCCGCCTAGCCACCTCGAGGGGTGCTCGTTCTGCACACGGTCAGTCGGGTGGGGGCGTCCACCCGCGCTTGATCACGGCGAGGTACATCGTGAACGCGATCCCCACGAGGCAGCACCCGGCGATCACGTAGAACCCCGCGTCGAACGTGCCGGTGGCATCCTTCGCCACGCCGATCCCCCACGTCGAGGCGAACCCGCCGAGGTTCGCGAAGAAGTTGGAGAAGCCGCTGGAGATTCCCGCGCGCCGCGCGCCCAGCATCTCCATCGGGATCGAGAACAACGGCCCGAAGTAGAACTGCACGAACACCGCGTTCAGGCAGATCGCGCCGATCAGCAGCGCGGTGTGGTCGGTCGCGACGATCACCATCGTCGTCGTCGCCAGCACCAGCAGCGACGCCCCGATCACCGCGAGCGGGTTGTCGAGGCGGTCCGACACGTACCCGCCGATGAAGTTCGACGGCACGGTGAGCAGCGCGCCGAGTGCGATCAGCTGGCCCGTCGAGTGCAGCGAGAAGCCTTTGTCCGCGACCAGCAGGCTCGGCAGCCAGAAGCCGATGCCGAGCGCCACGAAGAAGCGCACGAACTGGATGCCGCCGATCACCCACATCACTCGATAGCGGAACAGGCTGAGCGCCTCGACGACGCTGGCGGGGCGACCGGCGGTGCGCGGGCGCTCGCTCGCGACGCGCAGGTACGCGAACGCGGCGAGGACCCCGAGGCCGGAGAACAGGAAGAACGGGAACCGCCAGCCGTAGCGCGCCTCGAGCGCCGGACCGATGAGGTTCAGCAGCACGTTCGAGGAGAACCCGCCCGCGATGAACAGACCCATCGCCGTCGCGCGGCGGTTCGGCGGGAACCACGAGGCGATCAGCACCAGCCCCGGCGCGAACAGCAGCGATCGGAAGAATCCCGCCGCGCCCTGGTTCAGCAGCAGCAGCGGGTACCACTCGATCATCGCGAAGGTGAAGCCGAGGACGTTCGTCCCGAGCGCGCCGATGAAGAACAGCCGTCGTGGCCCGAACCGGTCGACCAGGTAGCCCGCCGGGATCTGCATGAACGCATAGACGAGGGTCGCGACGAACGACAGCGACCCCGCCTGCGTGAACGTCAGGTCCAGCTCCGGCCGGATGCGTGGCAGGAACAGCGCCAGCCCACCCTGGATCAGTCCCTGGAAGGACTGGCACAGGATGAGCAGGCTGATCGTCAGGATCGCGGCGCGACGCAGCGCGGGTGAGAGCGGGAAGTCGGACGGTGCGGACGGGGCGCTCGCGGATGCCATACGATGCCCTCTCGCGCCGCCGCTAGCCGAGCGGGGAGAAGTTCGTCGGGGAGAGGAAGCGGTTCTCGATGTGGTGCACCAGCGGGCCGTTGACCTCGGACCCGGCGCGCTCGCGGTGCCAGTCGGGGTCAGCCTGGAACGCGCCCCACGCGCGCTCACGGTGGGCCATGTCCTCGAACGCGAGGATGTAGAGCAGCTCATCGCTGCGGCCGCCGACGGTGTTCGTCCAGTAGCCGATGTTCTTGATGCCGTGCTTCTCGAACAGCGCCATCGTCACGTCGCGGAAGCGGTCCTGCAGCGCGGGCAGCTTGCCCGGGTGCGCGACGTAGACCCGGAGTTCGTACAGCATGTGGCGTCCTGTCCTCTGCGAGCGCCGTCGAGGTGCGGCGCCCGGACACACACTACACGCCTCGCTCGATCGGACAAGCCTCGGCAGGACGGGCGGCGCTACGGGGCCGAGACGCGTCCGAGGAACGACGCGACCGGCATCGCGTAGGGCGCCGCGAAGAGCGCGAGGTTGGTGACGGTCCAGCCCGAGACGGACAGCACGGCGACGCGCCGGTAGGTGCGCTGGTAGCGGCCCTCGACGTCCAGAAGGTCCTGGGATACCCACGGCAGGAACCACCACAGGCTCGTGTCCGCGCTGATGAGCCGGCGCAGCACGTCGGGCCGCGCGAGGTGTCCCGCCAGCAGTAACAGACCCATCACAGCGAACGCGCCCGGAATCACCATGCGGTAACACTACAAAAGCCCGCCGCCGCGTGTCCAGCCGAAACGCACGATTCGCCCGCTTGTTCGTTGGAACCTTCGCGCGGTGTTCCTCGTCTGGGCGGACGTGGGCAGGCGCGCGAAGGGGCGGGCTTCGGTGGCGAATCGCGACACGACGAGTCAACGATCGCGCACGCAGGAGCGTCCGAGGTTCAGCCTCCGCGCGCTGCTCTCCGCAGCGCATCCCGGCTCCCAGTTCGCGGCACTCGTCGTGCCGGTCGTGCTGCTGTTCACGGCCGCCGCGGTGACGTTCGCCTGGAGCGGCCACCAGCGATCGATCGAGACGGCCGACCGGGAGTCGCAGCTGCTCGCGTCGGCGGCGGCCGTGGACGCGCAGCGCTTCCTCGCCAACCGCGTCGAGCTGCTGAACTCGATCATCGCCTCGCCGGCGCTCCGCGACGGCGACCTGCGCGAGGTGCAGGCGCTGCTGAGCGACGTGGTCGCGCTGACCGGCTTCTCCGAGATCGGCTGGATCGACGTCGATGGCTACGCGCGCGCGATCGGCGGGGTCACGTCGCTCGTGCAGCCGCTCTACATCGGCGACCGCCCGCACATCCGCCGCGCGCTCGAGACCGGGCGGCCCGTGGTCGGCGACGCGCAGGTCAGCCGCGCGAGCCAGGAGCCGACGTTCAACGTCGTCGTGCCGGTGCAGCGCGACGGGCGCCTGGTCGGTCTGCTGGCCGGAGCGGTGCGGCTCAACGGCGCGAAGGCCAGCGACCTGCGGTTCGGCGACGTGCCCGGCCTCCGCGTCGTTGACGGCGCCGGCCAGCTTGCCATCACCGGCGAGCGCGGCGGCCTCGACACGCTGGAGTCGGTCGCGGGGTGGCCGGGCTACGCGGGGCTGCGTGCCGCGCCGCAGGGCGTGCTGCACGAGGAAACCGGGCTGCTCGGCGAGCCCGACCGTGTCGTCGGCTTCGCGGCGGTGCCGGGATCGGACTGGGTGGTCGTGGTCGACCGCGCGATGAGCGAGGTCTACGGCCCCGCCGACCGGACGCTGCGCGCGGAGCTGCTCCTCGTCGCGATCTTCGCGGCCGGCAGCCTGCTGCTGATCGCGTGGGTCGGCTTCCGCCTGGAGGCGGGGGCGCAGCGTCTCGTCCTGTTCGTCGACACGCTCGCGCACGACGTCGGCACGCCGCTCACCGTGATCCGCGCGTTCTCGACAAGGCTTCGGCGCGCCGTGCGGCACGACCCGACGCTGCTCGCCAGCGTCGCGGAGATCGACCGTGCCGGCCGGCGCATCGAGCGCATGGTGCAGTCGCTGTCGGACCTCATGGGCCGCGGCCGCGGCGACCTGATGCGGAGCGAGATCGATCTCGTCGAGCTGGTCGGCGAGTTGGTGCAGGAGCACGAGCACCGCACCGCGCGCGCCTTCGAGTACGTCTCCACCGCACCCGAGATGATCGGCGAGTGGGACGGTCTGCGCCTCGAGCGGCTCCTCGACAACCTGTTCTCGAACGCCACGAAGTACAGCAAGGCCCCCGCTGAGGTGCTCGTGAGCCTCTCCGCGGAGGGCGATGGCGCGTTCCGCCACGCGGTGATCGAGGTGCGCGACTTCGGCATCGGCATCCCGGCGGCGGACCAGCGCGATATCTTCCAGCGCTTCCGCCGCGGCTCGAACACCGCACGCATCCCCGGCAAGGGCGTCGGTCTGGCCAGCGTGCGCCAGATCGTCGAGGAGCACCACGGCACGGTCGCCATCCAGAGCGCGGTCGGGGAGGGCACCACGATCACCGTACGCCTGCCGTGGCCGGAGGACGTCGCGCCCGACCTGCCCGAGCCGGCCGACGACCTGCCCATCGGCTCGGACGAGCTCGCCGGGAACGTCCCGCCAAGGCGGTCGCTCGCGCGGCTCGCGGCGTCGCGCCGTTAGCGCGTCCACTCGGAAGCGCGATCCGCAGTACCTCGACACGCCGTACACACAGAGACGCCGCCCCGAAGGGCGGCGTCTCGTTCGAGCAGCGCTCGTGTGAGTGCTAGCCGACGAACAGCGGTGCGAGCACCAGCGTGACCGTGGCGAGCAGCTTGATGAGCACGTGCAGCGACGGGCCGGCGGTGTCCTTGAACGGGTCACCCACGGTGTCACCGACGACCGCAGCCTTGTGCTGGTCAGAGCCCTTGCCGTCGCCACCGCCGGACTCGACGAACTTCTTCGCGTTGTCCCAGGCACCGCCCGAGTTGTTGAAGAAGGTCGCCATCATGATGCCGCCGATGGTGCCGATGATGAGCATGCCCGAGACGGCCAGCCACCCCGACGCGTTGTGGTAGACCTGACCGTTGACCACGACCTCCGCGTCACGGAGGAAGCGGAACAGCAGGCCGACGACGATCGGCATGCCCACCACGAGCACGCCCGGGAAGATCATCTCCTTCAGGGCCGCGCGCGCGGTGATGTCCACGGCGCGGGCGTAGTCCGGACGGACGGTGCCGGCCATGATGCCCGGGTTCTCGCGGAACTGGCGGCGCACTTCCTCGATGATCTTGCCAGCGGCGGAGCCGACGGCACGGATCGTGAGCGAGGAGAACACGAACACCAGCATGACGCCCAGCAGACCACCGACGAACACGTCGATGCTCGACAGGTCGATCGGCAGCTCCGCCGTCAGCGGGATGCCGAGGCGCTCCTTGATCTTGTCGAGGTAGGCGCTGAAGAGCAGGAACGCCGCCAGGCCGGCGGAGGCCACGGCGTAGCCCTTCGTCAGGGCCTTCGTGGTGTTGCCGACCGCATCCAGGGCGTCCGTGATGTCGCGCGCGCTGGCGGGCGCGTGGGCCATCTCGTTGATGCCACCGGCGTTGTCGGTGATCGGGCCGAAGGTGTCCATCGCCAGGATGTAGGCGGCAGACATCAGCATGCCCATGGTCGCCACGGCCGTACCGAAAATGCCGGCCGTGTAGGCCGGGACGTTCGGGATGTTCGCGTGCGAACCGACCACGTACGAGACGATCAGCGCGAGGCCGATCGAGATGGCGGTCGCGGCGGTCGTCTCAAGACCAACAGCCGTGCCGATGATGATGTTGGTCGCAGGGCCGGTGCGCGAAGCCTCGGCGATCTCCTGCACGGGCCGCCACGAGCCGGCCGTGTAGTACTGCGTGATGAACACGAAGGCAATGCCTGTGATGATGCCGACCACGCCACAGATGAAGAACGGGCTCCAGAACTCGCCCATCATCATGCGCGTGCAGATGAAGAGGCCGACGACGGACAGCACGGACACGACGTAGTAGCCGCCGTTGAGTGCCCCCATCGGGTTCTTGATCGTCTTCGCCTCGTCCCGGGCGAAGAAGGGGACCGTCAGCAGGCCGATGACGGCCGCGATGATGCCGAACGAGCGGAGCACGAGCGGGAACAGGATCCACTCGATGTGACCCGTGACCGTGGCGATCGCCACGCCCAGGATCATCGCGCCGATGTTCTCGGCGGACATGGACTCGAAGAGGTCCGCGCCACGGCCGGCGCAGTCGCCGACGTTGTCACCGACCAGGTCGGCGACGACGGCCGCGTTGCGGGGGTCGTCCTCCGGGATGCCGGCCTCGACCTTGCCGACGAGGTCGGCGCCGACGTCAGCGGCCTTCGTGTAGATGCCGCCGCCGATCTGGGCGAACAGCGCGACGAACGAGGCGCCGAAGCCGAAGCCGACCAGCAGGAACGGCGCGATCGCGATCGGGACACCGAAGATCTCGGTGTACGCGAAGAAGAGACCGGCGACGCCGATCAGGCTCATCGCCACGACCAGGAAGCCGGAGACCGCGCCGCCGCGGAGCGCGACCGTGATCGCGTCCTTCAGGCTCTTCTGCGCGGCGGCCGCGGTGCGGATGTTCGCGCGGACCGCGATGTACATGCCGATGTACCCGGCGACGCCGGATGCGAACGCACCGAGCAGGAACGAGACACCCGTCAGGATGCCCTCGCGCATCGGCGCGACCACGATCTCCTTGTACTGGAGCGTCCCGCCCTCGAAGGCGATGGCACGCACGCCCTCCGAGATCGAGGCGACGAGCACCGAGATCAGGACAGCGACGACGAGCGACAGGACAGCGATCGTGCCGTACTGGCGCCGCAGGAACGCCATCGCTCCTTCGAAGATCATGCTGGCGATATCCTGCATGGCGGCGGTCCCGGTGTCTCGGGAGAGCACGTCGCGTGCTAGCCAGAGAGCGAAGACCACGGCCAGGATACCGGTTACCGGCACCAGCCAGATGAGATCCATCCACCCCTCCAAGTCGTTCACCAGCCGCGGCGAGCGCCGCGCGCCTGGGGTGCGAACGTGTCCGACAGGGGCACCCCGAGGGAGAGCGGCGTCGCCCTCGCCGGGGCTGAGTCACCCGGACACACGCGGTCATGCCCGCGCGGTCAGGTAACGTCCCTGTAACACATCGCCGGGCGGATAATACGGTCGTTTCCGGACAGGCGCGAGTCACGCGCAGCCTCGAGGGGCTCGGAGCACGGCCCCCGCGAGGTCAGGCGTGCCGGCGGCGCCAGAGCCAGTAGACGACGAAGAGCGCCGTGACGAAGCAGGCGGCGAACACCGCCGTCTGGAAGTAGTCCGCGTACGGCAGGACGCGCTCCCACTGCTCGCCCAGCGCGTACCCCGCCAGCACGAAGATCGTGTTCCAGACGAGGCTGCCAAGCGCCGTCGAGAGCGTGAACGACATAAGCGACATGCGCGCGAACCCCGCCGGCACCGAGATCAGCGAGCGGGCGAGCGGCACGCAGCGCGACACCCCGACGGCGAGGACCGACCAGCGGTCGAACCAGCGCTGGGCCGCGTGGAGGTCGTCCTCCGAGATGCCGAACCACTTCCCGTAGCGGCGCACGCCGGCATACAGCGGCGCGGGACCGAAGTAGGCCGCCACGCCGTAGAACGCCCATGCGCCGACGACCGATGCGATCGTCGCGACGACGATCGTCGTCACCACCTC
>CANJBO010000009.1 GCA_947472995.1 Chloroflexota bacterium
AGCTGACGGACCTGGTGCGGCGCAAGTCGTACTGCCTGATCCTCCTCGACGAGATCGAGAAGGCTCACCCGGACGTGTTCAACATGCTGCTCCAGATCTTCGACGACGGGCACCTGTCCGACGCGAAGGGCCGCAAGGTCGACTTCCGGAACACGATCATCATCATGACCTCCAACGTGGGGTCGGACCTGATCCGCAAGGACTCGCGTGTCGGCTTCAACACCGCCACCGACGAGGCGAAGTCGGCCGAGGACCAGTACAAGCGCATGAAGCTACGCGTCGAGGAAGAGATGAAGCGGGTCTTCCGGCCCGAGTTCCTCAACCGTATCGACACGCCGGTGGTGTTCCGCGCGCTGCAGCAGGCGGACATCCGCCGCATCGTGAACCTGGAGCTGGACGACCTGCGGAACAACCTCAAGGAGAAGGGCATGACGGTCGAGGTCACGGAGGCCTTGCTCGACTACCTGGGCACCGAGGGGTTCGATGCGGTCTTCGGGGCGCGACCGCTGCGCCGCGTGATCCAGAACCAGGTGGAGGACCGCCTGTCGGACGCCCTCCTCGACGGGTCGTACGAGGAAGGCGATGCCATCCGCATCGACTACGTCGACGGCGAGGTGAAGTTCGAGCGTGTCGTGGCCGCCTCCGCGGAGCCGGCGCTCGCGCCGTAGCCTCGACGATTCGAGACACATCGAGCGGCCGCCCGGCGACGGGCGGCCGTTTCGTTGCACGGCGCGGCGTGGGGTGCCCGAGGCGGACGCGCGGATAGCGGGCGGGTGGGGCGGCCCAACCCCTGGCCCTCCCGGCGCGGGAGGGGTTCTGAAAACATCAGATGATGTCGTGAGGAGCTGCGTCCCCTCACACTCCCGGCGGACGAAGCTGCGACGCAGCATTGCGCACCACGGCGCGCGCAGTACGCTGCGCGGACGCGAGCACGAGGCGAGGACGACATGACAGCAGCGAACGTGTACGGGCAGGACGGCCTCGACCGGCTGGTCGAGCGACGACGGGACGCGACGTGGTTCGCGCAGGTGCTGACGGACGACGCGACGCGGTTCATCGTCGGGTGGCGCGAGCGGCTGCCGGTCCTCGACACCGCCGAGGGCGTCCGGCTCGCCGGCGCGGACCATCGTGCGATCGCGGGGCTCACGCTCGGCGTCCCGATCCTGCTCGGTGAGGTCGAGGGCGCGACCTACGTCGCGATCGACGCGAGCAGGAGCGACGAGGCGGACGTGCTGGCGGCGCTGCCGGCGGGCGCGCGCCTCGCGGAGATCCGGGAGATCGGCGCGCTGCTGCCGGGCGCCGAGGCGGGCATGGCTGCCTCGCACCGCGGGGTGCTGCTCTGGCATGCGGCGTCGAGGAACTGCGGGCGCTGCGGCGCCTCGATGATCGCGGCCGACGCGGGGCACACGCTGCGCTGCACGAACGCCGACTGCGCCGCGACGCTGCACCCGCGCATCGACCCGTGCGTGATCACGCTGGTCACCGACGGCGAGCGCGTGCTCCTCGGCCGCAACGGGCGACGGCCCGGATCGATCTTCACGTGCTTCGCGGGGTTCGTGGAGCCGGGCGAGTCGCTGGAGGGCGCCGCCGCGCGCGAGGTGCACGAGGAGGTCGGGGTGCACCTCGCCTCGCTGCGCTACCACTCCTCGCAGCCGTGGCCGTTCCCCGCGCAGATCATGGTCGGCTTCCTCGCGACCGCAGCGACGACGGAGATCCACCTCGACACCGAGGAGATCGCGGAGGCGCGCTGGTTCACACGCGAAGAGCTGCGCGGGATCACGCCCGACGGCCCGGTGCAGCTGCCGCGCGGTGACTCGGTCGCGCGGCGGATGATCAGCGGCTGGATCGAGGGCGAGTCGTAGCGACCAGCGGGCGCATCGACGAGCGGTGCGCGGCGATCGACTCGATGATGCCGACCGCGGTGAACACCGCCACGAGCGCCGAACCGCCGGTCGAGACGAACGGCAACGGGATGCCGGTCGCGGGGAACAGCCGCATGTTCACGGCGATGTGCAGGAACGCCTGCGCCACGATCGCCGTCGTCAGGCCCACGGCTAGCACGCGACCGAACTCGTCGGGCGCGCCGACCGCCGCGCGATAGCCGCGCCACGCGATCACCGCGAAGAGCGCGATCACCGCGACCGTGATCACCGCGCCGCCGAACTCCCCGAGCTGCGCGAACGCGAAGTCCGAGGACCTCGGCGCGACGCCGGAGAGCGCGGACGGCGCGCCGTTGAAGCCGCGCCCGGTCGCACCGCCGGCGCTGAACGCGACCTCGATCTGCCGCAGCGTGAACCCGCTGCCGAGCGGATCGCGCGCGGGGTCGAGGAACACGGCAAGCCGCTCGCGCTGGTAGTCCGGGATCGCGACCGCGAGGGCGAGCGGGAACATCGACAGGCCGAGCGCGGTGAGCCCGCCGAGGTAGCGCCACGACACGCCCCATGCGAGCGCGGCGGCGAACCACGTCAGCCCGATCACGATCGCGGTGCCCAGGTCGGGCTCGACGACGATCAACGCCGCGGTGAACGCGAACAGCGCGAGCAGCACTGTCGCGGCGCGCCCGGTCGCGGCACGCTCGGCCGCGAACGCCGCGCCGGCGATGCACACCGCGATCTTCGCGAACTCGGACGGCTGCACGGTGATGCCGCCGCCGAGGCTGATCCAGCGCCGCGCGCCGTACTGGTGCGATCCCAGCACGAACACCAGCAGCAGCCCGATCGTCGCGACCACGAAGAGGTGCGGCGCGAGCGTGCGCAGCACGCGGTAGTCCGTCTTCGACGCGACGCCGAGGGCGACGAGGCCGAGCGCGATGTAGACCGCCTGCCGCACGAACTCGCCGCTGATCGCGCGGCGTGCCTCCTCCATCGCGATCGCGTGGCCGATCAGCAGGCCGCCCGTCGCGAGCAGGCAGGCCGCGATGACGAGGACGGCGTCCGGCACGATCGCGGACCGGATGCGCGCCATCGCGGTCATCGCGCGACCCTCGACGATCCGGCGGCGGGCTGTGCGAAGTACGCCTCGAGGATCTCCTTCGCGACGGGGCCGGCGAAGGTCTGCCCGACGCCGTACTCGAGGTACACGGCGACGGCGATCTGCGGGTTGTCGTACGGCGCGAAGCCGACGTACCAGCCGTGCGTGTCGTACACGCCGTCCGGGTACGGCACGCCGAACTCGGCGGTGCCGGTCTTGCCGCCGATGCGCACGCCGTTCGGCACGCCGGTCGCCGCGGTGCCATCGGCGTCGCCCGCGGCGGCGCCCATGCCCGCGCGCACGGTCGCGAGGTGCTCCGCGCTCGCCGGGATGCGGCTGGTGATGCGCGGCGTTGTGGGCGTGAACGCGCCGTGGCGCTCGACGCCGCGCACGACGCGGGGCGTCGGCACCTCGCCCCGGTTCGCGATGCCCGCGGTGAGCGCGGCCATCTGCATCACCGAGGTGGTGAGGTAGCCCTGCCCGATGCCAAACGTGTACGTGTCGCCCAGCAGCCAGTCCTCGCCGATCGCGCGCTGCTTCCACGCGCTGTCCGGCACGAGCCCGGCCGCCTCGCCCGGGAGGTCGAGGCCCGTCGGCTTGCCGAGGCCGCCCGCGCGTGCCCACTGCGCGAGGCGGTCCGCGCCGAGGCCCTTCATCGTCTCGCGGCCGTTCTCCCAGAGGCCGCCGGCGACCTCGTAGAAATAGACGTCGGACGAGCGCGCCAGCGCGCGGTTCAGGTCGACGCTGCCGTGGAACGCCCAGTCGCCGAAGGTGTACGTGACGTTCGGGTCATACTGGCTGCGCACGACGAGCGCGCCGCCCGCGAAGATGCGCGTCTGCGGCGTGACGATGCGGTCTTCCAGCGCGCCCAGGGCGACGAGCGGCTTGAAGATCGAGCCGGGCGCGTGCACCTCCATGTACGTGCGGTCCACCATCGGGCGCGCGGGGTCCGTGAACAGCGCTGACACCGCCTCGGGCGTGCCGCGCTCGAACACGTTCGCGTCGTACGAGGGGTTCGACACCATCGCGAGCACCTCGCCGGTGTGCACGTCGAGGACGACGGCCGCGCCGGCGGGGATCGTCGGCGGGCGCGGGGCGCTCGAGGGGCGCAGGATCGACAGGCCCTGCTTGATGCCGCGCGCCACGGCCGCCTCGGTCGCGCGCTGGAGGCGCAGGTCGATCGACAGCACGAGGTTGCCGCCCGGTGTCGGCGGATCGGCGCCCAGCTCGCCCAGCTCGCGCCCCCGCGGATCGCTGAGCACGAGACGACGCCCGTCAAGGCCACGCAGCTGCGACTCGTACTGCGTCTCGACTCCGGCGAGACCGATGCGCGAGGTGAGCGCATAGCCCTGCGTGACCAGCGCCTCCGCGCGCTCCGAGGGCAGCGCACCGACGTAACCGAGCACGGGCGCCAGCGCGCCGGTCGGCTCGTACAGCCTCGACGGGGCGGTCTCGACGCGCGTGCCGGGGACACCGGCGAGTGCGGCGCGCACCATGATCGCGTCGTCCCCGGTCAGTCCGTCGCGCAGCAGCACCGGCGCAAACGGATCGATCAGCGCGAGGCCGGTCGTCGCGGCGTGCTCGATGTCGCTGTACGCGATGCGGAGCGCCTGCGCGATCTGCAGCAGCGCCTCGCGTCGCGGTGCGGCGTCCTGCGGCAGATCGCCGGGGATCAGCGCCGCACGATACGCGGGCACGTTCCGCGCGAGGACCACGCCGTTGCGGTCCGTGATCAGGCCGCGGGGCGCCTCGACGGCGACGACGCGCGGGATGCCGCCGTTCGCGCCGAGCGGCACCACGGGGTCGAGCACCTGCAGTCGCAGCACCTGCGCGATCAGCACGAGACCGAGCGCGGCCACCGCCATGCCGAGGATGCGCACCCGCATGCCGCTCGTCTCCGGCGTCATGCGAACAGCCCGCCGCTGCTCGTGCGAAAGCGCCACAGCGCCGCCGCGCACATCGTCGCCAGCAGCGCCGTCGAGATCGCCGCGAAGACGAGCGCAGGCGCGGCGCGCAGCAGATCGCTCGAGGCACCCTCGAACTGCGCGAGGAGCGCGACATAACCGAGTGCGCCGAGCGCACCGCTCGCGGCAGCCAGCGCGAGCCGGCGGGGCGCCGTGCCCTCACCGCGCCGCTCGCGGGCGCGCAGGACGCTCGCGACGAGGAGCGCGGGCAGCAGCGCGAGCACGAACACGCCGACGCGCGCCTCGGACAGCGCGCCCAGCACGCCCGCGGCGGCGAGGGGGACCGGCCACGCCTCGCGCGGGCGTCGCGTTGCCGCCCAGCCCGCGAGCAGTGCCACCGGCAGCACCGGGCTCGCCAGCGGCTCCAGGAACGCGCCCGGCAGCACGCCGACCTGGAGCACGGCCGCGACGACGGCGAGCACGACGAGCAGCGGCGCGGTCGCCGAGGGGGTCACGGCGCGCCCGTGGCGCCGGGGCGCGGCTCGGAGAGCGGCAGGGTCGCGCCGGGGGTGAAGCTCGTCATCACCAGCACGGCCTCGAGGCGGGCGAGGTCGGCGAGCGGCTCCACCTCGATGGTCTCGTGAAGGTCCTGCGGGGCGGAATGGACGCGCGTCACCTTGCCCGCGAGCAGCCCGGGCGGCAGCAGCCCGCCGAGCGCCGAGGTCAGCACGACGTCGCCCGCCGCGACGGCCGCGCCGTGCGGGACGAAGTCGAGGCGCAGCCCGCTGCCGGTGCCCGCCAGCGCGGCGGGCGTCCTGGACGATTGGATCGTGCCGGAGATGGCGGAATCGCGGTCGGTGAGCAGGCGGATGCGCGCGTGGTCCTCGTCGACGTGCCAGACGACGCCGACCAGCGTCGCGCCGGCGCCCAGCACCGGCTGGCCGGCGCGCACGCCGTGTCGCGTGCCGCGATCGACGAGCAGCAGGTGACGGCCGGGCGCCGGGTCGCGCGCGAGCACCGAGGCGGTCACGAACTGTCCCGGCCGGTCGCCCACCGCAGCGACGAGGGCCGCCGCCTGCTGCGCGCTCGTGCGCTCCTCACGCAGCGCGGCGAGGTCCGCCTCGCTGCGGGTCAGCACGCGGCGCAGCTCGGCGTTCTCGGCGGCGAGGCGCTCGAGCTGGCCGGCGTTGAGCAGGACGTCGGTGACGGGCCGGACGGCGGAGCGGAGCGAGGCGGCAACCGGGGCGACCACGCTGCTCACGGCCTCCTCGACGCGCCCGGCCTGCGGGAGCGGCGACAGCGCGAGCAGCACCACCGCGCCGAGCGCGAGTGCGGAGAGCCAGGCGAGCTGCCGGACGATGACCACGCGCCCGCCTCCACGTCACGATCCACCGCGCCTCGATGGGGCGGCGGACTCGGCTCGGCCGGTGCTGTCACCGGCGGGTGGGGAGGGGAGTCCGACGCGACCGCTGGCCCGGCCGCGTCGGTGTTGCTCACCTCGATGAATCGAGGCGAGCGTTCTGTCTGGCTGCCACGACGGCAGCCGAGTGCCGCTACCGCGGCAAGCTGTTCGCCGCTACCGCGGCGCGCGCCGGCTGGTCACGGCGGCCTGCACCTTCTGCAGGGTCTCGGCTTCCTCGAGGGCTTCGGCGCAGCCGCGCACTACGGTGCGCAGCGGGTCCTCGGTCACGTACACGGGGAAGCGCGTCTCGGTGGCGACACGACGGTCGAGGCCGCGCAGCAGCGAGCCGCCGCCGGTCATCGCGATGCCGCGCATCATCAGGTCGGCGACCAGCTCGGGCGGCGTCGTCTCGATCGTCGCGCGCACGGCGCGCACGATCTCGTTCGTCACGCCGGAGAGCGCATCGCGCAGCTCGACGGTCGAGAGGTCGATCGTCTTCGGCAGCCCGGTCGCGAGGTCGCGCCCGCGCAGGTCCACGGTCCACTCCTCGTCGAGGGGGAACGCGGAGCCGGCGGCGATCTTGATCTGCTCGGCGGTGCGCTCGCCGATCAGCGTGTTATGCACCTGCCGCGCGTAGTCGATGATCGCCTGGTCCATCGCGTCACCCGCCGCGCGCACCGACTGCGATCGCACGATGCCGCCGAGGGCGATCACCGCGACCTCCGTGGTGCCTCCGCCGATGTCGACGCACATCGATCCGGCCGCGTCCATCACCGGCAGTCCCGATCCGATCGCGGCGGCCATCGGCTCCTCGATGAGGAACGCGGAGCGCGCGCCGGCGCCCATCGCTGCATCGTGCACCGCGCGCTTCTCGACCTCGGTCGCCCCGGAGGGGATGCCGACGACGACGCGCGGTTTCGGGATGCCGAGGCCGAAGCGCTCGTTCACGGAGCGGATGAAGTACTGGAGCATCTTCTCGGTCGTGGCGAAGTCGGAGATGACGCCATCGCGCAGCGGCCGCACCGCGACGATTGTCGAGGGCGTGCGACCGACCATGCGCTTCGCATCCGCGCCGATCGCGAGGACGCGCTTCGACACGCGGTCGATGGCCACGACCGACGGCTCGTCGATGACGATGCCGCGGCCACGCACGCTCACCAGCGTGTTGGCGGTACCAAGGTCGATGCCGATGTCGTGGGAGAACATTCCCAGGAACGACGAAAGCGGATTGATCACAGGTTCACGGGCCCTATTGGGGAGAGGGCGGCGGTGTGTCGTGCCTGGGGAGCTCGACTCGGGGAGTCTAGCAGTGCCGCGTCTCGCACGGCAATCCGAATCTCTGGCTAATCGACACATCGGATCGTCGGTGGATGTGTCCTGCACGGTCGTAGCCTAGATACCGGTCGCGTTTCCGATCACCGAGCCAATCACGAACGTCAGCACGGCAGCCAGCAGGCCCAGCACGAGCTGCCTCGTGCCGCCGAAGAGCATGCTGCGCCCCGTCAGCAGGGTGATCCCCGCACCGACGAGGAACAGCGCCCCGGCCGAGAACAGGGCGCTGGCGGCGATCGCGACGGGGCCGGCACCGAAGAGGAACGGGATCACGGGCACGATCGCCCCGGCCGAGAACAGCACGAACGACACGATCGCCGCGACCCACGGTGAGCCGAGCTCCTCCGGCACGATGTCGAGCTCCTCGCGCGCCAGGGTCGCGAGCGCGCGCTCGGGGTCCGCGATGATCACGCTCGCCAGCCGCTCGGCGTCGGCGCGCGGCAGGCCCTTCGCCTGGTAGATCAGCGCGAGTTCCTCCTCCTCGGCCGCGGGGTCGAGGCGCAGCTCCTCGCGCTCGGCCTCGATCTGCGCCTCGGCAGCCTCGCGTGACGACGTCACGGAGATCCACTCGCCGAGCGCCATCGACGAAGCACCGGCGAGCAGCCCGGCGAAGCCCGCGAGGAGGATCGCGCCCTGTCCGGGTGCCGCGCCGGCGAAGCCCGCGATCAGCGCGAGGTTCGACACGAGGCCGTCGTTCGCGCCCAGCACCGCCGCGCGCAGCGCGTTGCCGCCGCCGAGCGCGCGGTGTCGCGCCTCGACGCGGCCGATGATCGATCCGCGCACGCCGGCGCGCTGCTTCGAGATCGCATCGAAGATGCGCGCGTGCGCCGCCTCGTCGGCGGGGAGGTTCGCGCCCTCGGCGATCAGGTCGCCGGCGTACATGTCGGTCGCGTCGCCCTCGAACGCCTTGATCGCGGGCAGCACGAGGTCGGTGCCGCCCTTGCGCGCGAGCCACATCAGCAGCCGCGCGCGCCTCGAGGGGCGGTGCGTGGCGTCGTCCGCGCCGGCGTCGCGGAGCTGCTGCTGCCACAGGCGCAGGTGCCGCGTCTCGGTCTCAGCGAGGCGGCGGTAGACGTCGCGCAGCTGCGGCTCGCCCTCGATCTCCGCGAGCTGCTGGTAGATGTAGAGGCCGTCCACCTCCTCATCGAGGTAGCGGCGGTAACGCTGGACGTCGGACACGGGCGCCATGCGGTGCTCCTCGACGCTCTGCCGAGCGAACGCGGTCGAGGTCGCATCGTATCGCGCGCAACGGGGCTTCTGCAGGCGCGATGGGGGTGCTTCGCGCGCGACGACGAGGCCGCTACGTGCGCGACTCAGCGATCTCTGCGGACCAGCCGTGCTCGCGCAGGCGGTCGAGGAATCCTGCTTCGTCGAGGATCTCGACGCCCAGCGTCTCGGCCTTGTCGCGCTTGCTGCCGCCACCCTCGCCGGCGACGACGAACGACGTCTTCTTGCTTACCGCGCCGCTGACCTTGCCGCCGAGCGTCGTGATCAGCTCCTCGACCTCGTTGCGCGACCAGCGCTCGAGCGAGCCGGTGACGACGATGCTCAGGCCCTCGAGCGGCCCGCCGCGCGCGGTCGTGTCCTCGTCGATGCGGACGCCGTGATCGCGGAGGCGCTCGATGAGCGCGGCGTTCTCCTCGTCGCGGAAGAACGCGAACACCGACTCGGCGACGATCGGGCCGATGTCGTTCACGGCCTGGAGCTCCTCGAGCGCCGCGTCCTGGAGCGCCGTCATGTTCCCGAAGTGCCGCGCGAGGGCGCGCGCGGTCTCCGTCCCGACGTGCCGGATCGTGAGCCCCACGAGGAGCCTCGACAGCGGCTGCTGCTTGCTGCCCTCGATGTTCGCGAACAGCGCCTCGAGCTTCTTCGCGCCGATGCGCGGGATCGCGAGCAGCTCTTCGCGCCGGTCGGGGAGCGCGTAGATGTCGCTCAACGACTGGATGAACTCGAGGTCGACCATCTGGAACGCGAGCTTCTCGCCGAAGCCCTCGATGTCGAGCGCGCCGCGCGAGGCGTAGTGCTCGACGCCGCGCGAGAGCTGTGCGGGGCAGCGGCGGTTGGAGCAGTAGTACGCGGCCTCGTCGTCGCCGTGGCTCACGTCGGCGCCGCAGACGGGACAGGTCGCGGGCATCTCGAACGGCACGAGCTCGGCCTCGCGACCCTCGCGGCGCGAGAGCACCGGCGCGACGACCTGCGGGATGACGTCGCCGGCGCGCTGCACGATCACGTCGTCGCCGCCGCGAATGTCGAGCGAGCGGATGTGGTCGGCATTGTGCAGCGTGGCGAGGCTCACGTTCGCGCCGCCGACGAACACCGGCTCGAGCGCGGCGAACGGCGTGAGCACGCCGGTGCGCCCCACCGATACCTCGATGTGGCGGAGGCGCGTCACGGCCTGCTCGGCGGGGAACTTCCACGCGATCGCCCAGCGCGGCTCGCGCCCGACGATGCCGAGGACGCGCTGCGTCGCGAAGTCATCCACCTTGATCACGACGCCGTCGATGCCGTAGTCGAGTGCGTCACGTCGCTCGACCCACGTCTCGCAGAAGCGCGCGACCTCGTCGATCGTCGCGAACGACTCGGTGAGCGGGTTGGTCGGCAGGCCGAGGCCCGCGAGCCACGCCATCGCGCCGGAGTGCGAGTCGACGGGACGGTTGCCTTCGACCCAGCCGAGCTGGTAGATGAACAGGTCGAGGCGACGCGAGGCCGTGACGCGCGGGTCGAGCTGGCGCAGCGAGCCGGCGGCGGTGTTGCGCGGGTTCATGTACAGCTGCTCGCCGGCGACGCGCCGCTCTTCGTTGAGCCGCGCGAACTCCGCCTTCGACATGTACACCTCACCACGCACCTCGAACGCGCGCGGGAGCGTGCCGGCGGGCGCGTTCAGCACGAGGGGAATCGAGCGCAGCGTGCGCAGGTTCACGGTGATGTCCTCGCCGCGGAAGCCGTCGCCGCGCGTCGCGCCCTGCACGAAGCGCCCGTCCTCGTAGATCAGCGAGATCGCGAGGCCGTCGATCTTCGGCTCGCAGACGAAGCCGAGGTCGTCGCGCTCGCCTCGACGGACCGCGCGGGTGTGCCACGCGGCGAGCTCCTCGGCGTTGAACACGTTGCCGAGCGAGAGCATGGGCTCGCGGTGCTGGACGCCGGTGAACTCGACGGTCGCCTCGCCGCTGACGCGCTGCGTCGGCGAGTCGGGGGAGACGAGGTCGGGGAAGCGCTCTTCGAGGTCGACGAGCTCACGGAACATGAGGTCGTACTGCGTGTCGCCGATCTCCGGCTGCTGTAGCACGTGGTAGCGGTGGTCGTGGTAGCGGATCTCGGCGCGCAGTTCCTCGACGCGGGTGCGAGCGTCCTCGAGTTCGCGCATCTCGGCGGTGGGTTCCGGGCTCATACGTCGAGGATACCGCCGTGCTTCCTCGGAGGGCAGGCGGCGGTACACTGGGAGTCCAGCCCGACACCTGTACTCGCGGAGAGCCGTCATGGCGGACGTGGTGATCGTCGACTACGGCGCGGGCAACCTGCGCAGCGTCGCGCGCGCCGTCGCCCACGCCGGCGTCGAGGCGGACGTGACCGCGATCCCCGCTGCCATCGCGAGCGCGCGAGCGCTGATCCTGCCCGGCGTGGGCGCCGCCGCCGACACGATGAAGAACCTGCGCCAGGGCGGCCTCGACGGGCCGATCCGCGACTACATCGCGTCGGGGCGGCCGTTCCTCGGTGTGTGCATGGGGATGCAGGCGCTCTTCGACGTGTCGGAGGAGGGCTCTGACGACGGTGGGGAGCAGGAATGTCTCGGCATCCTCGGCGGTCGCATCGTGCGCTTCCCGCAGGGGATGACGGTGCCGCACATGGGCTGGAACACGCTCCGCCTGCGCACGGCGGCGGACGGCTCCACGCATCCCGTGTTCGAGGGCATCGCGCAGGACGCGTTCTTCTACTTCGTCCACTCGTACCACCCGGCGCCCAGCGACGATGCGGTCGTGATCGGCGAGACCGAGTACCTCGGCGTCATGTTCCCGGCGGTGGTGGGGCGCGACAACGTGGTCGCGACGCAGTTCCACCCGGAGAAGTCGGGCGATGCGGGGCTGCGGCTGTACGCGAACTTCCTGCGGCTGGCGCGCGAGCGCGGCTCGATCGCGCCGACCGTGGCGTCGAGGTAAACCGATGGACATCATTCCCGCGATCGACATCCGCGATGGCCGGTGCGTGCGCCTCGCGCAGGGCGACTACGCGCGCGAGACGGTGTTCGGCGACGACCCGCTCGCGATGGCGCGCCGGTGGGCCTCGATGGGCGCGCGGCGCGTGCACGTCGTGGACCTCGACGGCGCGCGCGACGGGCAGCAGGCGAACGCCGCGATCATCCGGAGCATCTCGGACGCGCTGCAGGTGCCGGTGCAGACCGGCGGCGGCATCCGCACGATGGACACGCTGACGACGGTGCTCGACGCGGGCCTCGACCGCGCGGTGATCGGCACGGCCGCGGTGAAGGACCCCGAGTTCCTGCGCCAGGCGATCGCGTACGCCGACGACCGGCTGATCGTCTCCGTCGACGCGCGCGACGGCCGTGTCGCCCTCGAAGGGTGGATCGAGGCGACCGACCTCGACGCCGTCGCGTTCATCGAGCAGCTGCGCGACGCCGGCGTGCGGCGCGTCGTCTACACCGACATCGGTCGCGACGGCGTGACCGACGGCCCCAACTTCGCGATGTACGAGCGCGTCACGCGCGCCATCGGCATCCCGGTGATCTCCGCCGGCGGCGTCGGCTCCGTCGACGACCTCGTGCGCCTCGCAGAATGCGGCGTCGAGGCGGCGATCGTCGGGCGCGCGATCTACACCGGCGACGTCGACCTCGAGGCAGCGCTGGCCGCGGTGCCGGGCGCGCGAGGCTAGCGCCGTGCTCACGAAGCGCATCATCCCCTGCTTCGACGTCAACGACGGCCGCGTCGTGAAGGGCGTCTCGTTCGTCGAGCTGCGCGACGCGGGCGATCCCGTCGAGCTCGCCGCGAAGTACGACGCGGCGGGCGCGGACGAGCTCGTGTTCCTCGACATCACGGCGTCGTCCGACGCGCGGACGAGCGTGTACGACGTCATCCGGCGCACGGCGGACCAGGTGTTCATCCCGCTTACCGTCGGCGGCGGCGTGCGCCAGCCCGGCGACGTGCGCCTGATGCTCGAGGCCGGTGCCGACAAGGTCTCGATGAACACCGCCGCCGTCGAACGCCCCGATCTGATCGAGGAGGGCGCGCGCGGCTTCGGATCGCAGTGCATCGTCGTCGCGATCGACGCACGCCGCACCGGCGAGGGCGCGTGGCGCGTCTACACGCACGGCGGGCGCACGGACACAGGCCGCGACGCCGTCGAGTGGGCACGCGAGGCAGCGGAACGCGGCGCGGGCGAGCTGCTCGTCACCTCGATGGACACGGACGGGCACCAGCATGGCTACGACCTCGGCCTGCTGGCGGCGATGCGTGCGGCGGTGCAGGTGCCGATCATCGCGTCGGGCGGCGCGGGCACACCGGCGCACTTCTACGACGCGCTGACCGAGGGCGGGGCGGACGCCGTGCTCGCGGCGTCGGTCTTCCACTTCGGGACGGTCACGATCCCCGACCTGAAGGCGTACCTCGAATCGCGCGGCGTGCCCGTGCGCCCCGTCGCGCGCGCATAGCGACGAGGCTCGGAGTGGACAGCTCATCGACCGACCGGGGGCGAGTGTTTGCGAGGGGCGCCCCATCCCCCTGCCCCCTTCCGTGCGCGGGAAGGGGGATGAGACTTGAAGGGCGAAGCCCTTCAAACATCCCGAATCGGGAGCGCTTCGCAGACTGGCAGAGTCCGCCGGGAGTGTGAGGGGCGCAGCTCCTCACGACATCTTCTGGAATCAGAACCCCTGCCGCGCAGGGAGGGGCAGGGGTGGGCCGCCCTGCTTTGCGCCTCGATGGCTGCGAGTGCACGAGCACATTGCTCCCGCGCCGCGCCGCCGCCGTTCGCCCAGCACCTGGATCGCTACGGGTTGAGGTTCACAAGCGCGCCGGTGGCGAAGTCGATCGCACGGTAGTAGCAGTCGCGGGGCTCGCCCTGCGCGTTCTTCGTGTGGCAGATGCCGCCGCGGTTGGGCCGCACGCGGTAGACGAGCGAGTTCTGCTCGCAGTTCACGCGCACCTCGAGCAGCTCGAACGTCTCGCCGGACGTCTCGCCCTTGATCCACAGCTCCCGGCGCGAGGTGCTCCAGAACACCGCGATGCGTCGCTCCAACGCGGTCTTCAGCGCCAGCTCGTTCACGTACGCCACGAGGATCACCTCGCCGGTGTCGACGTTCTGCACGGCGCAGGGCAGGATGCCGGGCGACTCCGCCGCCTTCGCGAGCTTGTCGAAGTCGAGCGTGAGGTCGAGGCCTTCCTCGAGCGGGTTGGCGGTGGTCATCGGCGGTCCCTGTCTGTGCGTATGAGCCCGAACGGCTCTACTACGTAACGCGCCACGAGGGCTGCGCGCAACGCCCGGTGATCCGCCAGGCCCCCGGCTGCGAGTAAGGGCGTGTCCCCGTGTTTCTCGGGCCTCCAGAGGGAAGCGTCCGAGGAGTGCGGCTGGCACGCAGGTGTGATTGCGTCCCGCTGCGGTGAATCTGATCACGGCTGGCGGGCGTAACCACACCATACCCTGCCGCGTTTTGTTCGGATGGAGCAGCATGAAGCGCACCTCGATCGGCCTGCTGGCCGCCACGGTCATCGCCACACTCAGCATTGCGTGCAACAGCACCTCGACGCCGCCGCCGGCGACTGCCACCGCGACCACGGCGGCTCCGAAGGCCACCGCCGCCGCCACGACCCCGGCGCCCGCCGCCACGACGCCCGCCCCGGCGGCGACCACGCCGGCCGCTGCCGCGGCCTCCTCGTCGATCGCGCTCATCGCGCTCGAGGATGGCGACAGCAAGTACTCGTACGACAACAGCAAGCCGACGGCGAAGGCCGGCGAGATCACGGTGAAGCTGACCAACAAGGCCGGGAACATCCGCCCGCACACCTTCTCGGTGCAGGACGCGTCGGGCAAGGACATCCTGAAGTCGGAGCGCGTCCAGCCGGGCGCCTCGATGGACTTCAAGGTCACCCTGCCGGAGGCCGGCACGTACAAGATCTACTGCAACATCATGGGTCACGCGGACAAGGGTCAGACCGGCACCCTGACCGTGGTCAAGTAGTAGTATCCGCCGATGGATGCAGAGGCATGGACGCTCGTCTCGCTGCTGATCCACGTGCCCGTCGTGGTCACGTGGATCGCCCTCGTCGGGATCGAGGTCTTCCTCTGCTCCGTCCGTGACTGGCCCGGGGGCCGGCGCATGCGCCTGATCATGGCGATGCGCTGGCCCACCGTGGCGTTGCTGGTGATCATCGTCGTCACCGGCGTGTGGCAGACGATGTACAACCCGTTCCTCGAGGTGAACTCCTACGCCACCCTGCAGGAGCTGAAGAGCACGACGGCCTACGGCATGGCGCTGTTCTGGAAGCACGTGTTCGTCATGGGCACCGTCGTGCTGTCGCTCGCCAGCCGGTTCGTGCTGGCGCCTCGTGCGCTCGCTGCGGGCGACGAGCGCGTCTCGATGCTGCTGCGCGCGGTCGTCTGGCTGAACCTGATCGCGTGCCTGCTGACGTTGCTCGCCACGACCCGCATGACGATTACTCTTCACTAGCGCTACACGCTGCACGAGCGCGGGGCACCTCGACGTTGCGAGTTGTGCGGGAGGCTACGTCGAGGCGTCGCGCTCCGCGTCGCGCACGCGCTGGAGCGCGGCGATCGCCACCTGGATCTGCTCGTCGTCCGGCACGCGCGTTGTCAGGTACTGGAGCGCGAGGTTCCCCGCGAACAGCCAGCGCACCACCGGCCAGCGTTGGTGGAATCCCGCGAACCGGATCGCCTCGTACGACAGCGCCGCGACGACGGGGATGAGCACGATCCTCGAGGACAGCCGCCACCACAACGGGTCGCTGCCGGCGAAGGCGAAGACGACCATCGACACCAGCGCCACCGTGAGTAGGAACGACGTCCCGCAGCGTGGGTGCTCCTTCGGATAGCGGCGCACCGCCGGGACGTTCAACTCGCGGCCGTCCTCGTGCGCGTAGATCGCCATGTGTTCTGCGCCGTGGTACTGGAAGACGCGGCGGATGTCCCCGGCGCGGCCCATCCCCCAGATGTAGCCGACGAGCAGCGCCAGCCGCAGCACGCCCTCGATGGCGAGGGGCATCCACGGCGCCGGGAGCACGCGGTCGAGCCACGCCGTCGCCAGCACCGGGCCGACGAAGAACGCGCCGACGCCACAGGCGAACGCGCCGAGCAACATCGTCCAGTCGAGGAGCGAGAGCGGGCGCGTCTCGCCGCGCGCGTCGACCTGCCCGGCGGCGATGGCCGCAGACCACGTCAGCGAGCGCATGCCGAGCGCCAGCGTCTCCAGCAGCACCAGCACGCCTCGCAGCAGGGGCACGTGCCGCAGCGGGCCGGAGAACACGCCGGCGAGCGGCTCGGCGCGCGTGGCGATGCTGCCGTCGGGGCGCCGCACGGCCACCGCCATCGCGGTGGCGCCGCGCATCATCACGCCCTCGACCACGGCCTGGCCGCCGTAGGTGCCGTGCGGGCCGGGGGAGGGGGTGGAGGCGCTCACGCGCACCAGCCTATGCGACGAGGTGGTGCGACGCGAACCAACGGTGGCACTCGCGTTCGAGGTGGACGAGCCGGCGGGCAGCAAGAAGGGCGACCTCGCGGTCGCCCTCGCTCGTGTCGTGCTCGCCCCGAGGGCCGAGTGCTACCGCTCGTAGCGGCGGCGGAAGCGCTCGACGCGGCCCGCGGTGTCGACGATGCGCTGCTCGCCCGTGTAGTGCGGGTGGCAGTTGGAGCAGACGTCGAGGTGGATGCTCGGCTTGGTGGACCGGGTGGTCCACTCGTGGCCGCAGGCGCACTTCACGGTGGCCTCTTCGTACGTGGCGTGGATGTCAGCCTTCATGGCAGGCTCCTTCGGTGATTGTCGTTCGATCGTACCGCGGCGCGTTACGCGGCCGGGGCTTCAGCCAGGACCGGAGTCGCAGCGGCTACCGCCGCGGCCTCGGTCGGGATGATCGAGACCTGCTTGCGGCCGCCCTTGGCGTACGGGCTGAAGTGCACGTGGCCCTCGACGCGGGCCCACAGCGTGTGGTCCTTGCCGACGCCGACGTTCACGCCCGCGTGCATGCGCGTGCCGCGCTGGCGGACGATGATCGAGCCGGCCGTAACCAACTGCCCGTCCGAGCGCTTCACGCCCAGGCGCTGCGACGCGGAGTCGCGCCCGTTCTTGCTGGAGCCGCCGGACTTCTTGTGAGCCATGTCGCTGTCCTTACCCGTCGTACCGCGGACGTGAGTCCGAGGCTACCCGGCCGAGATGTCGGTGATCACCAGCTGCGTGCGCTGCTGGCGGTGTCCGCGCATCCGCTTGTTGCGGGTCTTGTTCTTGAAGTTGAAGTACGTGACCTTCGGCGCGCGGTCGTGCGCCTCGACACGGGCGGTGACCGACGCGCCGGCGACCAGAGGCGCGCCCACGGTCGTGGTGTCGCCGTCACCGACGAGGAGCACCTCGTCCAGCGCGATCTGCGCACCCTCGTCGAGGTGCAGGCGCTCGACGGCGATCGTGTCGCCGGGACGCACGCGGTACTGTTTTCCGCCGGAGCGGATGATGGCGAACATAATGAGCCTTCCGAGGTCGTGTAGACGCTTCAGTGTAAAGAGCCCGGCGAGGTCGGTCAACGCTCCACCGGTCCCACAGGGCGGCTACTCCGGGAGCTGCACATCGGCCAGCACCGCGCGGTGGTCGGAGCCGGGCACCTCGAACACCTCCGTGTGGCAAACCTCGGCGTCACGGAGGAGGACGTGGTCGATCCGCATGCCGATGAGGGGCGGGACCGGCCAGTAGGACTGCGACTGGAACAGGCCGTCGCTCACCGACCGCAGCCCGGTGTCCCAGAGGAAGCGCAGGAACAGCGGCGAGGTGACCGTGGCGTTCAGGTCACCCGTCAGCACGACCGGGCCAGCGACGTCGCGGAGGTGCTCGGTAACGGCGGCGGCCTGCTCCTGGTGCTCCCGGAACGCGGTCGTCCCGATCGGCGCCGCGAAGTGCACCCCGATGAGGTGGAGCCGCCGCCCGCCGACCTCGATGTCTGCGGTGAGGGGCTGGTAGCCGGGGAAACCGGGGGGAAGGCGCAGCCGTCGCTGGTCGAGGAGCGGCAGCCGCGAGGCGATTGTCACCCAGGGGGTGTCGGTGGTGAACCGGTAGGGGTACTTCGCCGCCAGCTCCGGCGAGACGTCGGCGATGTCCTCGTCCAGCTCTTCGAAGACGATGACGTCGGGGTCGTGCGGGAGGATGGCCGCGGCCAGCTCCGGGAGGCGGTCGTTCGTCAGGAGGACGTTCGAGTTCACGACGCGGATCGTGTCCGCGCGGCAGGCGACGGGCGCGACGACGGCGAGGTGCGTCGAGGCCATGAACGCCAGCCAGACCGCCCCGACGGCGCCCACGGTGACCAGCATGCCTCGGCGTCGCCCGATCGCGGAGGCGAGCGCGAGCACGGCCAGCGGCAGGGCCGCGTACCCCACGAGGTTGAACGCGTCGTCAACGAACCACATGCAGTTCCCTGTCCGAACGCCACGCGCTGTTGGTAGCGCCCCGGTCGGCTATGACACACTGTCGGCGATCCGACCGAGAGGAGCACGAATGCCAAGGTTCCAGAGCTCGACCGTAGCCACCGCCGCTGGCGTGGCTGGGCTTGCTCTCATCATCTGGGCGCTTCGCGCAGCGGGCTACATCGACAGCCCCCTGGATCTCGTCACCACTCCCTACGATGCCTTCAACTGGCTGCTGGACCTCGTCTTCCTGACGGTCTACGGCCTGTTCGGGCGCTTCGGCGCGCCGATCGTGTTCATCGCCGCGCTCACCGAGGCGACCGCCGGGCTGGGCATGATCTTCCCCGGCCAGCAGATCATGTTCATCGGCGGCGCCGCGGCGGGGAACGGCGACGGGGACATCGTGGTGATGGTCACGCTCGCGACCGTCGGGACGATCATCGGCGACGTCGTCTCGTACAGCCTCGGCCGGTGGTGGTCGGACTGGCTGTTCCGCTCGCGCTTCGGGCCGCACCTGCGTGTCGGCGCCGCGCTGATGGCGGGCCGCGCGAGGTGGTTCATCCCGCTGTACCACTTCTACAGCGTCACACGCTCGGTCGGGCCGGCGGCGGCGGGCGCGCTCCGCGTGCCGCTGCGCATCTGGCTGCCGCTGGACGTCCTCGGCGCGGTGATCTTCAACGTCGTGTGGGTGGGGGCGGGCTACTTCTTCGGCAAGATCCTGCTCCAGCCGGACGGCCGGCTGGTCGACATCCCGGTCGTGCGGATCGGCCTCGTGGTGCTCGCGATGCTGTGGTTCTTCGTCATGCAGCGCATGTTCGAGCAGCGTATGCGCCAGATGCAGGCACTCGACGCTGCCGAGGCGGCCGCCACGCAGGACGCGACCCCCGGACGCTGAACTGGCCCCGCCGGAGCGGGGCCAGTCAACTCGATGACCTCGAGGATGCGTGGAGCGAGGCTACTCGCCCGGCGTCGCCGCGTTGTGCTGCTGACCCCACGCCAGGCCCGGACGGCCCTGCGGGGCCTCCTCCGGCTCCTCGGCGCGCGGGGCGGCCGGAGCCGCGGGCGGCGGTGCACCCGGCGTCGAGAGGTCCGCGGGCAGCGGACGCCCCTCCACCGGGCCGAGGATGCGCAGCAGGTCGTCGCCCTCGACCGTCTCGACCTCGATCAGGCGAGCGGCGAGCAGCTCCAGCTTGTCGCGGTGCGCGGCCAGCACGGTGCGGCAGCGCTGGTGCGCCTCATCGATGACGCGGCGTACCTCATCGTCGATTTCCTGCGCCGTGCGCTCGGAGTAGTCGCGCTCCTCGGAGATGTCGCGGCCCAGGAAGACCATCGACTGGCGCCGCCCGAAGGTGCGCGGGCCGAGGCGGGCGGACATGCCCCACTGGGTGACCATGTTGCGGGCGATCTGCGTGACCTTGCCGATGTCGTCGTGGGCGCCGGTGGTCATCTCCCCGAAGATCATCTCCTCGGAGACGTGCCCGCCCAGCGCCATCGTCATCATCGCCTCGTAGTACGAGCGGTCCTGCAGCCGGCGGTCGTCCGAGGGCAGCGAGCGGGTGAACCCGCCGGCCATGCCGCGCGCGACGATCGTGACCTTGAAGGGGATGTCCGCACGGGCGGAGAAGTAGCCGGCCACGGTGTGGCCCGCCTCGTGGAAGGCGATGATCTTCTTCTCGAGCTCGGTGATGACGCGGGACTTCCGCTCCGGGCCGGCGATCACGCGGTCGACCGCCTCGTTCATCTCGTCCATCGAGATGCGCTTGCGGTTGCGGCGCGCGGCGAGGATCGCGGACTCATTGACGAGGTTGGCGAGGTCGGCGCCGGAGAAACCGGGCGTCTGCTTCGCGATCACCTCGAGCGAGATGTCCTGCTCCAGCGGCTTGCCCTTGACGTGGACGTCGAGGACCGCGCGGCGGCCCTTCACGTCCGGGAGGTCGAGCGTGACCTGGCGGTCGAAGCGGCCCGGGCGCAGCAGCGCCGGGTCGAGGACGTCCGGGCGGTTGGTCGCCGCGATGACGATCACGTTCGAGTTGCTCTCGAAGCCGTCCATCTCGACGAGGATCTGGTTCAGCGTCTGCTCGCGCTCGTCGTGCGAGCCGCCGAGGCCGGCACCGCGCTGGCGGCCGACCGCGTCGATCTCGTCGACGAAGACGATGGCAGGCGCGTTGCGCTTCGCCTGGTCGAACAGGTCACGGACACGGCTGGCGCCGACGCCGACGAACATCTCGACGAACTCGGAGCCGGAGATGTGGAAGAACGGCACGCCCGCCTCGCCGGAGACGGCGCGCGCGATCATCGTCTTGCCGGTGCCGGGAGGGCCGACGAGCAGCACGCCGTGCGGGATGCGCGCGCCCAGGGCGGCGAACTTCTCCGGGTACTTGAGGAACTCGACGACTTCCTCGAGCTCCTGCTTGGCCTCTTCCTGGCCGGCGACGTCCATGAACGTCACGGTCGGCTTCTGGCCGGTGAACATCTTGGCGCGGCTCTTGCCGAAGGACATCGCCTGGTTATTGGCGCCGCCGGCCTGCCGCATCATGAAGATGATCAGCGCACCGAAGATGACCAGCGGCAGGAAGTTGAGCAGCAGTCCGAAGATGCTGCCGAACTGGCTGGGGCCCTTCACGTCCACGCGGACGCCCGTGGTGCCGCCGACCGGGACGTTGGCGTCCTTCAGCAGCTCCTGCACGGAGGAGGCGGACTCCTTGCGCGAGCTGATCGGCTCGGCCTGGTCCTTCAGCTTCACGGTCAGCGTGTCTGTCTCGACCTCGATCGATTCGACCTTGCCCTGCTGGGCGAGGGAGATGACATCCGAGATCGGCTTCTCGGAGGAGGCGGCGGCCGGTCGGAAGACCATGACCACGACCAGCACCAGCGCGACCAGGATCAGCAGGTACACGAAGACGTTCCGCGTGGAGCGTGCGTTCATGCGGCTCCCTTTCGCCGAGGTGTGCAGGCTGCGCCGGCTAGGGGTGGGGGCGCAGCGTTACGTTTCAGAGTCGAGGCAGTCCGACTCGTTGAGTTCGGTGATCAGAGTGTAGCACCGGGTCTGCCCCGGCTCGTGGCTCCGATGTGGGCGCGTCCACGTGATCCTCGACCGATCGAGGGCGCTCGATATCGGGGCCGGCCCGGGGGACGCCGCCGGGGGCGCGCCGCTGTAGGATCGCTCGATGAAAGCGTCACGCACCGTTCGCCCGGGATGGGCCGTCGAGCGGGCGCTGTGGCGCAACGGCTTCGCCTCGATCGCCGGCGTGGACGAGGTGGGGCGGGGGCCGCTGGCCGGTCCGGTGGTCGCCGGGGCGGTGATCATCCCCCGGACGCCCCGTGGCGAGGCCTCCCGCGCGCGCTGGATCTCCCGGCTCCGGGACTCGAAGCAGCTCACCGCGCTGCAGCGGGAGGAGCTGGCGGAGTGGATCCGCGACGAGTGCCTGTGGGCCGTCCGGCCGGTCTCCTCGCACGTGGTGGACCAGCTGAACATCCTCCGCGCGACCCGCCTCGCGATGCGTCGCGCGGTGGACGCCTTGCCTGCGCGGCCCGACGCCCTGATCATTGATGGACGAGAAGTGGTCGAGGGTGGCTTCGAGCAGCGTCCCGTGATCGGCGGCGATGCCCGGTGCGCGTCCATCGCGGCCGCCAGCATCATCGCGAAGGTGGCCCGGGACAGCATGATGCGCGACCTGGATGCCACCTTCCCCGGGTATGGACTGGCCGAGAACAAGGGGTACAGCACCCCGGAGCACCTCGCGGCGCTCTCAGCGAACGGATACACCAGCATTCACCGACTGTCGTTTGCCCCTGTCCGCCGGGCGGTCCGTCGATGACCGAACGCAACCAGCGCCTCGGTGAGGCGGGCGAGCGCATCGCCTCGCGCTACCTCGAGCAACTCGGGTACGAGGTGGTCGATCGGAACATCCGGCGCCGCGAAGGGGAGATCGACCTGGTCGCGCTCCACGGGGAGACGCTGGTCTTCATCGAGGTGAAGCTGCGGACCTCGCGCAAGATGGGCGCCGCAGTGCAGGCCGTATCGCCGGCGAAGGGGGCGCGGCTGCGCGGCCTCGCCGAGGCGTACTCGGCCGACCACCCGGAGCTGCCGGTGAACCTCCGCATCGACCTGGTCGCCATCGAGCTCACCGTCGGTGGCGAGGTCGGCCAGCTGAACCACGTCCAGAACGCGGTCGAGGGCTAGCGAACGCCCTCGATCGGCCTCGACCGCCGGTCACGTACCCCTTCCCGCTCGCAATTCCGTATCAAAATGACGCGTCGAGGTGCCTCGAGCGCTTGTCATAAGCTTCGTGATGATCGCGGCGATCGCCCGGAACGCCAGTCATTTACTGATCCTCTACTTCGCCCTCGGTCGGCGGGCAATTTCTGACGATCGGCATGCACCCTCGATCGGCGCCCGGACGTCCCTCTAGAGCCCGTGATGCCTGCCGAACATGTAGGTACGGCATGAGACCGAGGGCTGGACGCACCCCTTGCGACGCACGTCGCAGGGCGGATCGGGGGCGGGCGATGCAACAGCGAGAGAGCACCACCGCGTTCGCGCCTGACCTCTCGATCACCCGTGGCACCGTCCTCCGCCCCGTCCGCCAGGTCGAGATCCTGGCCTACTTCAGCGGCGCCTTCGACATCGCGGAGCAGCAGCAGCCCGGCCACGCGGCGCGGGTCGCGTTCCTCGCGCAGGAGGTCGCGCGCCGGATGGGCTTCGGCGCCGAGGAGCGCCGCCGCCTGCTGCCCGTGGGGCTCCTCCACGACGCCGGCGTCGCCGTCCGCAATGAGCACGGCCACCTGGTGGCCGGCGCGTGGGTCGCCGAGCGCTTCGGCTTCGACGCCGCGGTCGGTGAGGCGATCCTCGCCACGCACGAACGCTGGGATGGGCGCGGGCGACCACACGGCCTCGCCGGTGCCGATATCCCCGTCGCCGGCCTGCTGGTGAGCGCGGCCCACTGGGCGTGCGAGTTCGCCGACAGCGCGATGAGCCCCCTGCGCGCGCGGGCGCAGCTCCAGAGCTCCTCGCTCGCGGATCTCGAGCCGCTCGCCGGCCGCGAGGTGGCCGCGGCGCTCCGCTCCGCGCTGCACGACGATCAGACGTGGCTCGCGCTCTGGGACGACGACCTGCCGCGGCTGGTCGCGCAGGTCGGCGTCGACGGCCGCCCCTCGCACCGGAACCTGGAGCAGGCGGCGCGCGCGATGGGCGAGGTGGTGGACGCCGCCTCGCGTGAGCCGGGCCGCTCGGCCGACGCCTCCGCACTGGCCCGCCAGATCGCCTGCACGATGGGCCTGCCGGACGCCTACTGCGACGCGATCGCGATCGCCGGCCACGTGATGGACCTCGGCCTGCTCGGCGTGCCGCGGCACGTCACTGACAAGCCCTCGATCCTGACCGTCGACGAGATGGAGATGATGCGCTGCCACCCGGGCGTCAGCGCCCGGCTCATCGAGCGCGCGCCCGGCCTCGCCGATGTCGCCGAGTGGGTGGCCGCTCACCACGAGCGCCCGGACGGTCGAGGCTACCCGGAGATGCTCTCCGGCGAGGAGCTGGCGATGCCGCCGCGCATCCTCGCCGTCGCGGACGCGTACTGCGCGCTGCGCGCGGAGCGCCCGCACCGCACGGCGTTCGACGAGGACGAGACGATGGCGATGATCGAGATGGGTGCCGGACGCCAGTTCGACGCCCGGGTCGTGGAGTCGCTGCCTCAGGCGCTGCGGATGCTCCACGACGACGCACCCCTCGGCGTCGCCTAGCGCGTCGCCGGTGGTCGCGAGCCTCGACGAGGCGCCCGCGCTAGATGCGCTGGAAGCGATCCACGTTCAGCACGAAGACGATCGCGCCGCCGGCGCGCACCTCGATCGGCTCGGCGCTGAAGGCCGTGTCGCCGATGAAGGGCAGCGTCTGCACCGGCACGAGCTCCGTGCGCGCGGGACAGATCTCGTTCACGATGCCGAGGACGTTATCGACCGCGGACTCCTCGACGCCGCTGAAGATCGTCACGTTGCCCCGGCGCAGGAAGCCGCCGGAGGAGCCGACCTTCGTCGCGGGGATGCCACGCTCGACGAGCGCCGCCATCAGCTCGTCCGCGTCCGTGTCGGAGACGACCATCATCACGAGCTTGGTGGGTGAGCCCTGGTCGACCATCGTCATGCCCCTTCCGGATCGGCGCTCGGAGCGACCGGAAGTCCGGGCTCGCGAGCAGCGAGGATGACCGCGATGGCGATTCCGAGCGCGATGCCGGCAGTGATCGAACACAGACCGCGCATCGACGCTCCTCGCCATACCGCGAGCAACGTTGTCGCTCGCCGTAGCGCGATGTTAGCAGGGCGGCGTGTTGATGGGATGCAGCCTGTCGGGCTTGCACGCGTGCATAGACTGGCGCATGCGTTTCTCGATCCTCGGTGTGTTCGTCGTTGCACTGGTCTCGCTGGCGTGTGAACCACGTCCGTCGTCGCGCACGCTCGCGATCCCGGCCGCGCCGAGCGCGACCGCGAGTCCGACGAGCACGGCGACGCCCACCGCATCCGCGACCAGCACCGCGTCGCCGACGGCGACTTCGACTCCCACACCTACCGCGCCCTCCGCACTCACGGCGACGCCTGGCGTTTCGCCGACCTCGACCGCTGTGTCCGGCGACAAGGCACCCGTGACCGCGGCGGCGCCAGTGATTGCCACGCCGACACGCGCGCAGGATGCTCTGACACCCGCCGAGGTGCTGCTCGTCCAGGGGCTCCGATCGCAACTCAACGGTGAGGTGGATGCGGCACTCAAGGCGTACGAGCAGGCCCTCCAGCTGGATCCGACCCTGACCGCAGCGCTTTACAACAGCGGCACCATCTACCAGCGTCTGGGCCGCCTTGCGGACGCGGAGATCGCTTACCGCAAGGCGATCGCGATCAATCCGGCCCACACTCCATCGCTTTTCAACCTGGCGATCGTCCGGACCTCGCTCGGCGCGAACGCCGAGGCCAGCGACCTGTATCGGCGCGTGATCGCGATCACCCCGGCGAACGCAGGAGCGCACTTCAACCTCGGGTACCTATTGCTGGTAAGTGGTGATACCGAGGGCGCGGTCGCGTCGTTCCGTACCGCGATCCGGCTCGATCCGTCGCTCGCGAGCAGCGCGCCGATCTAACAGCGTTCGCGAAACTCGCAGCCACTTCATTGAGCCCTCGATCAGCCGATGCTAGCCTTGCCGTCCCGGTGATGGACGCAGCCAGCGTCCGCTCGAGGCGCGCAGGGAGATCGCATTTGACCGACGCAACGAACGACGGCCCCCCGTCCGAGATGAAGGCCGACCTGGAGACGATCACCTCGCTCGCCAAGCGTCGAGGGTTCGTGTTCCCGTCGGCGGAGATCTACGGCGGGTTCGCCGCGGCGTACGACTACGGCCCCCTGGGCGTGGAGATGCGGCGCAACATCCGCGACCGCTGGTGGCGTTCGATGGTGCAGGAGCGCGACGACGTCGTCGGCCTTGAGGCCTCGATCATCACGAACCCCGAGGTGTGGAAGGCGTCCGGCCACGTCGCGGAGTTCACCGACCCGCTGGTGGAGTGCACGCAGTGCCAGGGGCGCTTCCGCGCCGACCACGTGGAGAACAACACCTGCGCCACGTGCGGCGCGGTGGGCAAGTTCACGGAGCCTCGACGGTTCAACATGATGCTGAGCACGATCGTCGGTCCGGTGGCGGACGAGAGCGCGCGCGCCTTCATGCGGCCGGAGACGGCGCAGGGCATGTTCGTGAACTTCGACAACGTGCAGACGACCATGCGGAAGCGCCTGCCGTTCGGCATCGCGCAGATCGGCAAGTCGTTCCGCAACGAGATCACGGTCAAGCAGTTCATCTTCCGCACGCGCGAGTTCGAGCAGATGGAGATGGAGTACTTCTGCTACCCCGATACCTCGCTGGACACGCACACGTACTGGAAGAAGGAGCGGCTGCGCTGGTACTACAGCCTCGGCATCCGGCCGCAGCACCTGCGGCTGCGTGACCACACGCCCGACGAGCTGTCGCACTACTCCAAGGCGACGAGCGACGTCGAGGTCCACTACCCGTGGGGCTGGGCAGAGGTCGAGGGCATCGCGCACCGCGGCGCGTACGACCTGACGCAGCACTCGACGTTCTCCGGCAAGAAGCTCACGTACTTCGACCCCGACACGAACGAGCACATCGTCCCGCACGTCGTCGAGCCGGCGGCGGGCGTCGATCGCATCATGCTGATGCTGCTGCTCGAGGCGTACGACGAGGAGCAGCTCGAGGGCGGCGACTCGCGCGTCGTGCTGCGGCTTGCGCCGGGCATCGCACCGGTGCAGGTGGCCGTGCTGCCGCTGTCGAGGAAGGACACGCTCGACCCGACCTCGCGGCGCGTGTGGGACGTCCTGCGGCCGTATTTCCGCACGCAGTTCGACGATGCGCAGTCGATCGGGCGGCGCTACCGGCGGCAGGACGAGATCGGCACGCCGCTGTGCGTGACGGTCGACTTCGACACGCTGGACGACGAGGCGGTGACGATCCGCGAGCGCGACTCGATGCAGCAGACGCGGGTGCCGATCACGGGCCTCGTGGCGGCGCTGCACGAGCGGCTGGCGGCGCTGGAGCCGCGCGTCCCCTCGCACGACGAGATCACGCTCTAGCGGGAGCGCAGATTCGCGCGACGGCTCGATACGTAGATTTGCACAGGTCTGTCGATCGCGGTCGGCCTCGTTCGACGTAGTCGTGAGGGCCGGACAATCCGGCGCCCGGCTCCGGCGAACGGTGAGGATGACATGAAGTACTTCTGCTACACGATGGGCGACGAGCGCGATGCGATCCCGCCCCCGGCTCCCGAGGACATGGCGGCGATGGGCGAGTTCGTCGCCGAGATGATGGCGAAGGGCGTGCTGCTGGCGACCGGCGGCATGGCGCCCACCTCGATGGCTGTCCGCATTCGCTACGAGGAGAACGAGTACACCGTGACGGACGGTCCCTTCGCCGAGGCGCGCGAGCTGGTGGGCGGCTGGGCGCTCATCGACGTGCCGTCGAAGGACGAGGCGCTGGGCATCGCAAAGCGCTTCCTGAAGCTCGCCGGCGGCGGTGAGTCCACGATCCGTCCGGTGTTCGGCCCCGAGGACTTCGCACCGCCGGCCTAGCCTCGACGCGACGAGGTGTCGAGCACGCCACAGGGCCGCCCGTGAGGGCGGCCCTGTTCGTGTCGCGGTGCTCGCCGGCTTACTTGTAGGCGATGGGGATGAACAGGTTGGTGCGCATCTCCTCCGGCGGGGTGTCGGGGCCGCTGCGGTAGACCTCGAAGCACAGGCCGTCGCGCAGCGTCTCGCCGCTGCCGGCGAGCCACTCGCCGCTGAGTTCCTCCCACGCGCTGCCGAGGTTCTCGACCGGGCCGATGTACGTCGCGCAGGCGTAGCGGCCCGCGGCGATGCGCTGCTCGAGGAGCGCGGCCGGCAGCTCGAGGCCCTCCGGTGCGATGACGCCGGCGTCGTAGCGCTTGGTGCCCGCGGCCGCCTCGTCGTCTGCGACGAGCACCTCGGCGGGGAAGAGGGCGAGCGCGGAGACGCCGGGCTGGCCCATGAGCGCCGGCGCGCCCTCCACCTCGAAGAACTCGCTCCACGCCTCGCCCGGCGAGGACATGTCCTTGCGAATGACGCCCACGCGGAACGCGGGCACGTCCATCAGTTCAACTTCCATGCTCGCTCCCTCTGGCCGCTGGGCGTCTTCCCGGTCTGTCGAGGCAGGATACCCGCCCGGCGCGCAGCAGGGCCGCCCGCCCCTCCAGCGTCGCGTTCCGTCGAGGCTAGGCGATCGGGATGTAGAGGTCGGTGCGCAGGTCGGCCGGCGCGGTGTCGCGCGGGTCGTTCCGGTACATCTCGAAGCAGAGACCGGGCGCCGCCTCGTGGCCGCTGGTGGCGAACCACGAGGTGAACGCGCCCCAGGCGTCGCCCATGTTGTCGTACGGGCCGGTGTAGCCCCAGCGCACGAAGCGGCCGCCCTCCGAGCGCTCCTCGGGGAGGCCGGCAGGGGCCTCGGCGCCCTCGGGGAGGACGAGGGAGGCGTCGTAGAAGAGGTCGGCGGACTGGCCCTTCGTCAGCGCGTCCGTGGGGAAGGCGGAGGCGACGGTGATGTCAGGACGGGCCATCGCCTCCGGGATGCCGGGCATAGCGCTGATCTCGTTCCACGCGTCGCCGGGACGGCTCATGTCGGCGCGGACGTAGGCGCGGCGCATCGCGGGCAGCTCGGTGACCTCGACGTCGGTGACTTCCATCAGTGGCTCCTTCGGGTGGCGGGGCACCGCTGGCGGGTGCGCCTCTGCTGGTACGTCGAACGAGACGGCCCTGGATCGACATGCGGTCGTCGATCGTGCCTCGGCGGGCGTCTCAGACAAGCAACAGGGCCGCCCTGGGGCGGCCCTGTCGGTGCTCAGCGGGAGGCCGGTGGCTAGGCCGGGACCTTGGCGCGCGCGGCGTCCTTGTCTTGGAACCAGAGCGTGTTGATCTCCTTGAAGACTTCCTGGTCGGCAGGCGTGTCGTCCTCGGAGAAGATCGCGGAGACCGGGCAGGCCGGCTCGCAGGCGCCGCAGTCGATGCACTCATCGGGGTCGATGTAGAGCATGCGGTCCTTGCCCTCTTCGAAGTGGATGCAGTCCACGGGGCAGACGTCCACGCAGGACTGGTCCGTCGTGTCGACGCAGGGCGTGGTGATTACGTAGGTCATCCCGGGTCCCTTCAGGATTCTCCGCTGTCACGCCGCGAAAATCGCGGCGAATCTGCTCTTGAGCCGAATATAGAGGCCTTGTTCGTGCTGACACAAGCGCCCAACGAGATGGTCGGCAGGTGCGTCCGAGGTGCGTAGCGGCGCATGTTGCACATGCTTAAGCGCGTCCCCACCTGCCGATGCAGTGCCGTCTATTTCTCCCGATGAGCGGCTACTTCGACCGCGATCCCCCGAGTTTCGAGGTGATCCGCTGCCACCACGAGGTGCGCGCCGACTGTCGTGCGGCCTCCGCGTCGCGGGCGGCGGCCTCGATCGCGGCGCGCGCATCGTCGATGGCGCCCGCCATGCGGTTCCGCAGCATGACGGGGTGCTGGACGAGGTCCATCGCGACGCCGGGGTCGTCCTTCGTCTCGGGGTAGAGCCAGTGCAGCGTCTCGGCGAAGCGCGGCACGGCGGACCGCCCGCCGGCGATCGCGTACTGCTTCAGCTCGTTGGTGACGCCGAGGAGCGCCTCGGCGATGCGGGTGAGCTGGTACGGCGAGACGTCCACCTCGACGACCGCGTGGCCGAGCTCCGGCAACAGTCGGTCGTGGATCGCCTGCAGCCCGAGGTCGTGCTTCTGGAGCGTGGTCGCATCGAGCTCCGACCCCGGCCGCCCGAGGTGGTACACGGTCGCGAGGTACACGACGTTGGCATCCTCGGCGCGGAGTTGGAGCAGGGTCATGGGGTCAGTGTACTGAGGAACCTACCGAAGTCAGTGTCCAGTAGTTCTTTCTCACTCATCTGAGCGGCGATCTTCCAGTTCTCGCCTTTGCCCCAACCATTCTCCACCTGACTCAACTTTTCGAATGGCTCGAGCGCCCTAAACCCACCGCCAAGCGCGGACTTGATGGCGCGATCGGTGAAATAGTTTTCGGTTGCCCGTCGATCGAGCACTTTGCAGGGAATTTCTGCGACCCCGCACGCGGCGACGAAAAGTCGGCGAGCTTCTGAAAGAGGCTCGTCTGGATACGAACGTTCGCTATCGACGACAGCTGACACGATGTGCGCGAATCGTCGCAAGTCCACTAGTTCATCTTGAGCGGCGCCGCTAATTAGATTGCCGCCTCCGAGGTGAACGACCACTACGTCGGTGTGCCCGAGCGTTCGCAAGAATTGCTTCGTGACTTTGACGTCCGTCTTCCCTTCCACGAGCAACACGCGCGATGCTCCGCCGTCCGCGCCGCCGGTGTATCCGAGTGCCGTTAGGAACTCGGTGAGGGTAGAGACTGAGTCATACAGATCCATCTGGGATTCGCGCGGGCCGATCGGCTGCACTGCATATGTCCGATCCGCGTAGAGGCGCGCGAGCGCGAGGCTGTGCGTTGCAAACAGGATGCCGTCCGACGCATACCGGTCTAGTGCGGAAAGGAACTCAAGTTGGAGCCGGGGATGCAGATGGAGCTCAGGTTCATCGACAAGAATGAGTCGGTGCCGATTTATTGCGATGTTGAGCAGAACGATGATGAATTGAGTTAGGCCGGCACCTACCTCGGTCAGCCCAAAATGCCTTCGGTCGATCCTTAGCTGCAGTCCTCCGTCATTCGCGGCATCGATCTCGAAATCATCGAAACCAAACAGAGCCGCAATGTCGCTGCGTAGGCTGAACGCGAGATCCGCCGCCGACTTATTCTGTCCTGTCTTGAGATTGCGCCATTGGTGTACTAGGTTGCTTCCGATTTCGATGTCGAAGTAGCGATTGCCGTTGGCGCTGGTGGTCCGCAATTGCCCGTCGAGGATGTTGCGGAACGGGCCTATGTAGACCGTGCTCGTGAGCGTCTTGGCTGTGTCCAGCAACGCACCCACGTTGATCCGGATTCCACCTTGGATGACCTGATCATCCGTAAACCCGCTGCTGCTATTTGGGAAAGCGAGACCACTGCCGCTGTAGAGAGACAGCGAGAAGAAGTTCGGTCTGTCCCGCTCGATGACGAACACCGCCCGCCCGACGTCGGTGTCTCCGACCCCGGACCACTCCAGCGAGATTTCCATTGGAAGTTCGTTCGCGAACGCAAAGTTTTCACTTTGATCCCGAACCTCTGGGGGGAAGGTAAATTCCATTCGATTGGCCATCGCTCGCCCGATGGCCGACGATTCGTGAAGACTCGCAAACATCGCACGGTAGTCGTACAGGAATCGGAGCAACGACGACTTTCCGCTGTTGTTTACTCCGATAAACGCAGTGGCACCCGGTCCAATTTCGAATCGTGCCGGATGCTGCGACGTGAAACGCCGGTAGTTCTTGATCATCAGCGTCGGCATAGTCGCTACCCCCTCGCCCCCACCTTCGCGCGCTTGTTGGCCGGGGCCTTCGAGGCGCGCGTTGGCTTGGCGGCGGGCGGGGCGGCTGCGGCCTTCGCGGCGGCGGCGCGGGACTTCTTCGTCGGGAGCGGGGCGGGGGCGGTGGGGAGCGCGGTGCGCTTCGCCTTCGGCTTGCCGGCGATCGAGGGGTGCTTCGCGAGGACGTCGATGAGGAAGCGGCCGGTGGCGGACTCCTCGACGCGCGCGACCTCCTCGGGGGTGCCGGTGGCGAGGATGCGGCCACCCTTCGCGCCGCCGGCGGGGCCGAGGTCGATCAGGTGGTCGGCGCACTTGATGACGTCCAGGTTGTGCTCGATCACCACGACGGTATTGCCGCCGTCGACGAGCTTCTGGAGCACCTCGAGCAGCGCTTCCACGTCCGAGAACGCGAGGCCCGTCGTCGGCTCGTCCAGGATGTACGCGGTGCGTCCGGTCGCGCGCCTCGACAGCTCGGTCGCGAGCTTGATGCGCTGCGCCTCGCCGCCGCTGAGCGTGGTGGCGGGCTGTCCGAGGCGGATGTAGCCGAGGCCGACGTTCGCCAGCGTGTCCAGCTTGCGGCGCGGCGCGGGGAACGCGTCGAAGAACTCGACCGCCTCCTGCACCGTCATGTTCAGCACCTCCGCGATGGTCTTGCCGCGGAAGTGGATCTCCAGCGCCTCGCGGTTGTAGCGGTCGCCCTTGCAGACCTCGCACGGGACGGTCACGTCGGGGAGGAACTGCATCTCGATGACGTTGTAGCCGTCGCCCTTGCACGCCTCGCAGCGGCCGCCCTTCACGTTGAAGGAGAAGCGGCCGGGGCCGTAGCCGCGCGCCTTGCTCTCCGGCATCTGCGAGAACAGGTCGCGGATCAGCGTGAACAGCCCCGTGTACGTCGCGGGGTTCGAGCGCGGCGTGCGCCCGATCGGCGACTGGTCGATGACCACGACCTTGTCGAGGTGCTCGATGCCCTCGATCGCATCGTGATCGCCGCCGCGCTCGCGCGCGCCGTTCAGGTCGTGCTCCAGCTGCCGCGCGAGAATCTGGTTCACCAGCGATGACTTGCCCGACCCGGACACGCCGGTCACCGCGATGAACGTGCCGAGCGGGAAGTCGGCGCTCACGTTCTTCAGGTTGTTCTCACGCGCGCCCTTGATGCGGAGGGCGAGGCCGTTGCCGCGACGGCGCTGCGGGGGCATGGGGATCATGCGCGCGCCGCTCAGGTACTGGCCGGTGAGCGAGGCCGGGTTCGCCATCACCTCGGCGGGGGTGCCGAAGGCGACGACGTTGCCGCCGCGCTCGCCCGCGCCGGGGCCGATGTCGATGAGGTGGTCGGCGGCGAGCATCATCGCCTCGTCGTGCTCGACGACGAGGACGGTGTTGCCGAGGTCACGGAGCCTCGACAGCGTCGTGATCAGGCGCTCGTTGTCGATCGGGTGCAGGCCGATACTCGGCTCGTCGCAGACGTACAGCACGCCCATCAGCGCGGAGCCGATCTGCGTGGCGAGGCGGATGCGCTGGCCCTCGCCGCCGCTCAGCGTGCCGGCCGAGCGGTCCAGCGTCAGGTAGTCGAGGCCCACGTCGCGCAGGAAGACGAGCCGCCCGCCGATCTCCTGCAGGATCTGCCGCGCGATCGCGAAGTCGCGTGTCGAGAGCGGTGTCGAGGTCTCGTCGCGCAGCCCCTCGGTCCACGCGAGCGAGTCGGCGACCGACAGCCGCGCCACATCGACGATCGAGCGCTCCGAGCCATCCTCGGAGGGCACCGTGACGGCGAGCATCTCCGGCTTCAGGCGCGCGCCGCGGCAGGCGGGGCAGGGGACGGGCACCATGTAGCGCTCGATGTCGGAGCGCACCCACTCGGACTCCGTCTCCTTGTAGCGCCGCTCGAGGTTGGTGAGCACGCCCTCCCACGTCACGCTGTACTTGCGGACGCGCCCGCTCTTGCTGCTCTTGAACTCGATCTCATCGACGGCCAGGTCGCCGGTGCCGTGCATCAGCGCCTGGTACTGCTTCGGCGTGAACGAGTCGATAGTCTGCTTCGTCGTGAACCCGAACGCCTCGCCCAGCGCGGTGAGGCGGCGGCGGTACCAGCCGAGGCTGGTCGCCATGCGCTGGAACGGCGTGATCGCGCCCTCGTCGATGCTCAGCTTCCGGTTCGGCACGACGAGGCTCTCGTCGAGCTGCATCTTGAAGCCGAGGCCGGTGCAGTCGGGGCACGCGCCGTGCGGCGTGTTGAACGAGAAGTTGCGTGGCTCGATCTCACCGACGGAGTACGGCGGGTGCGTGGTGTTCGAGCAGGCGAAGTGCTCGCTGTACGTCTGCTCCTCGACGACGGTCGAGTCCTGGTTGCCCGTCCCGAACAGCGCGAGGACGACGATCCCCTCGCCGAACTTCAGCGCCTGCTCCACGGAGTCGGAGACGCGCTGCCTCGTCGCATCGAACTCCTCCTCGCCGGGGGCGGGGACGACGATGCGGTCCACGACGACGTCGATGTCGTGCCACTTGGTGCGGGCGAGCACGATCGGCTCGTCCATGCTCATCACGGTGCCGTCCACGCGCGCGCGCACGAAGCCGCCTCGACGGATCGCGTCGAGGACGTTGGTGTGCTCGCCGCGCTGGTGGCGGATGACGGGCGCGAGGATCATCGCGCGGCGGCCGGGGTCCTGCGTCAGGATCGCGTCGACGATCTGCTGCGCGGTCTGGCGGCGGATCACCTGCCCGCAGTGGATGCAATGCGGCACGCCGACGCGCGCGAACAGCAGGCGCAGGTAGTCGTAGATCTCCGTCACGGTCGCGACGGTCGAGCGCGGGTTCCTCGACACGCCCTTCTGGTCGATGGAGATCGCGGGGGAGAGGCCCTCGATGTAGTCGACGTCGGGCTTCTCCATCAGGCCGAGGAACTGGCGGGCGTACGCGGAGAGCGACTCGACGTAGCGTCGCTGGCCCTCGGCGTAGATCGTGTCGAAGGCGAGCGAGGACTTGCCCGAGCCGGAGACCCCCGTGATCACCACGAGCTTGTCGCGGGGGATCTCGACGGTCACGTTCTTGAGGTTGTGTTCGCGCGCGCCGGTCACGACGATGCGGTCGAGGGGCATGGAGACGCCTGTCCGGTAGCCATCCGGGTGTCGCGCCGGGGGAGTGGGCGCCGCCTCGAACGGTCGATGGTTGAATGTCCGCTGTTCCGAACGACTATCGTACCGCCGAGTGCACCCCGCTCCAAGCGTCACCGGGTGCAGAGATGAAGGAGCCCGCGTGCGCGTGCTGGTGGTCGCCGAGGATGCCGAGGTCCGTGCCGCGCGGGCGCGTGACCTCGAGCGGGTAGGGCACGAGGTCATTGCGGCCGACGGCGCGCACCTGACGGCACGGGTGCGGGCGGCGGCGCCCGACGCGCTGGTGGTCGTCGCGCCCGCCTCGACGAGCGCGCTGCGGCTGCTGCTCGGGCGCGCCCGCGCGGCGGCGGAGGTCGAGGTGCCCGCGGTGGTGCTGCTCGACGGTGGGTCGCTGTGGCTGCTGCTCGCGGGGTCGTCGAGGACGCTGCGGGCGGCGACCGGTACGGCGGTGTTCGAGCGTGTCGGCCGGCGGCTGGCCGGCCCCGCCGGCGAGGTCTCGCTCACCCCGTCCGAGGCAGCCGTCCTCGCGCACCTCGCGGCGCAGCCGGGCGCGTTCGTGTCGATGGCGCAGCTGGCGCACACGCTCTGGGGCGAAGCCTCGACGGACCGGTACGCGCGCGGGGCGATCCGGACGCACATCCACACCCTGCGCGGCAAGCTGGCGGCGGCGGGCGTGCCGGACGCGATCGAATCGCGCTCGGCGGTGGGCTATCGGATCGCGGCGGGCGCCGTCGGCATCTAGTTCGGTCGAGGCGCTTCGGGGCGGGGATCCTCGTCGGGCAGCGTGTCCTCGTCCGTGGCGTCGCCCGCGGGCGGGGCGTCCTCGGGCGGGGTGCCGCCGAGGCTGAACAGGCCGGGCGGGAAGCCCTCGGGCAGGGTGCCGCCGCCCATGTTCCGCATCTGCTCGCGGAGCTGCGACTCGACCTCGCGCATCTGGTCCTCGGTGATGCCCATCAGCTGTAGCGTCTCGCGCACCAGCCGCTGCACCTCGTCGAAGTCGCCGCGGATCAGCGCGTCGGCGACCTCGAGCTGCGTCTCCACGGCGCGGAAGCGCTCGCGGCGCTCGGTGTCGTTCGTCGTGCCGAGGATGGTGCCCATCAGGCGCGTGAAGAGGTTCGTGGTGCGGGCGATGCGGACGCGATCGTCGGGGTCCTCGGGGAACGTCCCGGTCACCTGGACCTCGAGGCCCGCGCGGGAGTCGGACGCGATGTACTGGTTGGGCATGGCACCGCCTGTCGGCTAGAGGTGGGGCGTCGATCGTACTCGACGGGCGGGGGTGCCCGCGCTCAGAGTGTCGAGGCGGTCGCCTCGATCGGCGCGGGAGGTGCCGGGCGGCGCGGGCGGCGGGCGAGGAAGAAAAACACGGAGCCGAGGCCGGACAGGATGGCAAGGATCGTGAAGCCGAGGCGGAAGTCGCCCGTCCGGTCGGAGAGCACGCCCGCCACGATCGGGCCGGTGATCGTCCCGCCCATGACGAGCAGCGACGAGATGCCGAGGATCGCGGCGAACGCGCGCCGTCCGAAGTAGTCGGCGCGGATCGCGTGCATCATCGGCCCGCGCAGCCCCCACGCTGCGCCGTGCATCACCGCGAACGCGAAGATCGGCGCGGGCTGGCTGGCGTAGGCGAGCAGCAGCAGCGCGGCGGTGTGGAAGCCCATGCAGCCGATCGAGATGTGCCGCCGGTCCCAGCGGTCGCCGACGACCGTGCCGAACGCGATCCCCGCGACCTGCGCGAGCGTCAGCACCGTCAGCACGACCGACGAGAACCCGAGCGAGTAGCCGAGGTCCTCCGTGAGGAACAGCACGATGTGCACGTTCACGGCGGACACGATCAGCAGCGCCGAGGCGTGCCCCAGCGAGATCAGCCAGAACGCCGGCGTCATCAGCGCCTCGCGGAGCGTGAAGCCGTCCTCCTCCAACGTGCGCGGTGTCGCGTCGGCGCCGGCGGGGTCATCGATGCGACCGCCATCGACCTCGAGGCCGTAGTCCTCGGGGCGTCGTCGCACGATCTGCGTCAGCGGGAGGCCGACGACGAGCACGATCACGCCCGAGGCGAACGCGGTGCCACGCCACCCGAACGTCGCGAGGGCGAGCGCGACGGCGCCGATCATCAGCCCGCCGATCGCGCCGCCCATCTGGAACGTCGACAGCGCGCGGCCTCGACGACGGTCGAACCAGTTCACGATCGAGACGGTGAAGGGGAAGACGCCGGCGAGGCTGGAGCCGACGGCCATCGTCAGGAATGCGGCATAGAAGCCGGGCAGCGTGTCGATGTAGCTGAACGCGATGAACCCTACGCCGAACAGCACGATGCCGGTGCGCATGCTCGCCCGCGGTCCGAAGCGCTCGACCAGCCAGCCCTGCACCGGGCCGAGCATGCCGTTCTCGACCTGCTGCATGGAGTACGCCGCGGAGAGCTCCGCGTTGCTCCAGCCGAACTCCTGCCGCAGCAGGGCCACGTACGCGGCGTAGGAGCGCTGGAGCAGGGCGGCCGCCAGGATCTGGTTCACGAACCCGGCCGCGACGATCCACCAACCATAGAAGAGGCGCGGTCGGGGTTCGGGCATGCAGGCGAGTATGGCACTCACACCCGCATGCGCCAGCCGCGCCCCGCTCGCGCTGTCCGCGATGTTTCAGCGCGACAGCGCTCCGGCAACGCCCGCGGCGGCTCGCGTCGAGGTCAGTCGCGTCGAGGTCGCATCGCGTAAATGCGCGTCACGTCTACCTCGAGCTCGGCGGTTTCGGCGTCCTGGCGCGTGGCGGCCGTGCCCGGGACGACCCGCGCGCGGAGTTAGCGCCGAGGGTCGATGGCGTCGCGATCCTCGGGCCGCGCGACGAGCAGCCAGGCGCCGATGATGCCGGTCCACGCGAACGGCACGGCGAGGAACGCGCGCTGCACGAGCCCCTTGTGGGCCGGGAACAGACCGAACAGCACGGGGACCAGCAGCACCGCGCCGAGGATGCCGCTCGCGAGCGAGAGGCCTCGCATCGTCTGGCTGCGCGCGGCGTCACGGAAGTGCGCGGCGAAGACGAGCGGTGTCACGACATCGAGGGTGAACGCCGTGAGCGCGACGCCGAGGTGTGCGCGCGCGAGCGGGGTGGGCTCGGTCCCGGCGGGTTGCAGCGGGAACATCCCCACCCCGACCGTCGCGACGCCCAGCATCGCGACCAGCGCCGATCCGATGCGCCCGGGGCGGCTCGGCGCACCTCGTGCGAGCCCACGTGCCAGCAGGAGGTCGAGGATGCCGACGATCACGAGGCCGAGGCGCATCACCCACGCATGCGGCCCGCTCTGGCGGGCCAACTCGCTCACGTGCTGCGAGACATGATCGTAGCCCGGCACGATCGCACCGGCGGCGGCCAAGAACGCCGTGAAGACGGCGGGCGAGGCCATGCCCGCGAGGCCCCCGATCGTCCGTCGATCCACCTGCGGCTCCTCCCGGTCTCGCTGCGAGCGTAGTCGCCCTCGTCGATCGGAAGCGTCGAGTCATCGGATCCGGTGGCACAAGTTCGCATCGATCGAGGACTGAACGGCCCGCTCGTAGGGGCACGCGCGACGTCGCGTTGAGTTCGCGATCGTCCCCGGCTACGCTGTCGGAGCGGTCCATCGGCGCGGGGGTAGCTCAGCTGGTAGAGCGTCTGCCTTCCAAGCAGAATGTCGCGGGTTCGAGTCCCGTCCCCCGCTCCATCTCACTGTCTCGCATCGTCGACCCCATACAGCGCGGCTGGCTCGTCAGCGTGTGGCGGCGCGTGTACAAGCAGGGGGCGCGCCCCCAGGGCCGCCGTGCGCTCCGTTGCACAGGTCATCACGAGCGAGGGTACCGGCTCGGCGTTCTACATCGGCAACGACGAGTGGCTGCCGGCGGCGCACGTGGTGTCCGGGATCACGGCGGTGCTGCTCAAGTCGGACATCGTGTCGCTGAGCGCGACGGTCGTGGGGGCGGACCGGACGCGCGACAGCGCCCATCCTGCGGTCCGCGACACCCTTGGTGAGCGCGCTCGCGATCGCTCGGGCGGCGACAGCGGACGCCGGGAGCGGCGTCTGGGTGATCGGCTCCCGCTCGGCCTGTCGGGCACGCCCACGCTGACGAAGGGCACGCGGTCAGTCGTCATCAACGGGACCGAGCGCATGCAGACGGACGCCGCGGTGAACTCCGGGAACAGCGGTGGGCCGCTGACAGACGACTGCGGGAACGTGCTGGGCGTCGTCTCCAAGATCGTCGGCGAGGACGCCACCGGGCTGGGGTTTGCGATGCGCGCGAGCACGATCTCCGCCGCGAACGAGGCGATCTCCCAGTGCGCCCGCGCCGATCGAGGCCCGGCGCTAGGCGGCGCGGAACGCGCCGCTGTACCACTCGATCCGCTCGATGATCGCCTCGCCGCCGCCGAGCTCCTCGATGATCGGGAGCATCGCCACCTCGCCCTGCGGGTCGAACGGCTCGGGCGGCAGCAGCCCGTCGCCGATGCCCAGAGACGCCGTCAGCTCGCGCGCGCGCGTCACCGCCCACGAGATGCCGCGCTGCGCGCCGGAGTGGTGCTCGCCGATCGCGTCGACGATGTCCGCGGGGAAGCCCCACGCGCGGCCGATCGACTCGCCCCACTCGGCGTGGTTCATCCCGAAGATCATGCGCTCGGCGTTCGAGGCGGGGATGCCTCGACGTGCCAGGTCGACGACCTTCGCGTAGCGCTCCGGGTCCTGCGCCGCCATCGCGAGGCGGCCGATGTCGTGCAGCAGGCCGGCGGTGAACGCCTCGCTGTGCCGGACCTCGCCCCACGCGGCGGCATCGGCGAGGAGGCCCGTCGCGATCAGGTGCCGCCACAGTTCGGTCTCGTCGATGTGTGCGCGGGCGATCGCGCCGAAGCTGCTGGCGAGCGCAATGCTCATCACAAGCCGTCGCGTCTCGCTCACGCCGATGCGCACCATCGCCACGCGCGAGGTGCGGACGGGCGCGCCGGGCGACGAGGCGGCCGAGTTCGCGGCGCGCAGGAGCGCGGCGGTCAGCGCGGGGTCGGCCTCGACGACCGTGGAGAGCTCGTCGAACGACGGGGCGACGTTCGAAATGAGCGACATCGCCTGGATCTGCGCGACGGGCAGCGACGGGATCTCGATACGTGGGGGCATGACACGGCCTCCAGTGCGGGGCGCCTAGAGCATCGGCAGCCGCCCCGATCTTCTGAAGGCGCGCGTCAGCCTCGCGGCAGCGCGGGAGCCGAATCGACCAGCGCGGCGGCCAGCACCTCGGCGATGTGTAGAGGCGCCCGGCCGGTGAAGTGGGCGATCTGCTGGCGGCAGGAGACGCCGGTGATCAGCACGTCGACTTCGGGGGCGGCGGCGAGCGCGGGGAACAGCGTGCGCTCGCCCATCGCGCGCGACACCTCGTAGTGCTCCGCCTCGAAGCCGAACGAGCCCGCCATCCCGCAGCACGCCGAGTCGACGAGGCCCGTCGCGAGGCCCTCGACGAGCCCGAGTGCGGCGAGCGTCGCGTCCATGCCGGTGAGCGCCTTCTGGTGGCAGTGGCCGTGCAGCAGCGCCGCCCGCGCCGGTCCGCCCGCGAAGCGAGCGCGGACAGCGGGGTCCTCGGCGGCGACGCGTGCGACGAGCTCCTCGAGCATCACGGCCTGCGACGCGACGGCGCGCGCGGCGAGCGAGTGCAGCAGGTCGGGGTACTCGTCGCGGAGCGTGAGCAGGCAGGACGGCTCGGTGCCCACGATCGGGACGCCGCGCTCGGCGTACGGCGCGAGCAGCTCGACGTTGCGCATCGCCCACGTGCGCGCCTCGCGTAGCTGCCCCTTCGAGATCAGCGGCCGGCCGCAGCAGCCGAGACGATCGACGACGGTCACCGCATAGCCGAGGGCCTCGAGCACCGCGACGGCAGCCTGCCCGACCTCCGGGTGGTAGTAGCGCACGAAAGTGTCGTCGTAGAGCACCACCTCGCCGCGCGTCGCCTCGCGCGGGACGGCGGGGGGCGTGCGGTGCGCCCACCACCGGCGGAACGGGTGGCGCGCGAAGCGCGGCAGCGGGCGGTCGCGGTGGATGCCGAGCGCGCGGTGCAGCAGCGCGCGCACCGGCGGCAGCGAGGCGCCGAGGTTGAGCAGCGGCACGAGCGGCCCCGTCATGCTTGCGAGCCGGCTCCACGTCGCGATGTGGCCGAACAGCCGCGCGCGCAGCGGCAGGCCGTGCGCCTCGTGCCGCGCGGTGAGCAGCTCGTACTTCAGCTTGGCGAGGTCGACGCCGGAGGCGCACTCGGACTTGCACGCCTTGCACTCGACGCACAGATCGAGCGCCTCGTGCAGGCGGTCGCCGGCGAGTGCCTCGACGGGGAGCGCGCCGTTGAGGGCCTGCCGGATGAGGTTCGCGCGCCCGCGCGTGGAGTGCTCCTCGTCGTGCGTCACCATGTAGGAGGGGCACATGGTGCCCTCGTCCTTCAGGCAGATGCCCTGCCCGTTGCACTGCTCCGCGGCGCCGGCGAGGCCACCCTCGCGCGCCCAGTCGAGCACCGTCGAGGGCTGCGCGTTCACGGTCGCCGGGCCGAGGCGCAGGTTGTCGAGGAACGGCGGCGTGTCCACGATCTTGCCGGGGTTGAGGATCCCCGCGGGATCGAACGTCCGCTTCACCTCGCGGAACGCCTCGGTCAGTCGCGCGCCGAACATGCGCTCGGTGAACACGCCGCGCAGGATGCCGTCGCCGTGCTCGCCGGAGAGGCTGCCGCCGAACTCGACGACCAGGTCGGCGACCTCGCTGGCGATCGCGTGCATCGCCTCGGCGCCGGCAGTCGTCTTGATGTTGATGGCGGGGCGGATGTGCAGGCAGCCGACGGAGGCGTGCCCGTAGTGCGCCGCCTCCGCGCCATACTTCTGCGCGATCGCGTCGAAGCGCTCCACGAAGTCCGCGAGGCGCTCGGGCGGGACCGCCGTGTCCTCGACGTAGGCGATCGGCTTGGTGTCGCCGCGCACGCTCATCAGCAGGCCGAGACCCGCCTCGCGCATGCGCCACACGCGCGCCTGCTCGCGCGCGTCGGTGGTGCTGACGCAGTCGAACGCGAGGCCGGGTCGCACCATCTCGCGCTCGACGCGGTCGAGGTGCGCGCGCAGGCCGTCGAGCGTGTCGCCGTAGACCTCGACGACGAGGAGCGCGCCGGCGTCGCCGCGCACGAAGTCCACGAGGTCCTCGTAGCCGAGGCTCGCGCGACAGCGGTCGATGATCGTGTCGTCGATCAGCTCAATCGCCGCGGCGTCCAGCGTGAGCGCGGGGACGATCGCGCGGCACGCCTCGATCACGGAGCGGAAGTGCAACGCTGCGATGCCCTTCAGTGCCGGCACCGGCACGAGGCGCACGCGCGCCTCGACGACGATCGCCAGCGTGCCCTCGGAGCCGACGATCATGCGCGCGAGGTCCATCGCGCCGTCGTCGGTGAACTCGTCGAGGTTGTAGCCGGAGACGCGGCGCTGGATGCGGGGAAAGCGCGCGGCGATCTCCTCACGCTCGCGATGCGCGATGCGGCGCACGCCGCGGTACACGTCGCCCTCGAGCCCCGGTGCGTCGAGGCGGGCGCGCAGATCGTCGCCGTCGCGCGCCTCGAACGTCGCGAGCGATCCGTCGGCGAGCACGACGTCCACCGCGATCACCTGGTCGATCGTCTTGCCGTAGATCAGCGAGTGCGCACCGCAGGAGTTGTTGCCGATGCCGCCGCCGATCGTCGCGCGGTTTCTCGTCGCGGGGTCGACGGCGTACTGGAGTGCGTGTGGCCGCAGCGCGCGGTTGAGGTGGTCGAGGACCACGCCGGGCTGCACGCGCGCCCAGCGCTCGTTCGCGTTCACCTCGACGACGCGTGTCATGTGGCGCGAGCAGTCGAGGACGATCGCGTGGTTCACGGCCTGCCCGGCGAGGCTGGTGCCGGCGCCGCGCGTGAGCACCGGGACGCCGCGCGCCGCGGCGACGCGGACGGCGTGCTGCACATCGGCGGTCGTGCGCGGGAAGACGACCGCGATCGGCTCCATCTCGTAGATCGAGGCGTCGGTCGCGTAGAGCAGCCGCGAGGCGCGGTCGATGCGCACGTCCTCGTGGCCGCCCGACAGCCCGGCGGCGAGCTCGGCGGCGAGGCCCGGCAGCGCGAGCGCGGCACCTTCGAGGAGATCGAGCGCACGCTGGACGCTGGGCTGCGCGGGCGGCGTCTCGCCGCGGATCACGGAGCGGAGGGGGCCGGGCGACGAAGTGGTGGCGTCGACGGGGGGCATCGGCGGGAGCGTAGCACGCGCTCTCGCGCGGGACGGTGCTACGACGCGACCTCGGCGTCCGGGTCGAGGTAAGGGATCAGCGCCGAGAGCAGGTCCGTGCGCGAATCGAGCGTCTTGCCGAGGCCGGACAGCAGCCCCATCACGCGCGCGATCAGGATCACGTCGCCGGGCACATCGACGAGCGGGTTGCCGCGCAGCACGCGACCGAGCCGCTGGTTCACCTCGGCGACCATCTCCTGGTCGGCGTACGGCCGGCCCGAGCGCAGGACGTCGCCGAGGAACGCCTCGCCCAGCGCGGTGTACGTCTCGGGGTCCTCGTCGCGGGTGCGGAAGCCCATGTCGGTCATCGTGTCGGTGATCAGCTCGGGGCGCTGCGCGACAATCGCGCTGGTCAGCACGATCAGCTGCTGGCGGAACTCCTCCGGGATGACCTTCGTCAGGCCGAAGTCGACGAGCGCAATCTTCGCCGGCTGGCCGGCCTCGCCGGGGATGACGAACAGGTTGCCGGGGTGCGGGTCGGCGTGGAACACGCCGTACTTGAGGATCATCGTGTTGAACAGGTCGATGAGCGTCCCCGCGACCTGCGCCGTGTCGACGCCGCGCGCGTGCAGCGTCTCGACGTCGTTGATCTTGACGCCCTCGATGAAGTCCATCGTCAGCACGCGGCCGGTCGATCGCTCCCAGTAGATCTTCGGCACGACCACGTCGTCCCGGTCGGCGAGGAGGCGCGCGACGTGCTCGGAGGCGCGGCCCTCGTGCACGAAGTCGACCTCCTCGGGCGCGTTGCGGCGCATCTCCTGCGCGATCGGGCGGAAGTCGATGACCGTCTCGAGGCGCGCCCAGATGCGCGCCAGCATGTCGATGACGTCGAGGTCCCAGCGCACGATGTTCGCGATGCCGGGGTACTGCACCTTCACGGCGACGGGCGTGCCGTCGTGCAGCCGCGCCCGGTACACCTGGGCCAGCGAGGCGGCGGCGATCGGACGCGTGTCGAACTCCGCGTAGGCCTCGGTCACCGGCATGCCGAGCTCGCCCTCGACGATCGGGCGCATCTCGACCCAGGGGCGGGGCGGGACCTGGTCGTGGACGAGCGAGAGCGTGCGGACGTACTCGTCCATCAACACATCGGCGCGGCTGCCGAGGAACTGGCACGTCTTGATGATCAGCCCCTGCTGGCGGATCGCGCGGCGCACCACCGCACGCGCGGCGCCGAGGTGGAACTGGTGCGTCGCATCGCGCATCGCCTCCGCGCCGTAGATGCGGCGCTTGATGCGCAGCCAGCGCCAGAGCAGCCAGAGGCGGATGATCGTCGCGGCGATCGGGATCGTGCGGCCGATGCGGCCCGTGGGCGGGCGCGGCGTGCGCCGGACCGGGCCGGTGCTTGTGGCGGTGCTGGTCACGTCGAGGTCCCCCCGGTCCCGGATCGATTGTGCGATCCGTCACATGTACGATAACACCCGCCGGCCGGGGGCCGCGACGTGTGCGGCGGCACGCGGCACCGGCTACGCTGGGGGGGTGAACGCCTCAGTCGTCTTCAACCCCTTCGTCCCCTCGTACCGCCGCAACCCGTACCTCCAGCTCGATCGGCTGCGCGCGGCGGACCCCGTGCACCGCAGCGACGTGCTGCAGTCGTGGATCCTGACCCGCTACGAGGATGTCCTGCGCGTCACGCGCGATCATCAGACGTTCTCCTCGGACGCGCGGGTTGCCACCGGGCAGCTCGCGGCAGCGCTCTCCGAGCAGCGGTCGAACTCGCCGCTGGGGGACACGCGCAGCCTGCTCGCCTCGGACCCACCGGAGCACACGTTCCTCCGCGGCATCGTGAACCGCGCGTTCACCCCGCGCTCCGTCGAGCAGCTCCGGCCGCGCATGGAGCAGATCGCGGAGTCGCTGCTCGACGAGGCGCCGGACGACGGCGAGTGGGACCTGGTCGAGGGGCTCGCGCAGCCGCTGCCGGTGATCGTGATCGCGGAGCTGCTCGGCATCCCGCCCGAGGACCGTGCGCGGTTTAAGACGTGGTCCGCGCACATCGCGCTCACGACCGACATCATGCAGAGCGAGGACACCCTCGAGACGATCCGCGGCGCGATGGACGAGCTGGTCGAGTACTTCGAGGGGTTCATCGCCGACCGGCGCGCGCACCCACGCGAGGACCTGATTTCCGCGCTCGTGCTGGCGGAGAACGAGGGGCGACGCCTGACCGGGCCGGAGGTCGTCGCCTTCGCGACGCTGCTGCTGGTCGCCGGCAACGAGACGACGACGAACCTCATCGGCAGCGGCATGCGCGCGCTCCTCGCCCACCCGGAGGCGATGGCGGCCCTGCGCGCGGCGCCGGAGCGCATCCCCGCGGCAATCGAGGAGATGCTCCGCTACGACGGCCCCGTGCAGGGCATCGTCCGCATCGCGACTGCGCGCACGACCATCGGTGACCGCCAGATCGAGGCGGGCGAGGTCGTCATGGGGATGACCGGCGCGGCGAACCGCGACCCGGCGCAGTTCCCGGATCCCGCGACGTTCGACATCGACCGCGCCGACACGCGGCACCTCGCGTTCGGGCAGGGCATCCACTACTGCGTCGGCGCGCCGCTCGCGCGGATCGAGGCAGCGATCGCGTTCCGCATGCTCCTCGACCGCTGGCCGACGATCGAGGCGGCCGGCGACGCGGAGATCGGCGGCACGTTCCTGATCCGCGGCCCGGTGCGCCTGCCGCTCGCCATCCGGCGCTAGCCATGCCGCCGGAGCCGTACGACCCTGACAACGTCTTCGCCCGGATCCTGCGCGGCGAGATCCCCAGCACGCGCGTCTTCGAGGATGACGAGTTCCTGGCGATCCGCGACGTCAGCCCTCAGGCGCCCGTGCACATCCTGGTGATGCCGAGGCACCCCGGGACGACCGGACCGTCCGACCTCGACGACGCGGACGCGCCGTGGGTCGGCCGGATGGTCGTTCGCGCGACGCAGATCGCGCGCGACGAGGGACTGGCCGAGGACGGCTACCGGCTGGTGATGAACTGCGGTCGTGACGGCGGACAGACCGTGCCGCACCTCCACCTGCACATCCTCGGCGGGCGGGCGCTCGGCGCGCTCGGTTAAAATCGCCCGCGAGGACTCGATCGAGGCACGATCGCGGTAGCAGTTTTCCCGCGGTGGGTAGATGCTATCCGGCACGGTCGCGCGGACAGCGGGGTTTCCCTGATAGGACTGACCGCACGCTGACCATAGGGTGATCGCGGGGGCGCCGCTCCCCGTCGACGTTCCTCGAGGGCGCATGATTCAACCGACAACCGATGCCGTGGCACCCCGCCCGGTCGACCCGGATGTGCTGGTCGAGGCGTTGCTCTACTCCGTCTCGCACGACCTGCGCTCGCCCCTGCTCACCCTCTCCCTCGCCGGGGAGCTGATCGCCGAGTCGCTGGGCGACCGCCTGCGCGAGGAGCCGAGCAGCGGCCTCGTCGCGCTCGACGCGCTGGAGCACGGCGCGCGCGACCTCGAACGGATGCTGCAGGCGCTGGCGACCGTCTCGCGCGCACGCCGCCGCCCGCTGGAGCCGGTGCACGCGCACCTGCGGATGCTGCTGGGCGGGCACATCGTTCTGTCTGACGCGGGCGACCTCGGTAGCCGCGTCGTGCAGGTCGACCCGGTCGCCGTGCGCGAGATCATCGACGCCGTCTGCGGCGACGACCCCGTCGAGGTACAGGTGCAGGTGCTGGACGCGTTCGTCGTGCTGCGCCTGCCGACGGACGCCGCGCTGGACGACGTCGAGGGTGCGCCGCTGGTCACGCTCGCGCGGTCGCTGCAGCGCCACGCCGGCACGCTGATCGAGACGCTGGCCGCCGCCGAGGTGGTCATGGAGCGTTGCGGGGGCGGCCTCGACATCACGGACGGCCGCGTGCGCCTCTGGCTCGCCCGCAGCGAACCGGACGCCGGCGCATGAGCGCGCTGCGTCCCACCGCCGTCCTCGTCGTCGATGACGACGCGAACCACGCGTGGATCGCCCGCCTCGTCCTCGATGCGCTCGCACCCGGACTCCCCGTCGAGGTCTGCATCGACGCCGCTGCGGCGCGTGAGGCGATCGGCGGGCTGCCTCGCGGCGCGCTGGTGCTGATGGACCGCCGGCTCGGCGGCGTCGAGACGTTCGACACGGTCGTGGACTGCCGCTCACGGCGCCCCGACGTCCCGGTGGTCATGCTGTCCGCGATGTTCACCTCGATCGACCGGGCCTACGCGATCGCCTGCGGGGCGCGTGATGCGATCGAGAAGCCCTCGACGCTTGCGGAGTGGCGCTCGGTGCTCGGCGTGCTGATCGCAGCGGACGCGCCCGCGCCGCGCGTGTCGCGCGCCGCCTGACGGCCGTGCGTGGGGCGCTGCTACTATGTCGGGCGTGCGGGCCCGTAGCTCAGCGGCCTAGAGCAGTCGGCTCATAACCGATCGATCCCTGGTTCGAATCCAGGCGGGCCTACCATCGGCCGCAACCCGCCGGACCACTCGCTCGACGTGACTATCGGGGGTCCTGTGCGCGAACGCGTGCGCCTCGCCGTGGCAGGCTACACACCGCAGGAGATGCCCCTCGACGCCCAGCGCGAGGCGGCCGTGCTGCTGCTGCTGCACGAGCTCGACGGCGTCGAGCACCTGCTGTTCCAGGTCCGATCCTCGACGGTGCGGCACCACACCGGGCAGATCAGCCTGCCGGGCGGCGCCCGCAGCGCCGGCGACGAAACGCTCCTCGACACCGCGCTGCGCGAGGTCGAGGAGGAGATCGGCGTGCCGCGCGATCACATCGAGATCTTCGGCCGCATGAACGACAGCTACGCCCGCTCGTCCAACTTCCGCATCCGCCCGTACGTCGGCGCAATCGAGCGCGGCGCGCGCCGGTTCGCGCTCGACCCGCGCGAGGTGGCGCAGCTGATCGAGGTGCCGCTGGCACATCTCCTCTCGACGGACTCGCACGGCTGGCACGCCTCCGAGGACGACGGCAACCTCGAGGCGGCGCCGGCGTACGTCTTCGGCGAGCACGTCATCTGGGGCGCGACGTGGCGCATCCTCCGCCAGTTCATCGAGGTCGTCGAGGCGCACCCGTGACGCTGATCCTCGTCCGTCACGCGCAGTCGGAAAGCAACGCGAGCGGGCTGTTCACCGGCAGCATGAACGTGGCGCTGACCGACCTCGGTCGGCGGCAGGCGCAGGCGCTCGCCGGCCGGCTGGCGAGCCTGCCGATCGCGGCGGTCTACGCGAGCGGGCTCCAGCGCGCGCAGGACACGGCGCGCCCCACGGCCGAGCGGTTCGGCCTCGACGTGACGGTGGTCGAGGCGCTGCGGGAGGCCGGCCTCGGCGAGGCGGAGGGCCGCTCGTGGGCGGAGGTGCGCGAGCGCTGGACGCTCGGCACCGACGCGCGCTGGGCCGACGAGGTCCCCGGCGCCGAGCGCGGCGACGACGTCCGCGCGCGCGTCTCGGCCGGCATCGACGCGCTGATGGAGCGGCACCGCGACGAGCTGGTGCTGTGCGTGAGCCATGCCGGGACGATCACGCACGCGCTCCAGCACGTCCTCGGCCTGACGCTGGAGCAGGGCGTGCGCCTGTCCGTGCAGCAGGCGGCATTCAACGTGATCGAGTGGTCGACGCGGGGGTTGGTGCTCACGGCGTTCAACGACCGCTGCCACCTGGACGACGTGACGGGCTGACAGCCAGCGGGGCGTCGAGGCGCCCGGCGTCTATCCGACCGCGGTCGGGGCGATCTGGGCGCGCAGGATCTCGATGCGGTCGCCGCCGCCGCAGCTGACGCGCCATCGCTCGCCGCGCTCCGCGCGCAGGCGATCGACCAGCGGCGTGGCATCTCCGTAGTCCACGGCGAGCGTGAGCGCACCGCCGTAGAACCGGCGCACACGCGTCTCCTCGACGCCCGGCAGCGCGCGCACCGTGGCGACGAACGTGTTCAGCTCCACGAACGAATCGAAGGGCGACGCGACCACGGTCACCTCGCGCACCTCGAAGCAGCCCGCGGGTGTCTCGACGTAGGGCGCGAACGCGGGCTCTTCGTAGGAGACGACTGGCGGGGCGTATGTCGCCACCGTTTCGTTCGCAGGCTCCTCGAAGGTCGGGCGGGCGGCGGGGAGGTTGACGCGCCGGCGGGACGACGGGCGGTTGATGACGGAGGGACTGCGGTCCAGCGTCGGCGGCTGCGGATCGTTCGGCCGGAAGACGCGAAACCGCGTGCGCCCCGGCAACAGTGTCTCGCCCGGCTGCTCGTGCACCGCGTCGCGCGGGGCGAGCACGGCGAAGATGACGTTGCGCGCCGCCTCGATGTTCACCAGGTGGTCCGGGTCGGCCTGCACCGCGCGCGCGAGCGTGTCGAATGAGTCCGTCGCGACCCGGAAGCGCGCGTCACCCAGGTTCGCGCGCGTCATGTCCACGTGCACGACGCCCGGCGCCTGCTCGAGGCGCGCGGCGAAGCGCATCAGCTCGGTCTGCGAGGCGAACGGGCCGGCACGCAGCTGGAGCGTGCCATCGTCCGTGGCGATGCAGATGCACGGCCCCCCCTCGACGCAGCCGAGGCAGCAGAACGCGTCGCCCTCCAGGGACAGGTGCTCGACCTCGTCGAGGACCCAGGCGCACTGCGCGCAGGCGATGGCGGAGAGGGGAGTCATGAGGGAAAGAGTGTCATCGCCGAGGCAGGACGGCGGTTGCCGGAGCGTTGAGATCGGGTAAAGGATGACGGCCGGGCGTGCTAGACCGTCTCCAGGTAGGCGACGGTGACGCCTTCGCCGCCCTCGGTGCGGTCGGCCGGCTCGTGGCTCTTCACCAGCGGGTGGCGGTCCAGCAGCTCGCGGACGGCGCGGCGCATCGCGCCGGTGCCCTTGCCGTGGATCAGCAGGACGCGCGCCCGCCCGTTCCGGGAGGCGTGGTCGAGGAACTCCTCGACGCGGGGGAGCGCCTCGTCCAGCCGCTGGCCGCGCACCTCGATCGACATGCCGACGTCGGGCGGGATGGAGACGGCGATCGTCGTCTCGCGCATGTGCGACACCGGGACCTGGCCCCCCGTGCGCTCCACCTGCTCGAGGCGGGCGTTCGTCCGGATCGAGCCGAACTGCACCGGGAACGTGCCCCGCTCGTCCGGCTCGCCCAGCACCTCGCCGGCGGTCGTCATGCCGCGCAGCCAGACGAGGCCCCCCGGGCGCACCTCCCCGGTGCGCAGCGGCCGCGCGAGGATCGGTGGCAGCTCGTCGAGGACGGGCATGGGGGTGGCGGGGGCGACGGCGATGCGCTCGGCGGCCTTCGTGGCGCGCTCGTAGTCGGCCCGCGCCTGCTCGAGGCGCGCGGACTCGACGTCCCGCTTCGTGCGCTCCAGGAAGCGCTCGACGTCGCGCAGCTCGCGGCGGACGCGGGCGCGCGCCTCCTCGCGGATGTTCGTGGTCTCGGCGATCAGCGCGCTGCTGCGGCGCTGGAGGTCGGCACGGATCGCCTCGGCCTCGTCGGCGGCGAGGCCGGCCCGCGCGGATCGCTCCTCGGCGGCGTTCAGCTGGGTGCGCAGGTCGCCGAGGAGCGACTCGAAGTCGCGCTCCTCCGACGAGAGCGTGCCGCGTGCCGCCTCGATCACGTCACGCGGCATGCCGAGGTTGCCGGCGATGGCGAGTGCGTTCGACTGGCCGGGCAGGCCGATGGACAGCCGGTACGTGGGGCGCAGCGTCGCCATGTCGAACTCGACGGAGGCGTTCGTGACGCGCGGGGTGCGGTGGGCGTAGACCTTCAGCTCGCTGTGGTGCGTGGTCGCGATCAGCGCCGCGCCCTGGTGGATCAGCCGGTCCACGATCGCGATGCCGAGCGCCGCGCCCTCGGTCGGGTCGGTGCCGGCGCCGACCTCGTCGAGGAGGACGAGCGAGCCGGCGTGGGCGCGCTCGATGATGTCGATGACGGCGGTCATGTGGCCGGAGAACGTCGAGAGCGACTGCTCGATCGATTGCTCGTCACCGATGTCGGCGAAGATCTGCGTGTACACCGGCACCTGCGAGCCCTCGCGGGCGGGGACCGGCAGGCCGGCGAGCGCCATCAGGCAGAGCAGCCCGGCCGTCTTCAGCGCGACCGTCTTGCCGCCAGTGTTCGGCCCCGTGATCAGCAGCGCGTCGAAGTCGCCCCCCACCCGGATCGAGGTCGGCACGACGTGCCCGGACAGCAGCGGGTGCCGCCCCTCCTCCAGCCGCAGCTCCCCGGGTGCCTCGACCAGCCACGACTGGCGCGGGCCGGCCGAAGCGAGGTCGCGCGCATCGAGGGCCGCCGCGAGCCGTGCCTTCGCCTGCGCCACGTCGAGGTGCGCGAGCCGCGTCGTGGCATCGGCGATGTCGAACTCGGCCTCGCCGGCGGCGGCGGACAGCTCGCGCAGGACGCGCTCGATCTCGTGGCGCTCGCGTAGCTGCAGCTCGCGCCACTCGTTGCCCAGCTCGACCACCGCGAGCGGCTCGATGTAGAGGGTCGCGCCGGAGGCGGAGGTGTCGTGCACGACGCCGCGCACGGAGCCGCGGAAGTCGGCCTTCACCGGCAGCACGTAGCGGCCGTCGCGCATCACGATGATCGAGTCCTGGAGCGCGTTGCGCATCGTGCTGGACTGGAGCAGCGACTGGAGCCGCTGCTGGAGCCGGTCGTGCGCCGCCGCCAGCGCGCGACGGATCGAGGCGAGCTCCGGGCTGGCGCTGTCGCGCACGGCGCCCTGGTCGTCGATGGCGTCCTCGATCAGCGTGCGCAGGGGGCCGAGGTCCGGGATGCCGTTCGCGATCGTCGCGAGCAGCGGCACGTCGTCCACGAACCGCGCGAGGGCGCGGCGGGCGAGGCCGGCGGCGCGGCAGAGGCCGGCGATGTCCATCAGCTCCGGGGGCGTGAGCATGCTGCCGCGCTCGGCGGCGCGGATGCGCTCGCGGACGTCGCGCGCGCCGGCCATCGGCACCGCGACGCCGAGCCGGTCGAGCGTGATCGCCTCGCCAGTCTCGCGCTGGCGCCGCACGACCGCCTCGAGGTCCGTCACCGGCCGCAGCGCGAGCGCCGCCTCGCGGCCCGCGGACCACGCCGTCAGCCCGGCGAGCCGTTCGAGGACGGCCGGGAACTCCAGGACATCGAGGGTTCTATCGTCCACGGCCGGCGCCCATTCCCCGCGCATCGTGCGCCTCGACGCCCGCCGTCCGACATAACGCCACGAATAAACGCCACGAGCCGGCGCGCGTCCGGGAGGGGCACGCGCGGGGTGTCGCGGCAGCGGTCGAGGACGTGGTCATGGTGCTTCGATTGTAGGCATCGGACGGTCTGTGGACGGAGCGCCGCGCACGTAAAGGGAATGAGATCGCATGCCGCGCGGAGACGGCGCATCATATGAGGCATCGCGGAGCGGGCGGCGCGTTGATCGTACCCCGATGCTTCGTACGATCAGAACTCGCCCCAACATGTTTCGCCCGCTGACCGAACCCTCGAGGAGCTCTCGTGAACCTGCGTATTCCCGGACCCACCACCGTGCCGGCTGAGATCGCCCAGGCGGGCGCCGCCGACATGATCAACCACCGCGGCCCCGAGTTCGCCGCGATGATCGAGCGGACGACGGCCGGTGTGAAGAAGGTCTACATGACCGAGAACGACGTGATGACCCTCACGTCGTCCGGCACCGGCGCGATGGAAGCCGCCGTGGTGAACCTGATGGCCCCGGGCGACGAGGTGCTGGTCATCTCGATCGGCGAGTTCGGCGACCGGCTCATCAACCTCGTGCGGATCTACGGGGGCAAGGGCACCGAGCTCAAGTTCGACCAGGGCCTCGCCGCCGACATGAACCAGATCGAGGCCGCGCTCAAGGCGAACCCCGGGATCAAGCTCGTGCTGGTCACGCACAACGAGACCTCCACCGGCGTCATGCAGCCGATCATCCCGGACCTCGCGAAGCTCGTGCACTCGGTCGACGGTCTGCTCGTCGTCGATGCGATCTCCTCGCTCTCCTCGGTCCCCGTGAAGGTGGACGAGTGGGACCTGGACGTCGTGCTGTCGGGCTCGCAGAAGGGTTGGATGACGGCTCCCGGCCTCGCGTTCGTCTCGATGAACGAGCGGGCGTGGGCGCGCGCCGACGCGAACAAGAGCCAGGCGCGCTTCTACTTCGACCTGCGCCGCCACCAGGCCTCGGCCCTGACCGGCCAGACGCCGTGGACCCCCGCGGTCTCGGTCTGGTTCCAGCTCGACAAGGCGCTGGACATGATGTTCGCCGAGGGCATGGACAACGTGTACGAGCGGCACCACCGCCTCGCCTCCATGACGCGCAACGGCGTGAAGGCGATGGGCCTCTCGCTCCTCGCGACCGAGGGCATCGAGTCGGACACGGTCACGGCGATCAAGCTGCCGGAGGGCGTGGACGGGCAGAAGCTGCTCAAGGTCGCGCAGGACCAGTTCAACACGGTCTTCGCCGGCGGCCAGGGTTCGCTCCGCGGCAAGATCATCCGCTTCGGGCACCTCGGCTGGGTGCACGAGGAGGACATCACGGCCGGCCTGGACGCCTTGCGCGGGTCGCTCGCCGAGGTGGGCTACAAGGCCTAGCGGCCCAGCAACGGACGAGCGGAGGCGGGGTGACCCGCCTTCGCTGTTTCATCAGGCATATCACGCAGCGCATGCGCAGCACCGGGAGACGGTCATGGCGAAGATCCTCGTAGCGGACAGCATTGCGAAGGAGGGCATCGATCTCCTCGCGAAGCACCACGAGGTGGTCGTGCAGACCGGCCTCAAGGAAGACGACCTGTGCGAGGCGGTGAAGGACGTGGCCGCCCTCGTCGTGCGGAGCCAGACGCAGGTCACCGAGAAGGTGATCGCCGCGGCCAAGCACCTGCAGATCATCGCCCGCGCGGGCGTCGGCGTGGACAACGTGGACGTCGAGGCGGCCAGCAAGCACGGCGTGATCGTCGTGAACGCGCCGTTCGCGAACACCCTCTCCACCGCGGAGCACGCCTTCGGCCTGATGATCGCGCTCGCGCGGCACATCCCGCAGGGGCACGCCTCGCTGCAGGCGGGCCAGTGGAACCGCTCGAAGTACACCGGCCTCGAGCTGAACGGGAAGACGCTCGGCGTCGTCGGCCTCGGCCGCATCGGCACCGAGGTCGCCCGCCGCGCGCGTGCCTTCGAGATGCGCGTCGTCGCCTTCGACCCGTACGTCTCCGACGAGCGCTTCAGCGCGATGGGCGTCGAGCGCAAGAGCCTCGAGGACCTGTTCGCGGAGTCGGACTTCGTCACGCTGCACACCGCGCTCCAGGCGGAGACGCGCAGCCTGGTGAACGCGGAGCTGCTCGCGAAGTCCAAGAAGGGCATCCGCATCATCAACGCCGCCCGCGGCGCGCTGATCGATGAGCAGGCGCTCCTCGACGCCGTCGAGTCGGGCCAGGTCGCCGGCGCCGCCCTCGACGTGTTCTCCGAGGAGCCCGCCGTCGGCAACATCCTCACCACGCACGAGCGCATCGTGGTCACGCCGCACCTCGCCGCCTCCACGAACGAGGCGCAGGACCGTGCCGGCGTGGACGTCGCCGAGCAGGTGATCGAGGTGCTCGCGGGCGGTGCCCCGCGCTTCCCGGTGAACATCCCGACCGTCGCCGCCGAGTCGATGGCGGTGATCGGCCCGTACATCGAGGCCGCCGCCGCCGCCGCGCGCGTCGCGCGCCAGCTCGCCACGGGCAGCCTCCAGAAGGTGCGCGTCGAGTACCTCGGCGAGATCGGGAACCACAACACGAAGCCGCTCACGCTCTCCGTGATCGTCGGCCTGCTCGACTCCGTGACGTCCGAGAAGGTCGCGGCCGTGAACGCGCTCGCGCAGGCGGAGGCGCACGGCCTCCGCATCGAGGAGGAGAGCGGCCCGGCGCAGGAGCCGTACGCGAACCTCGTCGTCGTCACCGTCGGCACGGACACCGGCGAGGAGCGCGTCGCCGCGACGAACACCGCGAACGGCGTCAGCGTCGTGGCGATCAACCGCTACGGCGTGGACGTGCGCGAGGGCGGCTCGCAGCACTACCTGGCGATCGAGAATGTCGACCGCCCGGGCCGCATCGGCAGCGTCGGCACGATGCTCGGCGGCTGGGGCGTGAACATCGCGTCGATGTCCGTCTCGCCGAGCGACGGCGGCCGTGCGCTGATGCTGGTCGGGGTGCAGCGCGAGCTGACGGACGAGGAGTTCGCGCAGGTCGCGGCCCTCGACGGCATCGACCAGGTGCGCCAGATCACGCTGTAGCGCGCCGTCGAGGTTACATACGAGCAGCGCCCCGGCAACGGGGCGCTGCTGCGTGTCGAGGGTGACCGGCCGCGACCTCGCGCGGTACCGTTGGCGGGTAGCAGCACGCATCGGAGGCTCGCATGAGCATCGTCTACGCCACCAGCACCATGTCGCTCGATGGGTACGTGAGCGGGCCCCACCAGACGCTCGATCACCCGTTCGGCGACAACTCGGCACGCTCGCTGCACCGCTGGATGTTCGAGCAGTCCGAGCTCCCGGCGAACGCCGCCGCGCGCGACCTGATCCTCACGGCGGGCGCCTACGTGATGGGGCGCAACATGTTCAGCCCCGGCCGCGGTGCGTGGGACCTCGACTGGCGCGGCTGGTGGGGTGAGGACCCGCCGTACCACGCACCGGTGTTCGTGCTGACGCACCACGCGCGCGAGCCGCTCCCGATGGAGGGCGGCACGACGTTCCACTTCGTGACCGACGGCATCGAGTCGGCGCTCGCGCAGGCTCGGGCGGCGGCCGGCGAGCGCGACGTGTCGATCTGCGGCGGCGCCGCGACCATCAACCAGTACCTCGCCGCCGGGCTGATCGACGAGCTGCGGCTGAACGTCGCCCCGCTGATCCTCGGGCAGGGCGAGCGGCTGTTCGAGGGCGTCCGCGAGGTCCAGCTCGAGCACGACGAGTCGACCGGCACCGAGCTGGCGACGCACATCCGCTACCGCGTGCTCCGCACGCCGCCGCTCAAGCCGACCTACCCCCAGGGCTAGTCGTCGAGGCTGTTGAAGACGAGGCCGGTCGCGAGCTTCGGGTAGAAGTACGTCGACTTCTGCGGCATCACCTCGCCGGCGTCCGCGACCGCGGTGACCTGCTCCACGCGCGTCGCGTTGATCAGGATGGCGATGCGCGCCGAGCCGGACTCGACCGCCTCGCGGGCCTCCTCAACGCTCTCGGTGAACTCGACGCGGCCGGCGGCGAGCGCCGCACGGTCGATGCCGAAGATCGGCGTCAGCACGGTCTCCGTCAGCACCACGGCGTCGAGGCGCTTCGAGGCCAGCGACAGCCGCACCGGCATCGCCGAGTCGATCGCCTCCTGCGTGCGGGCCGTTGCCAGGTGAATCGAGTGCGGCCCGTCGATGCCGAGGATCGCGAACGCGGTCGGCCCGTAGGCGTTCTCCTGCACGCGCTGCCACGCCGCCTCGACGGCGTCGTGGTCGCCATCCGCGGCCAGCACCTCGACGCGATAGAGCGCCGACAGCCGGTCGAGGAGCCGCTCCGGCAGATCGGCGTCCTGCACGAGGCGGTGGATCGGCAGGATCACGAGGCCGGGGTCGTCCTCGGGGATGAGGCCCATCAACGCGAAGTTCTCCGGCTCGTTGCCCGTCCAGCGCTTGCCGGCCTTCGCCGCGCACTCGTCGCGGTAGTCGAGGGCCGTGTGCGTACGGTGGTGGCCGTCCGCGATCGTGACGTTGGTCGCGTCCAGGACGCCGGTCAGCGTGGCAATCTGCGCCTTGCCCGTCACGGCCCACAGCCGGTGGCGGTCGCCCAGCTGGTCGGTCGCCTCGAAGTCCGGCTTCGTGGCGGCGACGCTCGCGATCAGGTCACGCGCGGCGTGCGCGGGGTCGAGGAACGTCGCGAAGATCGGCGAGATGTTGGTGCGCGTCGCGCGGATCAGGCGCAGGCGCTCCTCGCGCGGGCCGGAGAGCGTGGCCTCGTGCGGGCGGACGATGCCCTCCTCGGGGCGGTGCAGGCGGGTGCGCGCGAAGAACGAGCGGCGGTCCACCCAGCGGCCCTCGATCTTCACGTGCTGCTCGTACACGTACAGCGCCGGCGTGCTGTCGCGGACGAGCGCGCCGTCCTTCACCCACGCGTCCAGCGTCCGCTTCGCGCCGGCGAAGCGCGTGTCGCCGCTGCCCGCGGGGTTCTCGAGGTGCGCCGCGTTGTGGGGGGACCGCGCGTGCAGGTCCGCGATGGCGTCCGCGCCGACCACGTCGTAGGGCGGGGCGATCACGTCGTTCGGGGTGACGCGGGCGGGGTGGTAGCGGAGTGCCCGGAACGGTCGGATCTCGGTCATCGATGGTCGCCTTTCCTCGAAGCCTGCGGACGGGACGGGCCGGCTCTTTGACGGCCCGCGACGAGCGTTCCTAGACTGGCGCCCGTACCCCGCCGAAACTCCGGTGGAGGCGACGCGACGTCATCGCACGAGACAAGGCTACCGATGCAGCGCTTTTGCGTCTTCTGCGAGATCGTCGCCGGCCGCGAGCCGGCCGACGTCCTGTTCGAGTCGGACGAGGTGCTGGTGATCCGCAACCGCCTGAAATGGGTGCCGGTGATGCTCCTCGCGATGCCGAAACAGCACATGGCCCAGTCCGAGTTGTGGTCGAGCATGGGCGCGGTGGGCGAGGCGGCCGTGAAGGTCGGCAACGAGCAGTGCCCCGGCGGCTTCCGCCTCATCTCGAACTTCGGCTACGACGGGATGCAGTCGCAGGAGCACGCCCACGTGCACATCCTGGGCGGCATGTTCCTCGGCGAGTACGCGTAGCACCGGATCGATCGTGACGCCCTGCGTCTCGGGCTTCGCCGCCGGGTAGCTCCATGTCCGAAGCCTCGCGGGGCGATGCTCGGCGTGCACCGCCATAGATAGTGTGACCTTGACGGTTAACTTAGTGCGAACTAAGTTCCGACGGTGCATGACCATACATCGGAGGGCTTCGTGGACACTTCGCTGCGCTCGATTCGATCTCGGGGCGTGCTGCTCCTCGCTGCGGCGGCGCTCCTCGCGACGCTCGCAGCCTGCGGGAATGCGGGCACGGTTCCCGCGAGCACCTCGACTCCGGCCGGATCGACGGGCACCGCCACGCCGGCCGCTGCCACCGTGTCGCGCGAGTTCAAGCACGAGCTGGGGACGACCACCATCACCGGTGTGCCGAAGCGCGTCGTCGTGCTCGAGTACTCCTTCGCCGACAATCTCGGGACGCTGGGCATCAATCCGGTCGGGTACGCCGTGGACGCACCGCCGGCGTACATCGCGAAGTACACGAAGGATGCCGGCGCCGTCGCCGTGGGCACCCGGGCGGAGCCGAACCTCGAGGCGATCGTCGGGCTGAAGCCCGACCTGATCCTCGGCGACCTCCAGCGTCACGAGAAGATCTACGCGAAGCTCAGCGCGATCGCGCCCACGCTCGTCTTCAACAGCCTCCGAGGCAGCTACCAGGATCAGCTCGATACGTTCGGGATCATCGCCGATGTCCTCGGGAAGAAGAGCGACGCCACGCCGCTCGTGAAGACGCACCAGGCCGCCTACGCAGCCGCGAAGAGCACGAAGTCCGACGCTCCGCCGATCCTGATCGGCGTGGTGAGTGGCAGCGGCTTCACCGCCCACACGAACGAGAGCTTCATGGGCTCGTTCCTCGAAGGACTCGGCCGGACGAACGCGCTCAAGCCTCGTAACGGGGAGACGCAGTACACGCTGGGACTCGAGGGCATCGCGAACGTGCGCCCCGGCGCCATCGTGCTGCTCTGTGAGCCCGGCGTGCAGAAGAACGTCGACGACCTCGCGGCATCGCCCGTGTGGAAGGCCTTCGACGCGACCAAGAACAACCGGATCTACATGTACGACGTGAACCTGTGGTCGAAGGGCCGCGGCCTGATCGCCTACGACCTGATCCTCGCCGACGCGATCGAGAGCGGGCTCCTCAAGGACGTCCCGAGTACCCGGACCAGCTGCCGCTGATTCGCGGACCGCGGGTCATGCGAGGCCTGCACGAACCCGACGAGGCGGACGCTACGCGGGCATGGCGCTCTCGCGCTGGAGGGCGCTCTGCAGGAACTTCTGGCCGTACTTGAAGTCCTTGAGCGAGGTCCAGCGCCCCGGCCCGACGTTCACCGGGAAGACCAGTGCCACGTCCGTGGGCTCGATGCACAGCGCGACCGAGTCGCGGATCGCCTCGGCGCTGTGGTCCGACTCGACGAGCCAGGTGCCGTCGTTGAGGGGCCACGAGGCGACGCCCGCCGCCTGCACCGCGCCCGACAGCGTGGGGTAGTCGGCAACCGGCCGCCCGAGGCGGCAGAAGAGTCCGTACAGCATCACGCTCTCCCGTCGTCCGGCTGCCCTGGGGAGAACAGCGGCCCAACGCAGGCACTCGCGATGGACATAACCTAGACGGCGGGGATCCCTGCGTCAAGGCTTCTGATCATTCGATCGATCATATTTCTGCCGAAGCGTGCGAGGAACGCGCGAGGAGCAAGCTCTCGTCGCTACTGCATGCTGCGCGGGGCGGCCCACCCCTGCCCCTCCCGGCGCGGGAGGGTTCGGAATGGAACATGGGGGCTAGGCCCCCACACCCCCGCGGAAGGGAGCCTGTCGACCGGTGCTACCTCGTGCGCCACGCCTTGAGCGCGGCGTCCTGCTCCTTGAACAGCCGCTCGATGCCCTCGCAGGCGAGGTCGACCATCGCGCGCATCTCGTCGCGGGTGAACGGCTCCGCCTCGGCGGTGCCCTGGACCTCGACGAGCTGGCCTGTGGACAGCATCACGACGTTGAAGTCGACGCCGGCGGTGGAGTCCTCGGCGTAGTCGAGGTCGAGCAGCGGCACGTGGTCGATCATCCCGACGGAGACGGCGGCGACGTGGTGCTTCAGCGGCGAGGTCGGCAGGCTGCCGTTCTTCTGCATGCCCTCGACCGCCAGCGCGAGCGCGACCCACGCTCCGGTGATCGAGGCGGTGCGCGTCCCGCCGTCCGCCTGGATCACGTCGCAGTCGAGGGTGATCGCGGTCTCGCCGAGCATCTTCATGTCGATGCACGCGCGGAGCGAGCGCCCGATCAGGCGCTGGATCTCCATCGTGCGACCGCCCTGCTTGCCTCGCGCGGCCTCGCGCTCGTTGCGGGTGTTCGTGGCGCGCGGCAGCATCCCGTACTCGGCCGTCACCCAGCCCTGCCCGGTGCCCCGCAGCCAGCCCGGCACGCCCGGCTCGACGCTCGCGGTGCAGAGCACGCGCGTGTCGCCGGTCGCGATGAGCGCGGAGCCCTCGGCGTGCTTCAGGTAGCCGGGCTCGATCGTGACCGGCCGCGCCTCGCGCGGGGTGCGGTCGTAGGAGCGCTGGATCGCGGGCATGGGCTGTTCCTGTCGCAGTACATACGGTCGTTGGGTCGCTTCGCGGGACGCAGCCTACACGCTACCCTCGACGCCTCTTGCGCGCCGCATCCGTCGAGGGCACATGACCGCATACCGCCTGACTGCCGACGAGGATGGGAAGACGCACCTCGCGCCGCTGGACCTCTTCGACTGGCCGTTCGAGAACGGGCCGGGCGACTTCAAGGGCGTCGGCGGGGCCGTGCTCGGCGACGCGAGCCGCGTCATGCTCATGCGCTTCGAGGTCGGCGCGCGGCCCGGCTTCCACCGCGCGGTGCCGTCGTTCGGTGTCGTGGTGGCCGGCGAGCTGGTGGTCACGGACTCCGCGGGCGAGTCGGTGACGCTCGGCGTCGGCGACGCGATCCGCGTGGAGACGACGGGTCGAGGCGGCTGGCGCCTCGGTAACCGGGGCGAGGAGATGGCGCTGCTGGCGCTGGTGCAGATGCCGCCGAAG
>CANJBO010000010.1 GCA_947472995.1 Chloroflexota bacterium
CCGGCGGTGGCCAGTACCGACAGGTGATGCGCGAGCAGGCTGGAGTTGATGTCGAGGCGCGCGGCCAGCTCGGACGGGGCGCGGTCGGAGAGCGCCAGCAGGTCGCAGATGGCGAGCCGATGAGGATCGGCGAGCGCCCCGTAGATACGGGCGCGTTCCTGGACGTTCCGGTGAGTCGGATCAGCCATGTAGCGAGCATAGGTCCATCCGGAAGTAGATCAACATCCATCACGTTAAATTCTGTTGAGTGACTGCCGCGCCTAATGCGTGTGCGCTTGTGCGTGCGGCTTCGCACTCCTCGCTGCAAAGCCGCCAGGTACCCCCACTTTTAGGGGGGCGTCCGAGGCGGCCCGGCACTTTATCGTCGAGTGAATGGCAGCGTCGCTGCCCTCGATCCCCCCTGCCCCACGAAGTGAGGTTCCGATGTCGCGCTTCTCGCGTGTGAGCGTCAGCATTTCCCCGTGGAGGCTCGCCGCGGCCCTCTTCGCCGCGACGGCGATGCTGCTGCTCCTCCCGGCCTCGAGGGCCCAGGCGGTCACCGTCACGACGTTCACGCTGACCGACCCGGCCGCGGGGGCGAACACCGCCGGCACGCTGAACTTCCAGCCGGACGCTCCCCTCAACCCCGGGGACACGATCACCCTGACCTTCCCGGCGGGCTGGCAGGTCCAGAACGGCGCCCTGATCACCACGAACTACGGTGGACTCGTCCTCCCGCCGGCGTCCGTGGTGGGATCGAGCGGCGCGCAGACCGTGACGATCACCCTCGCCGCCCCGCAGCTGGCCATCCCGACCTCGCTCACGATCGCCGCGAGCGCCGAGGTGAAGAACCAGGCGTCGGCGGGGGCCGGCCTGACGCTGGACGTCGCGGCGACCGGGCAGGCGCCGGGCACGAGCGCGCCGTTCGCGGTCACCGCGGGCGGCGGCGGCGCGATCACCGGCGGGGCTGTCACGCTCACCTCGACGGTGGCCGGTGCGAACACCGCCGGGACGATCGCGTTCACGCTCCCCGGCACCGTCACGACCGGCGACAGCATCGTCCTCACGTTCCCCGCGGGATGGACGGTCGCGGATGGTGCGCTGACGGTGGGCAACTGGACGGGGCTCAACGGCGCTCCGGCCTCCGTCACCGGTGCGTCGGGCGCGCGGACGGTCACGATCGTGATCGGCGCGACCGCGCAAACATCGACGAACGTGACGCTGTCGATCGCCGGCAGCGCGCAGCTGGTGAACCCGACGACCGCCGCGGGCGGGCTGACGATCAACGTGGCCGCGACCGGCCAGACCGCAGCGAACACGAACACCTTTGCGATCACCGCCGGTGTGCCGAGCCAGATCGCGCTGACGGGCCCGGGCACGGTGGCTGCGAACGCCGCGAGTACGAACTTCACGATCACCGTGCGGGATGCGTTCGGCAACACGGCCAACACCACGCAGAACACCACGTTCACGCTCGCCTCGAACACCGCCGGCGTGGCGACCTTCAACCCCGTCAGCCCGGTCACGGTGTCGACGGGCACGTCGAGCGTGACCTTCACCTACACGGACAGCATGGCCGGCGTCGGCAAGACGATCACCGCGACGCGCGCCTCGGGCGACGCGATCGCGCTGCCGGCGACCGCGAACATCACCGTCACCGGTGGGCTGTCGTCGAACGCCGACCTGAGCGCGCTCACGATCTCGGTGGGCACGCTCGCTCCCGGCTTCGCCGCCGGGACGATCACGTACACGGCCGCGGTCGGCAACGGCACCGCATCGATCGACGTCACCGCGACGCGCGCCGACGCGGGCGCCTCGATCACCATCGGCGGCAACCCGGCGACCAGCAGCGTCGCGATGACCGTGGCGCTCGCGGTCGGGGGCAACCCGATCGCGGTCGTGGTCACGGCGGCCGACACGACCGTCAAGACCTACACCGTCACCGTCACACGAGCGGGCGCCGCTCCCCCGCCCGATCCGCCCTCGGACGGCGGTGGCGGCGGCGGCGGCGGCGGGATCGTGCCGGTGCTGACGCCGACGGTGGTGCAGTGCGCACCCGGGACGTTCAGCGCAACCGGCAACACGCCCTGCGACCCGGCGCCCGCGGGCACGTTCGTGTCGACGGCCGGTGCGATCGAGCCCATGACCTGTCCTCAGGGCACCTCGAGCGCGGCCGGTGCGGTGGTATGCGTCGTGCTGCCGACGCTGAGCGTGTTCGCTCCGATCGGCGGCGGCAGCCGGTGGGACACGGTCCCGGCGTTCGATCCGCAGGTCACGGACTACGCGGCCTGGCTGCCGTACGGGGATTCCCAGAACCAGGCCCTGCTGCGGGTCTTCTCGAACACCCCGGGGACGACGGTCAGCCTGACCACGCCGGCCGGAACGTTGTCGGGCGGGGACGGCATTTCCGTCACGTTGACGGGGCCGGAGACCGTGGTGACCGCGACCCCTGCTCGCGATGGTGTTCGAGGCAAGACGTACACCCTCACGCTCAAGAAGGTGACTGCGCAGTTCTCGACGCAGCCGGGCGGGGCTGCGCCTGAGCAGCCGTTCGCGACGCAGCCGACTGTGACCGTGCGCCGTTCCGACGGCACCGTCGCCACCGACTTCACCGGCGTCGTGAACGCCACGCTCGAGAACACCGGAACAGTCGGTGCGAAGCTCGCCGGTTCGACGTCGGCGACGGCCGTTGCCGGTGTCGCGACGTTCCAGGGACTCTCGATCGACAGTGCCGGGACGGGATACGTCCTGACCGCGTCGTGGCTTCGCGAGCCGTCCGGGGCCACCATCGGGCGAGTGAGCTCGAACCCGTTCGACGTGTCGCAATGCATCAACGGCGGGACGCCGACCTCGTCGGGCGGATGCGCGTGTCCGACCGGGTTCTCGGGACCCACCTGCGCCACCGCGAACCTCGTGCGACTCACGTTCTCAGGCGTGCCGGTCGCGGCCTCCGTGGGGCAGGCGTTCGCCATCGAGGTGACCGCCGTCGACGCGAATGGCCAGCCGATCAGCAACTTCAACCAGCCGATCACGCTGGGTCTCCAGCAGGCGAAAACTGTTCGCTCCACGGACCTCTCGTACACCCCGGTTCAGATGATCGGCGGCGTGGCGAGATTCACCGACGTGCGTGTTGCGCGCGCGACCGCGGGGGCGGACTTCTTCCTCTTCGCCAGCGCCGGCAGTGCGTTGGGCCGATCTGGAGAGTTCTCCGCGCGTGTGGGCCCGACGAAGCTCGCGTTCGGCACGCAGCCGGCGGGCGCCGCTCCCGGCGTGGCGTTCACACGCCAGCCGGTCGTGCGCGTGCTCGATGGCGAGGGCAACCTCGTCACGTCCGCGACGAGCACGATCACGCTGACGATCAAGTCCGGGACCGGTGCGACCGGAGCGAAGCTGATCTCCACGAGCGCGACCGCTGTGGGTGGCATCGCGAAGTTCAGCGGTGTCCAGATCGATCTCGCCGGGTCGAACTACGTGCTGACGGCATCGACGACGGGGCTCACCTCGGCGGACTCGGCGAAGCTCGCTGTGACCGCGCCGCGTCCGACGATGAAGCTCGCGTTCAAGGAGACCGGCGCCGCGACCATCGGCGCGCCCCGCAAGACGGTCAAGGAAGGTGAGCGGTTCAACCTCGTCGTTGCGTCGCAGGACCTGCAGGGCAAGGCGACGAAGACGAGCGGCGAGGTCACCCTGAGCGCTGTCACCAGCTCGAGGAGCGACGCCTCGCTCGGTGTGCTCACGCAGACGCTGGTCGACGGCCAGGCGGGGTTCGTCGGCCTGTCGTTCACGGTGCCCGGGACGTACACGGTCTCCGCGAACTCGCCCGGTCTGGCCCCGGCGACGATCGTCGTCACGGTGAACGCCGACCCGGCTGCCGGGTCGCTGGTGTTCCACAACCCCCCTTCGTTCGAGGTCACAGCGGTGCAGCTTTCCAGTGCACCCAGCGTCACGCTGATCGACAGTCGTGGCCAGATGATGTTCGTGTCGCCGACGGTGACGTTGACCCTCGCGAAACAGGACGGGAGCGCGACGGCGTCCACGCTTGCCACGTCGCGTCTCGCTCCGCTGTCGGTAACGATGACATTCGGCACTGCGGGGTTCGATCGCGTGCAGGTCAACGGTCCCGACGTGAACCTCGTTCTGATCGCGACCACGACGATCGACGGCAAGATCATGACGGTGACCTCAGCGCCGTTCAACGTGTACGAAACCCCGACGCTGGCGAGCACCGCGCGGATTGCATTCGAGGCACTCAAGGTCGAGGTCACGACACAGAAGTTCGAAACCAAGTTCGCGATGGACGTGAACTCCGTCTTGACGACGACCAAGAAGCCGCTCGTGCTGTGCTCGGCCACCGTCACCACCGATTGCACGCCGGCGCCCGTGACCACCTCATCGGTGATCGCGCGATCTGCCGACAGCGTCATCGCCACCTCGGCGGTCGAGGCTGCGTCGGATGCCGTCACGCTCGGCACGGTCCACCTCGGGGCGTTCGAGGTGACGTACGGGAAGGCGCGCGCCGGGACGGGCGTGCTGAGCGCCTACGCCCTGTCGGCACGCGACGCGCGTGGCAGCCAGCTGTTCCGGCCGGCGGGCGGTTCGTTGCCCCTCGTCTTCGGCGTCGCGGCCGGGGCTGTCCCGTCGGACACGCCGGTGGGCGACCTGAAGATGGCGGCCTGGGACAACACTGCGAAGCGATGGGTGACGATCCCGGCGCGGGTGATCGCGAACGCCGACGGCTCGTTCCGAATCGAGACGTCGGTCGATTTCTTCGGCGTCCTCGGCGTGCTGTACGCGCCGGGCGCCGGTGCGATCGGCAGCGTCGCGGGGTTCAGCGCTTCCGGCGTGGGCATGGGCGTGTTCGCCGGCGGGACCGTGGACGGTCTGGCCCACGCGGCCGGGCTCCACGAGGCGGACGGGGTGTGGGTGCAGGACACCGACGGGATGTTCCAGCTGCTGCTGACGTCTGGCCCCGCGTTCCTGAAGGAAGACTTCGCGAACCACTTCTCGGACGAGATCCCGGCGAGCACGGCGGTCGCGCTGCTCCAGCGACGGACGTAGCGCGCGACCCGTCGAGGTGGCTCGATCGAAGAAGCCCGCCATTGGCGGGCTTCTTCTTGCCTCGGTGCGGCGAGCGATCTAGATGGCGGCTCCCACGGGCTCCCCGGCGGTCACCGGCTCGACCTTCGTGTAGGCGTCCCAGTCGACGGCCTGCTGGAAGGCGTAGGCGGCACGCAGCAGCAGTCCATCCTCGAAGTGGCGCCCGACGAGCTGGATGCTCGTCGGGAGGCCGCCGATCTTGCCGCAGGGCACGGCCAGCGCCGGGTGACCGGTGTAGTTCGTCGGCTTGGTGTTGTACGCCATCCGCGTCACGATCCAGTTCCGGCTCAGGTTGTCATCGATCGCCTGCCGGGGGTCGGTGGCGACGGGCTGCACGGCCGGGGCGACCGTGTGGCTCGTCGGCATCGCCAGCAGATCGACGCTGGAAAGCGCGCGGTCGAAGGCCGCGACGAACCCTGCTCGCGCGTTCTGCGCCTTCGCGTACGCGCCGCCCTGGTAGGTCTGGCGGACGAACTCGGCGGCGATGAGGTTGAGCTTGCTGCGCGCCGGCAGGAGATCGGTGCGGTCGTGCCACAGGCGGCCGATCGCGGTGATCGTCGACTGCGGGTAGTAGCCCACGTAGCCCGTCCCGTAGAACCCCGCGTCGAAGAGCGCCATCGCGCCCTCCAGCGACAGCGTCTGGTAGACGGCGTCCGTCTGCGCGTGCTCCGGGACCGAGATCCAGGTCACCTCGGCGCCGGCCTGCTCGAGGATCCGCGCGGCCTCCAGGTTCGCCTCGACGACCTCGGGCTGGATCGGCTCCGTGAAGCCCTCGCGCAGCAGGCCGATCTTGAGGCCCTTCACCCCGGCGTCGAGGCCGCTCAGGACATCGATGGACTCGGGCACCTCGCGTCGCTGGCGGGGGTCCAACGGGTCGTAGCCGGCCACGGCCTGCAGCGCGGCCGCCACGTCCTCGACGCGGCGTGCCATCGGGCCGATGTGGTCGACGGTCATCTCCGCGCCGAAGCCCGCGCCGAAGTGGGAGACGAGGCCGTACGTGGGCTTCAGGCCGACGAGGCCGCAGTGGGCGGCCGGGAGCCGCACCGATCCGCCCTGGTCGCCGCCGAACGAGATGTCCACCTCGCCGGCAGCAAGCGCCGCACCCGACCCCGACGAGGATCCGCCGGTGATGTGCGCCGGGTTGTGCGGGTTCACCGGCGATCCGTAGTCGCCTACGAAGCCGTTCATCATGTGCTTGCCGATGACGTTGCCGCCGGCGGCCAGCACGCGCGTCACGACGGTCGCGTCGACCTCGGGGATGAACCCCTCCATCGCCTGCGTGGTGAACACCTGCGGGATGCGCGCCACGCTGATGTGGTCCTTGAACGACACCCGCTTGCCCGCGAGCAGGCCGGCGCCGGTCCCGCCGACGTCGCACTTCCACAGCCATGCGCGGTAGGGATCCTCGTCGAGCCCGGGGCGGTAGCCCGGCCCGCGCTCCGGGAACAGCATCGGCGGGGGCGACGTCACCGTGCGCTCCTGCATGAACTGATCGACGAGTCGCAGCAGGTCGAGGAGGAACGGGCGGTACTGCTCCGCCTCCTCCTGGCCGAGGTGCGCGCCAATCGATTCGGCAACCCTCGTGATCGCGTTCGCGTCGGGCGTGAGATGCATCGGGACCTCGCTCGCTATCGGGGCATTGGGGTACAGGGCCGGCGGTGGGCGCGGCCCTCCTCCCCAAACTAGAACCGCCCCATGTCGGGTGCGTTTCGGTTCCCTTGCCCATCGATTGCGAGCGGATCGCGGAGCACGCGTTGCGAGCGCGTGCGTCGCGAGGTGAGGCGAGATGCGGCGGCGGACTAGAGAGGTCGCGCACCGCTGGCGGACCTCGCCCAGCCGCTTGATGCTCTCCAGCGTGAGGCGCTGGTCACAAGGCTGCGCATCCGTGAAGCCGAGGTCGGCGAGCGCCGGAGATCCTCATCGAGCGGTACGAGCCTCGCGAGGACTGAACGACTGACCGCGCTAGCCGGCGACGGCGCCCTCGGCCCGCAGGTCCGCGATCGCCTGATCGGTGTAGCCGAGTTCGCGCAGCACCTCGTCAGTGTGCTCGCCGAGGCGCGGCGCGGGGCGGCGGAACCACGGCGTGTCGGCGGTCGAGGCCATCCGGAACGACGGCGCGACGCCGATGACCTGCCCGGCGCCGGGCTGCTCGAACTGCGTGAGCATGCCGTTCGCGACCACCTGCACGTCGTCGAAGAGCTCGTTGATCGTGCGGACCATGCTCATCATGTGGCTCTTCGCCTTGAGCAGCCGCTCCCATTCGGCCGCGGGCTTCGTCTTGAACGTCCGCGTGAGCCGCTCCGCGATCTCCGCCGTGTGCTGCTGTCGGCCCTCCGCCGTCGTGAAGCGCGGGTCGCGCGCGAGGTCGTCGAGGTCGAGCGCCTCGCACATCTCGTCCCACCGGCGGGTGAGGTTGATGTGCTGCGAGAGGATCCAGCGGCCGTCGGCACACTCGTAGCTAATCGGGAGGCCGGTGACGGGGCCGCCGAAGCGATCGTCGTCGCCGACCACGCGGGTCATCTGCACGGCGTGCAGCGCGAGGCCGGTCTGCAGCAGGCTCGTCTCGATCTTCTGGCCCTGTCCGGTCTGCTGGCGCTGGATCAGCGCGATGGCGACCGCGTACGCGGTCATCATCGTGGTGCCCATGTCGATGTGGTAGAGCTGCGTGTGCGGGGGCGGCGGCTGTCCGTGCAGCTGCCGCTCCGCGATGTCGCCGATGCGCGCCTGCACCGTGATGTCCGCACCCGGCAGGTTCGCCTCGGGCCCCTCGTCGCCGTAGCCGGTGAGCGACACGTAGATCAGCCCGGGGTTGATCGCGGCGAGCTGCTCGTACGTGAAGCCACGACGGCGGCGCGTGTCCACGCGCATGTTGGTGATGACGACGTCCGCCCATTCGCACAGCTTGTGCGCCGCGGCGAGGCCGCTCGGCGTGGTGATGTCGAGGACGACGCTCCGCTTGTTCCGGTTGAACGCGAGGTAGGTGAGGCTCAGGTCGCTGTCGCCGATGCGCTCGATGCCGCGCGAGGCGTCGCCGCTCGGCGACTCGATCTTGACGACGTCAGCGCCCTGCTCCGCGAGCATCATGCTCGCGTACGGGCCGGCCAGCAGGGTGCAGAAGTCGACGATCTTGATTCCCGACAGCGGTAGCGACACGGCCATGCTCCTTCGTCACACGAACGGACATCTCCACGGGCGGCGGTAGTGTCGCACGAGTGTGGCCGGTTGGGACGAGGGGCGCGCGAACTCGGTGCGGGAGCGGACCGGAGGGGCGAGCACCCGCCCCTCCGTGGCCCGTGTGCGGACAGCGTCGCTAGGCGGAGAGCGCCTTTGCGAGGTCGGCGAGGATCTGGCGCTGGCCCTTGAGGCCGGCCGTGCCGAAGTTCGCCTGCGACTCCACCTCGACGATGCGCTTCGCCTTGACGGCGGGGATCTGCTGGAAGAGCGGGCTGTTGAAGAGCTTGTCGCGGATCGCGCGCTGCTCGGCCGAGAGGTTGACCAGCACGATGATCGTGTCGCCGGTGATCAGGTTCATCTGCTCGTACGACACGTGGATGAGGCCGACGTTCGTGGCGCCGGGCGTGTTGCCGCCGGGCAGCGTCTTCAGGTCCGGCACGACCTGCGCGCCGAGGCCCGTGACGATGCTCCCCGCGAGGTTGGTGGCGTCGTAGATGCGTACCTGATCCGCGATCGGCAGCACGATCGATACCGTGCCGGGGTTCTTGATCTTCGCGGTGGCCGTCTTGATCTCGTTCTGGAAGTCGGTGCGCAGCTTCGCGGCCTGGTCCTCCCTGCCGAACACCTTGCCGAGGAGCGTGAGCGCGTCCTCCGGCTTCGACAGGTCGAGCTGGAGCGCGACGGTGGGGGCGATCGCGCTCAGCTGGTCGTACGCCTTATTCATCGCGGAGTCGGCGGTGTACCCGATGATCAGGTCGGGGTTCATGCCCGCGATCTCGTCGAGCTTCGGCTCCGTGTAGGACAGCGGCTTGATGCCGTTCGTCTCCGCGAGGATCAGCGGGTGGAACGCGTCGCGGTAGATGTCCGGGGCGCTCATCGCCGCGATCGGCTTGATGCCCAGGTCGAGCATGTATCCGAGCGTGCCGCGCCGATCGAACACGACCACGCGCTTCGGGTCACCGGGCACCTCGACGACACCTCGAGGGGTGTCGACGCGACGCTTCGCGACGGGCGCCGGGGCGGTCGACGCGCCGGTGGCGCCGGGCGCCGTCGAGGCGGGCGGGGTCGTGCTCGCGCCGCAGGCGATCGCGAACGGGGCCGCGGCGAGCAGCCCGATCAGTCGACGGCGGGAGAGCGAGTGGGCGGGACGAGGATGCATGGGAGACCTTTCTGTGCTCGGTCGATCCTCGACCGAGGATGGGCGAGGCGTCGTGCCTCGACTACTTCACGAGGGCCGTCTGCAGCAGGCTCAGACGAATGGTGCGGAACATGGTCGATCCCCCTCCGGTCGCGACCGCGACCGGAGAGGCGCGCCACCTGCGTATGACTTGCTTGATCTCCGAGAGCGACGCGCTCGTGACTCCTCGATCGGCTCAGGTGGACGAGACGCGCGCCGGCTCGGCGGGTGGTGCGCTGCCCTCCGCCGCGTCCTGTGCGATGAGTCCGTGTGGGATGACGAGCGGGCCGCCGGTCAGCGGGTCCGCAACGATGTCGCACTCGACGCCGAAGACGTCGCGCACGAGCGCCTCCGTGATCGTGGCGGCCGGGCTGCCGGCGGCGACCACGCGCCCGCCGTCCATCACGATGACGTGGTCGGCGTAGCGGCACGCCTGGCCGAGGTCGTGCAGCACCATCACCACCGTGCGGCCCTCGCGGCGGTTGAGCGCGCGCACGAGGTCGAGCAACTCCACCTGGTGCGCGATGTCGAGGAATGTCGTCGGCTCGTCGAGCAGCAGCAGCGGCGTGTCCTGTGCGAGCGTGAGCGCCACCCACGCGCGCTGGCGCTGCCCGCCCGAGAGCGCGTCGACCTCGTGCGTGGCGAGCGGCTGCATGTCGGTCGCGTCCAGCGCGCGCGACACGGCCGCGGCGTCGCCGGCGCTCCACTGGCGGTACCACCGCTGGTGGGGGAAGCGCCCGGAGGCGACCATCTCGTCCACGCGGATGCCGGGCGGCGACTCGGGCGCCTGTGGCAGGAGCGCCATCCGCTGCGCCATCCGCCGTCGTGGCGTCTCGTGCACGGGGCGCTCGTCGAGGAGCGCGGCACCACCGGCCGGCGGGAGGAGCCGCGACATGCCGCGCAGCAGCGTGGACTTGCCGCACGCGTTCGGCCCGACGATCGCGGTGATCGCCCCGGCGGGCACCTCGACGCTGAGGTCGTCGATGACGGCACGCGCGCCGTAGTGCAGCGACAGCCGGTCGGCGCGCAGGCGCACGGGCGTCGGTGGCCGCTCGGCGCGCAGCTCGACGGGGGTGCCGCGCGGCACGCAGATCGGGAGGCCGGTGCCCGGCGCCGTCACCACATCCGTCGCCACGTTGAACACGTCGAGGATCCGCGCGGGCGTGATCATCTCGGCGGGGGTGCCCTCCGCGACGACTGCGCCGTCGCGCATCGCGATCACGTGGTCGCTCCAGCGCGCGGCCTCGTTGATGTCGTGCAGCACCATCACCACCGTCTTGCCCTCGTCGCGGTTCAGGCGACGGACGAGGTCGAGCACCTCGTGCTGGTGGGCGATGTCGAGGAACGTGGTGGGCTCGTCCAGCAGCAGCAGGTCGGTCTCCTGCGCCAGCACCATCGCGAGCCACGCGCGCTGGCGCTGCCCGCCCGAGAGCTGGTCGACGGCGCGGTCGCGCAGATCGTCGACGCCGGCGAAGGCGATCGCGCGGTCGATGGCGTCGCGGTCGGCATCGGTGGGCGGCTGGAGCAGTGACTGGTGCGGGTAGCGCCCGCGCCGCACGAGGTCCTCGACGGTGATCGACTCGGGCGCGTTCGCCTGCTGCGCGAGCAGGCCGAGCTTGCGGGCGATCTGCTTCGTCGGCTGGTGGTGGATCGCCTGCCCGTCGAGGAGCACCGCGCCGCCCTGCGGTCGCAGCAGCCGCGCGAGCCCGCGCAGCAGCGTCGACTTGCCGCACCCGTTCGCGCCGATGATCGAGGTGATGCGGTGGTCCGGGATCGACGCGGTCAGGCCGTCGATGATCACCGCATCGCCGTAGCCCAGTCGTACCTCGCGCGCTTCGAGTCGAGTCATCGCGCTACATCCGGACGTTCGCGCGGTAGAGCAGGAAGAGGAAGTACGGCGCGCCCACGCCCGCCGTCACCACGCCGACCGGCAGCGCGACCGGCAGCACGTGCAGCGCCACAATGTCGGCGCCCAGCAGCAGCACCGCGCCGAGCAGTGCCGTGAGCAGCAACGTGCCGCCCGTCATCGGCCCGCCGATGATCCGCGCGACGTGCGGTACCATCAGCGCGATGAAGCCGACGGGGCCGGCGACCGCGACGGCGACCGCCGCCAGCGCGCACCCGACGAGGATCAGCGCCAGCCTCGTCGGCTCGACGCGCATGCCGAGGACGTACGCGATGTCGTCGCCGAACTGGAGCACGCGCAGCTGCCACGTCAGCACGATCGCGAGCGGCAGCAGCTCCCCCAGCGCGACGGCGATCACCTGCACGTCGAACCAGCCCGTGCCGTACACCGTACCGGTGCTCCACGCGATCGCGGCCTGTGCCTGCTGCACCGGGAACTTCACGATGAGGTAGCGGGTGCCGGCGGCGAGCAGCGCGTCGATGCCGATGCCGACGAGTACCAGCCGGTTGCCGGACATGCCGCCCTTCCACGCGAGCAAATAGATCGCGGTCGCAGCGGTCACCGCGCCGCCGAACGCGCCGAGCGGGATGTAGCGATCGGTGTAGCCGTTGACGATCATGAACACCGCGACGACGGTCGCGCCGGCCTGGATGCCGATGATGTCCGGCGACACGAGCGGGTTGCGCACGAGCCCCTGGAAGATCGCGCCCGACGAGGCGAGCGCCGCGCCGACGAGGATCGCCGACAGGATGCGCGGCAGCCGCAGCTGCACCACCACGAACTCGAACTGCCTCGTTGACTCGGAGAACGTGGCGCGGACCACCTCGTCCAGCGGCACGATGAACGAGCCGAGCGTCGCAGCCCACGCAGCGAGGGCGATGACGACCACGAGCAGCAGCAGGCAGATCGCGAGCACACGGACGTTGATGCGGAAGGACGCGAAGGAGCCAAGACGGAGGTCGAGCAGGACCGGCCCGCCTCGAAGCGCGCTCAGCGCGGGGCGGATCACAGGCTGGCCACGCGGCGCTGCCGCGCGATCGCGATCAGGAACGGCGCGCCGCACATCGCGGTCACGATGCCGACCTGCAGCTCGGCAGGACGCGTGATCACGCGGCCGGCGATGTCCGCGCTCAGCAGCAGCAGCGGCCCGACGACGATGCAGTACGCGAGGATCCAGCGGTAGTCCGGCCCGGTGAACACGCGGACGATGTGCGGCACGGCGAGCCCGACGAAGCCGATCGGCCCCGCGGCGGAGACGGCGGCCCCCGTCATCAGCACCACCAGCAGCGCGCTCACCAGGCGCAGGCGCCCGGTGTGCATGCCGAGGGCGCGCGCGGTGTCCTCGCCCAGGTTCATCACGTTGAGCTGGCGGGCGAGCAGCAGCCCGCCGACGAGCCCCGTCGCCATGAACGGCAGCACCATCCAGAACACCTCGATCGGCCGCCCCGCGATCGAGCCGGCCAGCCAGAACCGCACCGTGTCGAGTGTCTGCTCGTCGAGCAGCAGCAGCGCCGTGATCCACGAGCCGAGGAGAGCCGTGACCACCGCGCCAGCGAGCGCGAGTTTCACCGGCGTCGCGCCGCCTCGACCGGCGGAGGCGATCGAGTAGACGAGCGCGGAGGCGATGCCCGCGCCGAGGAACGCGAACCAGACGTACTGGTACGGGTGCGTCAGGCCGAAGAAGAAGATCGCGTTGACGATCGCGAATGCCGCGCCGCTGTTCACGCCGAGGATCGACGGGTCGGCGAGCGGGTTCCTCGTCGTCGCCTGCATCATCGCGCCGGCGACGGCGAGCGCGGAGCCCACGCCCAGCCCGATGATCGTGCGCGGCAGCCGCAGCGAGCGGACGACGGTCTGGTTGTACGAGTTCGGGTCGTAGTTGAAGAGCGCGTCGATCGCGTCGCGCGTCGCGATCCCGACCGATCCGATGCGCAGGCTCAGCAGCGCGACGACGACGAGGAGCCCGAGCGCGCAGAGGAGCCCGGTCCCCAGGGCGAGGCGCCAGCGGGCGCCCGTCGCGGGCAGCGTGGCGACGCCGCTCACGCCCCACCCCGCACGCGCGGCACGCCGAGCCGCCCGAGGCGGGTAGGACGTAGTCTCGACAGCGGTATAGTCTTAGTGCACACTAAGATGAAGTGATACGCATCACTATCTCTCTGGTCAAGGTCGAATTGGAGAGCCTCGCTCCGTCCCGACAGAAAAGACGGATTCGCGGCGACGCCGGTCAGGATGAGCGATGGCACAGCCCGCACCCCCCGGAACGGCGATCCTCGACCGGCTCTGCTCGATCGTCGCGGCCGCGGGCGCCGAGGATCCGATTGGCTCCGGCGGCAACACCCAGCGGCTGATGGCGATCGAGATCCCGACGCCGTGGGGCGAGGGTCTCTACAACGCCGACGCGGACGGCACGGTGCTCCAGCGCGTCCAGGCCCTGCGGATCGCGTACTTCGCCCGGCTGCGCGAGGAGCACGGCGGCCTGCCTGCCGACGGGTTCGCCGTCCTCAACGGCATCGCACCCGATCCGGAGTGGTCCGTGCCCGGCAAGCGGCGCGTGCTCATCGCCCTGCGCCCCGAGGATGACGCACCCGAGTACGCGATGAGCGAGTACCTCGTCCCGGACGACGAGGAGGACGCGCTCGTCGCGCTGGTGCGCGCTTACTTCGACGCGCCGGAGCGCCTCGACGAGTTCGCGCGGTACCGGTCCGCCGGTCCGCCGCACCGTGAGTTCTTCGTGTGCACGCACGGGCACGTCGACATCTGCTGCGCGCGCTTCGGCGTGCCGCTGTACCTGCGCGCGCGCGCCGCGTATCCCCTCGTACGGGCGTGGCGCATGACGCACTTCGGCGGCCACCGCTTCGCGCCGACCGCGTGGGAGTTCCCCAGCGGACACAAGTGGGCCTTCCTGGACGACGAGGCGAGCGACCGCGTGCTGCATCGCGACGGCGACGCCGCCGGGGTGCGCCGCAACCTGCGCGGTTGGAGCGCCGTGCCGCCGGTGTTGCAGGTGATCGAGGGGGCGTGCCTCGCACGGCACGGCTGGGACTGGCTGCGTGCACGGCGCACTGCGACGATCCTCGAGGCCGACGAGGTGGCCCGGATCTGGCGCGTGCGTGTCGACTTTGCGTTCCCCGGCGGCGCGTCCGGCGCCTACCTCGGCACGATCGAGGTGGCGCGCGACATCGCGCTCACCGGCTGCGGCCCTGCGTTCGAGGACGGCCACGGGACGCTGCCCGAGTACCGCCTCGATCGACTCGAATTGGTGTAGTCGTCTCGCTGCATTGCGAGCGTGCTGAAACGCGGAGGCCCGCTCACGCTGGGTACACTCGGTGGATGGCGACGATCCGGGGCGCGACACCCCTCGACGATGCGCTGCGCGAGCGCATCCACTCGCTCTGGGATGAGCTCGCCGCGTTCGAGGCGGCCGACAGCGACGCCGCGCTGCGGCATCTGCTGCAGAGCGTCGCCACGCTGCTGGACGCGCAGAACGCCTACTGGGTCGGTGCCGTCCGCGTCTCGGAGGACGAGGGCGATCCGTTGCACGGCTGGCGCCCGCGCCTGATCCAGTATCTGCACCCGTTGCCGAACGATGAGAAGTTCACGCAGCGACGCCTCCGCGAGCTCGGCCGCGGCGAGGTGGACGAGCTGACCGCCGCGCACGCGCGGCTGGCGGGCACGTACCGTGCGAGCCGGATGCAGGACCTCGTCGCGCCGGAGTGGTTCAGCGGCGAGATGTACCAGCGGTACGTCGCGCAGGGTGTGCACGACTCGCTGATCGTCGCCGCGCCCGTCAGCCCGGTCGCCGAGGCCTACTACGGCTTCCTCCGCATGCGCGCGGGCGAGCCGTTCACGGAGGACGAGCGCGAGATCGCCCGGTACGCGCTGCGTGGCCTGACGTGGTTCCATCGCGAGGTGCTGCTCGCGCACGGGCTGCTCGTCGCGCGGTCGCCGCTGTCGCCGACGGACCGTCGGGTGCTCGGACTACTGTTGACCGACCGGTCGGCGAAGCTGATCGCCGCCGAGCTGGGCGTTTCGCCCTCCACGCTGCGGACCTACGTCCGCGACGTGCTCCGGAAGTTCGGGGTGAGCGGGCGGAGCGGCCTGATCGCGCTCTGGCTCGGCCGGCAGACCTGATCGCATCGGCACCGAGGCGCTGGCGAACGCGACGGCTACCTCGCGTCGAGCGTAGTCTCGCGCTGCATCACGTGGAGGTCCGCGGCCGGCAGCTCGACGACCCACTGCTTGCGCGTCGCGATGCCGAGGACGTCGTAGGGGTGCGAGGCGATGTCGACCTCGACGGACGGGCCGGGGCCGGCCGGGGCCAGCCGGAGCGTGTAAGAGCTCCCGAACGCCAGCTCCGAGGTGATCTCGGCGAGGAAGCAGTTGGCGGGCAGTGCCTCCGTGGGGTCGATGCGGCGCAGCAGGCAGCGCTCCGCGCGGAGTGCCACGTCGACGTCGATGCCCGCGGGCACGGCGGTGGGCACCTCGAACGGCAGGCCGCCGATCTCGACGCGCGTTCCGCCGATGCCGCGCGCCGCGAAGATGTTCGCGACGCCGGTCAGCTCCGCGACGCGCCTCGAGGCGGGGTGCTGGAACACCTCCATCCGGGAGGCGAACTGGAACACGTGCCCATCCTCGACCACCGCGATGCGATCGGCGAGCAGGTGCGCCTCGCGCAGGTCGTGCGTCACGCAGACGATCGGCACGTCGAGCTCGCCGCGCAGGCGGATCAGCTCGGCACGCAGGTCGGCACGCAGCGCCTCGTCGAGGGCGGAGAACGGCTCGTCGAGGAGCAGCGCCTCCACCGGCCGCGCGAGCGCCCGCGCGAGCGCGACGCGCTGCTGCTGTCCCCCCGAGATCTGATCCGGGTACCGCCGGCCGAGGTCCTCGATGCGCAGCAGGCGCTTCAGCTCCTCGACGCGCCGATCGCGCGCAGTGCGGTCCCACCCGGCGAGCGGGTAGGCGATGTTCTGGTCCACCGTCATGTGCGGGAACAGCCCGACCTGCTGGAACAGGTAGCCGAGGGAGCGCTGCTGCGGCGGGACGTTGATGCCGCGCCAGGAGTCGAAGACGGTCCGGTCGCCGATGGCGATCGTGCCGGAGTCCGGCCGCATCAGGCCGGCGATCGCAGCGAGCGAGCGGCTCTTCCCGGACCCGGAGCGTCCGAACAGCACGACCGTCTCGCGGTCCGCCTCGAACTGCACGTCGAGCTGGAACGCCCCGAGCCGCTTCTGGATGTCGACCGTGATCACGAGACGTCGCCTCGCGATCGGCGGGAGACGACGCGCGTCAGGAGGAGCAGCACCAGCGCCACGGCGAGCAGCATCAGCGACAGCGCGATCGCGCCGCTGAGGCCCGCGCTCGACTCGAAGGCGGTGATGATCGCCAGCGGCATCGTCTGGGTACGGCCCTCGAAGTTGCCGGCGAAGATGATCGTCGCGCCCAGCTCGCTCAGCGAGCGCGTCCAGCACAGCACGGAGCCCGACAGCAGCGCCGGCCACGCGAGCGGCAGCGTCACGCGCCAGAACGTGCGCCACTCCGACACGCCCAGCGTCCGCGACACCTCCTCGTACGTCGGGTCGATCGCCTCGAAGCCCGCCTGCAACGACCGCACGAGGAACGGCGCCGCAACGAACAGCTGCGCCAGCACCACGGCCGCCGTCGTGAACGCCAGCTCCAGCCCCAGGTCGGAAAGCGTGGCGCCGATCAGGCCTCGCCGCCCGAAGGCGACCAGCAGCGCGACGCCGGCGACGGTGGGCGGCAGCACCATCGGCAGTTCGACGAGGATCGTGAGCATGCGGTGGCCGGGGAACCTCGACCGTGCGAGGAGGTAGGCGGCGGGCACGCCGAGGACGAGCGCGAGCGCGAGCGACAGGGTGCTGGTGATGATGGAGAGCTGGAGCGCGTGGATCACGAACGGCGAGGTCAGGCGCTGGGCGACCTCGCCGTCCTGCCACCCGCGGACGGACAGCGCGATCAGCGGGACGAGGATGAACGCCGCGAAGAGCAGCGTCGGCGAGACGAACAGCGACTCCAGCGACCCCGTGAACGACCATGTGCGACGGGCCGTGCGCTCAGGCACGGCCCGTCACCGTCATCGTGTGTCGCATCGACTCGTCCAGCGGGGCCACCTCGATCATTACGATCTCGGGGCGAGTATCGGCCCCGCTCCGTCTCATTGCTAGGACGCGGCGTCGAACCCCGCGGCCTTGAGCGCGGCCTGGCCCTGCGCGCCGGCCACGAACTTGATGAACGCGGCCGCGGCGTCCTTGTTCTTCGTCGCCTTGACCACGCCCAGCGGGTACACGGCGATCACGTTCGTCGCGTCCGGGATGACGACGGTCTTGACCTTCTCCTTCGACACCAGCGCGTCGGTCTTGTAGACGATGCCGGCGTCGGCCTCGCCCAGCTCGATCTTCGTCAGCACGGCGCGCACGTTCTGCTCGTTCGAGACGAGGTTCTTGAGCGCCGCGTCCTTGTACGTCGCGCCGTAGTCCGGCGTCGCCGCGAGCTTGTCGATGATCTGGCGGGCATAGTTGCCGATCGGCACCTCCGGCGCCGCCAGCACGAGCTTCACGCCGCTCTTGGAGAGGTCCTTCGGCGTGGCGATGCCGGCCTTGTTGTCCGCCGGCACCACGATCACCGGGAGGTTCTTCGCGAAGGTCACCGGGGCGCCATCGATCAGCGACTTGTCGGTGAGCTTCGTCATGTTCGCCGTGTCCGCGCTGGCGAAGACGTCGGCCGGTGCGGCCTGCTCGATCTGCGTCGCGAGGGCGCTCGAGGCGGCGAAGTTGAACTCGACGGTGACGCCGGGGTTCGCCTTCTGGAAGTCGGCAGCGATCGTCTTGAACACCTCGGTCAGCGAGGATGCAGCGAAGACGCTGATCTTGCCCGTCAGGGGCGGCGGCGTCGGGGTCGCGGTCGGGGTGGCCGCGGCGGGGGTGGTGGCGACGGTCGGCGTCGCCTTCGGCGCGGTGGCGCCGCCACACGCGACGGCGACCGCCGTTACGAGGGCGAGCATCGCCGCCAGCGGCAGTCGCCACATTCCGGTCCGGTTCTGCATCGAGGGCTCCTTCGGAACAGTTGCCTGCCGGCGCGCCGGGCTCCTCGGGAGCCACGCTCGGATCGATCGCGTCGTCCGGGGTGATCTTGCGCGGTCCGAACTCCGGCAGCCTCACATAGTCCTGCGACGTGAACGAGGAACGACCTCGATAGCCCATCTGCCGGGCGACGCGCAGTGACACCGGATCGATGCCGAACGCGATGTCGTCGGGTTCGACGAACGGGTCCATCGCGCACCTCCTCCCGCTCGTCTCATCGTACAACTCCGCGCGCGGGGTGCCGTCGTCACTCGTCGACCGCGTAGCGGCGCTCCAGCGCGTCGTAGTGCGGCTTGCCGACGATGCGCTGACGCTCGTCGAACGTCGCGATGTCATCCAGCACGCCGTCGATCGAGCCGGTGCGCAGCACGTGGCCCATGACGCGCTGCATGCCCGTCAGCGCCGCCTGCAGCGCGGCGTTCGCATACAGCACCATCGCGTATCCCATCTCGGCGAGCTCGGGTTGTCCGAGGATCGGCGTGTTCCCGCCGTACACGAGGTTGAGTAGCACCGGGGCGCCCGCCCGCTGCGGGATCGCGCGGATCTCCTCGGCGTTACGTGGGCCCTCGATGAACAGGCAGTCCGCGCCGGCCTCCAGCGCGCGGTGCGCGCGGTCGAGCGCATCGTCGAAGCCGGTGCACGCGATCGCGTCGGTGCGCGCCATGATCAGCGTGTCGGCGCTGCGTCGAGCGTCCACGGCCGCCGCGATCTTCGTCACGAACTCGGCCGTCGGCACGACCTCCTTGCCGTCGAAGTGGCCGCAGCGCTTCGGGAAGACCTGGTCCTCGATCTGGATGCACGTCGCGCCCGCGCGCTCCAGCGCGCGCACCGCGTGGCCCGCGTTCACGGCGTTTCCGAAGCCGGTGTCCGCGTCCACGATCACCGGCACGCTGGTCACGTCGCTGATCGCCGCGACGTGCTCGACGAGCTGGGTCAGGCTCACGAAGCTCAGGTCCGGCAGGCCGAGGTACATGTTGGTCACGCCGGCGCCCGTCACGTATACCGCCTCGTAGCCCAGGTCCTGCGCGACGCGCGCGGTGAGCGCGTTCCCGCACCCAGGGACGAGGAGCGCGTTGCGCTGCGCGATGCGCGCGCGGAGCCGGGCTCCCGGCGTTCCCGGTGCGTCTGCGGGCGGCACAATCTGCTCTCTCGTCACGGTCTCCTCCATCGTCGCTGCACCGCATCCGCGGGACGGCATCGTACGCCGCGGGCGATCGACTCGGCGGGGTCGACGCGGGCCGCAGTTCGCCTAGAATGCAGACGACCTTCGCCGGTGGTGACGCGGACGCGTGACGGCGGCGATGCGACTGGAGGCTGTGATGACCGCATCGCCCACGACGACGTCCACGTTCTACGCGAGCCTCGGCTCGGAGCTGGCCTGGTACGACCTCGACGTCGCGGATGCCAGCGTCGAGCGGCGCGGGGCGGTGCAGCTGCCCGGTTCGATCTCGTACGCGTGGCCGCATCCGTCACGACGCACGCTCTACGTGTCCTCCGGCAACGCGAGCGGTGACAATCCTCCCGCGTTCCTCAGCGCGCTGCGCATCGAGGCGGACGGGGCGCTGACGCCGCTCGGCGCGCCGACGCCGATGCCCGCGCGCGCGACCCACATCACCGTCGACGGCGCCGGAACGCACGTCTTTGCCGCGCACAACCGGCCCCCCTCGGTCACCGTTCGTCGCATCGAGGCGGACGGCGCCATCGGCGAGGCGGTCGCGCAGCCGGCGGACCTCGACTGCGGCACCTTCCCTCACCAGGTGCGCGTGATGCCGTCCGACCGGTCGATGATCCTCGTCTCGCGCGGGTTCGATCCGTCGAGGGGCCGGCCGGAGTCCCCCGGTGCGTTGAAGGTGATGTCGGTGCGCGACGGCGTGCTCGCCGACCAGGCCTCGATCGCGCCGAACGGCGGCTACGGCTTCGGCGTGCGGCACCTCGACTTCCACCCGACGAAGCCGTGGCTCTACGTCTCGGTCGAGCGTCACAACGCGCTGCTGATGCTCGACATCGGCGCGGGCGACGCGCTGCCCGCGGCGCCGATCTACACGAAGGGCACGTTGAGCCGCGTCCGGGACGAGGCGATCGCGCAGGGCACCGGTGCAATCCACGTGCACCCGGATGGCGGCACCGTCTACCTCTCGAACCGCAGCGACGGCGAGGGCGAGGACAACATCGCGGTGTTCTCGATCGATCCCGCGACGGGCGAGCCGGCGCTCATCCAGCACGCCGACACGCAAAGCCTGCACATCCGCACGTTCGCCATCGATCCGACCGGGCAGCTGCTGATCGCGACGAGCATCCACGCGTACGACGTGCGCGATGGCGCCGGGACGCGCACGGTGCCGGGCGGGATCACGGTGTTCCGGATCGGCGCCGATGGGCGATTGGACCTCGCGCGGAAGTACGACATCGACGCGGGCGAGCGGTCGATGACGTGGAGCGGGATCATCGATCGGGCGTAGGTCCGCGCGCGGACGGCTAGCGGTTGGAGGCGTCCTCCGCGTCGACGATCTGCGCGAGGTCGTCGAGGCGCGTCTCCATCCGCATCTCCTCGACGTCCGGTTCCGTGGCGAGGCCGAGGTGCTCATGGATGTCGCTCACGAGCCCCATGAGCTTCGTGATCTCGCGCTCGGCGATGATGTTGATCTCCATCTCGAGCCTCGCGAGGCGCTCCGCGCGCTGCGACTGCGAGTTCTCGCTGATCAGCACGAAGATCGAGAGGATGATCGCCTCCAGCGAGACGATCATCGTGAGCAGCGAGAACGGGAACGGATCGAACTCGATCGGTGATCCCGGCAGGTTGATCACGATCCAGACGACGAACCAGATCGTGTTCAGGACGACGAAGGCGATGCTGCCGGTGAGGTCGGCAATCTTCGTCGCGATGCGCGCCTGGATCCCCTCGTGACGTCTCGCCTGGAGCTCGACCGCGTGGGCCTCGCTTGCCGTCCTCGTGAGGAAGCCGCCGATCGAGCCGGGCGGCGGAGCACCGTCCGTAGCGCTGGCGGCGATCTTGTCGGACGTCATCGGTGTCTCCTCGTTCCTCGCACTGATGATGACCGTACTCCGCACGGGGCGCCCCCATCGAACTCGTCGAGCGCGCTCGCGGCACGAATCTCTCGCACCCAAGTGTGACCTGTTCGGACGTGCGTCTGATCGAATACTGGCTGAAACGGCCCTCCTCAGAAAAACCGGTTCGGGACAGCATTCTCGTAAACGAGCAGGATGATATGAACGTTCTGTAGAGCGAGATGACTATGCAACTCGATTGCCTCGCACGCGCCGTCTCGCCCGGGATCGCCTCGTCGCGATCGTGGCGCCTGGTCGGCAGCGTGCTGCTCGCGGTGCTGGTCGGCGCGACGCTCGGATCGTCGAGCGCGTCCGTGAGATCGAACGATGCGGCGAGGGTGGTATCGAGCAGCGTCGCGCCGCAGGGGGAATCCTCGCCCGTCGCGATGACGGGCTACCGCTGGGACGGGCGGACGCAGATCGCCGTCTACTCGAGCTGGGACGGGGGCGCGTGCAGCCTGGACGGTGTGAGCTACGGCGGCCCGGCGTCCACGTCCGTGAGCGCCACGGTCGCGGCGGGCATCCTCCAGGCATCGATCGATGACATCAACACCCAGCTACGTGGATCGCTGGCGCTGGTGAACGCCGGTGCGCTGCCGCGCTCGCGCCTCTGTGCTAAGTCTGACGCCGATCCGATTGTGATCGGGTGGGGCGCGCTCCGAGAGACGGGGCGCGCGCTGAGCTACGGCATCATCGGAACGGGTGGCACGGCGAGCTTCTCCTTCGCCCGGGTGTTCATCTCCAACACCTTCGAGTTCAACTGCGCCGCCGGTCCCGTGTACCGCGACCTCCAGCACACGGTCACGCACGAGCTGCTGCACGCGATCGGCATCGGCCACTCCGACAACCCGACGGCGGTGATGGCGCCCGTCAGCACCGCGTGCGACTCGCCGTACCTGCTCCAGCCCGAGGACGTGGCCGGGCTCGCGTCGCTGTACCCGGCTGCCTCGACGCAGCGCGATACGGCGACCAGCGCGCTCGCCTCGCGTGCCACGCTCTCCGACGTCCGCTTCGGCGCGAGCCGGTCCGCGCTGGCGGTGTTCAGCGGCGGAAGCGTCGAGCAGCTTGCGGGGGCGATCGCCGCCTCCGGCGCCTCCGGCGCGTGGGTGCAGGACGCGCGCGGGCGCTTCCTGCTCGTCGTCGCCGGCGGCCCCGCGTTCCTCCGTGACGCCGTTGCTGCCGCGTACCCCGCGGGCATCCCCGCCTCGACCCCCGTCACCGCCGTCCGCTAGCGATCCGTCATCGACGAGGCGCCTTGGCCGCGCGTCCGGGACCCGACGCCGCTCATATGATGGACGCGTCGAGTCCCCTGACGATCGGGCCGCCCGCTAGTGCGGCGTGACCGGCGGTGTCGCCGGAGCGGCGTGGTCGTGGACGTGCGCGTCGTGCTCGTGCTGCCGGGTCTCGTCGCTCTGCGAGTAGTCGTGCGAGGAGGACGAGGGGTTCGCCGTCGCCGTTGCGCGGGACGGCGAGCAGGGCGTGCGGCTGGGCACGGACCTGCATCCGTCGCTCGTGCTCCTCGACATCACGCTGCCGCTGCTCGGCGGCGAGGCGGTGGCGATGCGCCTGCGGGAGACGCCGGGCGGCGGTCCTCCGGTCATGCTGCTGTCGGCGTCCGCGGACATCAGCCGCATCGCCCGCACGGTGGGCGCGGTGGGCTTCCTCCGGAAGCCGTTCGACCTCGATGACGTGCTGGAGATCGTGAACCGCGTCGTTCGAGCGCCCGCGGATCTGGATCGGTAGCCTCGAGGGCTACTCGACGGGGCGGGGCGCCTGCATCGCGCGGATCTCGTCCGCGCTGTAGCCCAGCTCGTGGAGCACCTCGTCGGTGTGCTCGCCGAGGCGCGGGACAGGGCGGCGCAGCCACTGCTCGCCCTGGCTGCCGGACATGCGGAAGGGCAGTCCGTACATCGTGACCTCGCCGACACCCGGCTGATCGAACTGCGTGATCATGTCGTTCTCGATGATCTGCGGGTCGTCGAACATCTCGTCGATCGTCTTCACGATGCTGTTGGTGTGGCCGGCCGCCTTGAAGATCGTCTCCCACTCCGTCGAGGACTTCGTGAGGAAGTGCCGCGTGAGCGCTTCGACGATCGCGTCTGAGTGCTGGTTGCGCGATTCCATCGTCGCGAACCGCGGGTCGGTGATCAGCTCGTCGCACTCGAGCGCCTGGCACAGGCTCGTCCAGCGCGGGCCGGTGTTGATGTACATGTTCAGGATGTAGCGACCGTCGCCGCACTGGTAGATCTGGCGGAGACCGGCAGCCCTTGTCGGCGCGCGCTCGTCGAGGCCCTCGATCTTGATCATCTGCACCGCGTGCAGCGAGACGGCGGTCTGGAGCAGGCTCGTCTCGATCTTGGAGCCGTGGCCCGTGCGCTCGCGCTCGATCAGCGCGAGCGACACCGCGTACGCCGCGATCATCGAGGTCCCCATGTCGAAGTGGTAGATGCGCGTGTGGTCGGGCGGCGGGCTGCCCTCGACCTGGCGTCCCTCGATGTCGCCGCTGCGCGCCTGGATCACGATGTCGACGCCGGGCAGGTCGGCGTCCGGGCCCTCGTCGCCGTAGCCGGTGAGCGACAGGTAGATCAGGCGCGGGTTGATCTTCGCAATGTCCTCGTACGTGAAGCCGCGCCGGCGGCGCGTGTCGACGCGCATGTTGATGATCAGCACGTCCGCCCACTCGAAGAGGCGGTACGCCGCCTCCTTGCCCGCGGGCGTCGTGATGTCGAGCGTCACCGAGCGCTTGTTGCGGTTGAACGCCATGAAGCCGTAGCTGAGATCGGTGGTGCCCGGCACGGGGCTCGAGGTGCGCGCGGTGTCGCCGTCCGGCGCCTCGATCTTCACGACCTCGGCGCCCTGGTCGGCGAGCAGCATCGCCGCGAACGGCGCGGAGAACACGGTCGCGAAGTCGACGACGCGCAGGCCCTCGAGTGGCAACGGCATGGGGTACTCCTCGTGCTGCTCACGGGCGATCGAGCGGACCGCGCTGACGCGCGGCCCGCGACGAGTCACCCCCCGCGGACGGGACGAGGCGTCCCGCTACGCGACGTTGTAGATCGCTCCGATACGGTGGCTCGACAGGCCCTGCGCCCACGGGCCGACCACCTTGTCGTAGCCGCCCACGTTGGGCTGCACGACGGTGTTCTTCTGCTCCACGTGGAGGCCGAACATCGGCATCCACTCGTCCATGCACTTCTGCTGGAACGTGTTCAGGATCTCCTTCAGCGCCTTCTGGTCCAGCTCCACGAGCGCCTTTTCGAGGAGCGCGTCCGCCTCGGCGTTCTCGAACGAGCCGTAGTTGCGCCCGCCCTTGCTGTGGTAGAGCGAGTACGCCTCGCTGGCGGCGGCCGGCTGCGACACGCTGGAGAACGTGATCATCTGGAAATTCTTGGAGCCCGGCAGCGCCGACCACTGCGCGTTGTCGCCGATCGTCCGCAGGGTGATGTTCATCCCCGGGAACGCCTTCTTCATCTGCGCCTGGAAGCGGACCGAGTTCTCCTTCTGGGCCTGCCGGATGCCGGTGCCCGGCCCGCCGGTGACCTCGAAGGCGATGCCGTCGCCGTTGTTGCGGCCCGCGGCGGACAGCATCTTCTGCGCCTCCGCGAGGTCCTTTGCCTTCGTCGACTGGTTGTAGCCCGCCAGCGTCTTCAGCTTCTCGTGGTCCCACGCCTCGGAGAACCCGGAGAACAGCGGGCCGGTGAGCGTGCCGCCCGGGCCGTAGAAGCCCTCCGAGAGCTCCTGGTAGTCCATCGCCAGCTGGATCGCCTTCCGCACGCGGAAGTCGGTGAACATTGCCGCCTTCACGTTCGGGCGCAGGTACAGCCACTGGCTCGTCGAGCTGGAGTACTTCACGGCGTCGGGGCGCGCGCTCTTGATCGTCTGCTCGTCCTGGAACGAGTCCACGCCGATCGCGTTGAACTGCTTCGAGATGAACCCGGCGAGTGTCGCCGAGGAGTCCGCGACCACGGTGCGCACGACCTTGTCGAAGTGCGGCTCCCCCTGCCGGAAGTAGCCGGGGTGCTTCGCGAACGACTCGCGCACGCCGGGCACGAACTCCGTGAGCCGGTACGCGCCGACGCCGGCGAACTTCATCGGGTCCTTGAAGCCGACCTCCACGATGCCCTTCGGCATCAGCACGTTGCGCCACTCGAGGAAGCCCTTGAGGTACGCGCTGGAGGGCTTCGCCATCGTGACGCGCACGGTGTACTTGTCGACGGCCTCGACCTTGCTCATGCCGGCCAGGGTGTCGGCACGCTGGAAGGCGGCCTTCGTGAGGGGGGCCTCGGACTCGGCGGTGTTGCCGGCGATGCGGTTGATGTTGAACGCGAGATCCTCGGCGTCGAACTCACGGCCGCTCCACGGCGCCACATCGTGGAGCTTCACGCCCTTGCGCACGTGGAAGATGAAGTGCGTGTTGTCCGGGATCTCCCACTTCTCGACGACGTTCGCCTGCACGTCGCCCGTGAACGGGTCGGGGATCATCGCCTGCTCGCTGATGTCGTGCCAGATCGAGGCGTTCAGCGCGGTGTGCATGTCGTGCTGCGGGGAGGTGCTGTAGACGGGAATCGTCCACGTGCCGCCGTCCTTCGGTGTGCCCTTCACGATCGGCACGCCAGGTCGCGCCGCGGCGGTCGAGCCGGACGCCGCGGCCGGCGCCGCCGAGCCGCCCGCGGGCGCGGGTGCGGGCTTCGAGGCGCTACAGCCGATCAGTGCAGCCCCGGCGAGGCCGACGCCGACAACGGCGCCGTTCCCCAGCAGCCGCCGTCGGCTGAGCCGTCTGCTCGTCAGGTCGGTCGAGGACATGGAAACCTCCCTCTGAGGCGGTTCTTTCGATATCACGAACGTTTGGATTGTAGGAGCCGTGTCAATACGACCGTGATATGCGCTCGCAACCCGCGAGGGAGACGCGTCGAGCGGTAGCGGGGCGCTACGCGGGCGCGAACTTGAACAGCGCCGCCTCGTCGTTCACGTGCTCGTAGACCACCTTGACCGGCATCCCGATCTTCACGTCCTCGATCGGCACGCCGACGAGGTTGCTGATCATGCGGACGCCCTCCTCCAGCTCGACGAGGGCGACGGCGTACGGGATCTCGGTCTGGAAGCTGGTGGCCGGGGCGCGGTGCATGATCGTGTAGGAGTAGACCTCGCCCTTGCCGCTCAGCTGCGACCACGTGTAGTCGTCGGAGAGGCAGTTGGCGCACCACGGCTTCGGGATGTGCCGCAGCGTGCCGCAGCCGCTGCACTTCTGGACGAGCAGCTTCTCCTCGCGCACGCCGTCCCAGAACGGCTGGGTGAGCTCGGTGGGGGTCGGCAGCGGCTTCTGGTACTCGCTCATGGTGACGCTCCTGTGTGCTCGGCGGTCGTGTTCGGTGCTAGTCCCGGGCGAGGATGGCGGTCTGCGCGGAGATGTACGTCGCGCCGACGCCGTGGTGCAGGCCGATGCGCGCGTTCGGCACCTGCCGCTCGCCCGCCTCGCCACGCAGCTGCCGCACCAGCTCGATGATGTCGAAGATGCCGGGGCTGCCGGCGTGGCTGTGCGAGAGGTACCCGCCGTTGGTGTTGATCGGCATCTTCCCGCCGAGCTCCACCGCGCCGCTCTCCACGAACGCCCCACCCTCGCCCTTCTTGCAGAAGCCGAGGTCCTCCAGCTCGATGATCGGGCTGATCGAGAAGTGGTCGCTGATCTGCGCGACATCGATGTCGTTCGGCGTGACGCCCGCCATCGCGAACGCGTCGCGTCCGGACTGGCCGCCGTTGCCGTCGAAGGCGGTGATCGAGGGCAGGTGGAAGATGTCCACCGCCGAGTAGCACTCGGCGAAGCCGAGGACCCGGATCGCCGGGTGCTTCAGGCTGCGCGCGCGCTCCTCGGTGGTCACGATGATGGCGCCACCGCCCTCGTTCACCGGGCTGCAATCGAGCAGGTGCAGCGGGTCGTAGATCATGCGCGAGCCGAGCACATCACTGACGGTGATCGGGCCGCGGTCGTGCATGATCGCGTTCGGGTTGAGCAGCGCGTGCTTGCGGTGGTTCACGGCGACCCGCGCCAGCTGCTCCGGGGTCGTGCCGTACTCGTGCATGTGGCGGTGCGCGAACATCCCGTAGTAGCCGACGCGTGCGAGGCCGAACGGGGACAGCCACTGGTCGCCGCTGACGCTCTGGCCGGAGTCGCCGCCGGCGACGCCGAAGCCCGGCGTCGCGGCCGCCATCGCCACCAGGACGGTGCTCGCGCGGCCGGTCGCGACGGCCTCCATCGCGTGCAGGATGCCGAGGGCGGGCGCCTGCGTGGCGGTGAGCGCCTGCCCGGAGTAGCGCAGCTCGGTGCCGAAGTACTCGGCGAAGACGGAGCCCGGCATGCCGCGCCCCTCGCCCTCGTTGAGCAGGGGGTTGCCACCGACGACGCCGTCGACGTCCTTGATCGTCAGTCCGGCGTCATTCAGCGCGCCGAGGACGATCTCCTTGTAGAGGTCCTCCGGGGTGCGGTTGAGCCGGCGGGCCTGCGCCGACTCGTAGACACCGACGATCGCCACCTTCTTCAGAGCGTCGCTCACAGAGTGCTCCCAACCGCGCCGGGCGCCGGCGATGTGTCGAGGACGGATTGCGCAGCGAAAATAACATGCGTCGTCAAAGGTGGACGCGCGGCGGCCCGCACCCGCGGACGGTGTCGCGCGCTACAGCGGGATGTTGCCGTGCTTCTTCTGGTAGACCGGCACCGATTTGGTGCGCAGCAGCTCGAGGGCGTGGGCGATCTTCGTGCGCGTCTCCGCCGGGTCGATGACGTCGTCGATGTAGCCCTTCGACGCCGCGATGTAGGGGTGCTCGAGGCGCTTCACGTAGTCCTCGACGAGGCGGGCGCGCTCCGCCTCCGGGTCGGCGGCGTTCTGGATGTCGCGGCGGTTGATCACGTTGACGGCCTGCCGGCCCGCCATCACGGCGATCGCCGCGCCGGGCCACGCGTAGTTCACGTCGGCGCCGAGGTGCTTCGAGCTCATGGCGTCGTACGCGCCCCCGAAGGCCTTGCGGAGGATGACGGTGATCTTCGGCACGGTGGCAGCGGCGTAGGCGTACACGAGCTTCGCGCCGTGCAGGATGATCCCGCCGTGCTCCTGCCCGATCCCCGGCAGGAAGCCGGGCACGTCGACGAGGGTCACGATCGGGATGTTGAACGCGTCGCAGAAGCGCACGAAGCGCGCGGCCTTGCGCGAGGCGTCGATGTCGAGGACCCCGGCGAGGTAGAGCGGCTGGTTGGCGACCACGCCGATCGAGTGCCCGCCAATGCGTCCGAAGCCCACGACGATGTTCGGCGCGAAGAACTCGTGCACTTCCATGAACTCGCCGAGGTCCACGATCCGCTCGACGACGTCGCGGACGTCGTACTGCATGTCGGACTCGCCGGGCACCACATTGAGGATGTCGTCCAGCCGGCGGTTCACCGAATCCCCGGTGTCCTCGATCGGCGCGTCGTCCACGTTGTTGCTCGGGAGGTAGGCCAGCAGGCGCCGCACCTCCTCGAGGCACTCGCGCTCGTCGCTGGCGGCGAAGTGCGCGACGCCCGACTTCGACACGTGCGACATCGCGCCGCCGAGCTCCTCGACGGTCGTCTGCTCGCCGGTGACGCTCAGGATCACGTCGGGGCCGGTGAGGAACATCTGGCTGGTCTTCTCGACCATGAACACGAAGTCCGTGAGCGCCGGTGAGTACACCGCGCCCCCGGCGCACGGGCCCATGATCACCGAGATCTGGGGGATGACCCCGGAGGCCTGCACGTTCTTGTAGAAGATGTCGCCGTACCCGGCGAGGGCGCCGACGCCCTCCTGGATGCGCGCGCCGCCCGAGTCGTTCAACCCCACGACCGGCACGCCGGTCTTCATCGCGACGTCCATCACCTTCGCGATCTTCGTCCCGACGACCTCGCCGAGGGAGCCGCCGTAGACCGTGAAGTCCTGCGCGTAGAGGCAGATCGTGCGGCCGTTGACCTTGCCCCATCCGGTGACGACGGCGTCGCCGAAGAAGCGCTCGCCCTCGTCGTTGTCGAAGTCGGCGGCGAGGGCGTCGATCTCCTCGAACGTGCCGGGGTCGACGAACAGGTCGATGCGCTCGCGCGCGGTCATCTTGCCGCGCTCGTGCTGCGCGTCGATGCGGTCAGCGCCGCCGCCCAGCTGGGCGTGCTGCTTGAGGACGCGCAGCTCGTCGAGGCTGGTCTCGATGGACATGGTGCGTTCCTTCCTCGTCAGGCGTGGCGATGCACGGCGCTAGCGTAGAGCCGGATGAAGTGGCCGAGGGGTGCGCGTCGCCTCGCGTTAGCGCGCCAGTCGCTCGAGCGCGGCGCGCACGATGGCGTGCCGGTCCACGGCGAAGAAGGCGCGCAGGTTCGTCCGCTTGTCGCTGCGCCCGAAGCCGTCCGTGCCGAGGGCGACGTACTCGCGTCCCGCGGGGATGAACGGCCGGATCAGGTCCGCCACCGCGCTCACGTAGTCGGTCGCTGCGACGATCGGCCCCTCGGACGGGGCGAGGCACTGCGTCACCCAGTTCGGCCCGTCGCTGGCGAGCGTGTTGCGCGCCTGCTGCATCGCCGCGCTCGCGTGACCGGACGTCAGCAGGCCGTCCCAGCGCAGCTCCGACCAGCTGGTGACGCTCCACACGTTCGCCGGGATGCCGTGCTCCTCCTCGAGGATCTTCGCGGCCGCGATCGCCTCGCGCAGGATCGTCCCGGAGCCCAGCAGTTGCACCTTCGCGTCGGCGCGCTCCTCGAGGAGGTACATGCCCTTCACGATGCCTTCAGGCGCGTGCTCGGGCATCGGCGGGTGGGCGTAGTTCTCGTTCATCGCGGTGATGTAGTAGAAGACGTCCTCCTGCGCGTCGAGCATGCGGCGCGTGCCGTCCTGGATGATCGCCGCCATCTCGTAGCCGAAGCACGGGTCGTACGCCTTGCACGTCCCGATCGTCGAGGCCCAGAGCTGGCTCGTGCCGTCCTGGTGCTGGAGGCCCTCGCCGGAGAGCGTGGTGCGACCGGCGGTCGCGCCGATCAGGAAGCCGCGCGCGCGCTCGTCGGCGGCAGCCCAGATCAGGTCGGCGACGCGCTGGAAGCCAAAGCACGAGTAGAAGATGTAGAACGGCAGCATCGGCACGCCGTGCGTGGTGTAGCTCGTTGCCGCCGCGATCCACGAGGAGATCGCGCCCGCCTCGCAGATGCCCTCCTCGAGGATCTGGCCGTCGGTCGTCTCCTTGTAGAAGACGAGCGCGTTCATGTCCTCGGGCTCATAGAGCTGGCCGCTGGGCGAGTAGATGCCGACCTGCCGGAACATCGTGTGCATGCCGAAGGTGCGCGCCTCGTCGGCGACAATCGGCACCACGTGCTTGCCGATCGCCGGGTCGCGCAGGAACTGCGTCAGCAGCTGGCCGAACGCCATCGTCGTGGACGCATCGCGCCCGCCCGAGCCCTCGAGGAACCGCGAGAACGAGGCGAGGTCGGGGACGGGGAGCTTCGGCGCGGTGCTGTTGCGCGCCGGGAGGTAGCCGCCCAGCGCCGCGCGGCGCTCGTGCAGGTACTCCGCCTCGGGGCTGCCCTCCGGCAGGCGGTAGAACTCGATGTTGGTCGCCTGCTCGTCGGTGATCGGCACCTCGAAGCGGTCGCGGAAGGCGATCAGCGCCTGGTCCTCCAGGTGCTTCTGCTGGTGCGCGCCCATGCGGCCCTCGCCCCACTCGCCCATCCCGTAGCCCTTCTTGGTCTGGGCGAGGATGACGGTGGGCTGGCCCTTGTGCGTCGTCGCGGCGTGGTACGCGGCGTAGATCTTCAGTGGGTCGTGGCCGCCTCGACGGAGGCGGTCGATGTCCTCGTCGGTGAGGTCGGCGACCAGCGCCTGGAGCTCCGGGTACTTGTCGAAGAAGTGCTCGCGGTTGAAGCGGCCGTCGGTCGCCGCGTAGCGCTGGAACTCGCCGTCCACGGTCTCGTCGAGGCGCTTGAGGATCACGCCATCGCGGTCCCGCGCGAACAGCGGGTCCCAGTCGGAGCTCCACAGCACCTTGATCACGTTCCAGCCGGCGCCGGAGAACAGACCCTCCAGCTCCTGGATGATCGAGCCGTTGCCGCGCACAGGGCCGTCGAGGCGCTGGAGGTTGCAGTTCACGACGAAGACGAGGTTGTCGAGGCGTTCGCGCGCCGCCAGCCCCAGCCCGGCCAGTGACTCGGGCTCGTCCATCTCGCCGTCGCCGACGAAGGCCCAGACCTTGCGCTCGCTGCGCGGCATGAGGCCACGGTTCTCCATGTAGCGCATGAAATGCGCCTGGTAGATCGCCTGCAGCGCGCCGAGCCCCATCGAGCCGGTCGGGAACTGCCAGAACTCCGGCATCAGCCACGGGTGGCAGTACGACGACAGGCCGTCGCTCTCGCCCGCGCTCAGCGCGTCGGTGGCGTCCATGCCGATCTCGCGCCGGAAGTTCACCAACTGGTCCTCGGTGAGCCGGCCCTCGAGGAACGCGCGGGCGTAGACGCCGGGCGAGGCGTGTGGCTGGAAGAAGACGAGGTCGCCGGTGTGGTGGCCGTCCGCGGGGGCGTCGGGCGCCTCGGCGCGGAAGAAGTGGTTGAAGCCCACCTCGAATAGATCGGCGATCGAGGCGTACGTGGCGATGTGGCCGCCGAGCTCGCTCGTCTGCTGGTTCGCGCGCGCGACCATCGCCAGCGCGTTCCAGCGCACGGCCGCGCTGATGCGGCTCTCGATATCGAGGTCGCCGGGGAACGCCGGCTGCTCGCCGAGCGCGATGGTGTTCCAGTAGGGCGTGTTCAGGACGCCGGGGAGCGCGATGCGCTGCGCGTGCGCGCGCTGGAGCAGCCCGCGCAGCAGGAACGCCGCGCGCTCCGGCCCCTCCATCGCGATCACCGCGTCGAAGGCCTCCACCCAGCCGCGGGTCTCCTCTGGGTCGGGGTCCTGCTCGAGGGCGGCGTTGGAGCCGAGCAGCGACTTGAAGAGCGGCGAGATCGGGCCTGACTCAATCACGGTGTCTCCCTTCGCGCGCGGCGCGCGGGCGCGGGGTTTCGAGTGTGCCCGTGGGCAGCGGCGGGCCTTTTGGAATATAACATCCGTTGGTAGCTCGATCGGCGCGCAGGAGCATCGCAATGGCGGACTTCAATCTCCCGAACCTCGGCGAGAACATCAACGAGGCCGACGTCCTCAAGGTCCTCGTGGCCGAGGGCGACGTGATCACGCGCGACCAGCCGCTGCTGGAGATCGAGACCGAGAAGGCGACGCTCGACGTCCCGTCCGAGGTCGCCGGACGCGTGACCAAGATCCACGTCGCCGCCGGGCAGGTCATCAAGCCCGGCCAGCTCGTGATCTCCTTCGAGGCCGCCGATGCCTCGCCGTCCGCGCCCGTCGTCGCTGCCCCTGCGCAGGTCGAGGCATCCCCTCCCGCCGCGCCGGAGCCGCGCGACACGGCGGCGCCCGCGGCACCCGCACCCGCTGCGCCACCAATACCAGTGGCGCCTGCACCGCCGCGCCTGCCCACGCCGATCGCACGGACCGCCCCCGCCCCGGCGCCCGCCTCGGCGCCGGTCGCTGCCGCTGCTGCGGCGACCGACATGCCAATCTTCGCGCCGCCGGGGGTCCGCAATCTCGGACGCGAGCTGGGCGTCGACCTGCGCGCGGTGCGCGGCACCGGCCCCAACGGCCGCATCACCGAGGACGACGTGCGGCGCTCCGCCGAGGGAGCGCGTGGCGCTGAGCCGAGCACCTCGCACGGCGCGCTGGCGCGTGCCTCGGCCACGCCGCTGCCGCAGTTCGAGCAGTGGGGCGAGATCGAGCGCGAGCCGCTGAGCCGCCTGCGCCGCACCGTCGTCCGGAACATGGCGCAGTCGTGGGCGGAGATCCCGCACGCGCACCTCTACGCGCACGCCGACATCACGAAGATGGAGGAGATGCGGCAGCGCTACAAGGCGCGTGCGCAGGCGGCCGGCGGCAACCTCACGATCTCCGTGATGATGCTGAAGGTCGTCGCGGCCGCGCTGCGCGCCCACCCTCGGCTCAACGCGAGCCTCGACACCGACGCGAACGAGCTGGTGCTGAAGCGCTACATCAACATCGGCGTCGCGGTCGACACGGAGCGCGGCCTCGTCGTGCCGAAGATCGAGCACGTCGACCAGAAGAGCGTGCTCGAGCTGGCCGTCGAGCTGAACGCGATCGCCGAGCGCGCCCGCGGCAACCAGCTGACGCTCGAGGAGCAGCGCGGTGCGACGTTCACCGTCACGAACCTCGGCAGCCTGGGCACCGGCTACTTCGACCCGATCATCAACTGGCCGGAGGTCGCCATCCTCGGCCTCGGGCGCGCGGAGCAGGTCCCGGTGTGGCTCGACGGCCGGTGGCAGCCGCAGCTGCGGATGCCGATGTCGCTCGCCATCGACCACCGCGTGATCGACGGCGCGGACGGTGCGCGGTTCATGTCCTGGATCGCGGACGCGATCGACAACCCGTTCATGATGATGCTGGAGGGCTGACCATGAAGTGGATCATGAGCGACCACGTGCACTATGACCGCGTGGCGGCGTGCTGGGTGATCGAGCGGTTCATCGACCCGGCCGCGGAGTTCTCGTTCGCGCCCAGCGCGACGCCGCTCGATCAGCTGCCGCAGGACGCGACCCCGCTCGGGTTCCGGACCGGCGAGCTCGGCATGCACGACGAGCACGGTTCGTGCTTCTCGAAGGTCGTGCGCAAGTACGACCTCGACGACCCGGTGTTCGACCTGATGGGCGAGGTCATCGCGAAGGGCGTGGACTTCGTCCTGCACGACTTCCGCCCGGGGGCGGACGATCGCTACGGCCAGATGGGCGTGGGCCTCGCCACGCTCGCCGACGGGATGATGCAGCTCGCGCCGGATGACCGGGCGCGCCTCGACCAGAGCTACGTGATGTGGGACTCGCTCTACGGGCTGTTCAAGGCGGAGCGCCAGCGCGTGAAGCCGCCGGCGACCGCGTAGCGGCAGCCCGCGCGTCGAGGCGCGTCATCACGTTTGTTGAAAATCCCCGGCGTGGGCTCTAGCATCCCGACGGCACAACCGCCGCGGGAAGCAGGAGCACCATGAACGCGATCGAGATGAAGCAGCGCCTCCAGGACGGGGGGACCGTCTTCGGTTGCATCCTGTCCGCGGTCGGGAACATTCGCTGGAAGGGCGCCTTCGCGAGTTCCGGCCTCGACTACGTCGTGATCGACAGCGAGCACGGGTCGCGCGACCGCAAGGAGATCCAGGAGCTCTGCAACATGTTCCGCGAGGCCGGCGTCGTGCCGATCGTGCGGATCCCCACTCCGATGTCGCACTGGGTCGCCATCGCCCTCGACGCCGGCGCCGCCGGGGTGCTCATCCCCTACTGCGAGACCGTCGAGGAGGTCCAGGAGACCGTCGGCACCGCGAAGTGGCACCCCCTCAAGGGCGAGTACCTCCGCCGCGCCACCAACGAGGGTGTGTTCCCGAGCGAGCGCACGAAGGAGTACCTGGAGAACCGTCGCAAGGAGACGTTCGTCATCGTCGGCATCGAGAGCGAGCCGGGGCAGCGCAACCTCGACAAGATCCTCGAGGTGCCGGGCATCGACGCGATCTTCATCGGGCCGAACGACATGACCACCTCGCTCGGCATCCCGGACGAGATGACGAACCCGAAGTACCTCGACGTGATCAGCGACATCATCAAGCGCTCGGAGGCGAAGGGCATCCCGGTGCAGGTCTTCAGCACCTCCCCGGAGGAGGCCCTGAACGCCGTGAAGCTCGGCACGCGGATCATCTTCCACACCAGCGAGGTGCGTCACCTGCAGGTCGGCATCCAGGCGGGGTTCGCCCCGCTCCGGGAGGCCGTCGAGGCGCGCGGGCCGAAGAAGTAGCGCTCCGGCTGACGGCGGGCCGTAGGCCTATACTACGGCCGTAATCGAGCGACTAGATGGGAGCGGGAGGGCGCTGACATGGGTCTTGAGAATGGGAACAGGGGCTCGGCGCGGCTGAGCCGGCGCGGGCTGATCCGCGGGGGCCTCGTGATCGGCGGCGGCCTGGCGGGCGCGGCGCTCATCGGCTGCAGCAGCACATCGAAGCCGGCGCCGTCCGGGGGCTCGAGCACCCCGGCAGCGTCGAGCACGCAGGCCACCTCGCGCGAGGGCGTGCCGGTCGCGAAGGGCACGCCGAAGGACGGCGGCACCTGGACCGAGGCCGTCTCGCTCACCTCGCCGCAGCAGGACATGCACACGGCGCTGGCGCAGTCGATCTGGCACAACATCAGCGAGCGCGCGTTCCAGCCCGACCCGTGGACGGGCGAGCTGAAGGCGAGCCTTGTCGAGAAGTGGGAGACGCCCGACTCGACGACGATCGTGATGCACGTCAAGAAGGGCGTGCTGATCCACGACAAGGCGCCGTGGAGCGGTCGTGAGTTCGACGCCGAGGACCTGGCGTTCAACATCAATCGCATCGCGGGCAACACCGCCGAGGCGGAGGGCATCCAGAAGACCCAGTTCCAGCGCGCGGACACGCTCGCGGGCATGAGCAAGGTCGAGGTCGTCGACAAGCACACCGTGAAGGTGACGATGGCGCGGCCGTCGAGCGCCTACCTGATGGGCTTCCTCGAATGGCGCAACGTCATGATGCCGAAGGGCATCGTGGAGGTCGGGTTCAAGGACCCGATGAAGTTCGCCAGCTTCGGCGCGTACCAGATGAGCGAGTTCGTGCCGGACGTGCGCGAGACGTTCGTGAAGCACCCGAAGTACTACCGCCAGGGCGAGCCGCACATCGAGAAGTTCCAGCACACGGTCGTCGGCGACCGTGCCGCGGCGCTTGCCGGGTTCATCAGCAAGCAGTTCTCGATCCTCGCGAGCCCGACGCCGCAGGAAGAGCAGACCGTGAAGGCCGCGCGGCCCGACGCGATGCTGTACTCGACGGCCGGCAACCAGTGGCTGTACCTCTGGCCGAGTGCGAACTCCGAGGCGCTGAAGGACTTCCGCGTCCGCAAGGCGATGCAGCTGGCGATCAACTACCAGGAGATGGGCAGCTTCTACGGCACCAGCTTCGAGTACACGAGCCCGGTCTTCTCCGGGTTCGTCGAGGGCTGGAAGCCGGAGAAGATCAAGACGCTGGCGGGCTACAACCCGGCCACGAAGGCGAAGGACCTCACCGACGCGCTCGCGCTGCTCTCCGCTGCCGGTCGCGCCGAGGGCGAGGGCATCGCGTTCCCGATCCTGACGCCGACAGGTACCGGCATCTTCGCCGCGCACAATGAGGACGCCATTCGCTTCCAGGCGCAGATGCAGAAGGCGTTCCCGAAGTCGAAGATCACCGTGAACGGCGTCGCCGACCGCGCGCAGTTCGCGGCCACGCAGGCGGCGAGGCGGTTCGACATGCTGTCGTACTCGAGCATCCCGCAGCCGGCCGCGGCGTCCGAGGCGTACTCGCTGTTCCACAGCAAGGGCGGCCGCAACTACGGCAACTTCTCGAACCCCGAGGCCGACTCGCTGCTCGAGAAGGCGCAGCAGGAGCTGGACGCGAAGGCGCGCACCCAGATCTTCGAGACGTTCCAGCAGAAGTGGTTCAGCGAGTGGATGCCGCTGTTCGCGCTGTACGTGGAGCCGAAGAAGGCGTTCATCCAGCCGAACATCAGCGGCTACGAAAACATGGTCGGCCCGTGGAGCCAGGGACTCTCGTTCCACCGCCGCGGACTGCTCTCCCTCACCGCGTAGCGCGGCAACGGAGTCAGCACACGCAGAAGCCCGCCGCGAGGCGGGCTTCTTGCTGCCCTCGAGGTGCTCGTGAGCTGCCCGAACGCACCGGTCGCGCGCGGAGCGAGGGGGCAAGTGCCGGACGGCGCTGCACGTGTCGTCAGCGGCCTCGGATGCGCGCGGGAGGCCGACGCGGCCTGCACGTCGCGCCCGCCGCCGGGCTGTTCGAGGGGGCGCAGACACAGCAGCGCGCGGCGGCATCTGCCGTCGCGCGCTGGGTCGCCACGACGGGCGGCACAGGGCCGGCCGTCGTGGCGGTGGGTTCGTGGTGCTACGCGACGGTGGCGCGGCCGCCCTTGTCCATCGCGTGGATGTCGTCGCCGTAGGGGCGGACGGTCTTGCCGTCGAAGTCCATCTCGATCGGCTTCTTGTCCTGGTTGATCCTCGGCAGCACGTGCTCGGCGAGGATGTCCATCTGCTGCAGCTGGAGCTGCAGGTTCGTCATGCCGCGGAAGTTGTACGACGGCAGCCAGATGACCGCCATGTCGATGCCCTCCGCCTCCTGGCGGTTCAGGAAGTCGACGAACTTGTCGACGTGCGTCAGGTGGTAGTCCGACATGTAGACGCGTTCCTGGCCCTCCTCGACGCGGAGGACGGAGCCCTGCGGTCGGTCCTGGCCCTGGGGCACGACGCCCTTCGTCACAACCTCGCCGGCCTCCTCGTTGCTGGTCGTGAGGTGCGCGCGGTCCATCGCCATCAGGTACGGCTTGCCGGTGCGGCCGTTCTCCTTCCAGCGACGATCGAGGTCCTTCATGTCGTTCCGGAACTCGACGACGGACTCCTCGGTCTGGCCGAAGCTGCCGATCGAGCCCTGGTAGATCTTCGCGATGTCGCGGCGCGGACCCGGGCCGTGCGACCCGTAGAGGATCGGCGGGTGCGGGCGCGTGGTCGGCTGGACCGAGATCGTCATGTCGTCGAAGTTGGCGTACTTGCCGTGGAACGACGTCATCTGGTTCTGCCAGAGCTGCTTCATGATCTCGACGTACTCGCGCGTCATCTCGCCGCGCTTCGTGACGTCCAGGCCGAGCGCGTCGAACTCCTGCTCGATGTAGCCGGCGCCGCCGCCGATCATCAGCCGGCCGCCGGACAGCGAGTCCAGCGTGGCGGCCATCTTGGCCTGGAGGATCGGGTTGCGGTAGGGGATGACGTTGATCGTCTGCGTGAAGATCGGCTTCCAGCCCTGGGCGTTCGTGACCGCGGCCACGTAGGCCATGGCCATGTACTGCTCCATGTAGCCGTTGCCCATGCCGGCGTACTGGTTCTTCGTGATGATCACGTGGTCCACGAAGGACAGCGCGTCGAAGCCGAGTTCCTTCGCCTTCGCGCAGACCTCCCAGACCGCGTCGTCGCGGAACCACCGCGCGTAGTTCGGAATCATCAGCCCGATCTTCATGGAATCGTCCTTTCGGTCGCGCACGCCCGAGGGAGGGGCGTTCTTACAATATTTGTCATGAGGCGAGTACCCGGTGTATACGCTGACGCCCACAGCGCGTCAATCACACCCGCGTATCGCCTCGATGCTGCCTACGACACGAACCCGAGGGTGCCCCGCAGGTTCGAGATGCGCCCCGCCGACCACGGTCCGACGACCTGCTCGTAGCCCTGGATGTTGGGCTGGATCAGGGTGTTGGTGGGGTACAGGTTGAGCATGATCATCGGCATCCACTCGTTGGAGAACTTCTCCATGAAGCCGCCGCTGCCCTGGAAGATCTGCTTGCGCTCGTTGGCGTCCAGCGTTGCCAGCGCTTTCTCGATCATCGCGTCGGCCTCGGGGTTGGAGAAGCTGCCGTAGTTGCGCACGCCCTTCGTGTGGTACTGCGCGAAGGCGTCCGAGCCCACGTCGCGCGAGGAGCCGATGGCGTACGAGACGGCCTGGAAGTTGCGGTCCGCCTGCGCCTTCGCGAACGATCCCACGTCCGCCGAGGTGCGGATGGTCATCTTCATGTTCGGCCAGATCTGCTGCATCTGGGACTGGAAGCGCAGCGCGTTCTCCTTCGTCGCGTCGCTGAACGACCAGCCCGGCGAAGTGAGCAGCTCGAAGGCCACGCCGTCGCCCTTGTCGTGGCCGGCGGCGGTCATCATCTTTGCGGCGTCCTCGCGGTCCTTCGCCTTCGTCGCCGGGTTGTAGCCCGGCAGCGTCTTCACCTTCTCCTCCGACCACGACTCCGGGAAGTACGAGTGCAGCCCGGAGAGGTAGCCCCAGCCCGGGCCGTAGTAGCCGTCGCCGATCTCCTGGTAGTTGATCGCGAGCTGCATCGCCTTCCGCACGCGGAAGTCGCTGAACGCGCCGTGCTTCAGGTTCGGGCGGATGTGGTGCCACGAGATGCCGAGCGACTTGTAGTGCAGCGCGTCGGAGCGCGCGGAGAGGACCGTCTTCAGGTCCTGCTCCGTGCCCGCGGCGAACGTGCTGAACTGCTTGCTGATGAACCCGGCAAGGTCCGCGCCGCGGTCGGCCACGACGGTGCGCACCCACTTGTCGATGTTCGGCTGGCCGCGCCAGTGCTCCTTGAAGGCGGTGTAGACCTCGCGCACGCCGGGAACGAACTCGGTGAGCTGGTAGGGGGACATGCCGGCGAGCTTCACCGGCTCCTTGAAGCCGGCCTCCACCACGCCCTTCGGCATCATCGTCATGCGGTGGTCGACGAACGCGTAGAGGAACGCCGAGGACGGCCGTGCGAGCGTGATGCGCGCGGTGTACTTGTCGACGGCCTCGACCTTGTCGAGGCCGGCGAAGAAGTCGGAGTGCAGGAAGGCGGCCTTCGGGATGCCCTCCTTCTCCGCCGTCATGCCCACGGTCCGCTCGAGGTTGAAGACGACGTCGTCGGCGTCGAAGTCGCGGCCGTTCCACGGCGGCAGGTTGTGCAGCTTCACGCCCTTGCGGACGTGCAGCACCAGGTGCGTGGGGTCCGGGAACTCCCACTTCTCGATGATGTTCGGCGTCACGGCGCCCGTGTACGGGTCCGCCTGCATCAGCAGCTCGCCCGTCGTCTGCCAGAACGACGTGTTGGTCGTGTGCATGTCCTGCGTGGACGAGGTAGCGGTCGCGGACTCCGTCCACGTGCCGCCCTTCTTGATCGTGCCCTTCACCACGGGCGCGCCGGGGCGCGACTCGCCGGTGGCGCCGGTCGCGCCGGAGCCGGCCTGGGGGGTCTGCCCCTGCGGCGTGGTGGACTTCGACGGGGCGCAGCCGACGAACGCGGCACCCGCGAGGCCGGCGCCCAGCAGCGCGCCGTCTCGCAGCAGGCGTCGGCGTCCCACGGTGCGCTGCGCCGCACGGCGCCACGATCGAGATAGGTCGGTGGTCATGGGATCCCTCCTGCGTCGCGCGGCGGGCGTGGATGAATAACGACCGTTATCCAGGCGCGACGGTGCGTATGTTGAGACGAGGACCGGGGTGTGTCAACGCGAACGCGGCTAGCGGCTGCCTCGCAGGCGCGGGTCCAGCTCGTCGCGGAGCGCGTCGCCGAACATGTTCGCGCCGAAGACGACGAGGCTGAGCGCGACCGCAGGGGCCCACAGCAGCCACGGCGCGGCGAACATGTACGCGCGGCCCTCGGCGGCGAGCATGCCGCCCCAGGAGGGCGCCGGCGGCGCGATGCCGTAGCCGAGGAAGCTCAGCGTCGACTCGGCGAGGATGAAGCGCCCGAAGCCGAGCGACGCGACGATGATGATCGTCGACATAATGTTGGGCAGGATGTGGCGGAACATGATCCGGATGTCGTGCGCGCCCAGCGCGCGGGCGGCATCGACGTAGTCGCTGCTCGCGATGGACACCGTCGCACTGCGCATGATCCGCGACTCGGAGATCGAGGCGGGCAGCGCGAGCGCGATCACAATGTTCGGCAGGCTCACGCCCAGCACCGACATGATCACGATGAGCAGGATGAGGCCCGGGATCGCCTGCACGGCGTCCACGAGACGCTGCACGAGGTACTCGAACCAGCCGCCGAAGTAGGCGCTGAGGATGCCCACGATCGTCGCGGGGATGACCGCGAAGAACACCGCGCCGATGCCCACGTACAACGAGACGCGCGCGCCGTAGATCAGGCGGCTGAAGACGTCCCGCCCGAACTGGTCGGTGCCGGCAAAGTGCTCGGCGCCCGGCGCCTGGAGCGCGCTGCGCTGTGCCTGCGCCAGCGGGTCGAACGGCGCGATGACGTTGGCGAGCGCGGCGACGGTGACCAGCACGATGATGACGAGCATGCCGAACGTGCCCAGCGGCTGCCGGCGCACGAACCGGCTCGCCGAGCGGAGGCGCTTGGAGACGGCACCGGCGGAGCGGTTGTATTCGATCTGCTGAGAGACGGTCGCCGTCGCCATCGAGTCCCGCCGCCTTCCTTCGTCATCTCGCGCCGGCTAGTGCCGGACGCGGGGGTCCAGGTATCCGTACGACAGGTCGACCGCCAGGTTCGTCAGCATGATGAGCATGCCCACGAGCACCACGATCCCCTGGACGACCGGGTAGTCACGCTTCGACAGCGAGTCGAGAAGCAGCCGGCCGATGCCGGGCAGCCCGAAGATGCTCTCCGTGATCACGGAGCCGCCGATCAGCGCCGCCAGCTGCAAGCCGAGCAGCGTGATGACCGGGATGAGGGCGTTCCGCAGGCCGTGGCGCACCACGATCGAGAGCGTCGTCAGGCCCTTCGCGCGCGCGGTGCGCATGTAGTCCTGCTGGAGCACGTCCAGCATCGTCGTGCGCATCAGCCGGGCGATGCTCGCCGAGAGCAGCATGCCGAGGACGCCGGCGGCCGGCAGCACGATCTGGAGGTTCTGGATCGGATCCTCGGCGAAGCTCTTGTACTGGAAGGGGAGCGACGCCTGGAACAGCAGCGCCGGCACGATCACGATCGCGGTCGCGACCACGAAGCTCGGCAGGCTGATGCCGAGGATCGACATCGAGCGGAGGGCGTAGTCGATCAGCGAGTTCCGCTTCACCGCGGACACCACGCCGAGCGGGATCGAGATGAGGATCGAGACGCAGATCGCGATCGCGGCGACCTGCGCGGTGACGGGGGCGCGCGCCGCGATCGACTCGGCGACCGGGCGGCCGTCCCAGAGCGATGCACCGAGGTCGCCGCGCACGACGCCGAAGACGTACCGGACATAACGCTCGGGGATCGGCATGTCGAGGCCGAGGCTGTGTTCCATCTCGGCGCGCGCCGCCGCGGAGGTGTCGCCCCCGCTGTCCTGCAGCAGCACGTCGACGATGTTGCCGGGAAGCATGCTGAACATCAGCACGACGAGGAGCACGAGCAGCAGCATCGTGGGGACCATCCCCAGGAGTCGTCGTGCCACGTACTTCGCCATGCGTCGCACTCCGTACCCAGCCCGCTCGCGCCAGCTCGGGGGAGCGGAACGGCGGGCCTGCTCAGTGGGCTCGACGGGGCCGAGACTATTCGGCGTGTGGATGCGTGTCAACATTCGTTATCACGTCACAGGCCGCCGCGCGGGTGGTGGTAAAGGGCGCTTCTCGGCCGACTACAGATGTGATTGAATGCGCCCGACGCGCAGCCTCGGCGGGCGCGCGTCGATGTCGGCCTCGTTCCGTCGCTGTCGAGGAGTGTGCGTTGAAGCTGCTGTTTTTCGATGACTTCAAGTTCGGTGTGATGAAGGGCGACAACGTCGTCGACTGCTCGGCGGTGGTGGCGGACGTCCCGCACCTGCACCCGCAGGACACGATCCGCGGCGTGATCGAGGGCTGGGACCGCTACCGCCCGCTGCTGGAGGCCGCGGTCGCGCAGGGAGGCGGCGTTCCGCTGTCCAGCGTGCGCGTGCGCCCGCCGCTGCCGCGGCCCTCGAACATCGCGTGCATGGCGGTGAACTACATGGAGAACGGCACGCGCCCGGAGCCGGCGCCGATCGACGCCTACCCGAAGTCGCCGAGCGCGATCATCGGTCACGGCGACACGATGGTGCTGCCGGACGTGCCGGCGACGATCTTCGAGGGCGAGGCGGAGCTGGCGATCGTCATCGGCAAGCATGCGTCGCACGTCTCGCAGGCGGACGCGCCGAACTACATCTTCGGCTACATGAACTTCATCGACGGGTCGGCGCGCAACATCGGCTCCGCGCTGTCGCCGCTGTACCAGGTGAAGTCGCGCGACACGTTCGCGCCGATCGGCCCGTTCATCGTCACCGCCGACGAGGTCGGCGACGCGCAGACGCTGCCGGTGCGACTCTGGAACAACGGCAAGCTGTGCCAGGACTTCAACACCGATGACATGGCGCACAAGCTCATGCGTTGCGTGGAGTTCGTCACCGCGATCCACGCGATGGAGCCGGGCGACATCATCGCCACCGGGACGAACCACGGTGGCCTCAACGCCTTTATGGACGGCGACAAGGTCGAGCTCGAGATCGGGCCGTGCGGCCGCCTCGCGATCAACGTGAAGGACGACCTGAAGCGCACGTGGGGCCGCGAGACGCGTCACGACATGGCGGAGAAGGGCACGCCCGGCCCGACGCCGCAGCTCACCGGCAAGTACGCCAAGAGCTAGGCGCGTCGCCTCGAGGCGCACGGCCTGGACAACGAGAAGGCCCGCCAGCTGGCGGGCCTTCCGTTCGTCCTCGTGCGCGTCCGCTGCGATTCGCAGCGGACGCCGGGGAGCCTAGCCGCGGTTGATGCCGCCGAGCGCCTTGCCGATGCCGTCGGCCGCCATCGGCGCCCACGGCACGGTAAAGAACTTGAAGCCCTTCTCGATGTAGAAGTTCGGGTCCATCCCGGGGGGGATGAAGTACATGCCCGCGGCGACGCCGTGGCGGTTCGCGCCGGCGACGACCTGGTCAAGCGCGTCCTGGTACGTCTTGGACGGGTAGTCCAGCGGGACGTCCAGCTCGATCGAGAAGTCCGAGGGGCCGACGAGCAGGACGTCGATGCCCGGCGTGCTGCAGATCGCGTCGATGTTCGCGAGCGACTGCTTCGTCTCGATCATCACGACGATCAGCATCTCGCTGTTCGCGGTGTCCAGGTAGTCGCGGTAGGCCGGGAACTCCTTGCCCCACTCACCGCGCTGGCCGCCGTTGCTGCGGTCCCCCTCTGGGTAGTACTTCACGGCTCGGACGACGCGCGCGGCTTCCTCGCCGGTGTTCACCATCGGGACGATGACGCCACGGGCGCCGGCGTCCATCGCGTTGAGGATCAGGTCGGCGCGGTTGTCGCCGACGCGGACGACCGGCGAGGCCTTCTTGCCCTTCAGCGCGGCGATCGCGGGCGCGAGCTCCTTCGGCTGCGCAGTCGAGTGCTGCGTGTCGAAGAGCAGGAAGTCGAACCCGGTGTCCCCGAGGAGCCCGGCGGCGATGGGGTCAACCCCGGCGCCGGTGCCGACCACGACCTTACCGGCCTTGAGATTGTCCTTGACGGTGTTCATGCGATTACTACCCCTCCATGCCAGGCTGTGTCGGCCAGATGACGTCCCGGACGAGTGGCCGTGGGTTCGTCTCCGGCGCGGGCAGATTCTCGCACATCAATCCAACTGTCGAGTTGTATGCCGGTTGTCTCGCCGGCAGCCTCGCCGCTCCGGTCTCGCGGGCGGCCGTTTCGTGCTTCGTTTCGTAGATGAGAGACGCCGGAAACAACCCTCACGTTGACGGCAAGATTAGGCAGCGGTACGGTCAGGATTCTTCCTCGGACCGCACGGATGGGGCGCGTGATGGCACAGACGCTGACGCAGGGCCGCCCCGAGGTCGTCGAGGACATCGACGAGCCGATCGACGCGAGCGCCGCCTCCACCGGGCTGTTCCGCTCGATGCGGCACCGCAACTACCGCCTGTTGTTCATCGGCACGCTGTTCGCCTCCAGCGGCCTCTGGCTGCAGCAGGTCACGATCAACTACCTCGCCTTCGCGCTCACGGGATCCTCGTTCGTCGTGGGGCTGGCGAGCGGCGCGCGCTCCGTGCCGCTGTTCATGGCGCCGCTGGGCGGCGTGATGGCCGACCGGTACGACAAGAAGCAGCTGATGCTGTCCACGCAGCTCGTGCAGATGGCGCTGACGTTCGCGTTCGCCGTCGTCATCGTCGGCGGTTGGCTCCAGACGTGGCACATCTTCGTGTTCAGCCTGCTGAGCGGTGTCGCCTGGGCCCTGAACATGCCCGTCCGCCAGTCGGTGATCCCGACCACCGTGCCGCGCGGCGACCTGATGAACGCGATGGCATTGAACTCGGCCGGCTTCAACCTCACGAGGATCGCCGGGCCGGCCCTCGCGGGCCTGATGATCGCGAAGGTGGGCGCCGGCGAGAACTTCCTGATCCAGGCCGCTGCGTACCTGATGGTCGCCGTGCTGGTCATGCAGCTGACCCTGCCGCACGTGCAGAGCGCGGCGAGCTCCTCCGGCAGCGCGATGCAGAACCTGCGCGAGGGCGCCTCGTTCGTGTGGCACAACAGCCAGCTGCGGCTCCAGATGCTGCTCGCGCTGGTGCCGGTCGTGATCGCGCTCCCATACATCGCGATCCTGCCGCAGTTCAACGTGGAGGTGCTCAACGGCTCGGCGGCGACCTTCGGCCTGCTGATGGCGGCCCCGGGCGTCGGCGCGGTGATGGCGACGCTGGTCGTTGCCTCGCTGAAGGGGAACGTCCGCTACGGGCTGCTGCTGCTCGGAGCGCTGTTCGGCCTCGGCCTGTCGCTGATGGCGCTGGCGCTGGCGACGCAGCTGTGGATGGTCCTCGCCATGCTGGTGCTCACCGGCGGCACGCAGATGGTCTACATGACGGCGAGCCAGAGCGTGATCCAGCTGAGCATCCCGGACGAGTACCGCGGTCGTGTGATGGGCATCTACATGCTCAACCAGGGCGCGCTGCCGCTGGGCTCGATCTTCGCGGGCACGCTGGCCGACCTCTACAGCGCCTCGACCGCGCTGGTGATCATGGGCGCCCTCGTCGCCGTGCTGGCCGCGGTGTTCTACTTCCGCGCCGGCAGCCTCCGCCGCCTCACCGTCTAGCTACCCGTAGCGGTTCCAGGCGAGCGACAGCCCGACCGCCGCGAGCGCGAACGCCGCGCCGAGGGCGGCGAAGCCGAAGCCGATCTCCGTGCGCTGCTTCTGGAGCACGAACTCGCGCGGCAGGTCGCGGAACACCTCGACGAGCTGCGACGCGTCGGCGGCGCGGTGGTACGTGCCGCCCGTGAGGTCCGCGATCTGCTGCAGCGTGCGCTCGTCGATGCGCAGGATCGCGCGTCGAGGACCATCGACGCCGCCGCCGGCGGGCCCCGCGAACTGGTTTGCGATCGCGTCGCTGCCGAGTTGCTCTCGCGAGCAGGAGAGCTGCGCCGAGGTCGCCGTCCCGAACCCGATCGGGTAGACGCGCAGGCTGCGGTCGGCGGCCTGCTGGGCGGCTCGCAGCGGCGCGATGCCCTGCGTGGTCGCGCCGTCCGTCAGCAGCACGACGATGTCCGGCTGGTACGCCCCGGCGGGCAGCGAGCGCGCCGACGGCGCGCCGGCCTCGAGGTCGGTGCGCTCCACGTTCGGGTTCACGCTGGCGATCGCATCGACGGAGCGCAGCAGCGCCGTGCCGATCGCGGTGCCTCGACCGGCGCGAAGCGTGTCGATCGCCGCGACCAGGGGCTCGCGCTCCGTGGTCGGCGGCACGACGAGCTGCGCGCCGCCGGAGAACGCGACGATGCCGATGCGCGTGCCCGCCGGCTGGTCGCGGACGAACGCGCGGGCCACTTCCTGCGCGACCGCGAGGCGGTTCGGCTCTACGTCCGTCGCGCACATCGACAGCGACACGTCGAGCGCGAGGATGATCGTGGTGCGGCTCATCGGCACCGCGATCTCGGATCGCGGTCGCGCGACGGCGATCGTCACGCTGACCAGCGCGAGGAGGAACAGCGCGAACGGGATGCGGCGGCGCCAGCGGGTGCGGCCGGGCAGCGCCTCGCGGATCAGCGACAGGCTGGCGTAGCTCACGGCGAAGCGGCGTCTTCGACGCAGCATGAGCAGGTACAGCGCGACGAGGATCGGCCCGATGACGAGGAGCGCCAGCGCGTATGGCCACGCGAAGTCCATGACTACGGCACCCTTCCGAACCAGCGGATCGTGAGCAGCGCGCCCGCGAACAGCAGCAGCAGGGCGCCGCCGGCGAACACCGAGGTCACCTCGGTGTCCTTGCCGGACGTCGTCAGTTGGAGGTCGATCTTCTGGTACGTTTTCAGCAGCTCCTGCTCATCCTCGGCGCGCAGGTACTCGCCGTCGGTCGCCTTCGCGATCTCCTGGAGCAGCGGCTCGTTGAGCGATGTGGCGACGTGGAAGCCGTCGATCGCGAGCGTCGTCCCCTGCGGCTTGCCGATGCCGATCGGGAACACGCGCACGCCCGCCCCGGCGGCGACCGCCGCCACCTGCAGCGGGTCCACCCTCGAGGTGTGCTCGCCGTCGGACAGCATCACGATCACCGCCGAGCTGAAGTGCCCGATGTCCAGCGCGAGCAGGTCTTCCTCGGTCGCGTTGTCGGGGACCTGGATCGGCTTGCCCGCGATCGCGCCGAGCGAGGCGAACATGCCCTCGCTGAGCGACGTGCCGCCCTGCGGCGACAGCCGGTCGATCGCGGCGAGCACCTCGTCCTGCACCTCGGTCGGGCGCAGCACGAGGAACGAGTTGTCGCTGAACGCCACGACGCCGATCTTCACGGTCGACGGCTGCTGCTTCACGAACGCGCTCGCCGCCTGCTTTGCGGCGTCCATGCGCGTCGGCTTCAGGTCGTCCGCTCGCATGCTCGTCGACACGTCGAACGCGAGGATCACTGTGCCCTCGAGGTGCGGGAGCGCGAGGACGACCGTGGGGCGCGCGAGCGACGCGAGCAGCAGCGCGATCGCGGCGAGGAACAGTGCGAACGGGATGTGACGCCGCGCGCGCGATCGCGCGTCGGTCGCGCCGGTGAGTCGCAGCCCGAGGTCGCCGATGGCCTCGGCGCGTCGTCGCATCAGCCGCCAGTACGCGATGCCGAGGAGCGGCACCAGCAGCAGCGACAGCAGCATCAGCGGCCACGTGAACGACATCAGCGCCCCCGTCGCTTGCGTTGGCGCGCTAGTCGGGGTGACCGCCGAGATGGGGTCGCCTCGCCACACCAGTCGTTACAGCCGACGCTACGAAGGCCTCCATGCGGGAAACGGAGCGTTCGATGCAGTACGGAGCACATTTTCGTATCGAACGAACGACCTAGGTCGCTCTCATGAGCGACGTGATCGCGTCCGACATTCCGCGTCCGTGATGGACGGCGGCGCGCGCGTTGCGCGCGCATCGACTCGCACCGTCGCACGAGGAGTCGTACAGGAATGCAACCGTCGAGCCGCATCGTGCGCCCACGTTCGCATGCATCCGCGCACAGGATGTCGAGGTCGGCGGCATCGCCCATGCCACCCGCACATCGCATGCAGCGGGAGGACGTTCAATGCATCACCACTCGCATCTTCGGCGCTGGGGTGCGGTCTACATCCTCGTCGGGTTCTTCGTGATCAGCTCCGGCGCGCAGTTCGTCGCCACGATCCAGACCGTTCACCAGGACGCGGTGACGCACGCGCTGCAATTCGAATGGGGCGAGGTCTGGCTGCGCTTCCTCTCCGCGACGTTCGAGAACTGGCAGAGCGAGTGGCTCCAGCTGATCGTGCAGGCCGTGCTACTGCTGGGGATGAAGCACCTCGTCTTCGCGGCCGATGCGGAGGACATGGAGGAGGTGCAGCGCGACCTCGCCGACATCAAGCGGTACCTCGAGCAGCAGCAGGCACCGCCCGACCCGGCGGGCGTACGCCGCGCGACGTAGCGCGCACGCGATGATGCGGAACCTGTCGAGCATGGCGATTCGCTGCGACGTGCGCGCGATGGACGCCCCCGTATCGTCCGAGCGCGCCGCCGGCCGTAGGCGCGCGATCCACCCATTCGCAGTCGTGGAGGTTCCGATGAACGAAGAGCACGTGCACGAGCTGCTGTACCAGGCGCTGGAGACCGAGCTCGGTGGCGTCCAGATCTACGCCACCTCGGTCGAGTGCGCGGTGAACGAGGATGCCCGCGAGGAGTGGACGAAGTACGGCGAGGAGACGAGCCGTCACGTCGAGATCGTGCAGGAGATCTTCGCGAAGATCGGCCTCGATCCGTCCGTGGAGACGCCGGGCCGCGCCGTGGTGCGGCACATGGGCGAGTCGCTGGTCGCCGCGATGCGCATGGCGCTGGAGAGTGGCCCGCCCGAGGCCGCCGAGCTGGTCGCCGCGGAGTGCATCGTCATGGCCGAGACGAAGGACCACCAGAACTGGGAGCTGATGGGACGCCTGATCGAGGACGGCAAGCTCTCGAAGAAGTACAAGGACGCGCTGCAGCCCGCGTACGAGGAGGTCGAGAGCCAGGAGGACGAGCACCTCTACCACACGATGGGCTGGTCCCGTGAGCTCTGGATCGGATGGCTCGGCATGCCCGCGGTGCTGCCGCCGCCCAAGGAGGTGAAGCACGTCGAAACGGCCATCGGCGCTGCGCGCGCTGAGCAGCAGCGCAAGGAGATGCTGTAGCCGTCATCGCGTGATGCTCGTCGCCCGCTGTGCGACGATGCGCGCATGTCGCCGAGCACCTCGAGGCCGAACAGGACGCCGTCGCCGATCGCGCGACGGCGTCTTGCTGTCCAGCAGCTCACCACGCCCCAGCACGACGACCCCGCTGCGCTCGTCTCGTGGCTCGTCGCAGTGCAGGCGCAGGACTACCTCGCAACGAAGTGGGCGATCGGCATGCGCCTCGCGCCCGGCCGGAGCGGTGGTGCCTCGCGCGCCGCGACCGAGGCGACGATCGATCGCGCGCTGGCGGACGGCACGCTGATCCGCACGCATGCGATGCGTTGGACGTGGCAGATCGTCCTGCCCAAGGACGTGCGCTGGCTCGTCGCCCTCGTGGCGTCCCGACTGGTGTCGGGCGCGGGCGCACGGTTCCGCGAGCTGGAGCTCGATGACGCGACGCTCCGCCGCAGTCACCGGGCGATCGAGCGCGCGCTGCGCGATGGCGCGCACCTCACGCGGGCGCAGGTCGCGGCAACGCTGGAGTCCGCGGGCGTCTCCTCCACCGAGGGACGGCTCTCGCACATCCTCGGCCACGCGGAGCTCGCAGGGCTCATCTGCAGCGGCGCACCGGTCGGGAAGCAGACCACGTCCGCGCTCCTCGACCTGCGCGCACCCGGCGCGCGTCCGCCGATGCCACGCGACGAGGCGATCGCGGAGCTGGCGCTGCGCTACTTCCGCAGCCGCGGCCCGGCGAGCGCGGCCGACTTCTCGTGGTGGGCCGGTGTGACGCTCACCGAGGCGCGCCGCGCGATCGCCAACGCCGGCGACGCGCTCGTCGAGGACGACGGACCCGGCGGCGTGCTGTGGCGCGCCGATGCACCGCCACCGCGCGCGTCCTCGACCGCGCACCTCGTACCGGCCTTCGATGAGTACCTGGTCGCGTACGTCGATCGCACCGCGGTGCTGGCGCCGGAGCACCAGCGGCGCATCAACGCAGGAGGCGGACTGCTCGCGCCGTGCGTCGTCGTGGACGGACAGGTCGTCGGGTGGTGGCGACGGACGCTGGGTCGCAGCGGCGTCACCGTCGAGGCGACCCTGTTCGCGCCGGTCTCGGAGCGGGCGGATCGCGCGATCCGCGCGGCGGCGGCGCGCTACGCCGCGTTCATCGGCCGGCCGCTCGACCTCGCGATCGTCGTCGAGGCCTGACGCGCGGCTACGGGCGCAGGATGCAGCGGAAGCCGATGTGCGACATGCCGCTCTCGACCATCTGCGCCTGCCGTGCGGCCGGGCGGTAGCGCCAGCAGTAGTTCGGCGCGCAGAGATGCGAGCCACCCTTGATTACCTTGCGCGGGATGTGCGCGGAGACCGGGTCGCCGTTCACGTCGTAGCTCTGCTCCGGCGTCACGACGCGCGGGTTGGTCGGCGTGCAGCAGTTGCAGATCTCGGCGTCGGGGTGGCTCGGCGTGTAGAAGTCGGTCGTCCACTCCCAGACGTTGCCCGCCATGTCGAAGAGCCCGTAGCCGTTCGCGGGGAACGAGCCGACGGGGGCCGTGCGCGCGTAGCCGTCCGACTTCAGGTTCTGCCACGGGAACTGACCCTGCCAGGAGTTCGCCATCATCTTGCCGCCCGGCGCGAAGTCGTTACCCCACGTGTACGTCGCACCCTCGAGGCCGCCGCGCGCCGCGAACTCCCACTCGGCCTCGGTCGCCAGCTCCTTGCCGGCCCACGCGGCGTAGGCCTCGATGTCCTCCCACGCGAGGTGGACGACCGGATGGTGGCGTCGCTTTGAGACGTCGCTGCGCGGGCCCTCGGGGCGCTTCCAGCTGGCGCCGGGGATGAACTTCCACCAGTTCGACATGTTGCTCAGATCGACCGGGCCGTCCGGCTGGCGGAACACCAGCGACCCGGCGACGAGGTGCTCGGGCGGCAGGTCGGGGTACATCGTGGGGTCCATCGGCCGCTCGGCGACCGTCACGTAGCCGGTGGCGCGGACGAAGCGCCCGTACTCCTCGTTCGTCACGGTCGAGGCGTCCATCCAGAACGCGTCGACGCTGACGGGGTGCACCGGGTGCTCCTCCGGGTAGTCCTTGAAGTCCGAGCCCATCTGGAACGTGCCGCCGGGGATCCACACCATCCCGGGTGCGGGCGGGTCGCCGGGGGCTACGGCGGGCGCGTCGAGGCGCGCCGGCACGGTGGTCACCACAAACGCGCCGAGGTCCACGGGTTCAGCCACGGTCGGTCGCTCCTCGTGCGGCGCGGGTGGAGTTCGCGCTCCGGCCCATCGGTTGTACGCTTCCGGCAGGGTCGCGATCAATGCGTCCGGCCGTCACGCCCGCGCCGTGCTTCGCCCGATACCCGGAGGTTCGATGCCCCTCTACGACTTCCGCTGCTCGATCTGCGGCGCGGTGTACGAGGTGAAGCGCCCCGCGAGCCGCCTTGCCGACCCGCTGCTGTGCGCCGTCGACAACGCACCGTGCGAGCGGCTGCTGACCGCGCCGAGCTTCGTCACGAAGTCGAACCCGTCGCTCCGCGGGCCGAGCGCGTCGCAGCGGGCCTCGTGGAAGCACTTCGGACACTCGCACGGCGCCGACGCGTCGAGTCACGGGCACGGCGCGAACGACACCGGGCTTAGCGCCGGAGTGTGAGGCTGGTCGCGGCGCCGAAGCCCTTCGGGAACGCCGAGCGGAACGGCGCGTTCGCGAAGGCCGGGCCGCGCACGATCAGCAGCTGGTACGTCCCGCCGGGCTCCTGCGCCCAGATCCCGGTCGCCCCGATGGACATGGACGCGCTCTCGAGCTGATCGATGGTGCCGCCGTGGAACACGGCGAACGCCTGCCCGGTGGGGCTGAACACGGGCGTCCCGGCGAAGGTGCCCGTCGGCGTGGGCGTCGGCGTGGGGGTGGGCACGATGACCGTCGGTGTGGCCGTCGGCTCGCCGGTGCGCAGGAACTGCGCCGCGACCCAGCCGCTGAGCGCGCCCGAGGACACGCGCTGCCAGCGCATCCCGTCCACCGTCAGCGCACCCTCGAGGAGCGTGACGCGGGTCCCGGTCGCGAGGCAGGTGTGACTCGTCGAGGTCAGGCCGGCCTGCGCGCGGAGGTTCAGACAGTCGCCCTCGGCGGCGATCGTGGCGGCCGAGCCCACCGGGCCGACCGGCGTGGCCGGCATCGGCGGCGGCGGGATGCGGTCCGGCGGGCGGCACACGTAGTTGTTGTCGAACCCGCCCGCGATGTACTGCACGAGGTGGATCTCCCCGCCCGCGAACGGCTTCGAGCACCACGTCGGCGCCGAGGCCGCGTTCGGCGCGATCGCGATCCACATCGGCAGGCCGGGGCTGTACGTGCCGGCGATCTCCAGCCACTGGCTCGGGTTGGAGTAGATGCCGATCGCGATCCCCTGCGTCCGCAGATAGTCGATCGCGGCGCCGATCACCACCGCGTTCATCTTCGTGTCGGTCGACCAGCTGCTCATCGTCTCGATGTCGAGCCACCACGAGGATGCCGTGGCGTTCTGCGCGCGCGTGAAGGCGACCGCGTGCTGCGCCGTCTTGTAGCCGAAGTTGTACGCCTGGCAGGTTTGGTCGTCGGGACGGCAGATGCCGGCCGGGCCGGTCAGCGCCTCGTCGGCGTTCGTGCCGATCGGCGACTTGAGGTTGAAGTAGACCGCCGGCGGCGCGCCGCCCTGTAGCGCCCACGCCCACTGCGGCGCGAAGCAGGGATTTGTGGTGAACGCCTTGCCGCCCGTCGCGCCGACGATGCCGAACGGGAACGGCTTTGCCGGCATCGGCCCGTTGCACTGCGGGAACGAGATGTCGTACCCCGTGCTCCCCGCGGGGAAGAGGTCGACGGCGTGCGCGGTCCCGGACGAGGCAGCGAACAGGGTGAGCAACGACACCAGCAGGACAAGCAGCTTGTTCCGCAAACGACTCTCGCATCCGGGGGGGTGCAGGGGGAGTGCCGTTCCAGTATCACGCACGTTCCGCCGTTCTCCAACCCCCGCACCCACCGCGCGCGGTGATCGCACGTGCGACGATCGCCGCGCGATGATGGCGCGACTGATGTGCGAGCACACGCGGCCATGTGCGGACAGGAGCGGGCATCGATGACGACCGACCGGGTGGACCTGGACGCGATCGCCGGGCGCTTCGAGGCGTTTGCACGCGACGAGGTGCACGGCAACTCGCCGCTGTACGAGGCGCTGTGCCTCGCGATCGCGCGCGCGCCGTGGCTGCTGGAGCTGGCGACGCATTGCCGTGCGGGGCAGGCGCAGCCGAACCTGCTGCTCGCGGCGATCCACCACCTCGTGCGCCGCGACCCGGCCGCCGGGCTCGCGCGCTACTACGCGGACGTCGTCAAGGAGCCGGTCGCGCCGGACGCCGCGCTGCCGGAGGCGCTCAGCGCGTTCTGCGCGGCACACCGCGACGCGATCATCGGCCTCGTCGCCACGCGGCTGGTGCAGACCAACGAGCCGCGCCGCAGTGCCGCGCTGCTGCTCGCGCTCGACGCGATCCGGCGTCGCCACGGCATCGAGCGCCTCGCGCTGATCGAGGTGGGCACGAGCGCCGGGCTGAACCTGCTGTTCGAGCGGTACCGCTTCGACCTCGGCTATGGGCGTGTGGTGAACCCCGGCGGCGCCCCCGAGATCGTGTGCGAGGTCGGCGGACAGGACCCGGCGGCGATCCCGGCGCCCCCGCGCATCACCTCGATCACCGGCGTCGACCTCAACCCGATCGCCGCGGACGACCCCGAGGAGGTCGACTGGCTGCGGTCGCTGGTCTGGCCGGAGCAGTCGGAGCGCTGGACGCTGCTCGCGGACGCGCTCGCCGTCTCCGCCACGCACCCGCCGCGCTTCGAGCGGGGCGATGCGTTCGAGGTGCTGCCGCGGCTGGTCGCGGAGCTCCCGGCGGACGAGCCGGTGTGCGTGTTCCACTCGGCGACGCTCGCGCACTTCGACCCGGCGGACCGCCTCGCGTTCGCGGAGCTACTGCGCTCGCTGGCGACGACGCGCGACCTCTACTGGCTGTCGATGGAGAACGCGCACGTGACCGGGCTCTTCGAGGCCCCGGCGAGCGCGGCGATCACGGGCGGCTATTTCGTCCTTGGACTGGTGCACCTGTCCGACCCGGAGGCCCAGCCGGTCGCGCTGGCGGCGGTGAATCCGCACGCCCGCTGGATCGAGTGGTGGGCGTCCGAGGCGCCCGCCGAGTAGCCTCGACGGGCGTGTGCCTCGCTAGCGGCTGCGGGGCAGCCCGAGGCCGCGCAGGGCGACCTGGTCACGCATGATCTGGGTGGAGCCGTGGTTGATGCCGGACTGGAACGCGCCCATGACGTTGTGCGCGTACAGGCCGGACTCGATCGCGTCCTCGGCGCCGTTGAGCAGCTGGGCGTAGGGGCCGAGCAGCGCCGCGATCGTCTCGGTCGTCTTCACGCCGTGCTCCGGGGCCCACACCTTCTCGGCAGAGCCCTCGTAGGTGAACTTGCCGTCGTGCTCCACGATCGACATCGAGCGCAGCGTCATCAGGCGGCACACCTGCGCCTCGGTCCAGCACTCCGCGATGCGGTCACGGGCCGACGGGTCGTTGCGCAGGCGCTCGGCGACCACGCCGTTCGTCTCGTCCTTGACCCAGTTCACGATGTCCTCGTCGCGGCGGACGGAGATCAGGTAGCGGCTGGCGCCGACGCGGTCGAGGTTCAGCCCCATCGCGCTCAGGTTCCAGCCGTTGTTCTCCTCGCCCAGCAGGCAGGAGGCCGGCACCCGGACGTCCTCGAAGAACGTCTCGTTGGTGCGATTCTCGCCGTACGTGGTGCCGCGAGGCGCACGCGGCTCGTTCTGGATGCTCCAGAGCGGGCGGACGGTGATGCCCGGGGTGTCCATCGGAATCAGGAAGATCGAGATCCCGGCGTTCCTCGTGGAGTTGGGGTCGGTTCGCGCCATGAGGTAGATGTGCGTCGCGTTCTGCGCGCCGGTCGTGTACATCTTCTGGCCGTTGATGACGTAGTCGTCACCGTCCTTCATCGCGCGGCATTGCAGCCCCGCGAGGTCGGCGCCGCCGGAGGGCTCCGTGAAGCCCTGGCAGAAGAAGTACTCGCCGCTGATGATCTTGGCGATGTACTTGTCCTTCTGCTCCTGGTTGCCACCCGCGAGGATGGTGGGAGCACCGGACCCGCCGCCGCCGACGTTGAACCCAACGCGCGCGAACTCTTCCTCGACGATGTACTGGTCGAGGCGGCTGCCGTCCTGGCCGCCGTACTGCTTCGGCCAGCTGATGGCGCGCCAGCCCTTGTTCTTGATCTTCTCGTAGACCGCCTTCGTCAGCGGGCCGTGCTCCAGGCTGCCGTGGTCGTCCATCTCGGCCTCGACCTCGGGCGTGACTTCCTTCGCGATGAAGTCCTGGAGCTCCTGCTGGAGCGCGCGCTGGGTGGGGGTGTAGGCGAATTCCATGTCGAGCCTCCGGTGGCTGCGTGGGCCGGGATCGTGGTCGCAGCGCCGTCGAGGCGTCCGCGCGTCGCCGGGATCATAACGGACGTGCATCGGCAACGGGCCGGTGCGGACAGGGCGGCAGAAATTTCGGAGGTCGCGGCGACGAGCCGGGCGCTAGGACTCGAGGAGCACGAGGCGTCGGCCCTCGCCCACGGGCTGCGTGACGAGCTTGTAGCCGTACTGCCGCACGGTGACGAGGTAGCGCGGGTTCGCAGGGTCGTCCTCGAGCTTGCGGCGGAGCCAGTGGACGTGGACGTCCACGGTGCGCGTCTCGCCCTCGTAGCCGTAGCCCCAGACCGCGTTCAGCGCGGCGTCGCGGGAGCAGACCTGGTTCGCGCGCCGCGCGAGGAACGCCAGCAGCTCGAACTCCTTCGGCGCCAGCGGGACCACGGCGCCGTGCTTGCGCACCTCGTGGCTCTCGGAGTCGATGACGATCTCGCAGGCGGCGTCGACGGAGGGGGCAGCCTCGACGAGGGCCGGAGCGCGGCGGCGCAGGATCGCGGCGACCCGCGCGAGCAGCTGGCGCATCGAGAACGGCTTGGTGACGTAGTCGTCCGCGCCGAGGTCGAGCGCGGACACCTGGTCGGCGTCGCCCTCGCGTGCGCTGAGGATGATCACCGGCACCTCGGAGTCGCGGCGCAGCATGCGCAGCACGTCGAGCCCGGAGAGGCGCGGCAGCATCAGGTCGAGGACGACCAGGTCGTAGCTGCCCTCGCGGAGTCGTTCGAGCGCCTCGACGCCGTCGCGCGCGATGGTCACACCATGCCCCTCGCGCTCGAGCTGATAGGCGACGATCTCCGCGATCGTCTCGTCGTCTTCCACGACCAGCATCGTCGGCACAGCGGCTCCTTCGCCCCGTTCGTGACGAGTATCCGAGGCCAACGTGATGCTCTGATTAAGCCCGCGTTCGCCCGCACGCCCGCGCACGGATTTGCAACGACTCCGCGCGCGTCGCGCCATCCGGGCACTCTTCATCAGAGATTGTCGTGCACCGATCGGTGCCATGACATCGCGCTGTCGTGCTCCCCGTAGTCTCCGGACGGTGTACCTCGCCACGGCGCAGTCGTTCCGGTCGCTGCGCACCTCCGGCATCCGGACATGAGGACGCGCATGCTTACCACGAAGAACGTCAGTCTCGTTTCTGCCAAAGGAAACGTTGGGCAGCGCGGACTTCGAGGGGCGCGCGTCGTGCTAGACGCGCGCGTGCTCGCGGGAGACGCGGCTGATGAAGTCGCGCGAGATGCTCGGCGCGACGACCTCGATCGGCTCGTCGGCGAGGAAGATCGCCCGCTCGGGGCTGCTCGGCGGGTTGGGCTGGAAGCGGTAGCCGTGCTGGCGGATCGTGTGCACGAACAGCGGGCGGGTCGGGTCATCCTCGATCCGCTGGCGGAGCCAGTGGATGTGCACGTCCAGCGTGC
>CANJBO010000011.1 GCA_947472995.1 Chloroflexota bacterium
ACGCGCCCGAGGCCACCGCCGACGCCGAGGAGACGCCCGCCGCCGCGCCGCGCACGCGCGCCCCGCGCGCGCCCCGCACCCGCCGTCCCGCCGCCGTTGCCGCCGAGGCGCCCGAGGCGCTGGACGAGCAGCTGGAGGCCGCCGACCTGTTCAACGCCTCGCCGAACGCCGACCTCGTCGCCGCGCCGGAGGCGCCGGTCATGCCGCGCGAGATGCCGGCAATGCCGGCCGTCGAGCCGGTGAGCGGCGACCCCTCCTCGATCGCCGGTGAGGTCGGCCGGCTGCGCGCGCTCGTGGAGCAGCAGCGCATGGTCCTCGCGGAGCTGCGCGCCGGGATGCTGACGCTCGGCCAGCAGGTCGATCGCGGCGGCTACCGCCCGCGCCTCGGCGTGTTCATCGACGTACCAAACCTCATGTACGGCGTGGAGGGCGGCCGCCCGGTGCACATGGGCCGCCTGCTCAACATGCTGCGCGAGGGGCGCCAGCTGGTGCGCGCGACCGCCTACTCGCCGATCTCGGACGACCCGCGCGAGCCGATCGAGCAGCAGAAGTTCGTCTCGCCGTTCGTGCCGTACGACTACCGCATCGTCACGAAGTCGCTCAAGCGCTTCGCCGATGGCTCGATCAAGGGCAACTTCGACGTCGAAATGGCGATCGACATGGTGTCGATGGCCGGCCGCGTCGATGTGATCGCGATCGTCTCCGGCGACGCCGACTTCGCCCGTGCCGTCGAGGCGGTCCAGAACCAGGGCGTGCGCGTGGAGGTCGTCGCGTTCGCCGGCAGCACCTCGCTGGAGATGCGCGCGCTCGCGGACCACTACCTCGAGCTCGGGACGGTCGCCGACCGCATCACCTAGCCCGCACCGGGTCGCGTGAACGCACAGGGCCGCGCATCACTGCGCGGCCCTGTTGCTTGTGCGAGGACAGTGCGATCGCGCCTAGTTGTCGCTCTTCGGGCGGTGGTCATCGCGAGTCTCCGCGGGCTCGTCGAACCACGCGGGGCGTGCCGCCGATCCTCGAGCGCGCCCGGTGCTGCTGCGCGGGCCGCTGGCGAGCGCGTCGCCGCTGACGATCGCCGCGAGGAACGCGCCCCCGGCGATGCCCGCCCCGATCGCGAACAGCCAGCCGAGGATGCGCGGCTCCGTGTCGAGCATCGACCCGACGAAGATGCCGGCGACGAGGCCGAGCGTGACCAGCACGTAGTGGAGCGGGATCGGCACGCGCGCGGCTCCCTTCGCCTGCCTCGGACAGGCCTATTCGAAGATATCGCGCAGGTCGAACATCGGCCCCTCGTGGCAGACGAGCTTCGTGCCGCCGCGTCGCGGGAACACGGCGCAGGAGTAGCAGATGCCCATGCCGCAGGCCATGCGGCCCTCCCAGAGCCCCTGGACGGGCTTGCGCAGCGTGGAGTCGCGCAGCACGTTGTAGAGCGCCTCGAACATCGGCTCCGGGCCGCACGTGAACGCCTGGTCGCACCAGGGCAGCAGCCGTGCGAAGGGCGCCGTGACGCGCCCCTGCTCGCCGAGCGCGCCGTCCTCGGTCGTGACGATCAGCTCGACGTCGGGGTGCAGCAACTCCGCCGGAAAGATCTGCGCGGGCGTGCGGCCACCGAGGATCATCGTCACCTCGCGGCCCTGCGCGACCAGCTCGTCCGCGAGCCAGACGAGGGGCGCCGAGCCGACGCCGCCGCCGACGAGCAGCATGTGCTCGACGCGCTCGCGGGGCTCGTAGCCGCGGCCCAGCGGGCCGACCATGCGCACCTCGTCGCCCGCGCGGAGGCGCGAGAACCAGTCCGTGCCGCGCCCGACGACGTCGAACAGCAGCGCGAACTCGTGGCCACGCCCGGTGGTGCGGACGCGGTGGATCGACAGCGCGCGGCCGAGGAGCGGGTCGCTGCCGGCCCCGGCATACGCCATGACGAACTGGCCCGGCGTGGCGGTCACGAGCTCCGGCGGCGAGACGAACCACAGCAGGTGCGTGTCGCCGTACAGGCGCACGCTGTCCGTGACCTCGGCGTGGAACGATCTCACGAGGCGGCCTCGCTTCCGCGCGTGGCGCTCAGCAGCACGTCGCCCACCTCGCGCAGCATGTGGACCAGGTGCGTCGCACCCTCGGCGCGCAGGAAGTCGGCGTCGCGGTGCGCGTCCAACGCGATGACGTGGCGGATGCCCGCGGCACGCGCGCACTGCACGTCGAACTCGGTGTCGCCGACGAACGCCGCGCGCTCCGGCGCGATGCCGAGGACGCCGAGCGCGTGCCACGCGGCCTCGGGCGCGGGCTTCGCGGCAGCGCCGGGCGTGTCACGGCCGACGACCACGTCGAAGCGGTCCGTCCAGCCCACGGCGCTCAGCACGTCGCGCGCGCTGGACTCGACCTTGTTCGTGACGACCCCGAGCGCGATGCCCGCGGCTGCGAGCCGATCGAGGAGCGCGGTCGCACCCTCGCGCTCCGGCGTGCGCGCGACGTACTCGGCGGTGTAGAGCGCGAGGTAGTCGTCCTGGATACGGATGGCTTGCTCCGCCGGCGCGCCGAACTGCTGAGCGACGACCTCCATCGGCGGGCCGATCATCGGGACCACCTGCTCGGCGGTCGCATCGAAGCCGTGTCGCCGCAGCACGACTGCCATCGCCTCGGCGATCGTCGCGAGCGAATCGACCAGCGTGCCGTCGAGGTCGAACAGCACCGCGTCCACGGATCGCTCGGGCGCGTCGCTCACGAGACGACCCCGTCGCGGTACTCGACCAGCGGGCGGACCTCGTACGAGTCCGGGGCGGCGAGCGCCTCGATCGCCGCGCGCGCGGTGTCGAGCGAGGTGAAGCAGGGGATTCGCATCTCGGTCGCGTTGCGGCGGATGTGGAAGCCGTCGCGGCGCACCTCGGCGCGGCCGCCCTCGATCGTGTTGATCACGGCGCCGACGGTACCGTCGCGGATCACGTCGACGACGTTCGGGTGGCCCTCGAGGATCTTCGTCACCTCGGTGACCGCGATGCCGAGCGCGCGGATCTGTGCGGCGGTGCCCTCGGTCGCGTACAGCGGGCAGCCCGCCGCGTGCAGCAGGTGGATCAGCGGGGCCGCCTCGTCCTTCGTCTGGCGCGAGAGCGACAGCAGGAACGGCGTGCCGGGACGCACCGCGAGGTCGCTCGCGATCATCGCCTTGCGCACGGCGGCGTCGAAGGTGTGGTCGATGCCCATCACCTCGCCCGTGGACTTCATCTCCGGGCCGAGGAACGTGTCCACGCCGATCAGCTTGGCCATCGAGAACACCGGCGCCTTCACCGCGACGAGGTCGCGCTCGGGCCATAGCCCGCCCGCGTAGCCCTGCTCCTCAAGGGTGCGGCCGAGCATGATGTTCACCGCGAGCTGCACCATCGGCACGCCCGTCACCTTCGAGAGGAACGGGACGGTCCTCGAGGAGCGCGGGTTCACCTCGATCACGAAGACGCCGGGGCCGTCGGGCTGCGCGCTGGGCGCGATCACGAACTGCACGTTCATCAGCCCGCGCACGCCGAGCGCGAACGCCATCCGCGTCGTGTAGTCGATGATCGCCGCGCGCTGGTCCTCGGTGAGCCGTTGCGGCGGGTACACGGCCATCGAGTCGCCCGAGTGCACGCCCGCGCGCTCGATGTGCTCCATGATGCCGGGGATGAGCACGCGCTCGCCGTCGCAGATCGCGTCTACCTCGACCTCGGGGCCGTCGAGGTACTTGTCGATGAGCACCGCGCCGGTGTTCTCCGCGAGCGCCGCGCCGAAGTAGCGCTCCAGCTCGCTCGGGTCCTGCACGACTTCCATTGCACGCCCGCCGAGCACGTACGAGGGACGCACGAGCACGGGGTACCGAATCGCGGCGGCCGTCGTGAGCGCGTCCGCGAGCGTGCGCACGGCGGCGCCCGGCGGCTGCGGGATGTCGAGGCCGGACAGCATCGCCTCGAAGCGTCCGCGGTCCTCGGCGAGGTCGATGGTGTCGGCGGAGGAGCCGGCGATCGGCAGCCCGGCCGAGTGCAGCGGGCGCGCGATGTTCACCGCGGTCTGCCCGCCGAACTGCACGATGGTGGGGGGTGCCTCGCCGCCGCCGGCCTCGTTCTCCAGCAGGTCGCGCACGGACTCCTCGTCCAGCGGCTCGAAGTAGAGGCGGTCCGAGGTGTCGAAGTCCGTGGACGCCGTCTCCGGGTTGGAGTTCGCGAGGATTGCGCCGACGCCGGCCTCCTGCAGCGCGCGCGCCGCGCGCACCGAGCAGTAGTCGAACTCGATGCCCTGTCCGATGCGGATCGGACCGGAGCCGATGACCAGCATGCTCCGCTCACCGGTCGGCAGCGCCTCGTTCTCGTCCTCGTAGGTCGAGTAGAAGTAGGGCGTGACGGCGTCGAACTCGGCGGCGCAGGTGTCGACCATCTTGTACGCGGGGCGGATGTCCCACTCGTCGCGCAGCGCGCGCACCTGGTCCGGCAGCCGGTCGGCCAGCGTGCCGATGTCGCGGTCGCTGAACCCGATGCGCTTCGACTCGCGCAGCAGCGTCGGCGTCAGCTCCTCCGCGAGCAGGCGGCGCTCCATCGCGACGATGCGCGCGAGGCGTTCGAGGAACCACGGGTCGACGCCGCAGTCACGCGCGATCTCCAGCGGCGTGCGGCCTCGACGGAGCGATGCGATCAGCGCCCAGATGCGCTCGTCGGTCGCGTGCAGCGGCGGGCGGTCGTCCCAGTCGGGGTGCTCCCAGAGGATGCTGCGCTGACCGACCTCGAGCGAGCGGATCGCCTTCTGGAGCGCGCCCTCGAAGGTGCGGTCGATCGCCATCACCTCCCCCGTCGCCTTCATCTGCGTGCCCAGCGTGCGGTCGCCCGCACCGAACTTGTCGAACGGCCAGCGCGGGATCTTCACCACGGCATAGTCGAGCGCGGGCTCGAACGCGGCGGTGGTGCGCTCGGTGACGGAGTTCTGGATCTCGTGCAGCGACTTGCCGATCGCGATCTTCGCGGCGACGCGCGCGATCGGGTAGCCGGTCGCCTTCGACGCCAGCGCCGAGGATCGCGACACGCGCGGATTCACCTCGATCACGTGGTACGGCAGCGCGTCGGCGTCGGCAGCGTGTTCCCACGCCACCACGTCCGGTCGAGGCGCCAGCGCGAACTGCACGTTGCAGCCACCCTCGATGCCCAGCGCGCGGATGATCTTCAGCGCGCTGTTGCGCAGCATCTGGTGCTCGCGGTCGGAGAGCGTCTGCGACGGCGCGACGACGATGGAGTCACCGGTGTGGACGCCCATCGGGTCCAGGTTCTCCATGTTGCAGATGATGATGCAGGTGTCGTTCGCGTCCCGCATCACCTCGTACTCCAGCTCCTTCCAGCCGAGCAGCGACTGCTCGACGAGGATCTGGTGGATCGGCGAGGCCGCGAGGCCGCCCGTCGCAATGCTCTGGAACTCCTCGTACGTGTACGCGATGCCGCCGCCCGTGCCGCCGAGCGTGTACGCCGGGCGAATGACCGCCGGCAGCCCGATCTCGTCGAGGGCGGCGCGGGCGTCCTCGAACGTCTCGACGATCGCGCTCTTCGGGGTGGGCTCGCCGATCTCGGTGAGGAGATCGCGGAACATCTGGCGGTCCTCGGCGAGCTTGATGGTGCGGATCGTCGATCCGAGCATCCGCACGTTGTACTTGTCGAGGATGCCCGCCTCGGCCAGCTCCATCGCGAGGTTGAGGCCGGTCTGCCCGCCGAGCGTCGGCAGCAGGGCGTCGGGCCGCTCGCGCGCGATGATGCGCTCGACGACCTCGACGGTCAGGGGCTCGATGTAGGTGACGTCGGCGACGCCCTCGTCGGTCATGATCGTCGCGGGGTTCGAGTTGACGAGGATCGAGCGGATGCCCTCCTCGCGCATGGCGCGGCACGCCTGCGTGCCGGCGTAGTCGAACTCCGCCGCCTGCCCGATCACGATTGGGCCGCTGCCGATGATCAGCACGGAGCGCGGCGGTGCCGGTCGCGCCGCCGTCTCCCCGGTCGTCATCGGGGCCTGCTGGTCCGTGGGGTCGAGGGTCGTCAGGAGCGGGCTCCCGCCCGCTGCGAGTCGGCGATCGGGATCTCGATGAAGATGTCGAGGAACGCGTAGTGCGCCTGCGGCTGCATCACCGCGCGGCCGAGCATCAGCTTCTGCACGCGCACCTCGCCGAGGTCGAGCGAGCGGTACGGGTCGATCGCCTGCACCACCTCGCCCTCGCTCGCGTTGGCGTCGAGGTAGGCGATGTCGATCGTCGGCTCGTACGGGTCGCCGTCAGGCGTCAGCTGCGCCTTCAGCACGTCGTCCGCGCGCTGCAGCCCGAACGCCGCCTCCTTGCGCGCCTCGCGGAACAGCCCGCCGTCCTCGACGCGCAGCACGACGCGCCCGTCATCGGTCAGGTCGAGGCCGCCGAGACGCACGGTGCGCGATTCCACGCGTCGCAGGCGCGGCGCGGCCTTGCCGTGGAACGTCTCGACATCGAGCCAGCTCAGGTCAAGCGCGCTGACGAAGCCGAGCAGCATCCACGTCGTGCGCATCCAGTCGAGCGGGAGCACCTCGACGCCGCGCAGGGCGCCGAGCTCGGCGAACAGCGGCTCGAGGGGGGCGAACGCGGCGGCGTGGTCGCGGCCGAAGGGGTACATGAACTCGACCGAGGGCTTCCAGTTGAGCGAGCGCTCCGCCCACGCGTCCCAGTGTCCGATGGCTGGCATGACTGTCTCCTTACCGTCGCCCGGTCGACGCGGGTGCGCGCACGTTCGCGAGGAACCGGTCGAACAGGAACTCGGTGTCGTTCGGGCCGGGCGAGGCTTCCGAGTGGTACTGGATCGTGAACACGGGCTCCGTCGCGTGCACCAGGCCCTCGACGGTGCCGTCGTTCAGGTGCAGCTGGCTGACGCGCGCGTCGGCGTCGAGGTGGTCGCCGTCGACGGCGAAGCCGTGGTTCTGCGACGTGATGTAGACGCGCCCACTCGCCTCGTCGCGCACGGGGTGGTTCGCGCCGCGGTGCCCGAACTTCAGCTTGTACGTCGAGGCGCCAAACACGCGCCCGATCACCTGGTGCCCGAGGCAGATGCCCATGATCGGCGTGCGCCCGATCAGCCCGCGTGCCGTGCCGACGACGTGGTCGAGGAGCATCGGGTCACCGGGGCCGGGCGAGATCAGCACGCCGTCGGGCTTCATCGACAGGATCGTCTCGGCGTCGGTGGTGTGCGGGACGGCGGTGATCTCGCAGCCGCGCTCGCGCAGCAGGCGCATGATGTTGCGCTTCACACCGAGGTCCAGCACGATGACGTGCGGCGCGGGCGCTCCGCCCGGCGAGGCGCCGAGCGCCGTCGCGACGTCCTCGAACTCGTACGAGGCGTGCGTCGAGACCTCGCTCACGTAGTCGAGCCCGGCGTAGTCCGGCTCGTTGCGAAGGCGTGCCAGCGCCTGCTCCGGCGTCTCGTCGCGCGTGATCGTGCCCATGACGACGCCGCGCGAGCGCAGGTGCCGCGTGATCGCGCGCGTGTCCACCTCGGCGATGCCGGGGATGCCGCGACGCTCGAGGAATGCGCTGAGCGTGTCGGTGGACTGCCAGTGCGACGGGAGATCGGTCATCTCGCGCACCACGAAGCCGCGCACCTGGAGCTCGCCGCTCTCGTTCATGAGCGCGTTCGTGCCGTAGTTGCCCTGGATCGGGTACGTCATCGTCAGGATCTGGCCGCGGTACGACGGGTCGGTCAGCGCCTCCTGGTACCCCATCATCGAGGTGTTGAAGACGACCTCGCCGGTGGTGTGACCGGGCGCGCCCACGCCGACGCCCTCGAAGACGCGGCCGTCGGCCAGCACGAGCCAGGCGGGCGGGCGTGCGGATGCGCTGGAGGACTGGGTCACAGGGCGACCACCCGATCCGTTTCGTGTACGAGGCGTCCGCCGAAGATCGTCGCTACCACGCGTCCGCGCAACTCCCGCCCGCCGAGGGGCGTGTTGTGCCCCTTCGAGGCGAACGTGCTCGGGTCGACGGTCCATGCGGCGTTCGGGTCGAGCAGCACCACGTCGCCGAGCGCGCCCGGGGCGAGCGTCCCGATGCCCTCCAGCCCCGGCCGGGCGTCGAGGCCCCACGCGCGGGCCGGGCCGATCGTGAGCCGCTCGATCAGCGTCGGCAGCGACAGCGTGCCGTCGTGGACGAGCTTCATGCACAGCCCGAACGAGGTCTCGAGCATCGTCAGCCCCGGCGAGGCGAGGTCGAACTCGATCTCCTTGTCGCCCACGGAGTGCGGGGCGTGGTCGGTCGCGATGCAGTCGATCACGCCGTCGCGCAGCGCGATGCCCAGCGCGAGGAGGTCGGTCTCCTCGCGGAGCGGGGGGTTCACCTTCGCGTTCGTGATGTAGCGGGCGCTCTTGAAGTCCTCGGCGAAGGCGACCTCCTCGTGCGTCAGCGTCAGGTGGTGGGGCGTGACCTCGGCGGTGACGCGGGCGCCGCGCGCGCGGGCAGCTGCGATCAGCGCGACCGAGCCGGCCGTGGAGACGTGGCAGATGTGCAGGTGCGCGCCGGCCAGCTCCGCGAGCGCGATGTCGCGCGCGACGAAGGTCTCCTCGGCGCTGGCCGGGCGGCCCCGCAGGCCGAGGCGCGTCGCGACCCAGCCCTCGTGCATGTGCCCGCCGGCGACGAGCGAGGGGTCCTCGCAGTGCTGCGCGATCGGCAGCCCGAACCGCGTCGAGTACTCCAGGGCGTGGCGCATCAGGCTGGGGTCCGCCACCGCGTCCCCGTCGTCCGACAGCGCGACGACGCCGGAGGCCACCAGCTCACCGGCGGGCGACAGCTCCTTGCCGGCGCGGCCGCGCGTGATCGTCCCGATCGGGAGCACGCGTACGATGGCGCTGTTCTCCGCCTCGCGCAGCACGGATTCGACGGCCGCGCGGCTGTCGAGGGGCGGCTGCGTGTTGGGCATCGCGCACACCGTGGTGTAGCCGCCGCGCGCCGCCGCGAGCGTGCCCGTGGCGATCGTCTCCTTGTGCTCGAAGCCCGGCTCGCGCAGGTGCGTGTGCAGGTCGATGAAGCCCGGCGCGACGATCAGGCCGGTCGCGTCGATGCGCTCCGCCTCGACGACCATCGAGCCCTCGTCGGGGCCGACGCGCGCGATGCGGCCGTCGACGATCACGACGTCGGCGATGCCGTCGCGGCCGAGCGCGGGGTCGATGACCCGCCCGTTGTGGATCGCCAGCGTGCTCAAGAGCGTGCCTCTCCACCGGGCGCCTCGGTGCGCCCGGACAGCAGGTAGAGGAGCGCCATCCGCACGGCGACGCCGTTCGTGACCTGCTCCTCGATGATCGAATTGCGGCCCGAGGCGACCGTGCTCGCGATCTCGACGCCTTCGTTCTTTGGGCCGGGGTGCATCAGCAGGTGGTTCGGCTTCGCGCGCTTCAGGCGCTCCTGCGTGACCTGGTACAGCTGGGAGTACTCGTGCAGCGACGGCAGCAGGCCGTTGTCCTGCCGCTCGCTCTGGAGGCGAAGCGCCATGACCACGTCGGCGCCCTCGAGTGCGCGGTCGATGTCCGTCTCCACGGTGACGGGCGGCATCGCCGACTCGGCATGCGCGGGGCGGTCGCCGGGGCGGAGCCCTCGAGGCAGCAGGGTGGGCGGGCCGCAGACCACGACGTCGGCCCCCATCGCCGCGAGGCCCCACATGTCGGAGCGGGCGACGCGCGAGTGGGCGATGTCGCCCACCATGACCACGCGCTTGCCGCGCAGGTCGCCGACGCGCGAGCGCATCGTGTAGAGGTCGAGCAGTGCCTGGGTCGGGTGGGCGTGCGAGCCGTCGCCGGCGTTGATGATCGAGGCGTCGGTGTGCTCGGCGGCGAGGTACGGCGCGCCGGACATGGAGTGGCGCATCACAATCGCGTCGGTGCGCATCGCGCGCAGCGTACGCACGGTGTCGATGAGCGACTCGCCCTTCGTCACCGACGACGTGCTCGCCGTCACGGACAGCACGTCCGCGCCGAGCACCTTGCCCGCCAGCTCGAACGAGGCGCGCGTCCTCGTCGAGGCTTCGAAGAACAAGTTGACGATGGTGTAGCCGCGCAGCGCCGGGACGCGCGCGATGCGCCGGTCCAGCACCTCGCGCATGCGGTCTGCGAGCGACAGCACGGTCTCGATCTCCGCGACCGAGAAGTCGTCGAGGTCGAGGATGTGCTCGTGGTGCCACTCCACGCTGACGGGCGCGGGCTGGCTGGTGACGGGGCGGGTGAGCTCGGTGGTCACGGCGTGACCTTCCCGGGGACGACGACGACGGCGTCGCTGCCGTCCACCTCCTGCAACAGGACCCGGACGTCATCGACGCGCGATGTGGGGATGTTCTTCCCGACCATGTCCGCGCGGATCGGCAGCTCGCGGTGACCCCGGTCGACGAGGACGGCGAGCCGGATCGCGCGCGGCCGCCCGTAGTCGTTCAGCGCGTCCATCGCGGCGCGCACGGTACGGCCGGTGAACAGCACGTCGTCCACCAGCACCACGACGCGGCCGTCGATATCCGGGAGCTGCGTGGGACGCGGCGTCGAGGCGAACCCGCGGTGGTTGAGGTCGTCGCGGTGCAGCGTGATGTCCAGGGTGCCCAGCACCGGGCGCTGCCCCTCGAACTGCTCGATCTCGTCGGCGAGGCGCCGCGCGATCACCGCGCCGCCGCTCTCGATGCCGACCAGCACGAGGCGGTCGACGCCCTGCGTGGCCTCGACGATCTCGTGGGCGAGACGGCGGAGCGTCCGGTGCACGGCGTCACTGTCGAGGATCGGCGCGGTGGTCATGACGTCGAAGCCCGCAGGTCTGATCGGGCGGCGCGGGTATCCCGCGCTTCGCCCGCGAAACCGGCATAAAAAAACCTCCCACGGGATCGGGAGGGTGAAATCACGAAATCAGCGATGCCCGAGGTCGCGTGGAGATAGGCGCCGTGCGTGACGGAGTTCATCTGGCGTTCCTTCCCGGCCTCTCTGGACCGGCTTAAAGAAAACGCTGGGGCGTTTGAGACAGGATAGCACCGAGCGGGTTCGAGGCAACCGGCGAATCTGTGCGCGTCTCTGCCGATACTGGAGCCCGCAGGTCTGACTCGAGGCCCGCAGGTCGGGCGCGCCGGGCCGGGTATCCCGGCCTTGGTGCGCTAAGAAGAAGCGCCGCCGCTGTCGTTGCGCTGCTCGCGGAGGAAGCGCTCCAGCTCGTCCACCATCTCGCCGGCGTCCGGGAGCTCGTTCTCCGGCTCCATCTCGATGTCGATCTGGTCCTCGTCGTCCTCGTCCACCTGGTCGGCGACGCGGCGGGCGTAGGCGGCGACCTCCGGGTTGCCCTCGATGTCCGTGGCGACCTGCGCCTCGAACCGCGCGGCGAAGACCTCGAGGTCGTGGAGCGTCAGGTCGAAGCCGAACGACGTGTTCAGCTTCTCGAGGATGGCGAGCGTGCCCTTCGGGTTCGGGGTGCGCTGCACGTAGAACGGCATGTTCGCCCAGAGCGAGCCCGCCGGGATGTTCTTCGTGCGGGCCATCTGGTTGATGACGCCGACGATGCCGGTCGGCCCCTGGTACGTGGAGCGCGCGTTCGGGTCGACGGCCAGCGTGCGTGCGAGATCGTCGTCGCTGGCGGAGCCGTTCACGCGCACCGGGCGCGCGTGGCTGACCTCGGCGAGCAGCGCGCCCAGCGTGAGGATGCCGGAGACGTCGAACGTCTGGCAGACCTCGAAGATCGCCTCGACGTACGTGTGCCACGCGAGGTGCGGCTCGATGCCGGCGAGCAGGATGACGTCCCGGTCGAGGTGGTCCAGCCGCTTCGCGGAGATCACGTTGCTCGGCCAGTCGATCACGCGCTCGCCGCGCTCGAGGCGCACCTTCGGGCGAGCCTGCGTGAAGTCGTAGAAGTTCTCGGGATCGATGTTGCCGATCGTCTCGGCGCGCCAGCGGCGGTGCATGAAGCGCACGGCCGCGCTGGCCGCCTCGCCGGCGTCGTTCCACCCCGTGAAGGCCGTGATCAGCAGCGGCCGGCGGAGGTCAGGAGTGCTGGTGATGTTCAGGTCGCTCACGGGACGAGGATAGCCCCTCGCCGGGAACTTGTGGCAGCACCCGGCGCCGCTCGCGCCGCTCGCGAGGCGGTTGCCACGGCGCCCCGGCGATCGAGGCGCGCGCGGGATAGGGGAACGCCCGAGTGGCAGGCTCCTCGGCGGCGACCATGCTGATCGTGGGTCGAAGGAGCCGCCGATGCCGCGCGTGCTGATCGTGGACGACGAGCGTGCCGTCCGTGCCACCCTCGCCGACGTGCTGCGGGCGGCGGGCTATAACGTGTCCGTGGCGCGCTCGGGCTTCGAGGCGATCGAGATCGCCGCGGCCCTCGCCGTCGACGTCATCCTGCTCGACGTGTACATGCCCTCGATGGACGGCTGGACGACGCTGGAGCGCCTGCGGACGACGCGGCCCGCGGCCGTGGTGGTGATGACCAGCGGCCGCAACCACGCCGACCTGGCCGCCATCTGCGGGACCGCGTTCCTCGAGAAGCCGTACCGGCGATCGGCGCTGCTCCGGGAGATCGCGCTCGCCACCGGGGACGAGCCGGGCGAGCCGTCCCGCCGCGCCGCCTAGCCGCCTCGTCGCTACAGCCAGCCGAGGGCGACCGCCGCCAGCACGACGCAGGCGAGCGCGACGCGGTACGCGATGAACACGTCGAGCGACCTGGACTGCACGTAGACCAGCAGCACGCGGATCACGAGCAGCCCCGCGAGCGCGGCGGTGATCGCGCCGACGACCATCGGCCCCCACGCGACCGCGTCGCCGTCCTTCAACGCGCCGCCGATCGTCAGCGTCGCTGCCCCGGCCACGGCGGGGGCGGAGAGCATGAACGAGAACCGCGCAGCCGCACCGCGCTCGAAGCCGAGCCAGCGCGCCGCCGCGATCGAGATCCCCGACCTCGAGGTGCCCGGGATCAGCGCGATCGCCTGCGCGACGCCGATGAACAGCGCGCGCCGCGCCGTCAGGTCCGCTTCGCGCCGCCGCTCGGCGCCCATGTGGTCCGCGAGCCAGATGACGAGCGAGAAGAACAGCAGCGAGATCGCCACCGCGACCGGCGTCCGCACGAGGCCCTCGATGGTTCGCTCCAGCACCGGGCCGGCGATCACGGCGGGGATCGTCGCGATCACAATCCACAGCCCGAGCCGCGAGGGCGCCGACCACTCCGCGATGCGCGCCCGGTGCCTCGGCACGTCCCGCAGCAGCGCGACCGCGATGTCGACCCAGTCACGCCAGAAGTAGACGAGCACCGCCAGCAGCGTCCCGACGTGCAGCCCCACGTCGAACGTCAGCGACGACACCTGGTCGCCGATCACGCGGGGGGCGAGGACGAGGTGGCCGGACGAGGAGATCGGCAGGAACTCGGTGAGCGCCTGGAGCAGGCCGAGTGCCACCGCGCGCAGGTAATCGGCCAGTACGACATCCATCGCGCCAGCCTATGACTGCCTCGACGGAGCGTCGACCGCCGTTCGGCGACATAACGACGGGATGAGGCATCCCGCTACACGGAACGCGGGGCGCTGCCGATGGGGCCGGGCGGCCCGGACGACCAGACTTCGAAGCGAGCGGGGTGATCGAGGACGACGGGGGCAGCGCGTGAGACTCGGACGGCTGGTCGGGATCGCGGCGGCACTGGTGGCGTGCAGCATCGCGCTCGCGGGCATCCTCATGGCGTCGGCGGAGCCGGTGGCGGCGCAGCCGGCGCTGCCGTACGTCGCCTACGGGGCAGGGCTGAAGGCCGGGCAGGTCGTTGAGGCGCTCCTCGACAGCACCGCGGTGGGCCGCGTGACCGCCGACCGGGCCGGCCGCTGGAAGATCTCGATCGAGCCCGGCCCTACGGCCGAGGGCGACCGCATCACGTTCAGCGTGGACGGAGTGCCGAGCGGCAAGAGCATCGTCTTCGCCAGCGGGCAGTTCCCGGCGCCGCCGGGCATCCAGCTCGGTGCCGCACCGGCTCCGACCGTCACCTCGACGCCCGCGCCACGACCGGCGCCTCGTCCGGCCGCCACGCCCAGCGCGGTACCGCGTGCCACGCCGCGGGCCGTGCCCGGCTGCGTGCGCAACGGCCGGCCGGTCATCTGCGCGACCCCGGTGCCGATCCGCCCCGTCGCCCGCTAGCGCCGTCGAGGCGGGCGGTTACTCGTTCGCGGACTGCCCCCACGGGACGGTCGTGCCGGCGGCCTCCGCGATCGTGTTCAGCGCCTTCATGTACTGCTCCATCTCCTCCTGGAGACGGAACATCGGGTTCACCGTGGCGATCGCCTTGATCGCCTCTTCGATCACGTCGGCGTCGATCATGGTCATGCGCGGCATGGGTGTCCTCGTGTCCTTCGCTCGTGGCTGGTGGTCATGCGGGCGGCGCGTCGAGGCGGCCCGGCCGGCAGTGTAGCCGGGGCCTCGACGGGGCGCAGCACCTCACGCGGCACGGCGGCTAGTCCCAGGCGGGCTGGTGGGTGCCGAACGGCGCGGTCGGCAGCGCGTAGTAGGCGGGGGTCTCCGACATGTGCTCGGCGGGCGGGATGTAGCGCACGGCGCCGTAGGGTGTGTCCATGTCCTTCATCAGGTCGGTGAAGTCGGCGACGTCCGCCTCCGGCAGCGACATGCCGTCGACGCGGCCCAGCTGCTTCGCCCACTCGCCGGTCGTCGCGAGGGCGATCCGGATGTGGTAGCTGCCGCCCTCGCGTGAGCGGCGCAGCAGCGCCGACAGGATGCCGAGCGCCGCGATGTACGCCGTCGAGTGGTCCATCACCTGCACGGGCGTCCCGTCCGGCACGCCGTCCTCGCGGTACGGGGCGCCCTCGAAGGCCATGCCGTTGTGGCACTGCAGCATGCTGTCGTAGCAGGCACGCTCGGACCACGGGCCGAGGTGGCTGAAGCCGCTCAGGCTCACGTAGATCAGCCCTGGGCGCCGCGCCGCCGCCTGCTCCGGGCCGAAGCCGTACGAGGCCAGCACACCCGGCCGCATCCCCTGCACCAGCACGTCCGCGCCGTCGATCAGCCGGCCGAAGGACTCGACGTCCTCGCGCAGGTCGAGCCACGCCGACCGCTTCCCGAAGCCGGTGCCGATGTCCATCAGGCCCCAGTCCTGGACGCCGGGCGCGCTCAGCCGGATCACCTCGGCGCCGTGGCCGGCGAGGAAGCGGCAGCACGTCGGGCCGGAGATCACGCGCGACAGGTCCACGACGCGCAGCCCGGAGAGCGGGCGCTCGGCCGCGAGGAGCGGCTGGGGCGGGGAGTCGGCGATCTTCGTGATCTCGACGACCGGCAGGCTCTGCACCGCCTTGCCCTGCGGGTGCGCCGCCCACTCCTCGTGGTTCATGATCACCGCGGGGATGCCGCCGCGCTTCGCGACCTCCTCCTCGATCTCGAACGCATTCCAGCGGGCGGTCGCCTCGATGCCCGCTGCGCGCGTGTCCTCGCAGCCGAGCGCGTCGAGGACCGCCTGCCGGTGGTGGGGCAGGGACGTCTGGTAGCGAATGAAGCGGTCGTCCTTCGTCCGGTAGAAGCCGAGGCCGATCTCGTCGCCGCGGACGCGACGCGGGACGTTCGGGACGATCGCCCAGCGCTCCGCGTGGTACGCGGCGATCGCGTCGCGGATCGAGATCGAGACGTTCTGCGCGCGGCCGGTGCGCTCGCGCCACACCTCGGTCACCGCGAGGCTCGCCGCTCCGATCGCGGCGCCGGCCGCCGTGCCGATGCGGTAGATCGCGGGGAGCATCGGGTCCTGCCCCGTGATGACGAGGCGCTTCGTGATCGTGGGGTCGAGGCCGGCGGTCTGGAGCAGGTCGGCCGCGGCCTTGAGCGCGCTGGGCCCGTACTGGGGGAACCGGGGCTGCTGCTGCATGACGTTCTCCTCGATGGCTGCTCGCGTCCCGGTCGCTACGACGGGCGACGCCGGTTCGCGAGGCTGGTGACCGTGGTGCGCCCGAACGGGCCGTCCAGGTCGTACAGCGCGCACTCGCCCACGGCGATACCGGCGGCGGCATGGTGCGCGACCGCCTCGATGCCGATCCACTCGCCGACCGGATCGCGGTGCAGGTAGAGCGTTGCATCCGCGTTGATGTAGTTCAGGCCCTTGTCGCTGCTGCCGTTCGCGAAGGGGTTGCCGTAGTCGGAGGCGAGGCCGGCGCACACCAGCGGGCTGGGCCGCTCGCCCCGGACGAACTCGATGACGTTGCGCGCCCAGGCGCGGCGCTGCACGGGGAGCTTCGAGGGGGTGTCGGTCATCAGCTCCGGCCCGCTGAACGAGCGCATCTCCCAGAGCGGGAAGCGCGCGCTGTCGAGGACCTGCGGCGGCAGCGTCTCCGGGTCGGGCGCGTCCCATGACGGCGGCGCCCAGAGACTGCCCTCGGGCGCCTCGGAGCGGCGCAGCATCACCACGCTCGCCCGCGCGATGTCGAGGCCGTCCGCGATCAGCGTTGCATCGACGACGCGGATGCGGTTGCCCTCGCGCACGATGCGCGTCTCCACGGTGACGGGCACCTTCGGCGCCACGCGGAACATGTCGACGGTCATGCGCGAGATCTGGAACAGCGGGTCGAGGTGGCGTTCCTCGATCACGTGCATCATCAGCGCCGCGATCACGGGACCGCGCAGCGCGTTCGGATCCCACACGCTGGTCGTCCACGGCGTCGGCACGAAGCGGTCGCCGTCGCGGTCGAAGCAGGTGCCGAGGACGGTCGCGATTCCCTCGTTCATCATGCGCGGCAATGTATGAGATCACCGCCCATTCGGGTAGCCCGCTCCGCCGGGAGCGCGGTGGTACCATCCGCGCGCCCGCCGGCACCCGCCGGCCCGGCACTGGACGCACGATCGAGGCACGCATGGAGATCACCAGCACCCAGCGGCTCGCCGGCGGCATCCTCGAGCGGCGCTTCACCGTGCCCTCCGCGAACGGACAGAGCGTCCCCGGCGTCCTCTGGACGTCCGAGGCGGCGACCGGGCCGGTCCCGCTGATCCTCGTCGGGCACGGCGGCGGCGGCTCGAAGGAGTCGCCGAACATCGCGCTGCGCCGGGAGGAGTTCACCGGCCGCCACGGCATCGCCACCGCCGTCATCGACGCCCCCGGCCACGGCGAGCGCGGCGAGGTGCGCAGCAACGCGGACGCCCCATGGGGCGTCCTGTGGACGCAGCCGGAGCAGGTGGTCGAACAGATGGTGGCGGACTCGACGGCGACCCTCGACGCGCTGCTCGGGCTCGGCGAGTTCGACGCGAACGCGATCGGCTACTACGGCGTCTCGCTCGGCACGGTGTTCGGGCTGCCGTACCTCGCGCAGGAGCGGCGCGTCGCCGCGGCGGTGCTCGGCCTGTGCGGCACGCGCCGCAACCCCGGCGTCGTCCCGAAGGACCTCGAGGACCGGCGCTCCGTGGTCATCAACGGATCGGCCGCCGGCGTGCAGTGCCCGGTGCTGTACCACGTGCAGTGGGACGACGAGCTGTTCGACCGCGACGGCGCGTTCGAGCTGTACGGGATGATCGGCTCGACCGACAAGCGCCTGCAGTCCACGCCTGGTCCGCACGGCGGCACCAGCCCGGAGGCGCTCGCGACGATGCAGGCGTTCCTCGTCGGCCGGCTCGGCGCCTCGCGGTAGCCGGACACAAAGACGCCGCCCGGAGGCGGCGATCAACGGAGGTGTGCTGGCTCCCCGACCTGGATTCGAACCAGGAACCTACCGATTAACAGTCGGGCGCTCTACCGTTGAGCTATCGGGGAACGGAACTGCCTCAGTTTGCCGCCTGCGCGGGTAGGCGGCAACAGCAGCGACCCTGATCGAGGGTTCAGCACCATTGGCGGGTGCTGGCTGCGGGGCCAGGATTCGAACCTGGGCAAAGGGATTCAAAGTCCCCGGTGCTACCGCTACACCACCCCGCACCGTTGCTCCGGCCAGATTCGCAGATGCACCGGACTGTTGCCAGCCCGCACGTCGAGGCGCGCGCGTCGCGCTAGTCGAACGGGATGCGATAGAAGCGACGCACCGCGTCCTCCCACGCCGTCTCCGCGAACCAGTCCTCGTCGATCAGCTCGAGCGTGCGCGCCATCAGGCGCGGCAGCGTGTTGAGGCGGGGCCCCGGGACGACGTGCAGCGGGACGAGCGGATCGAGGCACTCGCGGTGGCCCCAGTCCCACTGGACGAAGCCGTCGGGGTTCACGGTGCCGGTCTGCTCCTCGGCGGCGCGGACGGCGCGGCGCTCCTCGACCAGCGCCTCGCGGACAGCGAGCGCGGCCTCCTCGATCGTCGCGATCGGCTCGCCGCAGACGTCGCAGGCGCGCCAGCCGCCGAATGACGTGTCGTCCGCGGCGTCCTGGGTCATGCGTCACCGGCCCGTCGGGCGCGCGGCACGGGCCGCGAGAGAGGGTGCTGGTACCGAAGGTGGGAGTCGAACCCACACGGGTTGCCCCAACCGATTTTGAGTCGGTCGCGTCTGCCATTCCGCCACTTCGGCAACGGCGTCATCGTAGCAGCGCCGCCCGGTAGACGCGTCGCGGCGAGGAGCGCCCGCGCGATCGGCCGTACCATGAACGTCCCACCGAGGAAGGCTCGACCGCATGCGGCGCACCGCCCAACGTCTCCGGTCAGTAGCCCTGCTGGCCGTCCTCCTCGCGTTCGCACTTGTCGCGGGGAGCGGTTGTCTCGGACGGTCCGCGCCGGGCGTGCCCGCGGTCCTCGGCGGGCCGAGCGGCGTCGAGTTCGCCGGGCTCACCGACTGGACGAACAGCGAGCCGCTGACGCTCGCGGCGCAGCGCGAGCAGCGACGCGTCGTCCTCGTGGACTTCTGGACATACACGTGCGTGAACTGCATCCGCACGCTGCCCTACCTGAAGCAGTGGCAGGACCGCTACGCGAGCGTCGGCCTCACGATCGTGGGCGTGCACGCGCCGGAGTTCGATTTCGAGCATGACCCGGCGAACGTGCGCCGCGCCGTCGAGGCGGAGGGCATCCGCTACCCGGTCGCGCTCGACAACGACATGAAGACGTGGCGCGCGTTCCGCAACAACGTCTGGCCCGCGAAGTACCTCCTCGGCGCCGACGGGCGCATCCGCTACACCCACTTCGGCGAGGGCGACTACGACGCGACCGAGCGCGCGATCCGCGCGGCGCTCACCGATGCCGGGCGCGACGTGAGCGCGATCCCCACGGGCGGCCTCGCAGCGCCCGAGCGCGACACCGGCGCGACGATCACGCGCGAGCTGTACGGCGGCTACGAACGGAACTTCGACACCCGAGGCGTGTACGCCGCGCAGCGCGCCTACTACGGCGGGCCGGACCAGACGCACGACTACACCGACGTCACCGGGCAGCGCGACAAGGACGTGTGGTACCTGCAGGGCACGTGGCGCGGCGAGCGCGAGGCGATCGTCCACGCGCGCGCCACGACGAGCCTCGAGGACTACCTCGCATTCCGCTTCATCGCGCGCAGCGTGAACGTCGTCATGCAGCCGCGCACGCCGGGCACCCCTTACGAGGTCGTCGTGGAGCTCGACGGCCGGCCGCTCAAGCGCGAGGAGGCCGGGACGGACGTGCGCTTCGACGCCGCCGGCCGGAGCCTCGTCACCGTCGATCTGCCGAAGATGTACGGGCTCGTGATCCTGCCCACGCTGGGCGACCACGAGCTGAAGCTGCGGTCCAACTCCCCCGACTTCGCGATGTACGCCGTGACGTTCGGCGCGTACACGTCCGGCTCATGAGGCGGCTCCGGACGATGCGAGCCGGCGTGCGGCCGGGTGTCCTCGTCGGGTGCGTGATCGCTGCGCTGCTCGTCATGTCGTGTCGCGGCGCGGCGACGACAACCGTCGAGGACCGCTTCGCCGGCGGGTACCCCGTGGTCCGTGACAGCGCGACCGGGATCACCGCGATCCTCGGCACGCCGGACCTCGGCGTCGGGACGTTCCGCGTGGCGCTGGCGCTGAGCGACGAGCGCGGACTGGTGCGCTTCCCCGCGCTGACGCTGCGCTCCTACCGCTCCGGCGGCAGCGGCTCGCTCCAATCCCCCGCCGAGGAGGCCGCCGCCGACTTCCACCCGTTCCCGGACGGCGGGCGCGGCCTCTACGCCGCACGGCTGACCTTCGACCGGGCCGGGGCGTGGACGATCGTCGCCAGCGTGCCGCGCGCCAACGGCTCGGTCGCCTCGATCACGGTGCCGGTGACGATCGCCGAGCGCGCCTCGGCGCCGGTGGTCGGCGCGGTCGCCCCGGCGAGCAAGAACCGCATCGCCTCGGACGTGCCGTCGCTGAACCGGCTGACGACGGGGAGCGCGCCGGACCCCGCGCTCTACCGCCACCGCATCGCCGACAGCCTCGCGGCGCACCGGCCCGTCGTCGTGATCTTCGCGAGCCCCGCGTTCTGCACCACGCCGCTCTGCGGCCCGCAGGTCGAGGATGCCTCGGCGCTGGTGCAGGCGTACGGCGACCGCGTGGACTTCATCCACGTCGACCTCTACGAGAACCCGCAGGACATCAAGGGCGACCTCGACGCCGCGGTGCGGTCGCCGCTGCTGAAGGAGTGGGGCCTCCGCACCGATGAGTGGACGTTCGTCATCGACGGCACAGGCAAGATCGCCGAGCGGTTCGAGGCGTACGCGCCGCGCCCGGAGGTCGAGGCGGCGATCCGGGGCGTGCTCGGCGTGCGCTGACCGAGGACGGCGCGGCGTCTTGCGGTCACCCGCGCCGCAGACGCTACGATGAGTGCATCCCTCAACGTGCACTGCCAGCGGCGGGAGCCTTGCGTGACCTCGACCCGTGAACGTCCCTTCGAGCTGCGCCTGCCCGTCGCGCGGCACCAGCTGAGCAACGGCTTGCGTGTCGTGTTCTCGACCGACCACTCGGCGCCGATCATCTGCGTCGCGGTGTACTACCACGTCGGCATGCGCCTCGAGCCGCGCGGCCGCACCGGGTTCGCACACCTCTTCGAGCACCTGATGTTCCAGGGCTCGGAGTCGATGGCGAAGATGGAGATCGCCCGCCTCGTCCAGCAGAACGGCGGCAACCTCAACGGCTCCACGAGGTACGACTTCACGAACTACTTCGAGGCGATGCCCTCGCACACCCTCGACCTCGCGCTGTGGATGGAGGCGGACCGCATGCGCGGTCCGGTGATCACGCAGGCCGAGCTGGACAACCAGCGCGACGTGGTGAAGAACGAGATCCGCGTGAACGTGCTCAACCGGCCGTACGGCTCCTTCCCGTGGCTCGACATGCAGGCGATCGCCTTCACCAACTGGCACAACAGCCACAACGGCTACGGCGACATGGAGGACCTGGACGCCGCGAGCCTCGACGACGTGCAGTCGTTCTTCGACTCGTACTACTCGCCGGCGAACGCGGTGCTGGTGGTGGTCGGCGACTTCGACGAGGCGCACGCCCTCGACCTCACGCGCCGCTATTTCGAGGACATCCCCGCCGCGCCGCCACCGACGCCCGCCGACTGCACCGAGCCGCGACAGGAGACGGAGCGCCGCGCGAGCCGCGTGGACGCGCTGGCGAACAAGCCCGCGCTCGCCGTCTCGTACCACACGCCGGAGAGCGGATCGCGCGAGTACTACGCGCTCGGCCTGCTCGACCAGGTGCTCGTGCAGGGCGAGGACTCGCTGCTGCACCAGGAGCTCGTGAGCCGGCGAGGCTTCACCGGCAGCGTGGACGGCGGCATCAACTTCCTCGGCCACATGCACAACGCGCAGACCCCGCTGCTCTGGACCGTCGAGCTCGTCCACGACACGGACGTCGCCACTGACACGATCCTCGAGGCGTTCGACGCGGTGATCGAGCGCGTGCGCACGGAGCCGATCGCGGCGGCGGTCCTCGACCGCGCGCTCGTGAAGACCCGGTCGTCGCTGTACGGGACGATCAACGACACGTACTACCCCGGCGCCGGGCGCGCCGACCTGCTGGCCTCGTTCGAACTGCTCGAGGGCGACGCGGGGCAGGTCAACACGATCGAGGGGCGGTTCGCGGCGGTCACGCCCGAGTTGATGCTCGAAACGGCGCGTGAGTACCTGCGCCCCTCGAACCGCACGATTCTCACGGTGGAGCCCGGAGCCGCCGAGCCAAGCGTCCCCGCCGAGGCTGGAGGTGCCGCATGAGCGCGCCTCGACCGGTCCTCGGTGCGCCGGCGGCGGCGATCATCCTGCCGCGCAACGAGCAGCGCCTGCCCAACGGGATGCGCGCCACGTTCGTGCACGCGGGCGCGGTGCCGCTGACCTCCGTCCGCCTCGTCCTGCGCACCGGCTCCGCCGACGTCCCGGCCGGACGCGCGTGGCTCGACCGCTTCGTGCACGACTACCTGCGCGAGGGCACCGAGGTGCGTGACGCCTCGACCTTCGCGGACGCGATGGCGGCGATCGGCGGGCAGCTGTCGATCGCCGCGGGCGAGCACACCACCGTGCTGAGCACGGAGGTGCTGGCGGAGCACGCACCCGAGGCGATCGCGCTGCTCGCGGAGGTCGCGCGGCAGCCGCGCTTCCCGGCGGCCGAGGCGGAGCGCCTGCGCGCCGACCTGCGCCGAAGCCTCGACCTCGCGCTGGCGCAGCCGCAGTACGTGACGTACGCGGCGTTCCGCGCGGCGCTGTACCCGGACCACCCGTACGGGCGCGTGATCCCCGACCCCGCCGCCTTCGAGGGCTTCGACGCGGACGCGGCACGCGCGTTCTGGTCGTCCGAGACGGGCGCGCAGCGGGCGCTGCTCCTCGTCGGCGGCCTGTTCGACGAGGACGCGGCGATCGCCGCCTGGCGCGCGGCCTTCGAGGGCTGGGAGCCCGGCGCCGCCCCGGTGGACCGTCCGCCGACGCCCGCCCGCGGCCCCTCGATCCACCTGATCGACCGGCCGGGCGCCGAGCAGTCGACGATGTACGTCGGCCGCGCCGTGCCCGACCCCACGCTGCCCGACTACGTCGCCCTGGAGGTCACGAACGCGCTGCTCGCCGGCTCGTTCGCGTCGAGGATCACGATGAACATCCGCGAGGCGAATGGGTACACGTACTCGCCGCGCGGCGTGATCTCCAGCCGCCCGCACGACTCGACGTGGATCGAGATCGCGGACGTCACGACCAACGTGACCGGCGCCGCGCTGTCGGAGATGTTCAAGGAGATCGAGCGGCTGCGCGCGGAGGCCCCGCCCGCCGAGGAGCTGGTCGGCATCCAGAACTACGCCGCCGGCAGCTTCGTGATCCGGCAGGCCACGCCGAACGGCATCCTCGACCACCTCGAGTTCCTCGACCTGCACGGGCTGGACGCGACGTACTCGGCGACCTACGTCGAGCGCGTCCGCGCCGTGACGCCCGACGAGGTGCGCCGCATCGCCTCCGAGTACCTCGGCAGCGACGCCATGACGATCGCGGTCGCGGGCGACCGGGCGCAGGTGGACGCGCAGCTGGCGCCGTTCGGCCCGCTCACCCCGTAGCCGGCGAGGAGTCCTGCGGAAGCGCGGGCGGGCGGTCGATGATTCCCCGATGACGACTGGGGAATCCGGAGGACCGCCATCGGCCGCTCACGTCTGCTCGCGGTGCGCGACGTCCCGATGTGGCTGCTGCTGGCGGTCGCCCCCCTCGGGCTGCTCGGCATGCTCGTCGATCGCCTGCCGCTCTGGGCCGAGGCGGCGATCACGGTAGCGGCCTGCCTGTGCATCGCGGGCGTCGTGCTCTCGCGACGCCGCGCCGAGCACGCCGCGATCGAGGCCGAGCGACGCCTCGCGACGATCGAGCGCGTGATCCCCGATCTGCTCTTCGAGACCGACGCCCACGGCGTGATCACGTTCACCAACATCGCCACGGCCGGGCTGCTCGGCCGCCAGCCCTCGGCGCTGGTCGGGATGTCGTTGCGCGAGCTCGTCGATGGGCCGCTGCCGTACCTCGACGCCGCGCTCGTCCGCGGCGAGGACCCGCGCGTCATCGAGGCTGCCGGGGCCGTGACGTGGGACACCTCGTGGCGGCACGCCAGCGGTGAGCGCGTGCACCTGTCCGCCAGCGTCACGGCGGTGCGCGAGCACGGTGCGCTGGTCGCGCTGCGCGGCGTCGTGCGCGATCAGGGTGACCGCCTGGAGAGCGAGCGCGCGCTCCGCGAGAGCGAGGAGCGCTTCCGCGCGGCCCTCGACACGGCGCGCAACGGCATCATGCTCGTCGCGACCGACGGGCGCGTGCTGCTCACGAACGCGGCGCTGCGCGCGCTGTTCGGGAAGAGCGCGGAGGAGATGGTCGGCACCACCGTCGCGGACGTCGTGCCGTCGGCGCAGGTGGACCAGTTCGTGGCGCTGATGGCTTCCCGCATGTGGTCGGACGCGGTGCCGAGCCAGTACGAGTTCCAGCTGCGCGGCGCCGACGGCGAGCCCCTCGACGTCGAGCTGACGCTGTCGCCGGTCCGCGAGGCGGGCCGCAACACCGGCACGCTGATCGAGGTGCACGATCTCACGGAGTCGCGCCGCACCACCGAGGCGATCCGGCGCATGGCCGACTACGACCGCCTGACGGGCCTCCCCAACCGCGAGCTGTTCGACCGCCACGTGCAGCGCGCGCTGATCGATGCGAAGTACCAGCGCCGCTCCGTCGCCGTGCTGCTGCTGGACATCGACCGCTTCAAGCTGATCAACGACACGCTGGGGCACACCAGCGGCGACCGGCTGCTGCAGGCGGTCGCCGAGCGCCTCGGACAGCACGTCATGCCGCAGCACATCCTCGCGCGGTTCGGCGGCGACGAGTTCCTGCTGCTCGCGCCGGACATCGGCGGGCGTGCCGCGGCGGAGGGCATCGCGCGCCGCGTGTCGGCCGCGTTCCGCCAGCCGTTCGACCACGAGGGGCACAAGCTCAAGCTCTCCGTGAGCATCGGCGTGGCGGTCTCCAGCGGCGATCACGGTGACGCCGACTACCTCATCCGCATCGCCGACGCCGCCGTGCACCAGACGAAGCAGCAGGGCCGCGACGGCTACACGATCGGCTCCGAGGCGGCGAGCGACCCGGCCCGCCTGCGCCTGGAGCTGGAGGTCGACCTGCGCTCCGCCGTCGACCGCAAGGAGTTCGAGGTCTACTACCAGCCGCAGCTCGATACGCAGACCGGCACGGTCGTCGGCGTGGAGGCGCTGCTGCGCTGGCAGCACCCGACACGCGGCTTCGTCCCCCCCGACGAGTTCGTCCCGCTCCTCGAGGAGACCGGCCTGATCATCGAGGTCGGCGAGTGGGTGCTCCGCACCGGCTGCCACGAGGTCCAGCGGTGGTTCACCAACGGGGGACGCCGCGTGCGGCTCGCCGTGAACCTGTCGCCGCGGCAGCTGCTCGTCCCGAACCTCGGCGAGGTGGTGCGCGGGATCCTCGAGGACACCGGGCTGCCGCCGGAGATGCTGGAGCTCGAGCTGACCGAGACGGCCGCCGTCCTCGATCTCGGGTCGGTGCTGGGGATGCTGCACGAGCTGCGCGACCTGGGGGTGATGACGGCGATCGACGACTTCGGCGTCGGGGAGTCGTGGCTCACCCGGCTCAGCGACCTGCCGGTCCGCACGCTGAAGGTCGACCGCTCCTTCATCGCGGGGATCGACTCCCCCGGCAACGCGCTCGCGATCGTCGAGGCGGTGATCGCGCTCGGGCACGCGCTCGGCCTCCTCGTCATCGCGGAGGGCGTCGAGACCGAGGGGCAGCTCGCGGCGCTGCGGGCGGCGCGGTGCGACATCGTGCAGGGCTTCTACTACGCGCAGGCGCTCCCCGGCGACGAGTGCGCGCGCTTCGTCGAGGTCGCGCTCGCGGCGTAGGCGCCGGCGCCGGGCCTCGGCGCGGCAGGCCGCTATCATCCGCGCCATGACCTCGGACCACTCCGTCATCCCCACCACCCCCGGCCAGATCACCGTCGAGTGGCTCAGCAGCGCGCTGCACGACGCGGGCGCGCTCGCCGATGCGACCGTCATCGAACGCGTCACGGTCGAGGCGATCGGCGACCTCGGCGGCGTGAACGGGGAGACCTACCGCGTGCGGATCGCGTACGCGCAGGGAGACGGGCCGGCGAGCCTCGTCGCGAAGTTCCCGGCGGATCGACAGGGGCCTCGCCGCACGGCGGCGTTTCAGCGCTGGTACGAGCGCGAGGTCTCGTTCTACACCACGCTCGCGGCCGGCAGCGGCGTGCGGACACCCCGGTGCTACGCCGCCTCGATTGCCGACGGCGGCGACTACGTGCTGCTGCTGGAGGACCTCGATGCGTGGCGGCAGGGCGATCAGATCGCCGGCTGCGATGTCGAGGACGCGCGCGCCGCCGTCGAGGCGATCGCGCGCCTGCACGCCCGCTGGTGGGACGCGCCGCCGCCGGCCGGTGACGCGATGCCCGAGACGACGATCGGCCTCGACCGCGCCGAGCGGGTGCAGGGCGCCGTCGAGCGCGCGTGGGCGCGTGCCCGCGAAGCCTCGGCGCTCCCGCCCGCCGTCGCCGCACGCATGCCGGCGCTCGTCGAGGGCTACGTGTCGCTGCTCCGGCGGATGGCCTCGTCGCCGGTGACCGTGGTGCACGGCGACTACCGCCTCGACAACCTGTTCTTCGACGAGCAGGGAGGCGTGACGGCGATCGACTGGCAGTTCGTCTGCCGCTGCCGTGGGATGTATGACGTCGCGTACTTCATCGGCCTCGACCTCGACCCGGCGGTGCGCCGCACGCACGAGCGCGGGCTGATCGAGGCGTACCTGGACGCGCTCCGCGCCGCTGGCGTCCAGGGGTACGACGCGGCCGCCGGCTGGGACGACTACCGCCGCGGCCTGCTCCTGGGGTTTGTCGTCTTCCTCATCGGCGCGGGGGCCGAGCAGCCGAACGAGCGCATGGCCCGCGTCCACGAGGTCGGCCTCGCCCGCCTCGCCAGCGCCCTCGAGGAGACCGACGCGTTCAGCGTCCTCGACGGGGCGTGACGCCGGTGATGCGCGGCTGTCGCCGGACGTCACCAGCTCTTAACCGCACCCCGATCGCCCTCGCGGCGATCGCCGGTTAGCCTGTATGCATGATCTTTGCGGAACACCTTGCCCGGTCCTTCGGCAGCGACCACGTCATTCGTGACGTCTCCTTCGCCATCGGCGATGGGGAGCGCGTGGGCCTCGTCGGCCCGAACGGCGCCGGCAAGTCCACGCTGATGCGCCTGATCGCCCACGACGACGAGGCCGACGAGGGCGCGGCGGGCTGGCGCGGCGGCGACCTCGAGTTCCACCGACAGGACGCCGACCTCGACGAGACCAAGACGCTGGTCGAGGAGATGTGGACCGCCTTCCCGGAGGCCCGCGCGATCGAGCGCGAGCTGGAGGAGGTCGCGGCGGAGATCGTGCAGGGCGACGGCGACCTCGACGCGCTGATCGAGCGCCAGACGAGCCTCTTCGAGCGCTTCGAGGCGCTCGACGGCTACCGCATCGACCGGCGCATCGGGCGCGTCCTCGACGGCCTCGGCTTCCCGGTCGAGGACCGCGGCAAGCTGTGCGGGCAGTTCTCCGGTGGCTGGCGGATGCGCGTCGGGCTGGCGAAGGTGCTGGTGCACCGCCCGCCGAACCTGCTGCTGGACGAGCCCACCAACCACCTCGACGTCGCCTCACGCGACTGGCTCGCGCTCGAGCTGTCGGACTACAAGGGCGCGATCCTGCTGGTGACGCACGACTCCGAGTTCCACGACGTGGTCGTGAACCGCATCCTGGAGCTGCGCGACGGCCGCGTGGAGTCCTACACCGGCAACTACAGCGACTACCAGCGCCAGAAGGCCGAGCGCATCTCGCAGCAGACGCGCGCCGCCGCCCGGCAGGACCGCGAGATCGCCAAGCAGACGCGCTTCATCGAGCGCTTCGGCGCGAAGGCCACGAAGGCCACTGCCGTGAAGTCGCGTGAGAAGGCCGTCGCCCGCATCGAGCGCATCGAGGTGCAGCAGGCGGAGCGCGAGGTCGGCTTCCAGCTGCGCGCATCGGGCCGCACCGAGCTCGACGTCCTGCGCGTCGCCCACGTCGCGCAGACGTTCGGCGAGCAGATCGTGCTGGTCGACGTGAGCATGCTCGTCGAGCGCGGGCAGAAGGTCGTCTTCCTCGGCCCCAACGGCAGCGGCAAATCGACGCTCCTGAAGATCATCGCCGGGAAGCAGCCGCCGACCGAGGGCGCCGTCGAGTGGTCCTCCCGCGCGCGCACCGGCTACTACGACCAGCACCAGGACGAGGCGCTGCTCGCCGACCGTACGATGCTGGACGAGGTGCGCTCGGTCGCCGCGGACCAGCCGGACTCGGCGCTCCGCGGCATCCTCGGCCGCTTCCTGTTCCGCGGCGACGACGTGTTCAAGCCGATCTCGGTGCTGTCCGGCGGCGAGCGCAGCCGCGTCGCGCTGGCGAAGTTCCTGATCGAGCCCTCGAACGTCCTGCTGCTGGACGAGCCGACCAACCACCTCGACGTCGGGACGCGCCGCCGGCTCGTCGAGGCGCTCGAGTCCTACGACGGCACGATCGTGTGCGCGAGCCACGACCCGGCGATCCTGGAGCGCGTGGCGACGCGCGTGTACCAGATCGAGGGCGGGGAGTGCCGCGAGCTGGAGGAGTACCGGCGCGAGCCGGACGAGAAGCGCAAGGCCTCGGTCGCCGAGTAGCCCGTCCCGGGCGCGCGTACCCATCGGGCAACGGGTGAAGGTGGACGCCATGACGGATGGACGCATCGGTGTGGGCATCGTCGGCGCGAACGTGCGCTACGGCTGGGGGACACGAGCGCATCTCCCGGCGCTGTCCCGCCTCCCCGAGTTCGAGGTGCGCGCGGTCGCGAATGCGCACCTCGACACCGCGCAGCAGACCGCGGACCGCTTCGGCATTCCCGCCGCCTACGACGGCTTCGAGGCGCTGATCGCCGATCCGACCGTGGACCTAGTGGTGGTCTCCGTGCGCGTTCCCGGCCACTTCGCCCCGGCGATGGCAGCGCTCCAGGCCGGCAAGCACGTCTTCTGCGAATGGCCGCTGGCCGTCAACCTCGACCAGGCGACGCAGCTGCGTGACGCCGCTCAGCGCCAGGGCGTCGTGGCGCACGTGGGACTGCAGGGGCGAAGCAACCCGGAGATGCGCCGCGCGCGCGACCTGATCGCGAACGGGTACATCGGCGATCTCCTGTCATGCACGATGGTGTCGACCGTGACCGGCGCCGGCGTGCGCACACCCGACAACACCTACCTGGCGGACGTGACGACGGGGGCGACCGTGCTCACGATCAGCGCCGGCCACAGCCTCGACTCGCTGCGCTTCGTGCTCGGCGAGTTCTCCGAGGTGAGCGCGATCGTCTCGACGCAGGTGCCGCGGGTGAGCGTCACCGGCACGGACGAGATCATCCATGCGACCGCGCCGGACAACATCGCGGTGAAGGGGCGGCTGCGCAACGGCGCGGTGGTGTCCGCGCACATCCAGAGCGTGCCGCTCTTCGGCACCGGCCTGTTCTTCGAGATCCACGGCACCGAGGGCGCGCTCGTGCTCCGCTCGGAGGGAAGCACCAACATCGGTGATATGACGCTCGTCGGCGCTCGCCGTGGCGATGCCGCGCTCGCGCCGCTGCCGCCGGACGCCGCCTACGCCGTGGACACGACGTTCGAGGCGGGAGCGCCGGCGAACGTGGGCGCTCAGTACCGAGATATCCTGCGGGCGATCCGGACCGGCGAGCGGGTGGAACCCGATTTCGAGACGGCCGTCGAACTGCACCGCCTGATCGACGCGATCCAGCAGGCCTCGGATACCGGGACGCGCCAGCTGGTGTAGCGGCGCTAGCGGCCGGTCCCGGCGGTCAGCACCTCGATCGCCCCGTAGCCGCCCGGCGCCACAGCGCGCCACCACGTATACGCCTCGGCGCTCGTCGCGAACCAGATGTCGCGGTGCTCGGAGGTCACGCCCCCGCCGGTGTCCATGCACGTGTAGACGAGGTTGTTCGGGTCGCCGACGACGCGAAACTGCTGCCCGAAGTGCGCGCGGTCGCACGAGGCGGCCCCGGCATGCACGACCGAGCCGTTCCGCATCGCGCCGCAGAAGCCCCCGCCGTCGCCGGCGCCGACCGTGCTGTTCCGCGTGCAGTAGTAATAGGTGATCGGCACGCGCATCGTCGTCGCCGCCGCGGTCACCGCCGGCGTGGGGTCGGACGCCGCCTGGCTGCGTCGCAGGAACACCACCGCGGCCGGTCGCAGCGTGACGCTGTTCAGCGTGCTGACCCACTCGGGCGCGCCGGGGATGTAGGTCAGCCACCGCTGCGTCGGCACGTCCAGCGCCATCACCACGTCCACGGCGAACGGCTGCACCTTGATCAGTGCGCCGACGTCGTTCGTCCCGGCGACGCCGAGCACCAGGCCCCCGCGCGCCGGGGAGGCGAACGTCCGGGGGGTGCCCGTCAGGGGCATCGAGGCCGCCGGGGCGACCGGCGAGGTGTCCGACAGGGGCGCCGTGCCGGCTCGCCGCACCATGACGACGCTGTCCGCGCGAAGCGTGGTGTCGTTGAGCGAGTTCACGAAGTCGGGCGCGCCGGGGATATAGGTGAGGTAGCGCTGGCTGCCCGGGTCGATCACCGAGAGCCCGGCGACCGGGAACGCCTGTGCGGCGACCACGGCGGCGGGGGAGGTGGTGCCCGCGAGGCCGAAGGTCATGCCGCCGGCGGGAGGCGCCTCGAAGGCGACGGGGGTCGAGGGGGCGGCCGAGGGCAGGACGGGGAGCGTCGGCGCCGGCGCGGGGGCCTCGATAGTCCCGTCCGGGACGGTGACGAGGTACCGGGCCGCCACCCAGCCGACCGCCGTCGAGGTGCGGACCTGCTGCCACTCGACGCCATCGGCGCTGACGGTGCCCGGGACGATGGTGACGATCGCACGGTCATTGATGCAGTTGATGACGGCGCCGGCGAGGGAGGGGGCCTGCCGCATGTTCAGGCAGTCGCCGTCGGCGGCGATGCGCGCACTGGCTGCCTCGACCGACGTGGTGAACGTCAGCGAGGCGAGCATCGCGAGCGCGGCAGCGAAGGACACGAAGCCCGGACGCGAACCAACGACCCGGAGAAGCGACAGGTGTCGTCTCATCGGCATGGGAAAACGGTAACGGGGCGCTTGCGGGACGTGTCAAACCTCGCGGGGGTTGACGCAAGCGGCTGTGCCCGGTCTCACGAACCGCCGAAGCGTGCGGGAAGATGCCCGGAACCGACCCGATCCCGGCCCTCGTCCCGCCGCTCGAGGGCGTTCTCCGGTGCTTCGATTAGACGCGCCGACTGCGGAATGAGCGCGTGACGAGGTAGCCTGTGCCGGCACTTGAAGGAACCCCCCGATGTCCGCCTCGCCCTCCCAGCACCCGCGCATCCTCGTCACCGTCGGGCGCCGGCGGGACGTCGATGAGTGGACGGCCTACGCCGACGCGGTCAAGCGCGTCGGCGGAGAGCCCATCGCGATGAGCCCGGACGCGTTCAGCGACGACCTCGACCTGGCGTCGTACGACGGGCTGCTGCTGACGGGCGGCGTGGACGTCGACCCGGCGCACTACGACGAGCCGCGCGACCCACGCACCCAGCGCCCGTTCCCGGAGCGCGACGCCGCGGAGCTGGCGGTGACCCGACGCGCGCTCGACCTTGACCTCCCGCTGCTCGCGATCTGTCGAGGGTTCCAGCTGCTGAACGTCGTCGCGGGCGGCTCGCTGCTCCAGCACCTCGAGGCCGAGGAGCCGCACCGTCCGCGCCGGGCCGGCACCTCCGGGCCGTGGAGTTCCGGCTGGCACCACGTCGAGGTCGGCGAGGGCTCGCTCCTCGCGCGGCTCTCCGGCGCGGCGTCGATGCGCGTGAACTCCCGGCACCACCAGGCGGTCACCCCGGACCGCCTCGCGCCGGACGCAGTCGCCACCGCCCGCACCGACGAGGGCGGCATCGAGGTGGTGGAGGCGATCGAGATCCCGGGGCACGCCTTCGCGCTCGGGGTGCAGTGGCACCCGGAACGCGCCGAGATGCAGGGCGACCCCGCGCTCGACGCCGGCGCGCTCCGGCTGTTCGCCGGGTTCCTCGACGCCTGTCGGACTGCGCGGGTAGTCCGGCCGCGCTAGCTACGCCGCGGGCAGGGTGAAGTCCCGCGAGGAGTCCAGCACGCCGTCCGCGTACACGTGGAGGGTGTTGGCTCCGTGAAGGCCGCCCGGCAGGCCCACCGTGAAGTACATCAGGTGGTTCGACAGGTAGAAGCGGGCGGACACCTCGGCGTCCGTTGGCTTGATCCGCCGGTGATCGCTCGTCTCCACCTCGAACCGGAGCTTGTAGTCGCCGCGCTCGCGCGCGGTGATCGAGGTGGTCAGCTCGGTGCTGCTCGCCGTCGCCGTGACCTTGATGTCGCCGTACTCGAGTTCTGTCATGAGGAGAGCGTAGGCGTTCTCCCGGGCGCGTGCGGCCCCGCGAGCAGCACGGCTCCGCCGCAGCATTCCCTCCTCGACTGAACGCCCACCGACCGAGGCAGCGTGGCGAACACCCGCCTGTCTCGATGCCCCTGCACGCCTCCTCGATCGCCTCGACCGCGCGCATCGCGTCGATCTCCGGCACCTGTGCGCGCTGAGCGCGCGACCACCTCGCCGCACCGCGTGCCGTTCTGCCTCAACGACGAGGGCGATGCGAGTGCATTCCGAGCCGGAATCAGAGATCCGAGCCGGGTGAATCAGAGAGAAGTCAGGAAGCGCACCGGCGATATCACGACGAAAACGTATGGTGAGTCACAGCACAACAACGGGGCCACGGCACGCACATAACGTGACCGCGGACGCAGAGAACCGTCCCCAATGTCGACATGTCGCCGCGATCTTGGCGAGACATAAATCGACGTGGATATCGCTCGATATCTCATGTGCCCCGACACGCAGGGGCCGCACCAATCCATAACGTTAACGTTTACGTTAATTTTACCGGGCCTCAACCGCTCCCAGCAATTTCACCGCAATGGGCGCCTCCTCGGCGATCAGCAGCGCGTCGACGCGCGACGCCTCGATGACGGAGTTGGCGGCGGCGAGCTCCTCGGCGCGGGTGCGCAGATCCTGCTCCGCGGCCTTGCGTGTGCTGATGTCCTGGATCACGCAGACAAAGAACCGATCCCCGCTGCGGCTCCTGCCTTCGCCGACGATGATATCGAGCGGGAACTCCTCGCCAGTCGCGCGGAGGCCGACGACCTCGCGATGCACATCCCCGATGCCGCCCGTGAGGTCCTTCGGGGTGAAGGCCGGGATCAGCAAGGCGACGCTCTCCCGGATGGCCTGGGGCCGCTCGTAGCCGAACATCTCCAGCGCCGCCGGGTTGATGTTGCGGATGGACCCCGACTCATCGACGGTCACGAAGCCGTCGGTCATCGCCTCGAACACCATCCCGCTGCCCATCCTGATGGGTCGGAATGGTATCGGCTGTCCGGTGAGCCGGCTCCAGCCGATCCGGAGGAGGAGTGAGAGCGGTCGCTGCATCGTCAAATCGAAACTTCTTTTCGCTGTGCCCTGCGAGGTGCCCGGGTGCGATGCCTACGCATCATCCGCGAGCCCTCGTCACCGAGGCGTCACCCGGGGGTCATTGGGCGAGCAGCACGTCGAGCTGGACCGCCTCGCGCACCGTCTCGCTGAAGGCGCCGTTGTTGCTGCAGCTCACGGCCCACGGGCTGCTGGTGCCGCTGACAGTGCACGTCTTGTACGAGGAGGACGGAGAGAGCCGAACCTGCGCGGTGGTCGGGCGGGCTCCGCCCGCGGCAGTGAAGGAGAGAGAGTCGATGTTGGCGGGGTTCGCAGGGTTCAGGTGGTAGCTGACGGAGGAGATGGCGTATCCGGACGGCGACTGCGAGTTCTGGCCGCCGGTGGCAGCGGATGCGGATGCGGGAGTGCCAGCTAAGGAGGCGTACGTCGCCACCACGATCGCGATGAGTCCGATTCGGCTCAGCAGTGTGGTCAGCGGCATCTCGTGACTCCCGGCGGCTGAGGAGCGGTGTCCGTCGCGGACGCCCTTGACCTCATGGAGGGGAATCTATGGCACCGACCCTGAGCCCTCGCCAAGAAACGCGCCTCGTCGCCTAAGAGCTTCCTTGGAGCCCGGCCCCGCCGGTGATGCCGCCGTATGGATGCGCACTAGAGTGCGAGGTCAGGCGAGTCGTGGCACGCGACACAGTTCGCCGCTCCCTGACCGCGCGCGACTGCCTCGAACGGAACCTGTGACTCTGCTCCCTTCCGATCCCGAGGCTGAGCGGAGCATCGCCGCCGCGCTGGTCGTCGAGGATGACCCGCGCAGCGCCGCGTTGATGCAGACGATCCTCGAGGAGATCGTGCGCCGCGTCGTCGTGGTGAACACCGCGACCGAGGCGCTCGACGCGCTGGCGGAATCCTCGTTCGATGTGATCACGCTGGATATCGGGCTGCCCGATATCACCGGCCTGGAACTGCTGCACCACATTCGCGAGCTGAGCGACGCGCCGGTGATCATGGTGACCGCCGTCGATACCTCCTCGTCCATCGTCGAAGCCTTGAAGTCGGGCGCCGACGACTACCTCATCAAGCCGATCCGCCCCGCCGAGCTGCGTGCGCGCATCGGGGCCGTGCTTCGCCGCACCGGACCACGAGCGCACGAGGTCGAGCTGTACTCGGACGGGCGTCTCGTCATCGATTTCGCTCGCTCACTGGTGGTGCTCGCGGGCGTGTCCAGCACGCTCAGCGCGACGGAGCGCCGCCTGCTCCATGCGCTGGTCACCCACGCGGGACGGGTGCTCACCCACGACGAGGTGATCAAGCAGGTGTGGGGCGCGGGGTACGAGGGGACGCAGGCGAACCTGCATGTGTTCGTGTCGTACCTGCGCAAGAAGGTGAACGCCCGGGGCGACGCCCACCAGTACATCCAGACCCACCGCGCGATCGGGTATGAGTTCGTGCCGATCGAGGCCACGCCGTAGGCATGACCGGTCCTGCGCGTTCAGACCGCGCGCGGCTCGAGGGTCTCCCGCAACCACCTCCGCAGCATGGTGACGGCCTCCTCGACGTCGACGAGGGTCGAGGACGACTCGAACCCGTGTGAGACGTCGCTCGTCGTGCGCATGAACGCGCGCAACGGTGGGTTCGACCCGGCTTCCACGCGGACGCGGAGCAGGAAGAGTGCGGTGACGTCGTCCGAGCCGGGCAGGTGATCCGTCATGCCCTGATGTTCCGCGGTCTGCGTCACCGGAGCGTGATGCGAGGTCAGGGCTGCAGCAACTCCTGGACGAGCGATTGAAGCCGCGGGGTCGGTGAGAGGCGCAGCTCCCTCAAGAGCAACGTGCGGTAGGCCTCGTACGCGTCCAGCGCCTCGGACTGATTGCCCTCGGCGAGGTGCACACGGACCAGCGCGACATGCGCGCTTTCGCGGAGCGGATCGGCGCTGATCGCCGCACGAGCCGCTTGCACAGCGTCGCCGAAGCGAGCAACCGCGGACAGCTTCTCCGCCAGTGCTTCGAGCGCGTGCAGACGCAGCTGGCGCCAGTCCTCTGCCTCGATGATGACCCACTCGTCGTACCAGTCGGGAAGCAGCTCCGACGTGAGCGCAGCGATCGCCTCGGACGTCATGTCGTCGTCCGAGGGGAGGGTATCGACGATCAGCAGGCGATGCGCCAGCGCGCGCGATTCTCGCAGATCGAGCGTGACCCCTGACGCCAGGTCCAACTCGAGGACGTCCACCTGCATCGCCTCGCGCGTGATCTTGTCGAGTCGCCAGATCGCGGAGCGCAGGCTGGCGTGTGCCTGTTCCTCGGACACGTCGGGCCACAGCGCACCGGCGGCGGCGGCGCGCGTCATCGGCCGCCCCTTCAGCGCGAGGAAGGCGATCAAGCGCTGGGATCCCCCGGGGAGAATGACAGGAATCGCGCCCTCGGACAGCTGGAACGCCCCCATGAGCGAGAGCTCGAAGTCACGCGGCGTATCGCCGGTGGAGCGGGGTACCGGGATGGCCCGCTGGGGGATCCGAGGGGCCATCGTTGCCTCGATCCGATGGTCCGCGCGTCCGCGCGATAGCCCGCCCCGGTATGCCGGAGCACCAATCTAGCATCGCCTGCTCTGCGGCATCGCTCGCGGGACCAGTACCCGCTGAATATTCCGTCACGATGGGGTGACGCGGGGAGTCCTAGCGTCTTCTCAAACAGTCTGAGGCCGACATGCCGACCGGGATGACCGTCCTCGTTGATCGCATCTGCCTCGTGAGCGATGGAGGACAGATATGGAGAACGGAAGCACCGCGGGGAGTCTGCTGGTCATCGCAATCGGCGCGATCCTGACCTGGGCGATCGACTACCGCGTGGCAGGCATCGATATCACTGCGGTCGGCGTCATCCTGCTGATCATCGGCATGATTGGCCTCGTCCTGTCACTGCTCTTCTGGGCGAGCTTCGCCCCCTTTGGTCGCAACCGTCGCGTCACGATTCAGGACGAGACGACCCGCCTGCCGTAGTGCGGCTCGATCGGATGAGGCGCATCATCCCGCCTCAGTGGCAGCTCCGGGATAGCGGTCGGCCAGCTTCCGGTGTGGTCCGGCACCGGCGGGTGGCGCGATCAACACCCGCGGACTGCAGGGCTTCGCAACGGGTGCCGCTCAGCGAACTCCTGGCAAGCAGCTGGTACGTACCCGTCGAAACGAGACCGTACGCGCGTAGGGGCTATCCTCATCGGGTGACTTCCTTCCACGAGGTCACGACCGGCGGCAGGGGAGTCTAATTCCCCTGCCGCCACTTCATTCCGCGAGAGCGTTTGTGGATCCTCTAGCGCAGCAGCCGGATCCATCTGTACGGCATAACGGCGCGCGCGGCGCCAACATACCCACCGTCAGATCGATGTCAGCGATCTGCGACCTTGATCCGAATGGTGTGCCAACCGGTCGCGCCTGATGGCGCGGGCGCAGCACTGTCCTGGGTCTGTGTCTCGCCGTCGCCATCGGTCGCGCAGACAGTGATGTCATACTCCCCGGGCTGCGCGTCCCATTCGAGGACCCATTGACGCCACGTACTGTGTGACAGCGGATCGCCAAGACGCGCCATCATCCACGGAGCGTCCTTCGTGCTCGTTGCGGTGACCCGGACCTCGACCTTGCTGATGCTGCGGATACCGCCCCACGCGACACCAGCGATCGGCGTGCGCCCCGCAGGGATCGTCCGCCCACGCGTCGGGACGTCGATGCGTGACTGCGTCTTGATCGGTCCCAGCTTCGACCAGCCCCGCGGAATCCAGTAGGCGTCGAAGGCCTCGAGGGTGGTCAGGTGGATCTCGGTGAGCCACTTCGTCGCAGACACATACCCGTACAGCCCCGGCACGACGAGGCGGGCCGGGAATCCGTGCTCCGTCGGCAGTACCTGTCCGTTCATCGCGAGCGCCACCATGGCGGCACGCCCGTCAAGCGCCACCTCGGTCGGGAAGCCGGCAGTGAAGCCGTCGACGGAGCGTCCCACGATCTGCGTGGCGCCAGCATGCACACCGGCTCGCTCGAGCAGGGCGGGGAGCGGTACGCCGAGCCAGCGCGCGTTTCCCAGGAGCTTGCCGCCGACCTCGTTCGATACGCAGGTGAGCGTGACGTCGGCCTCCGCGATCGGCATCGTCGCCAGCTCTGCGTACGTGAGCTCCAGCGGCCGTTCCACCATGCCCGTGATCCGCAGCCGCCACTTCTCGAGGTCGACACGCGGCACCGACAGCGCCGTGTCGATGCGATAGAACTCGGAGTTCGGCGTGATCAGTGGGGAGAGGCCGGGTGTGTCCAGCGCCGCGCCGGGGGGAACAGCGCGCAACGGGCTCTGAGCGGCGGGGAGCACGATCGCCCGGCGTTCCGCCTCGACATCGACGTAACGCCCGCCGAGGCGTTGGGCACCCGCCGCGGCGACCGCTGATGCGCCCGCAGACGCGGCGGCCCAGGTGAAGAACGCGCGCCGACTGGGCGTCCGCTGGCGAGGGTCGTTCGCTGACGTGGGCTGGCTCGCGGGCTCGACGAGGATACGCTCGGTCGGGAGACGGGCGGCGAGCATCTGGTTGAGCGCGAAGCATCCTGCGAGCGCCGCTCCGCCGATCACGGCGCCTGCTGCGACCACCATCGTCTGATCGGCCCATACGGCGATGGAGCACACGGCCCACCACGCTGTGAAGCCGATCGTCGCGATCATCGGCCGCGTGCGTGCAGCCATGCCCACGAGCGCGCCGAAGACGAGCGTGATCACCACGATGACGCTCAGGAGCACCGGCTTGTCGTATGTGCCGAAGGTGCTCGTCGCGAAGTGGACCGCGGCCGCCGGCGCGAGGCGGATGACGCCGTCGCCGACGGCAACAATCGGCGACACGACCGTGACGACCGCCGCGATCAATTCAGCGAATGCAGCAGCGACGGCGAACGCGAGGAGGCCGGCGAGGGCATCGAGGACGCGCCAGCGCTGCATCAGGTTCACCTCGTCTCCGCCGCTGCGAACGCTAGCGCGACGTCCCACCGCGAAGCCCGGTAGCGCCCAGCCACAGTCCCAGCACGACGAGGATCACGCCGATGATGAGCCACTGCGATTGCCCGCTCATCGCGCTGCCGCCGATGACGCCGGCGCCCTGCAGCGTCCACACCAGACCGATCAGCAGCAACGCGAGCCCACCGAGCACGCGAACCCATCGGGTATTGCCGGCAGCCATGCCATGCTCCTCGCCATCCCACCGACGCGAGACGGGTTGTCCGCGAGCGCTCTCTTACGGTAGGCCCCATCGTGCGTGGGCGCGCATGCTCGACTCGCCGAGGTTCCTCCGCAGTTGCTCGCAGGAGTAGGATCGCTCGATGCCGAGCTATCGCGAGACCACACGTGCCGGCGTCTGCATGCAGTGCGGATCGTCAACAGTTCAGGCCTGCGAGGCTTGCGAGAACTTCGTCTGCGCACATTGTGAACAAGAGCACAACGCTCACCCTCGTCCTGACCTGATCGTTCGAGGGAAGCCGGCCGGCTAGACGCCTCGATCTACCGTCGCGCGTCCAGAGTTCTATACTCCGCCGACCGGAGGTGGAGACGATGACCACGACAGAGCCTCGACGCGTGATTGGCACCCGGCCGATCCGCCCCGACGGATACGAGAAGGTCACGGGGACGGCGCAGTACGGCGCCGATATCGAACTCCCGAACATGCTTCACGCGCGGCTCAAGCGGAGCCCACACGCGCACGCGATCATCAAGCGCATCGATGTGTCGAAGGCTCTCGCGCTCCCGGGCGTCGAGGCCATCGTCACCAGCGCCGACTTCCCCGAGGCCGCGAGCATCGCCCCCGCAGGGGCGGGCCGCGGCGGGACCTCTCCTCGCCGCTACGTGATCGGCAACTTCATCGCCGTGGACAAAGCGCTCTTCTACGGGCACCCGATCGCGGCTGTCGCGGCCTCCAGCGCGCACATCGCCGAGGACGCCGTCGACCTCATCGAAGTGGAGTACGAGGTGCTGCCGCCCGTGCTCACCGCAGAGCGGGCGATGGAGCCTGGCGCTCCCATCCTCCACCCTGAGCTTCGTACCGCTGAACCGTTCGGGGCGGCTGAGCCGGCAGAAGACCAGCAGACCAACATCGCGAGCCACCTCGAGGTCACGAAGGGCGACATCGAGGCCGGATTCGCGAGCGCCGACGTGATCGTGGAGCACGAGTTCCACACCGGGACGTATCACCAGGGCTACCTCGAGCCGCACACGGCCACCGCCGTGTGGACGACCGATGAGAACCTCACGATCTACTCCAGCTCACAGGGATCCTTCGCGATCGTCCGTGATCCGCTCGCGACGATCCTCCGGATGCCACCGTCGAACATCCGCGTCGTACCGCTCGAGATCGGTGGCGGGTTCGGCGGCAAGAACCGCATCTACTGCGAGCCGATCGCCGCAATGCTCGCGAAGAAGGCCCGCAAGCCGGTCAGACTCACGATGACGCGCCAGGAGGTGATCGAGGCGACCGGCCCGACGTCCGGCACGTACATCCGTGCGCGACTGGGCGCGAAACGCGATGGAACGTTCGTGGCCGCGCAGATGTGGCTGGCGTACGAAGCCGGTGCGTTCCCCGGCTCCTCCGTCGGTGGCGGCGTGAACACCACGCTGGGCCCGTACACGATCGAGCACGTGAAGATGGACGGGTACGACGTCGTCGTCAACCGCCCGCGGAACGCCGCGTACCGCGCCCCCGGAGTGCCGGCACCGACGTTCGCGATCGAGTCGCTGATCGACGAGATGGCGGAGCGTCTCGACATCGAACCGATGGAACTGCGGCTGAAGAACGCGGCGCGCGAGGGCATGCGCCGCGCGAACGGCGTAGTCCTCGCAGCGAACGGCAACATCGAGGTCATGGAGCGGATCAAGAACAGCGCCCATTACCGCTCGGAACTCATCGGTGTGAACCGTGGGCGGGGCGTCGCCATTGGATTCTGGAACGCCAACTCCGGCGCGCACAGCATCAACGCGACGGTGAACACCGATGGGACAGTGCTGGTGAACGCCGGCGCCGTCGATATCGGCGGCCTGCGTGCTGCCGAGGCGATGACCATGGCGGAGATCCTCGGCATCCCGTACCTCGACGTCCGCACGCGCACGGTCGACACCGACTCCATCGGGTTCACGAACAACACGGGGGGAAGCGGCACGGCCTCCGGCACGACGGCCAGCATCGTCCATGTCGCGAAGCAGATCCGCGACCGCCTGATCGAGCGAGCCGCCGGCATCTGGTCCGTGGACCGCTCGCTCGTCGTCTACAGCGCCAACGCCGACCTCGTCGGGCCGCCGGACGAGGACGGCAAGGAACGCCGCATGACGTTCAAGGAGATCGCCGCACAGATGCTGGGGACCGGCGGCATCGTCAGCGGTCACATCGACACCGGCGGGGCGACCGGCGGCCCCACGTTCGCGGGCCACCTCGTCGACGTCGAGGTGGATCCCGACACGGGAAAGGTGACGATCCTGCGCTACACCTGCGTCCAGGACGTCGGCACCGCGTTGCACCCGTCCTACGCCGAAGGTCAGATCCAGGGCGGGGTCGCGCAGGGCATCGGCATGGCGTTGAACGAGGAGTACGTCTACGACGAAGAGGGCGTGCTGCGGAACAACAGCCTGCTCGACTACCGCATGCCAGTGGCCAACGACCTGCCGATGATCGACATCGAGCTTGTCGAGGTACCGAACCCCGGACACCCGCTCGGTGTGCGCGGCATCGGCGAAACCCCGATCGTCGGGCCGATGGCTGCCGTAGCGAACGCGATCCACGACGCCGTCGGGATTCGCGTGCAGACCATGCCCGCCAACCCGCGGGTGCTCCTCGAGGCGCTGTTGGAGCGGGCGGAGCAGCCGAGTCGCTGAGCAGACCGGTGTCGGCGTGTCGGACCGCTCGACGTCCAGCCGGTGCTCGACCATCACGACCGACGTCGGGGGGGAGCTGGTGCGGCAGATGCCGATCGCATCGTCGATCGGAGCGAGAGGTCATCAGATGACGGCCGCCTCCGTCACACCTTGCGCAACTCCGGCAGCAGCTCGTCCGAGATGAGGCTCATGCTTCCGAGCGAGGTCTCCAGCGGCATGCCCGCCCAGTGCGTGCGGATGATGAGGTGGTTCACCCCCATCTGGCCCCAGTAGGGACGGAGCTGCTCATAGCACTCCTCCGGCGATCCGACGACGAACCGATCGGTGAGCAGTTCATCGAAGGCGCGGTCGAACGTCTCGTCGTCCGGCATCGCTTGGTCCTGGCCCCACTTGGCGTACACGCGGTACTTCTCGTCGAGGTATGGCCGGCAGAGCTTGATCGCTGTGGCCCGGTCCCTGGCGCAGAAGAGCTCCTTGATGATGGGAACGTCCCGTGGAGTCGTGTCCATCGCCAGCCGCGCACGCTCCGCCCGGTACAACTCCATCTGCCGGAGATGCGTCGCGCTGGTCGAGTGAGGATTCACAAACCACGTGTCGCCGAGGCGTGCCGCACGTGCCACCGCCCGATCGTTGTCGGCAGCGAGCCAGATCGGCGGATACGGGCGCTGGACGGGGCGGATGTTCATGGTGACCTGGGCCAGAGTGCACAACTCGCTCTGGTAGGTCACGGCGTCTTCGGTCCACAGACGCTTGACCAGCTCCAGGCACTCCTCGAACCGCGCGACCCGTGTGCCCTTCCGTACTCCGAATGCGTCGAACTCGACGTCGCGATAGCCGAGTCCCACGCCGAAGATCAGTCGCCCTCCGGTGATCACGTCGAGCGATGCCACCGTTTCAGCCACGTAGACCGGATTGTGCAAATTCAGCAGGAGCACTCCAAGACCGATCGCCATGTCGCCCGCCTCAGCGGAGAGGCGAGCCAAAAGCGGCACGATCTGGAGCTGCTTGGAATTCCCCTCGTTGAGGTAATGCTGACCAGAGAAGAGCGAGTCCCACCCGTGATCGCGCGCGTGACGCGTCATCGCGATTTGCTCGTGCAGGCCGTCCACCATGTCCTTGTCGAGCCGGTGTTGATTGGTGAGGTACAGGCCGACCTTCATGCGCGCAGACCTTTCAACGAAGCCGGTCGAGGATGCGGTGAGATAGAGTAGCCGGACACCTCCTACCAGCGGGGACCGGATTCTGGAGCCCAATGTGCGTGACTTCGGCGTCGCGCTCGTCTCGGTAGCACTGACTGTGGTCGTGGCGGCGTGCGGCCAGGGCAGCGCGGAGCAGCCGTCGGTGGCCGCGACACCGCTTCGAGTCACCTTCAGTGGCGGGACGGCTGCCGCCCCCGCGAAGTCCTCGCCCGCGACGACCACGCTGACCCCCGGCGAGCCTGTGGGGGTCGCACCCCTCTCCTCCGAAGCACGAGTGATCATCAACGTGGCTCGAGACGTCGCCCTGGGTGGCTCCGGTGTGTCCTTCGGATCGGTCGCCGCAGCGTCTCCAGACGCCGCTTCGATCCTCTCGTCCAGGCGCGGTGCGATGCGCGGCGAGACCATCGGATTCCTCGCCGAATGCGGCCGCGATGCGGCGTCAGTGGCTGCGGATCTCCGGGCACTCGGAGCAAACATCGACCGGAGCACGGCCCAGCCGGCGACGGTCGTGTTCTTCGTGCCACTCGACCTCATCGACGAGGTGCGCAGGATCCAGGGGATCTCGCTGGTGCGCCTCCCTGACCCGGGCACCTTTCGCAACTCGGGCGGCGTCTCCGGCGAACGCTAGGACCGCGTTCAGCATCCGAGATCCGGCCCGCACGTCTCGTAACGGCGCCGTCCCTGACGCGCTCGCCGTCTATCCCGCCGAGCGCTACCGCGGCCTCGATCATCGGAGGTCGGCGAGGCGATAGCCGACGCGCGCCGATCTGCATCATTTCGGTAGAGCGCGACCTCGATGTCCGGCGGCAGCCGCGGCGTCGGTGCGTCGTCCACGGTAAAACCGATGCCGCGGAACTCGCGGGGCCGAGCACCGCACGCCGCGGCCCCTCCGACATTCCGAGGTCTCCAGGATCGGCCGACGCCGATCGCTGCTGATGCGTCGCGTCTCGTCGAGCGCCGTCTGGAGATATGCGAGCGCACTCGCCACTCGCTGGGAGGAGGCCCCGATGGTCTCGCCATCCTGCAGCGCCGCCTCCAGCAGCATCGTGGCACCGGTCAGTTGCTGGGTCGGTCCGTCGTGAATATCCGCTGCGACGCGGCGCCGTTCGTCCTTGGGCGCGTTCAGGAGCTGGCGTACGAGGTGGCGCCGCTGCTCGGCAACCTCGACGAGTTCACGCCGAGCGAGCACCGATCACGTCGCGCTCCACACGGCGGTAGTGCGCACGACCCCCTACTCAGTGAGAGAGCTATCGGTCCTGTCCGGAGCTAACCGACTCAACGGCAATCAGGCGATCTCGACGCTGGACGTGGAGCAAGACGGTGCGCGGGTTCAGGTGCACGGCCCGCGACTGGCCGGCGAAGCTCCGGATGTTGTCCGAGAGATCGTTGCCCGGTACGATGCCCGGACTGGCCGGCGGCGCTTCATGAGACCGCTCTGCCGAGGTGGGATGCGTCGTTCGAGGCGCCTCCCACGTTCGGATTCGCGCCGAGGTAGCTCAGTTGGTAGAGCACACGACTGAAAATCGTGGTGTCGCCGGTTCGATCCCGGCCCTCGGCACCAGTCCTGCGGGCACTACAGTCTTCCTTCCGGGCATCTTCCTTCCGGGCATCAGGGGCACGGTTCGAGTCGGGAGAGTGCGATGACGCTCATCCTCGTGGCCGGGAACACGCCGTCCTCCGGGGCCACCACGGTGGCCGTCGGCCTCGCCCACCGCCTCGCGTACGCCGGACATAACGTCACCATCGAGCGCCTCGACGGTGACGCGCGCGCTGTGGCCGATGCCGCCGCGTTCGCGACGCTCGACTTCGCCGCCAGCACGGGCATGCCCATCGACGCGCGGTTGAGCGCGACCGACTCGACCACGACGATCCTCGAGGCACCCGCGGGGGCCGATGCGGCCGCGCTGGCGACGCGACTCGGCGCGCGGCTCGTCGTGGTTGGCCCGGCAGGCACCGTAGCGCCCGCGGGGGCGACGCTGATCGTGAACCACGGCGACACGACCGGGCTGCGCGCGATCGGCGAGGACCGCCTGCTGGCGGCGCCCACCGTGCAGCGACTGATCGAGGCGAGCGGGGCGCAGGTGCTGAGCCGCTCGCGCAGCGGCGAGGCGGCGGTCTGCGAGCACCTGGTGATCGGTGCGATCTCGCATGACCCGGCCGACGCCTACTTCCAGCGCTTCCCGCGCCGGGCGGTGATCGCGCGGGCAGAGAAGGTCGACCTCGCGCTCGCGGCGATGCTCACCGGGTCCGAGTGCCTGATCCTGACCGGCGGCCACGAGCCCAGCCCCTACATCCTCGACCGTGCGGCCTCGACCCGCGACACGACGCTGCTGCTCGCGCCGGGAGGCACCGTCGAGACGATGCGCGACCTCGAGGGCACGTTCGGCACGGCCTCCTTCTCGGGCGAGGCGAAGGTCGAGCGCATCGGCGGCCTGATGCGCGTCGCGATCGACGACGCCACGCTCGCCACGATCCTCGGCTAGCCACCTCGACGGTCGAGGCCACTCGCCACGGGGTACCATCGGACGATGGACCTGCGGAGCGGCATCGTCATCGGGCGGGTTCGCGGGATCGCGATCCGCGTCCACTGGTCGTGGCTGTTCGTCTTCGTCCTCGTCGCGTGGCGACTGCAGGGCGACGTGGCTGGACTCGTCCCGGAGCTGTCGTCGGCGCTCCGCTGGCTCGCCGGGTTCGCCGCGGCGGCGATCTTCTTCCTCTCGGTCCTGCTGCACGAGCTGTCGCACGCCTTCGTCGCGCTGCACCACGGGATGACCGTGCCCTCGATCACCCTGTTCATCTTCGGGGGCGCCTCGAACGTCGAGGGCGAGATGAAGACGCCCGGGCAGGAGTTCCAGATCGCGTTCGCCGGCCCGGCGACCTCGATCGTGATCGGCGCCATCCTCGTCGGCGCGTCGTACGTCGTGCCGCCGGTCGTCGGCAGCGTGCTGTTCTACCTGGGCGTGACGAACTCGGTGCTCGGGGTGTTCAACCTGCTGCCGGGGTTCCCGCTGGACGGCGGGCGGGTGCTGCGCGCGCTCCTGTGGAAGGCGTCGGGCAACATGGAGAAGTCCACGCGCGTGGCGGCCGGCGCGGGGACGACGCTGGCGTGGGGGCTGATCGCGGTCGGCGTCTACTACTCGTTCGCCACGAGGAGCCTCGCGGGCGTGTGGTTCGTGCTGATCGGCCTCTTCCTCCGGTCCTCCTCGGAGAGCGCGTACGGTCAGATGATGGTCGAGCGCGCGCTGGAGGGCGTCCGTGTCCGCGCCGTGATGCGCGAGGCGCCCGAGCCCGTGGCCCCGACGATGAGCCTCCAGCGGATCGTGGACGAGCGTGTGCTCGGCCGGGGCGAGCGGGCGCTGTTCGTGGGCGGCGAGGGACAGGTGCTCGGCCTGTTCACCGTCGTCGACCTCGCGCGCATCTCGACCGAGCAACTCGCCACCACCCTGGCGCGCGACATCATGGTGCCGGTCGACCAGATCATCACCGTCGGCCCCGACACGCCGCTCCTCGAGGCCACGCAGTCGATGACCGAGCACGACTTCCACCAGATCCCGGTCGTCGAGGACGGGCGCATGGTGGGCGTGCTGACGCGCGGCGACGTGCTCCAGCAGCTCGAGGTGCGCCAGCGCTTCGGACGCTAGCTCTCGGGCGAAGGGCGGGATACCCGCCCCGCCCGAACCAGACCTGCGGGCTCACGACGCTAGGCCGAGGACTCGTTCGCCGGCTCCAGGCGGGCGAACGACTGGAGCAGCTTCTTCACGCCCTGCCCCTGGAACGCGACGGTGACCTGGAGGTCGCCGCCCATCACCTGGCAGCCGATCACGGTCCCCACGCCGAACGTGTTGTGGCGCACGCGCTCGCCGGGGGCGAACGCGCGCTGCTCCGTCTGGTCCTCGTCGCGGCGGGCGGCCGCGGCGGCGCGCAGGCCGCGACTGTCGAGGGCGTCCTCGGCGGAGCGGACGGGGGCGCCGACGGGCGTCATCACGTCGTCCTCGGGCACGTCGCGCAGGAAGCGGGAGGCGGGGTTGCCGCGCACCTGCCCGAACATGAAGCGACGCCGCGCGCGCGTCAGGTAGAGGCGCTCGCGGGCACGCGTGATGCCGACGTAGCAGAGCCGCCGCTCCTCCTCCATCTGCGCCGGGTCGTCCAGCGCGCGGACGTGGGGCAGCAGCCCCTCCTCCATCCCCGGCATGAACACCACGTCGTACTCGAGGCCCTTGGCGGAGTGCAGCGTGATCAGCGTGACGGCGTCCGGCGTGTCCGACTCCGGGTCGTCGACGTCCGAGACCAGCGCGACCTCCTCGAGGAATGCCGCCAGCGACGAGTCCTCCTCGGCTTCCTCGTACTGCGCGGCGACGGAGCGCAGCTCCTGCACGTTCTCCCAGCGCACGTCGGCGTGCTCCCGGTCGGTCTTCGTCAGGTGGGCGCGGTAGTCGACCTGCGCGAGCAGCCGGTCGAGGAGCGACGCGACGGACAGCTCGTCCCTGGTGTCGTGCAGCGGCTCGATGATCTCGAGGAATCCGCGCAGCGCACCGAGCGCGCGCGCGTTGAGCACGGGCATGCCGTCGCCGAACAGCCCGTTCACTGCGCGGTGCGCGACCGCGAGGACGGAGATCCCCATCTCCACCGATGCGTTGATCAGCGCCGCGACCGTCGTCGCGCCGATGCCGCGTGTCGGCACGTTCACGACCCGTTCGAAGGCAACCGTGTCGTACTCGTTGTGCACGATGCGCAGGTAGGCGATCAGGTCGCGCACCTCGCGCCGGTCGTAGAAGCGCGTCCCGCCGACGATGCGGTAGCGGATGCCCTGCGCGATGAACGCCTCTTCGATCGCACGCGACTGCGCGTTCGTCCGGTACATCACCGCGAGGTCCGAGGTGCGATAGCGGTCGCCGCGCAGCAACCGGTTGACCTCGGCGGCGATGAAGAGCGCCTCTTCCTCGCCATACGTCGCCTCGTACTCGACGACGCGCTCGCCGTCGGGGTTCGAGGTCCACAGGTCCTTCTCGGGGCGCCCCTCGGCCTTCGAGATCACGCCGTGTGCGACGCGCAGGATGTGCCCGGTGGAGCGGTAGTTCTGCTCGAGGAGCACGGTGGTCGCACCGGGGAAGTCGCGCTCGAAGTCGAGCAGGTTGCGGATGTCCGCCGCGCGCCACGAGTAGATCGACTGGTCCGGGTCACCGACCACGGTGAGGTTCTGGTGCACCGACGATAGCGCGCGCGCCAGCTGGTACTGCACGAGGTTCGTGTCCTGGAACTCGTCGACGAGCGTGAAGAGGTAGCGGTCGGCGATCCGCTGCTGCACGTCCGGGTGCGCCTCGAACAGCTCGAGGGTGCGGCCGAGCAGGTCGTCGAAGTCGACGGCGCCGGCGCGCTTCAGCGCGGCCTCGTACCGCTCGAACACGCGCCCGACGATCTCCTCGAAGTAGTTGTCGACGCCGCGCTGGAACGCCGAGGCGTCGCGACGCTCGTTCTTCGCGGACGAGATCGCGGAGAGGATCGCGCGCGGCGTGAAGCGCTTCTGGTCGACGTCGAGCTCGGTCTCGATCGTGCGGATCAACGACATCTGGTCGTCGGTGTCGTAGATCACGAAGTCACGCGGCAGCCCGATCGCCTCGCCCTCGCGGCGCAGCAGGCGCGCGCAGATCGAGTGGAATGTGCCCATCGTCAACGACGCCGCCTCGCCGCCGAGAAGCGCGTCGATGCGCTCGCGCATCTCGTGCGCGGCCTTGTTCGTGAACGTCACGGCCAGGATCCGCCACGGTGGCACGTTCCGCTCCCGCACGAGGTGGGCGATGCGGTGCGTGATCACGCGCGTCTTCCCGGACCCCGGCCCCGCGAGGATCATCAGCGGCCCGCCGGGGACCTCGACGGCGCGGCGCTGGGCCTCGTTCAGGGTGTCGGTGAGGGATGCCATCGCTCGATTGTATGGGCGATCCGGGGGGCGGCCAGCGGCGGGCGGCGTGGCTGTGCCTCGATGGTCAACGCACCTGTCCACAGGGCTGCGGGCGACCGGGCGCGCCCCGCACAGGCGACCGAGAGGGGACGCCCGTGCTAGCCTGAACCCGTCGAGGAGGACAAGCGATGGACGTTCTGCAGAGCTGGCCGGGCGGTAGCTGGGAAGCGACGGCGCGCCTGTTCGCGACGATGGTCGTGGTCTACTTGCTCGTGCTCTGGGTCGCTTCCGTGATCTGGGTGTACCGGGACATCAGCGCCCGCACGACCGACATGCTGATGCAGGCGATCAGCGTCGCGATCGCGGTGCTGTTCCCGATCATCGGCCTGCCGATCTACGTGATCCTGCGCCCGACCGACACGCTGACCCTGGCCTACGACCGACAGCTGGAGCAGGAGGCCCTGCTCTCCGAGCTCCAGACCGTGACGGCGTGCCCGAACTGCCGCCGTCCTGTGCAGGACGACTTCTCCGTCTGCGCGTTCTGCGGCACCGCCGTGAAGCAGGGCTGCGCCGGCTGCGGCCGCGCGCTGCGCCTGTCGTGGCGCGTCTGCCCGTACTGCGCGACGCCGCGCACGCAGCCCGCCGAGCCGCGTTACGCGCCCGCCGCCGAGCAGCCGCAGCCCTCGCGCGTCACCGCCTCGCGCGAGGCGGCCGTCGAGGCGATCCGCCGCGCCGCCGGACGCCCGGAGTCGCACGACGACGATGACGACGACGACGCCCCCCGCGCCCGCCGCCCGGCGGAGCCGGAGAACCCCACGCCGCGCCCGCGGCCCCGCCCGCGCACCGACCCGAACCGCTAGCGCGCCACACACGCGACGACAACGAACAGGGCCGCCCTCTCGGGCGGCCCTGCTGCATCTCAACGTACGGTCGAGGCTACGCGATCGCTTCCTCGATGAGGGCACGCAGCTCGGTGAGCTGCGCGTCGCGCCAGCCCTCGGCGCGCTCCCACGTCCCGGCGGTGTACTTCGCGCGGGCCTCTTCCCATGCGGGGGTGTCGCGCTCGACGCCCTCCATGTGCTTGCGGAGCTCCGGCATCTCGGCGTTCGCGCGGTCGGCGCGCTCGATCCAGTGGCCCAGGTACTTGTGGTCGCGGTCGTACAGGACCACGGTCGGGACCGACTCGAACTCCCCGTCCTTGAGGAACTCGGCCATGATGTCCTTGTTCTGGTCGCGCTGGAAGAAGCGGACTTCCATGCCGGTGTTCTCGCTGATGCGAGCCATCACCGGGACGCCGCGCCAGACGTCCGGGCAGAAGTCCTCGCCGATCACGAGCGCCTTCACGCCGTGCTGCTGGACCAGCTGCTTCACGGCCTCCATGTCGCCCATGTCCGGCTCGTACTCGTTGTAGTGGCGCTCGAAGTTGTCCTTGTTCTTCTCGATCGCCGCCATCCACTCCGCGTAGGAGGGCATGCCCTCCGCGAAGCGCTCCGCGGTGACCACGGAGTCGGCGGGCGGAGCCGCCTTCGTGCGAATGATTGTCGAGGTTGCAGTCATGCTCTCACCTGTTCCACGTCGTCCAGCATCGGTGTCTGGTCACGGTCGGCGTCGAGCGGCGCGGCCATCGGCGCGCGCACTGCTCGAGGGGTCGTGATCGCGGTCACGATACCACGATCCTGCTCGCGCAGGATTTTCTACCGTGCCTCGGGCCCCGACCTATATCTGGGCCGGCTGGATCATGCTGAGCCGGTTGCCCTCGGTATCGACGAACGCGATGAACGTGCCGACGCCGGGGATCTCCTGCGGCTCGCCAATCACCTCGCCGCCGCCGTCGGTGACGCGCCTCATGTGGGCCCGGATGTCCTCGACCTCGATCACGACGGAGGGGGCGGCTCCGGTACGTCCGACTGCTTGAAGAACCCACCGTTGATCGCGCCGGGCTCCTTGATCATGCCCTGCCCGTCGGTCTCGGTGGTGGTGGCGAGGATGTAGTCGCCCATGTCGGCCCCATCTGCTGCATGTTCCACCCGAAGACGTCGGTGTAGAAGCGCGAGACGCGCGCGCTGTCCTTGGACGGCACCTCGAAGTGAACGACACGGTTCATCGGAGATCTCCTTCGCGGGGAGGGGGGCCCGCACGGAGCGCACCCTCGCGTAATGACCCGACCACGATAGAGCAGCCCACGTTGCGACTGCCTTGCGGCGCGCTGTCGAGGGGCGTGCTCAGTCCCTGCCGAGCGCGTCCCAGACCTCGCGGTGCCGTTCCGCCGAGAGCGCCTCGACCTCCGTGCCACCCGCCCGCGCGTCCGCCTCGAGCATGGCGAACGCCGCGACGAACCGCTGGGCGGCCTCGCGGAGCGTCTCCTCGGCGTTGACGTCGTGCGCCTCCGCCAGCTGCACGGCGGCGACGAGGAGTGCGAGCGGGTCGTTCGCCTCGATCGCCTCGCGCACAGCCTCGAGGGCGGCGAGCGGCGGCGAGCCCAGGCCCGCGCGCTGTGCTCGCGAGAGCAGCGACTGCACGCGCTGGAGCGCGGGCGCCGCCGCGGGGACGGAGTCGAGCGCGCCTGGGGGCGTCTCGTCGGCAGCCCGCTCGGCGCGCTTGATCGCCTCCCAGCGGTCGAGGAGATCGGCCGTCGAGCCGGCCTCCTCGTCGCCGAAGACATGAGGGTGACGACGCACGAACTTCGCGTGGGCGTACGCCGCGACGTCTTCGGCGGTGAACCGGCCGGCCTGCTGCGCCAGCGCGGTCTGCATGAACAGGTGCGCGAACAGATCGCCCAGCTCCTCGCGCATGCCGGCGGCATCGTCGCGGTCGATCGCGTCGACGAGCTCGTAGACCTCCTCGATCAGGTAGCGGCGCAGCGTCTGCGGGGTCTGCTCGCGGTCCCACGGGCAGCCGTCCGGCGCGAACAGCCGCTCCATCACGCCGCGCAGGCCCGCGATCGAGGCGCGGTCGTCCTCCGGTGCGAGCGCCGGCAGCCACCACGCGTCGGCATCGAGCGTCAGCGCGCCGACGGCGGACTCCTCGACAGCGCCGGCCCGCACGAGGCGCGCAGGGGCGTCGGCGCCGTACCGCGCGTCGAGCGTCGGGCGCGCGGCCTCGAACTGCGGCGTGAGCACCAGCAGCCCGCGCGCAGCGTCGAGGCGCGGATGCGCCGGATCGAACGCCTGCACCTCGTACGGCGCGAGATCGAGCGCGATCAGCAGCGCGTCGAGCGACGGGGACGGCGCACTCGGACGGGCGGTGGGGTGGACGGGGGAGTCGGCCATGCGCCCGAGTATACTGACACGATGTTCGCCGCCCGCTGGCTTGCCGCCGCGATCTTCGTCGTCTGCGTCCCGGTGTTCCTGCTGCTCACGAACGTGCGCATCGCAGGCACGGACGAGGCCGTCTTCGGCTACGGCTTCTCCGCGTACAACATCCCCGCCGTCACCGGCATCGCGCGCCCGGAGCTGGACCGCGCCGCGCACGAGATCGTCCGCTACTTCACCTCGGGCGACCCGGACTCGCTCCTCGACGTGCGCGTGCAGGTGGGCGGGGCCGGCGAGCCGCAGCCGCTCTACAACGAGCGCGAAGTCATCCACATGCGTGACGTGAAGCAGATGTTCCAGTTCTTCTTCCACTTGCAGGAGTTCGCGTTCGTCTACATCGTCACGTACGTCGCGGGCGTGTACCTGTGGAGCCGCGAGCAGTCGTTGCGGCGCCTCGCGCGGCTCGCGGAGATCGGCGGGGTGGCAACGGCAGGCGCGCTGGGCGTGGGCGCGCTGGCGATGCTGGTCGGCTTCGATCAGCTCTTCCTGCTGTTCCACGTGGTGTCGTTCGCCAACGACTTCTGGCAGCTCGACCCGGCGACCGACCGCCTCGTGCAGATGTTCCCTCAGGGCTTTTGGTTCGACGTCTCGATCGGCGTCGGCCTGCTGACCGTCGTCGAGGGTGCGGTGGTCGCGCTCGGCGGCTACGGCTACCTCGAATGGACCGAGCGCCGCGCCGAGCGCCGTCGCCGCGCCCACCTCCGTGCCCGCGCGGCGGCCGAGGGCATCATCGTCACGGCCGCCGAGTAGCACGCCTTTCGACATGCAAACGGCCCGCCGTCGGCGAGCCGTCTCTGCTCGAACTCGAAGCCCGCAGGTCTGCGCGGCCGGCGCGGGTATCCCGCGCATCGAGGCCGCCGAAACTCGTCGCTAGAAATCGTCGTCCCAGTTGTTCACGCCGCCGTGATCGCCACCGTGGTTGTGACTGCCGCCGAAATCCGCGCCGTCGAGGAAGTCCTCGGGCTCGCCGTCGCCCATCGCGGCGTTCGGGCGCACACCGCCGATCACGCCGAACTTCTGCACGACCATCCGTGTCGTGCTCTTCGACTTGCACGAGGGGCACGGAGCCGCCTCGTCGCGCGCGGGAATGCTCCGGCGCAACTCGAAGAGGTTGCTGCACTTCTTGCACTTGTACTCGTAGGTCGGCATTGGTCGGTCCTCGTGAATCGTCTCGCTCAACGGGCCTCCCGATCGCCCGGGAGGCCCGCAGATGTTGCTGTCGAAGACGCCTCGACTAGTCGAGGTAGTCCTTCAGCTTCTTCGAGCGCGTGGGGTGGCGCAGCTTGCGGAGCGCCTTCGCCTCGATCTGGCGGATGCGCTCGCGCGTCACGTTGAACTCGCGCCCGACCTCCTCGAGGGTCCGGGACCGGCCGTCCTCGAGGCCGAAGCGCAGCTCCAGCACCTTGCGCTCGCGCGGGGTGAGCGAGGACAGCACGTCCATCACCTGCTCCTTGAGGAGCTGGTGCGACGCGGCGTCCGAGGGCGCCAGCGCCGACGGGTCCTCCAGGAAGTCGCCGAGGTGGGAGTCCTCCTCCTCGCCGATCGGCGTCTCCAGCGAGACCGGCTCCTGCGAGACCTTCATGATCTCGCGCACGCGGTCGGCGGGAAGCTCCAGCTCCTTGCCGATCTCCTCCGCGGTCGGCTCGCGGCCGAACTCCTGCACGAGGCGGCGCTGGATGCGGAC
>CANJBO010000012.1 GCA_947472995.1 Chloroflexota bacterium
AACACCACGCTCCTGCAGGAGCGCGAGCTCATCCTCGAGGCGCGCCAGAAGGGCTTCGAGGGCGACCCGTGCGAGGAGTGCGGCCAGCTGATGATGGTGCGCAACGGCACCTGCCTGAAGTGCATGAACTGCGGCGCGACGAGCGGCTGCAGCTAGCACCCACGACGACCTGGATCGATCTGAGCGCGCGGAGGGGGAGGCCTAGGGCCTCCCCCTCCGTCTGTGTGCGATGCCCTCGACAGGATCAGGCTCTGCGCGACGACTGGCGCGCCGCGCGCGGTCGCGTGGCGCGTCGGACCATGACGACCGCAGCGGCCAGCATGCCGAGGGCGATCATCGGAGCGGCCAACGATTGCGACGTGCTCTCGAGGCCGGCGTTACCCGTGGGACCGGGCTGCGGCGGCCGCACGATGCCCGGGGGGCCGCTGACCGTCACCGGGGGCGTCACGACTGGCGGCTGGATCTGCGACGGCAACGGCGGGAGCGACCCCGTCGGCGGGAGCGCCACCCCTGGCGTACCGGGCAGCACCGGCGTACCTGGCGGCGGCGTCGCCGTCAGCGGTGTCATCGGCACCGGAGTCGGGGTCGGGGTGGTGCTCACCAGCGCCGGAGGCGTCGGCGTCGAGGTCGGTGTCGGCGTGGTGTTCACCACCCCCGGCGGCGTCGAGGTCGGCGTCGGAGTCGTGTTCACCACGGCCGGCGGCGTCGAGGTCGGCACCGGGGTCGGCGTGGTGTTCACGACGGCCGGCGGCGTCGAGGTCGGAGTCGGATTCGTGTTCACGACGGCCGGCGGAGTCGGCGTGCCGCTTCCGTGGAAGGTGTTCGTGATCGTGCACGTGTGGGACTCGTCCAGCACGATCACGACCGTCCCGCTCGCATCACACGCGCCCGAGAACGTCGCCGTGTACCCCGTCGGAGCCCCCGTCTCGGTGATCGTGTACGTGCCCGCCTCGAGGCTGAACGACACACCGGACGTGCTCGCCGCCTTCGGCGAACCGCCTGTCTCGGCGCCTCCACGCTTCGCGTGGATCGTGAAGTCACCGGCCGTGGCCGTGCCGCCCACGACACGCTTGACCACGGTCAAGGTGTCAGTCCAGGCGTAGGCGGGCTGCGGGCGCATGGCGCCTACGCCCGCCGCGACAAGCGTGGCGATCGAGATCACCATCGTCGTGATCCCCAGCGTACGTAAGCGAAATCGGTGTGGACGTGCAGTGATGATGGCTTCCTGTCCTGCTGCCCTGCATTGGATCAACCGTATTTCGGGAGATGGCGAGGCACAGTAGAGAAGGCATTCAACGCTCATCCCAAGCGAGTGAATTCGAGTTGAACCCGAGTGAAGACGAGGGGTGAGTCATTACGAACGACGATGCACACACGTGCATGCGTCCGCGAACGCGTGAATGCATCCGCATGGCACAACGAACGAAGTCGCGAACACACACACGTAACGTGCACGGCGACGCGTGCTGTAAGGTGACGCCTATACCAACCGCAGCTCTTGAAGGAGACACGCATGGCCGACATCACGCGCACCTCGACCGCCGTCTGGGACGGGACGCTCACGCAGGGGAGCGGGACGTTCACCGTCGGCACCGGGGCGATCGCGGAGCAGGCGGTGTCGTGGGCCGCGCGGACCGAGGCGCCCGGCGGGAAGACCAGCCCCGAGGAACTGCTCGCCGCGGCGCACGCCAGCTGCTACGCGATGGCGTTCTCGGCGACGCTCGGCGGGAACGACGCGCCGCCGGAGCGGCTCACGGTGACCTCGGTCGTCACGTTCGCGCCGAAGGACGGCGGCGGGTTCCGCGTCGCGAGCAGCGCGCTCACCGTGCGCGGCAAGGTGCCGGGGATCGACCAGGCGCGCTTCGGCGAGCTGGCGAAGATGGGCGAGGCGGGCTGCCCCATCTCGAACGCGCTGCGCGGCAACGTCGAGATCACCGTCGAGGCGATCCTCGAGGCGTAGCCCCGATCTTGAGTCGCAGCGAACAGGGGGCGCTCGGTTCGTGCGGTCTGTCACGACCGACCTCGACGTTACGGGCACACTTGGGCGCGAGCATGCCGGCGCCCAGCCCGGACCGACGAGGAGGTGGGACATGGCCTTCGAAGAGCGACCGTTCCTGTATGTCGTGCGGGCGGATCCGCCGCCCGGCGCCGAGGCAGAGGCGGCGTGGAACGACTGGTACACGATGCACGTCGCGGATGTGACGACCCGGCCGGGGATCATCCGCGGGTATCGATACCAGGCGGTGTGGGGGCCCTCGGACCAGCCGACCTACATGGCGGTATACGAGGTGGCTGACGAGGCGGCGCTCGATCAGGCCACGATCGCGAACCCCACCGGCCACCTGCCGGTGGACCACCAGTACCACGGCCCGCGCAGCACCACGGGGCGCAACTCGCGCATGGCGTACCAGCGCGTCGGCCCGGAGCCCGAGTGGTCGCGGCGACCGCTGCGGCCGTACCAGGCGGAGTCGTCACCGGCGAAGGCGATCATGATGCCGGCCCAGAACCGCGCCGAGTCGTCCGGCTCGTTCGAGGACCGCCAGTTCCTGTACGTCGTGCGGATGGACCTCCTGAACCGGGAGGTCGAGGCGGACTTCAACCGCTGGTACAACATGCACGTCGAGGACGTCTGCACGCGGCCCGGCATCGAGCAGGGGTTCCGCTACCAGGCGGTCTTCGGTCCGACCGAGCAGGCGCAGCACATGGCGATCTACGAACTGGCCGACGAGGCCGCAATCGAGCAGGCGATCATCCCCAACCCGCTGGGCCACCTGCCGCCGGAGCGGCAGTGGAACGGCCCCGCCGGGTCGATGGGGAACACGTCGCGCATGGTCTTCCAGCGCATCGGTCCCGAGCCCGAGTGGGCGGCCCGCCCGGTGCTGCCGTTCCGGTCGAACGAGGCGTAGTCGAGCACGACAGCAACACGTGCAGCACGCTGAGGGCGCCGCCGTGGTGGCGACGCCCTCGGATGATCGTCGCGGCTAGACCGTCTCGATCGTGTCGCGCGCGGTAGGGGCGGCGCCGCCGCCGGCCTGGCGCAGCGTCGCGAACTGCTCCTGCATCGCCGTCTGCATGAAGCGGCCGTCCGAGCTGTGCAGCACGAACCGCGCGCCGATCTCGATCGAGGCGAGCGAGTCCGTCACGTTCTGGTGGTGCACCATGACCGGGATGCCTCGCGCCTCCGAGCGCGCGACGACGTCGCGGATCACGTCCAGGTACACCGGGTTCTTGGTCTCGTCCGGGATGCCGAGCGACGTGGTCATGTCGTTCGGGCCGATGAAGATGCCGTCGATGCCCGGCACGTCGAGGATCGCGTCCAGGTTCTGCTGTGCCGGCACGCTCTCGATCCCGACGATGACGATGCTTTCCTTGCGACGCTCCGACAGGTACTCCTTCGTGCGCTCGCTCGGGAAGACGCCCTCCGCGGTGGCGCGGCGCAGGTACTCGCCCTTCAGGGGGTGCCACTTCGCCGTGCCGACGGTCTCCTGGACCTCCTCGACGGTTTCGCAGTACGGGACGAGGACGCCCGCCGCGCCGGCGTCGAGGGCCATCGCGACCCAGTGCGACATGGGCACGGGGACGCGCACGATCGGCGTGATGTTGATCTCGCGCAGCATGCCGCAGAGCTCCTGGATCTCCTTGCGGTCCCGGGAGCCGTGCTCGCTGTCGATCACGACGTAGTCCAGCGTGCTGCCGGCAAGCGCGCTCTTGAAGCGAGTCGTGCCCATCGCCGAGAGCATGCACCCGTAGACCATGCCGCCGCTCTTCAGGCGCTCTTTCAACTCGATCGCGTTCATGGGCACTCCTGCCGGCTGCGCGTCATCGACGCGGGCCGATGATAGGCCCCGCGCCCCGGATTTCAAGGCGCGCGAGGCGCCCGCGGTCTGGCAGGCAACGGCCCGATGCGGGATGGTAGAAGGACGAACCCCCACCATCCGACGAAGGACCACCATGCAGAGCGAACCGACGAGGACAAGGGGCAGGGGCTGGCGGTCGTGGGGGCGATCCTCGTGGCCGGCGCGTGGCTCTGGGGCGCGGCCGCGCTTGCGGCGCCGATCGCCGACGCCGAGTACGTCGGCGTCACGTCCGACCTCGCCGTGTTCAAGCTCGGCATCGTCGAGGGCAGCGAGGGCGTGACCACCATCGAGATCGGCCCTGCCAGCTCGGCGTTCACCTACTCCTGCTACGCCAGCGGCACGATCAACCCGACGGGACTGGCGTTCACCCGCGCCGGGCTCCAGCGCGCGGCCGGCGACGAGGAGATCTTCGATCCGGCGACCGGCGAGACGCGCTTCCTCCGGATCTCGGGGAACGAGTACCGCGCGGGCGTCGTCACGGGCAGCCTCTCGATCTCCGGCGTCGCGAACGACGAGGGCGTCACGTGCGCGCCGCGCTCGTTCACGTGGGCCGCAGTCGCGCGCACCACGGACGAGGCGCCGCGCCTCGGCGTCGCGTTCAAGGCGACGGTGTTCGCCGGCGAGACGTTCGGGGGGCTGCGCGCCTCCGGGACCGCTTCGTTCTCCACGACTGCCGAGGGGGCGGTGACGGGCTTCATGGTCGCGCCCACGGAGGCGTGCGCCGCGACCAACCTCTCGTCGCTGTCGACACCGCTCGAGGCGGGCAGCGCCTCGCTGTTCGAGGCGAGGGACGCGACGACGGAGACGGCCTACGCGCGCTACCGCCTCGCGATCACCGGTGGGAACGCGGTCGGCGTCTTCGCGATCGACCGGGACCGGGTGGGCTGTCGGCCCCTGACCGGCGTACTCGTCGCGCAGGAGGCGATGGCCACCCCGACACCGACCGCCACCGCGACGGCGACCTCGACCGGCACGGCCACGCCCACCCCGATCGTCACGCCGACGCCGACGGGACGCTTCGCGGCGCCGCCGGTGTTCCCGCCGTCCGGGCCGCGACTCGCGCAGGTGGTGTTCCTGGGCGGCACGATCACCCAGCTGGACACGGCGCTCACCTCGAACAACGCGAACGGCGCGTGGGCACAGACCTCGACGGGCGTGTTCTACCTGTACATCGTCGGGGCGCCGGCGTTCGTGAACGCCCCGTTCCTGCAGGCGTTCCCGAACGGGTTCGCGTCCACGACCGCGCTGACGATCGTCGGGCGCTGACGTACCCCACGAGGGGCGCGCGCGAGGCTACTCGTGCGGGCGCTCCTCCGACAGCAGGATCAGCGCCCCGCCGGCCGAGGCCGGGTGGATGACGCGCGTCCCGCCGATCGGCACGGGCATCCGCACGCCGCGCTCCCGCAGGCCCTCGGCGGTCTCATCGAGGTTGTCGGCCTGCATGGCGACCAGGTAGATGCCGTCACCGTGGCGCTGGAGGTGCTTGTACCAGGGGCCGACCTCGTCGGTCGGGGTGAGGATGTTCACGCTCTGGTGGTCGCCGAACTCGATGCGGGCGAGCTTGTAGCCGCGCGCCGGCATGTCCGGGTAGACGACTTTGTCGGTGTTGAAGATCTTCTTGTACTGCTCGATGCCCGCTTCCCAGTCGGCAACGATCACATCGAAGTGGTCCAGTCGGGTGATCATGCGTCTCTCCTCGCGCGTATCGGTCGTCTGCAGCGCGCAGTGTACCGGAGCGAGACGCCCCACGCGGGTGGGACGGAGACGGAGTCGAGGCGCTAGATCGAGCCCTCGGACTGGACGAGGTCGGCGGTCTGCTGACGCACGACCGCGTAGCACTCGCACGCCAGCTCCTCGAGGCCGGGACGGTCGAGGATGATGATGCGGCTGCGGCTGACGGCGACCAGCCCGGCGCGGTCCAGCCCGCGCAGCGCGACGGTCACGCTGGGACGGTATGCGCCCAGCATCTGCGCCAGGAACTCCTGCGTGAGCGTCAGCTCCAGCGAGGCGGTTCGGTCGCAGACCATGAGCAGCCAGCGGGCGGCGCGCGCGGCCAGCTCGTGGAAGCGGTTGCACGCCGCCGACTGTGACGTCAGGAGGTGCGCGGCGAGGTTGTAGCGGACGACGAGCTGCGCGAGCGCGGGGCTCTCCGCGACGTGGGCCTTGAACGCCTCCGGGGTCATCAGGAGCGCGGGGCCGCCCGCCTGGACGATGGTCCGCCACGGAGCGCCCTCGACCCCGGCCGCGTGCCAGCTGCCGACGACGCCCTCGTTCCCGATGAGCACCGCCTCGACCGACCCGCCCTCGGACGTGCCAGTCACCAGTGACACCACGCCGCCGGTGGGGAAGACGATGTGCCGCAACACCTCGCCGGGATTGGCGAGCAGCGTTGACTGGACGAGGATGGTCGGGACGAGGTCATCGATCAGGCGGCGACGATCCGGCTCCGGGAGCGCGCGCAGGATCTGATTGTTCGTCAGCTCGTTCGAAGCGTCGGCCAAGCATCCCCCTCGGTCGCCCGCAGTCAGGTTGATCGAGCCGCCCTGGTTGTTGTGTGCCGTCACCCTAGTCTCTCACCACCCTTCGGGAAGTAACGGCCAATACGAATCGTTTCGTTTCTGTAATCACGGGCCCGAGCGGCTGAAGGTCTGCGCGCATACAGTGAGCATTGGACAACCGGAGGGGCGCATGCGGGTACGAGATCGCATCCTGATCGTTGATGATGACGCGTCCATCCGCGGCATGCTGGCGGACGTCTCCTCGACGAGGGCTTCGAGGTCGTGCAGGCCGAGAACGGGAGCGAGGCGCTCGCGCTGGTCGAGGCCGCCCCGCCCGCGATGATCGTGCTGGACCTGCAGATGCCCGTGATGGACGGCCCGACGTTCTACCGGGAGATCCGGCGGCAGGGGCTGCAGGTCCCGGTCGTCGTCGTCTCGGCGGCGAACGCCCTCCACGTGGCGAGCGAGCTGGGGGCGGACGCGGCCCTGGACAAGCCGTTCGACATCGAGCGGCTGATCCAGATCGTCACCGCCCTCCTGTCGGGCCGCAGTGGGATGCCGGTCCCGGCGAGCTAGTCCCGCGCGGGACGCACCGGCGGCGTGCCCAGGAAGCCCTTGATCGCAGAGATGACCGCGGCGGGCTGATCGTGGTGCACCCAGTGCCCGGCGTCCTCGACCAGATCGACGCGCGCGTCCGCGAAGTACGACTCCACCGGCTGCCCGTCCCGCATCCGCCGTCGAGGCGCGCCGTCGCTGCCGATGATGTGCAGCACGGGGGCGGTGATCCCGGCCCAGTACTGGTGGTACTCCTCCGGCGGCACCGGCAGGTCGCTCAGCGCGAACGCCCACGGGTCGTACTTCCAGGTGAAGCCGCCGTCGATCGCGTGCGCCCCCCACCGGGCGAGGTGCTCCGCCATCTCCGGTTTCAGCCGCGGGTTCGCCTCGCGCACGCGCTGGACGGCATCCTCGAACTCCCGGTAGACGCGCGTCTCGCGGCGCTCCTGCGCACGCGCTTGCTGCGCCCACTCCCGGAGCCGCTGCGGGCCGCGCGGGAGCGTCTCCCGCTCGAACCCGCTGCCCTCGATCGCGACGATCCGCTCGAAGCGCTCCGGGAACGCGCCGGCGGTGAGCAGCGTGGCACGCCCGCCCATCGAGTGCCCGATCACGGAGACACGCCCGCCGAGGAGGTCGATCAGCGCGACCAGGTCGAGGACGAACTCGTTGAGCTCGTAGGTGGAGCCGCGGGTCCACTCGGAGTCGCCGTGGCCCCGGAGGTCGCAGGCGACCACGCGGTACTGGTCGGCGAACGCCTCCGCGATGCGGTCCCACGAGCGCGAGTGGTCACGCAGGCCGTGCACCATGAGCAGAGGCGGCTTGTCGGCGTTGCCCCACACCCAGTACGCCAGCCGCAGGCGTTGCGACTGGTAGAAATGCTGCCACGGCTCCGCCATGCGGCCTCCTCGAATGGCGGCGATGGTACCACCGGCCTCCCGCACGAACCCGCGCGCTCGAGGCCGTCGAGGCGCCCCTCGCACGTGCGTCCGAACCCGGCGGAGATGGAGCGCGTACGCGGAGCGCCCGTTATGATCGGCCTACCGGGGACGCCTCCGGCCTCCATTCCGCCCCGCGCCACGCTGCGCCGTCCCATCGCAAGGGGGACCATCGAGTGACCCGAGACCCGGGCGAGACGCCGGAATCGGCGCAGGAAGAAGTCCTCGGCCCCCTCGTGCGCGTCATCGAGGAGGCTGCGTCGGACGCGCCGTGGGCGCTCATCGGCGCGTCGGCGCTGCGCCTGCAGGGCGCGCCGGCTCACTCGCCCAACCTCGAGTTCATGACTAGCGAGCAGGTGCTCCTGACGCTGGGCGAGATGCTCCAGGTCCGCCCGGACTGGGGGCAGGGCGCGCACCTCGCGGCGAACCGCCTGCACTTCATGCGCCACGGCGTGCCGGTCTTCGTGTTCAGCGACCCCGTCTTCCACGGCCCGTACGACTCGCTCGCCCCGCGCGAGATCCCCTCGCTGTGGGACGCGCGCTGCCGCGTCGAGGTGAACGGCGTGGGCGTCCTCTGCACCCCGCTGGAGTGGGAGCTGGTGCTGGCCGTGGTGCTCGGCGCCAGCAGCCGTATCGAGGCGCTGCGCGAGCGCATGGTGGGCGACGGCTACGACAGCCGCCTCGTCGTGCGCCTGCTCCGCGAGGGCCGCGTGACCGCCGACACCGAGGAAGCCGTCTGGGCGGTCCTCGAACGGCGTTAATTTGCGGGCGCAGGCCGGGATACCCGGCCCGCCCTCCGGGAGGTCGCGGGACGTCCCGGCCACCTTCAGAGCGACCGGCCGCTACGATGCCTCGAACGTGACGTACGCCGGAGCCGCCCCATGCCGATGACCGTCGGTGTCGACATCCCGAACGACCTCGCGACGATCGCCGAGGATGCGCGCCGCCTCGAGGCGATGGGCGTCGACGCCGTGTTCGTCGGCGAGACGCAGCACAACCCGTTCCTGCCGCTCGTCCTCATCGCGGAGCACACGCAGCGCATGACGTTCGGCACGTCGGTCGCGATCGCGTTCCCGCGCGTGCCCCACGTCACGGCGAACATCGCGTGGGACCTGTCGAGGTACTCCGGGGGGCGCTTCGTCCTCGGCCTCGGCACGCAGGTGAAAGCGCACAACGAGCGCCGCTTCTCGGTGCCGTGGGCGCCGCCGGGGCCCCGGCTGCGCGAGTACGTGGAGTGCATGCGCGCGATCTGGGACTCGTGGCAGCACGGCACGAAGCCGGCGTACGAGGGCGAGTTCTACCGCTACCGCCTGACGAGCCCGTTCTTCAACCCCGGCCCGATCGAGCATCCCGCGATCCCGGTCGTGATCTCCGCGGTGAACCCGTTCAACGCGCGCCTCGCCGGCGAGGTGTGCGATGGCATCACGATCCACGCCTTCAGCACGTTCCGCTACACGCGCGAGGTGCTGATCCCCGCGCTGCACGAGGGCGCACGCAGCGTGGGTCGCAGCCTCGACGGGCTGCACGTGCAGGGCGGCGGCTTCGTCGTCACCGGCCGTGACGCCCGCGAGGTCGAGGAGGCCCGCGAGCGCACGCGCCGCCAGCTCTCCTTCTATGCCTCGACGCGCTCGTACGCGAACGTGATGACGTTCCACGGCTGGGAGGACCAGGCCGCGCAGCTCCGCCGCCTCTCGATCGATTCGCAGTGGGACGAGATGGCGCGCGTGATCACGGACGACATCCTCGACGAGTTCTGCGTCATCGGCACGTGGGACGAGCTGCCCGCGGCGGCGCGCGCCAAGCTCGCCGGCACCAACACCCGCGTCACGCTCCCCCTCGACCCCACCACCCCCGACGAGGATGCCCACCTCGCCGAGATCATCGCCGCGGTGAAGACGATCCCGGCGCTGGGGGAGATGTAGACGGCCGCTATATCCCAACTCATACGAAGTATGAGAAGCGTTCTTGTATTGGGGTTGAATTTCCTCGCTGCGCTCCGACGATGGGAGATAGCGAAGGAGTCACGACATGGGATACGTCGCGAATGTTCACAGATGGGGCGGAAATCTCCGATGGCATGTACGAGAGCGATGCGCGAGCGCGCGCAGCAGCGCTGGCCCTCTGCACGAGATGACATGGGACAAGGCGCGACTGCTAGGTCACGAGCCTTGCGGCAATTGCGCTAGGCCCGTCCGCCCCTAGGCTACTTCCCCGCCCGCAGCCGCGCGGTCGCCTCGCGGCCGATGCGCTGCCAGCGGCGCGTGGCGTCGAGGTGCACGGCGTCGACGCGCGAGGTGTCGCGGGCCATGCGTTCGAAGAGGCGCGCGAGGCCCTCGACGTCGCCGAGGTGCACGGTCTCGGCGGCGATGCGGTTCTTCGCGCCGGCGTTGTGGTAGTTGCCCAGCGCCATGCACGCTGCGCCGGTCTCATAGCCCATCAGGTCGTACGCCGTCGCCTCGGTCGTGCCGCCGTCCATGAGCTTGCGCTGGTAGCGGAACCCCTCGGCGCCTCGACCAGCAACGGCGTCCTCGGCGGCGAGCTCGCGCGCGACCTGCGTCATCCACATCGTCACGCGCGGCGAGAAGATGTGCTGCACGTCGCCGACGCGGATGATCGGCCCTGCGCCCTGCTCGGCGCGGCCCCCGGCCATCGAGGAGCACTCCACCGCAACCACCAGCGCGCCCTCGGGCAGCGCGTGCGCGCGCGCGACGGCGGCAGCGCCGATGAGCCCGGACTCCTCGGCGCGCGTGAACAGGCCCAGGACGTGGCCCGGCGCGCCGCTCGCGGCCATGCGGTCGAGCGCCGCCAGCACGGACACCGCACCGGCGAGGTCGTCGCACTGTCGCGCGTGGACGATCTGCCCGCGGATGCGGCACTCCTCGACGTCCCACAACGCGTAGTCGCCGACCTCGGCGCTGCTCTCTGCATCGAGGTTCGCCGTCGCGCCGAGGAGACGCCCGCTCGACGGTGGCTGGGAGGCCTCGATGCGCGCGATCGTCGCCGTGCCGCACGTGACGCCGTCCGCGCCGTAGAGGCGCACGCGCTCGCCGACGCCGTACGCCGCGGAGATGCCGCCGCGGAACGCGAGCGTGAGCCGACGCCCCTTCACCGCCTCGACGATGAAGCCGGGGTGGTCGATGTGCGCGCCGAGGACGAGCGGGCGCCGGCCGCGCCCCTTCTGGTACTCGATCAGCACGTTGCCGCCGGCGACCTCGCGGAATGAGAGTGCGCGCTCCTCGGCGAAGGCGCGCAGCGCCGTGACGACGAGGTCCTCGCGGAACGAGATCGAGGGGATGCTGACGATCTGGCGCATGAGGTCGGCGATCGGGACGGGCGTGCGCGGCTGCGATGTGGGCATGGCGGGCTCCTCGGCAGCATCGTAGCGAGGCGAGGCATGGTGCGCCCGCCGCTCCCACCACTCGCCGCGCGCCGTCACCGCCCGTACCATCGAGGCATGACATCCCTCGACGCTCGCGGCTCCCTCTCTCCTGAGGTCGTGTGGCCCACGCCCTCCCGTCCCGACCCTGCGCCCGTGCGCTCCACCGGCAAGCGCGCGCGCGAGGCGAACCGCCCCCTGCCGCCGATCGAGCTGGAGCTGACCGGGTTCGCCGCGGGCGGGCGCGCCGTCGGCCACGCCGAGGACGGGCGCGTCGTGTTCGTGGAGTACGGCATCCCCGGCGAGCGCGTCGTCGCCGAGATCACCGATGAGCACCCCGGCTACCTCGAGGCGACCGCCGTGCAGGTGCTGCGTGCGTCGGAGCATCGCGTCGAGGCGCCCTGCCGGTACTTCGGCAAGTGCGGCGGCTGCCAGGTGCAGCACATCGCGTACGACGAGCAGCTGCGCCTGAAGGCGGAGGTCGTGCGCGACCAACTCCAGCGCATCGGCAAGTTCGAGGCCGACGAGGCGCGCGACCTCGTCCTGCCGATGCTGGGCATGGACGATCCGTGGCACTACCGCAACCACGTGCGCTTCACGGTGCGGCGCGACGGCGAGATCGGCTTCATGCAGCGCGGCACGCACCGCTTCATGCGCATCGACGAGTGCCTGATCGCGAGCGATCGCGTGAACGAGATCCTCGACGCGACGCAGGACCGCACGATGCAGACGCGGCAGCTCTCCGTGCGCGTCGGCGAGCACACCGACGAGCTGATGGTGCAGCCGAAGGTGCAATGGCGCACCGGCCGCGCCCACGGCAAGCTCGAGAGCGGACAGTCCTCGTACCACGAGTCGCTGCTCGGCACGTCGTACCGCATCTCCGGGCCGGCGTTCTTCCAGGTGAACACACGACAGGCCGAGCGCCTCGTCGCGCTGGTGCTCGACCACGTGCGCGAGGTGTCGCCGCGCGTCGTCATCGACGCGTACGCGGGCGTCGGCACGTTCGCCGCGCAGCTCGCCGCCGAGGTGGAGCACGTCGTGACGATCGAGGAGTCCGCCGCGGCGGGCGTGGACGCGCTGGAGAACCTGGGCGCGTTCACCAACGTGACGCGCGTCATGGGGAAGGTGGAGGACACGCTGCCCGGCATGACGCCCGCGCCCGACGTGGTCGTGATCGACCCGCCGCGCGCCGGCATCTACGCCAGCGTGGTGCAAGCGATCCTCGACTCCGCGGCGAAGCGCGTGGTTTACGTGTCGTGCGATCCGGGCACGCTGGCGCGCGACCTGCGGCTGTTCGTGGACGGCGGCTTCACCATCGGCAGCATCCAGCCCGTCGACATGTTCCCGCACACGCAGCACATCGAGTGCGTGACCGTCCTCGATCGCGAGTAGCAGCGTGGCCCCGCGTCTCGTCCTCGCCTCCGGATCGCCTCGACGCCGCGAGCTGCTCGCTGCGCTCGACGTGCCGTTCGAGGTGGACCCAGCCGACGTCGACGAGACGACCGACGAGCGCGATCCCGCGCGCGTCGCCGAGGACCTCGCGCTGCTGAAGGCGCACACGGTCGCCGCGCGGCAGTCCGGCGCGATCGTGATCGGCAGCGACACCGTCGTCGCCCTCGACGACACGCTGCTCGGCAAGCCTGCCGACGCCGACGAGGCACGCGCGATGCTGCGCTCGCTGCGCGGGCGCATGCACGAGGTGGTGACCGGCGTCGCCGTGGTCGCGAACGGGATCGCGCGCGTCACCCACTCGCGCTCGGTGATCGTGATGCGCGACTACGCCGACGATGAGATCGAGGCGTTCATCGCGACGGGCTCGCCGTTCGACAAGGCCGGCGGCTACGCGAGCCAGGACCCCATGTTCGCGCCCACCGCGCGGATCGAGGGCTGCGCGTGCGGCGTGGTCGGTCTGCCGGTGCGCACGCTGCGCGATCTGCTGCGGGACGCGGGCCTCGAGGTGGCCGGGACGCCACCGGCGTTCTGCGCCGACTGCACTGCTCGCTGGTAACTGCGCGTTGGTAGCCGGGCGCTTGGTAGCGCGTTACGCGTCGTCCTCGTCGCCCGTCATCGCGACCGGCGCGATGCAGTCGGGGTCGTCGAGGTCGCACGCGACGCCATCGGCGTCGACGGCGAGGAACTGCAGCGTCGGGATGACCGGGAGCGGACGGCGCGCGGGCGCCTCGATCGCCGCGGGCTCGTCGTCGCGCGGCTCGGGACGTGCGTCGCTCATCGTTCGCTCCTCACCACCAGCAACTCGCCGACGAAGGTCGACACGCGCAGCTTGAGGCGGCGCGGGGCTGCCTCGTACCCGTCGGTGCGCACCGCGATGTCGCGGATGACGCCCTCCTCGCGCGTGCCGAGGACGTCCACCGTGCCGACGAACGTCTGCGCCGTCACGTCCAGCGCGAGGTCGCGCGGGGCGCGCACCTGGATCGTGCCGAGCCAGCACAGCAGCGTCAGCTCCGTCTCGCCCTCGGGCAGCGTCGCGCGCCGGAGGTCGAGGTGGATGTCGCCGATCACGGTGCGCACCACGGCGTCGTCGACGTGCCATTCCTCGGCGGAGCGCACGTGGCCGAAGGTGCGGCTGAGCTGTCGCGCGAACTTCCGCACGCGCATCGCCGCGAGCATCGACAGCACGCCGAGGATGATCAGGCCAATGCCGAGGCCGCCCTCGACGAGGCGGAGCGTGCCGATGCGGTGCACGCCGGCGCTGTCCACGAGCACGAGCGCGCCGAGCAGCGCCAGGTACGTCCCCAGCGACAGCGCGAACACGTCGCCGAGGCGGGAGGTCACCGGCGGCGCCAGCTCCGGCGCACGCGGTCGTAGATGATCGTGATGCCACCGGCGATGAGGATGACGGGCCACAGCTCGCGGAACCCGAGCCCCGGGATCACCCCGAGCGAGTTGAGCAAGAACAGCGCCCCGAGGATCACCAGCATCACGCCGAGGGCCATGCGTACCTCCGCTCACCGCGTGCTTTCCATTGTAGGGGTGCTGTCTCACGGCTCCGTGCTTACGGGACGATGAACGGCTTCGCTGAGTATCCCCCGGTAGTAGGAGCGATGCCGGCCGCAACGACCCTCACGCAGGGGCCTGAACGCCACTGGGTGAACGCGAACTTCGCATCGAAGAAACCATCCGGGCCCACGATCACATCGACGACAGGCCCACCCACATCGCTATACGGCAGGTAAATGCCGAGTCGGTAGTTCCCTGGCTCGAGGTTGCTTCCGGTCACTGTCACCGTCTGTCCAGGCGCGGGTGCCGGAGGATCGAACCGGAGCGGCCACACGCCACTTCGGTTGCTGGCAATGAGCTCGTTGCAGATCCGAATCCAGTCGGGGTTGAACGCAAGAGGCGTCGCCGAGGGCGACAGCGGCGTGAAAGCCGGCGTCGCGGATGACGTCGGCGCCGCGGTCGGTGTGGTCGTGGGTGCCGTGGTGGTGATCGAGGGGCTGGGCGGCACCGATGTCGGTGCGATCGCCGTACACGCGACACCAACGAGCAGCAACATACCGATGGCGAGCCGTTTCATGCCCGGACTCTAGCATCGCCGGAACACGTTCTCGGACGCCGGAGCGGCGAGGCTAGATCGGCGACTCGAGGGCGGACTCGCCCATCAGGTAGGCGTCGATGCCGCGGGCGGCGGCGCGGCCCTCGGCGATCGCCCAGACGATGAGCGACTGGCCGCGCGTCATGTCGCCGGCGGTGAAGACGCCAGCGACGCTGGTCATCTTGTTCTCGTCCGCCCACACGTTGCCGCGGTCGGTGAGCTGCACCGCGAGCTGCTCGACCATGCCGGGCTGCTCCGGGCCGACGAAGCCCATCGCGAGGAGCAGGAGGTCGCACTCGACCTCGAACTCCGAGCCGGGGACTTCCTGCATGACCTGGCGGCCGCCCTCGTTCACGAACTCCACGCGCACGGCGTGCAGCTTCTTCAGGACGCCGTCCTCGCCGGAGAGCGACTTCGTCAGGATGCTGTAGTCGCGGACGCCGCCCTCCTCGTGCGCCGAGGAGACGCGGTAGAGGTTGGGGTACGTCGGCCACGGCTGGCCCTGCGGGCGCTCCGCGGTCGGGCGCGGCAGCAGCTCGTACTGGAGCACCTCGGTCGCACCCTGCCGCAGCGCCGTGCCGAGGCAGTCCGCACCGGTGTCGCCGCCGCCGAGGATCACGACACGCTTGCCCTGCGCCGAGATGAACGCGTCGTCCGCGATCTCGTCGCCGGCGTTGCGCTTGTTCTGGAGCGGCAGGTACTCCATCGCGAAGTGGACGCCGCGCAGGTCGCGGCCGGGCACCTCGAGGTCACGCGGCTTCGTGGAGCCGCCCGCGAGGCAGACCGCCTCGTAGTCGGCGAGCATCTGCTTCGCGTCGATGTCGATGCCGACGTTCACCGAGGCGCGGAACGTGACGCCCTCGGCGGTCATCTGCTCCATGCGGCGATCGACGAAGTGCTTCTCCATCTTGAAGTCGGGGATGCCGTACCGCAGCAGGCCGCCGATGCGGTCCGCGCGCTCGAACACCGTGACGTCGTGGCCGGCGCGCGCGAGCTGCTGCGCGGCGGCGAGGCCCGCGGGCCCCGACCCGATCACGGCGACGCGCTTGCCCGTCTTCACCTCGGCGGGCTCGGGCACGATCCAGCCCTCGCGGTAGGCGTGCTCGATGATCGTGAGCTCGACCTGCTTGATCGCGACGGGGTCCTGGTTGATGCCGAGGACGCACGCGGCCTCGCACGGCGCGGGGCAGAGGCGGCCGGTGAACTCCGGGAAGTTGTTGGTGGCGTGGAGGCGGCGGATCGCCTCCTCCCACTGGTTGCGGTAGACCAGGTCGTTCCAGTCGGGGATGACGTTGCCCAGCGGGCAGCCCTGGTGGCAGAACGGGATGCCGCAGTCCATGCAGCGCGCGGCCTGCTTGTTCAGCGCGTCGGTGGGGAAGTCCTCGTACACCTCGAGCCAGTCGTGGACGCGCTCGGCGATCGGGCGTCGCGTCGGCGTCTCGCGCCCGAACTCGAGGAAGCCCGTGGGCTTAGCCATTCACCACCACCGGCTTCTCTTCCTGTGCCCCGGCCAGCGCGCGCTCCATGAGCACGCGCTTGAAGTCCCGCGGCATGACCTTCTTGAACCGGGAGGCCGCCGCCGGCCAGTCGCGCAGCAGCCCCGCGGCCACCGTGCTCTCCGTGTAGTCCACGTGCCGTTCGAGGAGACCGCGCACCAGCTCGAGGTCCTCGGGCTCCTCGAGCGGGTCGAGGTCGATCATGTCCTTGTTGCAGCGCGTCGCGAAGTCGCCGTCCTCGTCGAGGACGTACGCGATGCCGCCGCTCATGCCGGCGCCGAAGTTGCGGCCGGTCTTGCCGATGATCACGACGCGGCCCCCGGTCATGTACTCGCAGGCGTGGTCGCCCGTGCCCTCGACAACCGCCAGCGCGCCCGAGTTGCGGACGCAGAAGCGCTCGCCGGCCTTGCCGCGGAAGAACGCCGATCCGCTGGTGGCGCCGTACAGCGCGACGTTGCCGACGACGATGTTGTCCTCCGGGACGAAGGTCGAGGTCTTCGGCGGGTAGACGATCAGCTTGCCGCCGGAGAGCCCCTTGCCGGGGTAGTCGTTCGAGTCGCCCTCGATGCGCATGGTGATGCCGGCGGGAAGGAACGCGCCCCACGAGTTGCCCGCGGAGCCGGTGAAGCGGATGTCGATCGTGTCGTCCGGCAGGCCGGTGTTCGCGTACTTCCTCGTCACCTCGCTGCCGAGGATCGTGCCGACCGTGCGGTTCACGTTGCGGATCGGCATCTCGATGACGACCGGCTCGCCGCGCTCGATGGCGGCGGCGGCCAGCGGCAGCAGCTGCTGGTCGAGCGCGCGGTCGAGGCCGTGGTCCTGCGTCTGCGTCTGGCGCACGCCGACCTCGGGGCCGACGTCGGGGCGGTACAGGATCGCGGAAAAGTCGAGGCCCTGCGCCTTCCAGTGGTCGACCGCGTCCTTCGTCTCGAGGAGGTCGGCGCGGCCGATCATGTCCTCGAACTTCCGGAAGCCGAGCTCCGCCATGTACTCGCGGATCTCCTCCGCGATGAAGCGGAAGAAGTTGACGACGTGCTCCGCCTTGCCCGCGAACTGCTCGCGCAGCACCGGATTCTGCGTCGCGATGCCGACCGGACAGGTGTCCAGGTGGCAGACGCGCATCATCACGCAGCCCATGACCACCAGCGGCGCGGTCGCGAAGCCGAACTCCTCCGCGCCGAGCAGCGCGCCGATGATCACGTCGCGCCCGGTCTTCAGCTGGCCGTCCACCTCGACGACGATGCGGTCGCGCAGGCCGTTCAGGACGAGCGTCTGCTGCGTCTCGGCGAGGCCGAGCTCCCACGGCAGGCCCGCGTGCTTCAACGACGTCAGCGGGCTCGCGCCCGTGCCCCCGTCGTAGCCGCTGATCAGGACGACGTCGGACTTCGCCTTCGCGACGCCCGCGGCGACCGTGCCCACGCCGACCTCGGCGACCAGCTTCACGCTGATGCGGGCGCGCGGGTTCGCGTTCTTCAGGTCGTGGATAAGCTGGGCAAGATCTTCGATGGAGTAGATGTCGTGGTGCGGGGGCGGGCTGATCAGGCCGACGCCTGCGGTCGCGTGACGCACCTCGGCGATCCAGGGGTAGACCTTCGAGCCGGGGAGCTGGCCGCCCTCGCCGGGCTTCGCGCCCTGCGCCATCTTGATCTGGATCTCGTCCGCGTTGACCAGGTACTCGCTGGTCACGCCGAAGCGCCCCGAGGCGACCTGCTTGATCGCGCTGCGGCGGAGGTCGCCGTTCGCGTCGGGTGTGAAGCGCCGTCGATCCTCGCCGCCCTCGCCGGTGTTGGACTTGCCGCCGATGCGGTTCATCGCGATCGCCAGTGTCTCGTGCGCCTCCGCGCTGATCGAGCCGTACGACATCGCGCCGGTCTTGAAGCGCTTGAACAGCGACTCGGCCGACTCGACCTCGTCGAGCGGGACGGGCGGGCCGACGGGCTTGAACTCGAAGAGGCCGCGCAGCGTCGCGAGGTGCGCGCTCTGCTCGTTCACCATCTTCGTGTACTCGCGGAAGATGTCGAACTGGCCGGTGCGCGTCGCGTGCTGGAGGCGGAACACCGTGTCCGGGTTGAACAGGTGGTACTCGCCGTCGCGACGCCACTGGTACTGGCCGCCCCACTCGAGGTCGTGACGACCGCCCTCGCGGTCCGGGAACGCGCGCTCGTGGTGGACCAGCGTCTCCATCGCGACCTCGGTCAGGCCGATGCCGCCGACGCGCGAGGCCGTCTTCGTGAAGTAGCGGTCGACGAAGTCCTGCCCGAGGCCGATCGCCTCGAAGATCTGCGCGCCGCGGTAGGAGTGCACGGTGGAGATGCCCATCTTGGACATCACCTTGACCACGCCCTTCTTGATCGCCTTCAGGTAGTGGTAGTGCGCGTCCTCCTCGGACAGGTCGTTCGGCACGTAGCCGTCCGCCTGGAGGCGCGAGAGCGACTCGAGCGCGAGGTACGGGTTGATCGCGCTGGCGCCGTAGCCGATGAGCAGCGCGAAGTGGTGCACCTCGCGCGGCTCGCCCGTCTCCAGGACGAGGCCGACCTGCGAGCGCTTGCGGCCACGCACGAGGTGGTTGTGCAGCGCACCGACCGCCATCAGCGCGGGGATCGGCGCGTTCGCCGCGTCCACGCCGCGGTCGGACAGCACGAGGATCTTCGCGCCGCTGCGGATCGCCGCGTCGGCGTCCGCGAACACGCGCTCGATCGCCGCCTCGAGGCCCGCCTCGCCGTCGGCGGCGGGGAAGAGCGTCGGGATCACGGCGGACTTCAGCGTCGGGTGGTCGCCCAGCGCGCGGACCTGCGCCATCTCGTCGTTGTCGAGGACCGGCGAGTCGAGCTTCACGAGGTGGACGTCCTCGAGGCCGGTGTTCAGGAGGTTCCCCTCCGGGCCGATCGCGGTGTACGCGGAGGTGACGAGCTCCTCGCGGATGGCGTCCAGCGGCGGGTTCGTGACCTGCGCGAACAGCTCCTGGAAGTAGTTGTAGAGCGGCTGCGCGCGGTTGGAGAGCACCGCCAGCGGCGTGTCCGAGCCCATCGATCCGATCGATTCCTCGGAGTTGTTCACCATCGGGCCGAGGATGTACTTGAGGTCCTCCAGCGAGTAGCCGAAGGCGATCTGCTGCTCGCGGAGCCGCGGCTCGTCCGGCGCGGGCGCCGCCTGCCCGGCGGGCAGCGAGGACAGCGGGTGCAGGTGCTCGGCGTTCCACTCCGCGTATGGCTTCGAGGCGGCGAGGCCGCCCTTCAGCTCCGCGTCGTCGATGATCCGGCCCTCCTCGAGGCTGACGAGGAACATCTTCCCCGGCTCCAGGCGGCCCTTCAGCAGGACGTTCTCCGGGTCGACCGGCAGGACGCCGACCTCGGACGCCATGATCACCATGTCGTCCTTCGTCACGTAGAAGCGGGAGGGACGCAGGCCGTTGCGGTCGAGGACCGCGCCGATGTTGCGGCCGTCGGTGAACGCCACGGAGGCCGGGCCATCCCACGGCTCCATGACGGTGGAGTGGTACTCGTAGAACGCCTGCTTCTCGGCGGACATGGACTCGTGGCCGCTCCACGCCTCGGGGATCAGCATCATCATCGCGTGCGCGATCGGGCGCCCCGAGTTCACGAGCAGCTCGACCGCGTTGTCGAGGCACGCCGTGTCGGAGCCGTTCTCGTCGATGACCGGGACGATCTTCGACACGTCGTCGAACAGCGGCGACTCGAACAGCGCCTCGCGTGCGGTCATCCAGTTCACGTTGCCGCGCAGCGTGTTGATCTCGCCGTTGTGGGAGATCATCCGGTACGGGTGCGCGAGCTTCCACGACGGGAAGGTGTTGGTGCTGAAGCGCGAGTGGAACATCGCCAGCGCGGAGACGACGCGCGGGTTCGCCAGCTCCGGGAAGTACTTCGCGAGCTGCGTCGCCGTGAGCATGCCCTTGTAGACAATGGTGCGCGAGGACAGCGACGTGAAGTAGACGTACTCGCTGCCGCGCAGGCCGGACCGCTCGATCGCCTTCTCGAAGCGCTTGCGGATCACCCAGAGCTTGCGCTCGAACACGTCGTCGTCGCCCTCGAGCTCCGCGTCGCGGCCGACGAACGCCTGGAAGATCGTCGGCTCCACCGCACGCGCCGAGGGGCCGACGTCGGCGGCGTCCGCGTCCGTGGGGACGACGCGCCAGCCGAGGAAGTGCTGTCCCTCTTCCTGCACGATGCTGCTGAACAGGCCGCGGATCTGGCGGCCGGTCGGCTCGTCCGGCGGGAGGAAGACCATGCCGACGCCGTACTGCCCGGCCTCCGGCAGCCGGATGCCCTGCGAGGTCAGCTCGTGGCGGAAGTACGCGTCCGGGATCTGGATCAGGATGCCGGCGCCGTCACCGGTGTTCGCCTCGGATCCCGAGGCGCCGCGGTGCTCGAGGTTGGCGAGCGCGGTCAGCCCGTCGCGCACGATCTGGTGCGATCGCTTGCCTTTCAGCTGCACGATGAACCCCACACCACATGCGTCATGCTCGCGCTGTGGGTCGTAGAGTCCCTGAGCCTGCGGCGTGCCCGGCGCTACCATCTGCCGCTCCAATTAATCAGCCCGCCCCGCCTGAAGGAGCGGAGACCCGACATCATAGCGAAGGTCGTCTGACCGAGAGCGGACATCTTGCGCTTTTCGTCACAATCCTGCAAGACGGTCGTCACAATCCCTCGAAACCACCCCGGAGCCAGATTCGAGTCCCCCGGCTACCCGAGTTCCACCTCGGGGCGCTCCTCCCAGACGACCTGCCGCGCGACGAGGTCATCGAGGCGGGCCGCGTCCAGTCCCAGCAGCTCGCCGAGCACCTCCCGGCTGTGCTGGCCCATGTCGGGCGCGGTGCCTCGGATGCCGCCCGGGGTCTCCGACAAGCGCACGGGGGTGTTCGTCAGCAGCACCTCGCCGAAGACGCGGTGCGGCACCGGCTGGAGCATGCCGCGCTCGTGGATCTGCGGCATCTCCGCGACCTGCGCGATGTTGTTGAGCGGGCCGGACGGGATGTCGAAGCGCTCGAACGCCGCCAGCCACTCGGCGGTCGGCTTCGTCATGAACGCCGCGTTGAGGATCGGCTCCAGCTCCGCGTGGTTCCTCGACCGCGCGGCGGCGGTCTCGAAGCGCGGGTCGTCGATCATCTCGATGATGCCGAGCTCGGAGCAGAGGTACGCCCACTGGTTCGGCACGCCCCACGACAGCGCGAGGACGAGGTGGCCGTCCTGCGTCGGAAACGCCTGGAACGGCACCGCCGAGGGGTGCCGCGTGCCCATGCGTTCGGGCAGCTCGCCCGTGAGGTGGTAGCGCATGAACGCGTTCTCCTGCAGCGCGACCTGGCAGTCGAGCATGGAGATGTCGAGCAGCTGTCCGCGGCCGGAGCGGTCGCGCTCGTGCAGCGCGGAGAGAATGCCGACCGCGCAGTAGAGGCCGGCGGTGAGGTCACCGAGCGAGAGCCCCGGCCGCACCGGCCCGCCGCCGGGCTCGCCGGTGACGGACATGACGCCGCCCGCGCCCTGGATGATCACGTCGAGCGCGGGCTTCGTGCGCAGCGGACCGGTCTGCCCGTAGCCGGAGATCGCCGCGTAGATCAGCCGAGGGTTCACCGCGGCGAGTGCCTCGTACCCCAGCCCGAGCGCGTCCATGCTGCCGGGCGTGAAGTTCTCCACCAGCACGTCGAACTGCGGGATCAGCTGGAGGAACAGCGACTTGCCCTCCTCCTGCCGCAGGTCGAGGGAGACGGACCGCTTGCCGCGGTTGATCGAGAAGAAGTACCCCGACTCGCCCTCGATGATCGGACCGGTGGTGCGCGAGACGTCGCCGTACGGCGGCCGCTCCAGCTTCACGACGTCCGCGCCGAGGTCGGCGAGCGTCACCGTGCAGAACGGGCCGGAGAGCACCCAGGTGAGGTCAAGCACGCGGACGTCGCGCAGCGGTCCGGTGGTCGGCAGTGGCGGCATCGCAGTCCTCCCGCGTCTCAGGAGCACGGACTATCGCACCGAACGACGCCGATCGTCACCCACGCGCCACGCAGACCGCGCGCGAGTGCACACCCGCGGGCGCCTCGGTTTGACACGCTCTCCGAGGAGCCGCTAATGATGCGGCGGACGACCCCGGGCGACGCGACATCGCGTGGCCCGTCGAGCAGGCCGACGTCATCGCGACGCGGCAAGCAGGGGGATGGCGTGACGACGACGTCGACCATCGACTGGAATGCGTGGACGGAGCAGGCCACCGAGTGGCTGTCCGAGTTCATCCGCATCGACACGGTGAACCCGCCCGGCAACGAATCGCGCGCCTGCGACTGGCTCGGGCGCATCCTCGACGCCGAGGGCATCCCGTACCAGACCTACGACCCCGGCAACGGACGCCCCTCGCTCGTCGCGCGCCTCCAGGGCGACGGGTCGCGCGGCAAGGCGCTGATCCTGCTCAGCCACACCGACGTCGTCCCGTTCGAGCGCGAGGAGTGGACGGTGGAGCCCCTGGGCGGCGAGGTGCGTGACGGCTACGTCTGGGGCCGCGGCGCGCTGGACATGAAGGGGCAGGGGATCATGGAGCTGATCACCTTCCTCATCCACCACCGCCAGCGTCTCCCGCTCACGCGCGACCTCGTCCTGATGGCCGTGGCCGACGAGGAGGCCGGCTCGACCTACGGCGTCGAGTTCCTCGACCGCGAGCACCCCGAGATCCTCGACTGCGAGTACGTGATCAACGAGGGCGGCGGGGGCTCGACGGAGGCGCTGGGCGTCGAGCGCACGACGATGAACATCGGCGTGTCGGAGAAGGGCCCGATGTGGCTCACGCTGCACGCGCACGGCCGTCCCGGCCACGGCTCCGTGCCGCACGACGACAACGCCGCGGACCACCTAGTCCGCGCGCTGCACCGCGTGCTGTCGTGGCAGCGCCCGCACGTCGTGACGCCCGAGATCCAGGAGTACTTCGACCAACTGCACGCGGCAGGCATCCTCGACCGCGCGCCGACGAAGAGCGTGCTCGCGGAGATCGCCGAGGACAACGCGCGGCTGAAGTCGCTCCAGACGAACTCGATCTCGTTGACCACGCTCACCGCCGGCGTGAAGCACAACGTCATCCCCGCGCACGCGCAGGCGACGATCGACTGCCGCCTCGTGCCGGGCTACGACGCCGAGCGGTTCATCGAGGAGCTGACGGCGGTCATCGACGATCCGCGGATCACGATCGAGCGCGTGTTCGTCGCCTCGACGCCGACGACGTCGCACCACACGGAGCTGTACGACGTGATGGTGCGCGAGACGAAGCGGATCGTGGAGGACGCGCTCGTGCTGCCCAGCGTGTCGACGGGCTTCACCGACTCGCGCGTGTTCCGTCGGCGCGGCGTGGCTGCCTACGGCTTCGTGCCGACGATCACCGGCCCGTCCGAGCAGGGCCGCGTCCACGGCAATGACGAGCGCATCTCGATCGAGAACCTGCGCACCGGCACCCAGATCATGCACGCCGTCGTCCGCGGCATCTGCGGCTAGTCTGTCACGTCGAGGCACAGCGGGGGCAAGCGTCGATGAGGACGAGCGTCGTCAACGTGCTGACGTGGGCGGCCCACCCCTGCCCCTCCCGGCGCGGGAGGGGTTGAGATTCGAAGGGGCTTCGCCCCTTCGAACATCCTTGGACTAGGACGGGACTAGCGTGGAGAGCATGCTCGGGTGCGGCCAGTCGCCCCAGCTCGCGAAGAGGAAGCGGCGTCCTCGACGCGACGCGCGACGATGATTCGAGAATCAGACCTCGGACGCGGACGCCAACCACGCCTCGCGCTCGCAGTACGAGAGATGAGGCTGGCGCTACCCGGCGGAGCCAACAGCGTTGTGAGCGCTTCCGAATCCAAGCGGGGCAAAGCGCTGATGGGGTGCAACCCCATCAGAAACCAATCCCCTTCCCGCGCAGGGAAGGGGCAGGGGATGGGCGCCCATCGAGTGCACCTCGACGGCATTCGCCCAGCCACGACGCTCCGGGCTCCCAGCCCGCGACACGCCTCGGCTACTGCTTCACCCGGTCGACGAGGTAGCGCGCGAGCTCGGCGCCGCCCGGCGCGTTCGGGTCGTCCTTGAAGGGCGCGAGCGCGCGGAAGACGTCGGCAGCCGCGGCCGGGACGCCCGAGGGGAGGCCGGCGTCCTCGAACGTGCGCACGATCTCGTCCATCTCGCCGATCCAGCGCCAGGCCTTCGCGGCCGACTCGCCGAGGTTCGCCGAGCGGTCGATGAGCGCCGGCTGCGAGTTCGCCCACTCGGCGAAGAGCGCGCCGTGGACGCCCGACTCCAGCGCGAGCGCCTCGATCGCGACGAGCAGCGCGCTCGTCCCCTTCGTCCACGCGGCGTACGCCATCTTCAGCGCGGAGGCCGACCCGACCGGCCCCTCGAGGACGATCACCTCGAGCGGACCGCCCGCGAGCATGCGCGCGGCGCGCTGCGCCTCGGCGCCCGACAGGTAGAGCCGCGCGGCGCCGGGTCGCGTCGGCGGGCCGCCGATGATGCCGCCATCGACGAAGTCGGCGCCCGTCTGCTCGATGCGTTCGGCGATGCGGATCGCCGTGGACGGCGCGATCGCGTTGGCGTCGAGGTACAGCCGGTTATAGCCGAGGTTCGCGATATCCTCGGCGACCTCCTCGGCGGCGTCCGGCGGGCAGACCGAGAGGATCATCTCGGCGCGGTTCACGAGGCCGTTGATCCAGCCGGCGTCCTTCAGCCCGGCCGCCTCGGCGCGCTGGATCGTCGCCTCGCTGCGCCCCTCCGAGGTCCACAGCACCTCCGCCCCCGCCGCGATGCACGAGGCGCCGACGGCCGCCCCCATCTGCCCGGGGTGCACGAGCCCGATCGTCGCGTGCGCCGCGGTCTCCGGCGTGGAGACGCCGTACCAGCGCAGCTCGGAGTCGGGCGGGAAGTTCAGCGGGTCGGCCATGCGTCGTCCTCGTGGCTGCTCGGTGCGGGGCTGCACCCAGTATCCGCCCGTAAGATGCTGGCGCGCACGCCCCGAGGAGGCCTCGATGACGAGAGCCGAGTTCACGCTCCGCACCCCGACCGCCGACGACCTCCCGGCGCTGTTCGAGGTCTACGCCGCCGCGATGAGCGGCTACGTCCGGCAGACGTTCGGCACGTGGGATGAGGACGAACGTCGGCGTGAGTTCTATGCCGGGTTCCCGCTTGACCGCGCGATGGTGATTCTCTTGCGCGACGAGGTGGTGGGCGGCGTCGACATGGAGCGGCGAGCGGACTGCTGGTCGCTGAACAACATCGAGATCGCGCCGGGGTGGCAGGGGCGCGGCATCGGCACCGCGCTGATCGAGGATCTCCTCGCTCGCGCCCGCGCGGAGTCGCTGCCTGTTGAGCTCGAGGTGTACCGGGTGAACCACGCGCGACGCCTGTACGAGCGCCTCGGCTTCGTCGAGGTGGGCGAGACGGCGACGCACATCCTGATGCGCGCGACCCTGACGCGCTAGCTCGGGACGACGCGCCAGACCTCGATCGGCAGCGTCGCGAGGAGGTGCGCGTCGCTGGAGACCTGCACCTCGTGCGGGCCGGTGGTCGTGAACTCGAGGTTCACGAGGTCGACGAGCAGGCTGGCGCCGTCGAGGCGGCGGCCGGGAGCGGCCTCGACGTTGAAGAGGCCGTCGACGGGCGTCAGCACGTCGCGGCCGTCGGCGTCCACCATGCGCACGCGGAACGGGAACGAGGAGCCGCCGGCGTCCTCGAACACGAGGCGCGCGACGAGCGCGAGTCGCGGGTGCGTCGCCGGCAGCGTCGAGACGCCGAGGTGGTCGATGCCGATGCCGAGCGCGTTCACCTTGCCGCCGTGCTCGGTGGCGGCGTCGCAGAGGAAGGCGTACTCGACGCGCATCGAGGGCGGCGCGTCCGCCTCGTCGCGCTCGTCGTCGCCCCCGTCGTGACGCGGATCGCTCGTCATGCGCGGGCTACGAGACGCCCGCGGCGGCGGCGCGCACGCCCTCGGCCAGCGGGTCGCCGTTGACGGGGCCGAGCGTCACGTAGCGCACGATGCCCTCGCGGTCGATGAAGTACGTGGCGGGCAGCCCCTGCGCGCCGTACTGGTCGGCGACGTCGCCCTTGCGGTCGAGGACGAGCGGGAACGAGACGCCGACCTGGTTCTCGAAGAACGTCACGGCGTCGCTCGACTCGCGGTAGTTCACCCCGAGGATGACGAGGTCGTTGGCGCCGCCGGGGCCGCGCTTCAGGTGCGTCTGCTCCAGCTCGGGCATCTCCGCGCGGCAGGGGCCGCACCACGTCGCCCAGAAGTTCAGCACCACCGGCCGGCCGCGGTAGTCGGACAGGCGCACCTCGCGCCCCGACCCCGCCTCCTGCAGCACGAAGTCGGGCGCGCGCACGCCGATCTTCGGGCGCGCGGCCTGCCGGTCGAGGACGCCGTAGACGGTGGGGTTGAGCCTCGGCAGCACGTCGCGCACCACGAAGATGCCGCCGACCACGAGCACGATCGCGGCGACGGCGGCATAGCGGGCGATCGTGCGCCCGGTGAGTCCTCGGCGAACCATCATGCGCCCAAGCATCGTGCCTCCCGCGTTCGAGGATAGCCCCGCGCTCGGCTCCCCGCCCGGCACGTCGGGGGGCATCACAGCCATCGACGCACCTCGGCGCAGTAGCGCGTCCATTCGTCGCCGAAGCGCGCCGCCAGCTGGCGCTCCTCGCGCGGGATCATCCACGCGTTCAGCAGCACGACGTTGAGCGCCGTGAGCAGCACGCCGCCGAGCGACTGCGCGATCATCGACGTGCCGAGGAACACGAAGACGTTGCCGCCGAGGTACAGCGGGTTGCGCGAGTAGCGGTACGGTCCTGACGTGAACAGCGCCGCCTGCGGCGCGAGCGAGATGACGTCCATGCCTCGCCGGTAGAACGCGACCGTCGCCCACACCCGCACGAGGAACCCCGCCAGCGCGAGCGCGATCCCGATCGGCAGCGCGGCGCCGACGGTGATGCGCGGCAGGCCGAGGAGCACGTCGACGCCTCGACCGATCAGGGCGAAGACGCCCCCGACCGCGAGCACGCCGAGGTTGTGCAGCACGCTGTTGCGCAGATCGGCGTCCACGATCGCCTACGCGCCGAGCGAGGTGACGAGGCGGCCCGTCGCGGGGTCGCGGAAGGTCGCGCCGAGGCCCTGCGGCTGCGGGGCGGCGAGCTTCTCGAAGAAGTTGGGGAACGTCTTGGAGACGCACGAGGGGTTGAGGATCGTCATGCCCGGCACGAACAGGCCGAGCATCGCGAAGCACATCGCGATGCGGTGGTCGTCGTACGTCTCGATCGTCGCGCCGTGCAGCGTCGAGGGGTGCACGAGCAGGTCGTCGCCCAGCATCTCGATCGTCGCCCCGCAACGCGTCAGGCCCTCGTACAGCGCGGCCACGCGGTCGCACTCCTGCACGCGGAGCCGGTCGAGGCCCACGAACCGCACCGGCCGCGCGAGCATCGGCGCCAGCACGATCGCGGTGAGGATGCTGTCGCCGAGGCCGGTCGTGCGCGAGACCTCGTCGGGCGCGGCGCCGCGCAGGGCGGCATCGCAGAAGTCCGCGAAGCGCTCGTCGAACTGCCAGCCGGAGTGCGGCCAGTTCGCCACCTCGATCGGGTCGCCGAGCAGCGACGTCTCGCCGGTGCGCAGCCGGTCGAGCAGGCTCGCGCCGACCAGGTAGCTGCCGCTGGAGGCGTCGCCCTCGATCTGGTACTCGCCGTCGTCCTCGGACGTATCGGGGAAGTAGTTGATCATCTGCTCGGTCATCACGACGTACGGCGACTCGTCCGCGTTCGCGTCGACGATCGTGACGTCCCACTCCCCGATCGTCCCGCTCAGCAGCAGCGCCGAGGCGAACTGGGAGCTCTCCGCGATGCTCACCTCGCACGCGCCGGGGAGCGGGCCGGCGCCGTGCACGACCGCCGGCAGCGTGTCGCCGGACGCATCGATGCGGTAGCCGAGCTGGCGCAGCGCGGCGAACAGCGCGCCCTGCGGGCGCTCGTGCATCCTCGGCGTGCCGCTGATCTTGTACGTGCCCTCGCCGAGGCAGACGAGCGCGATCAGGAAGCGCGCCGCGGTGCCGGCGTTGCCGACGTACAGCTCGACGGGGCGGGCGACCGTGCCGCCGGGCGCGAACTCGCCGCCGCAGCCGTCCACGACGAACGTGCGGTTCGAGGACTCGGTGGGGTCGGGCAGCACCTCGACGTCCACGCCGAGGGTGCGCAGGCAGGCGACCATCACCTCGGTGTCGTCGGACCAGAGCGCGCCGTGCAGCGTCACGCGCCCCTCGCCCAGCGCGGCGAGGATCAGCGCGCGGTTGGTCTCGCTCTTCGACCCGGGCACGGCGATGCGCGCCCGGATCGGCGCGGGGACGGGGATGACCTCGAGGGCGTCGGGCAGGGCCATCCCCGAATTCTACGCCGCGGGGCGCTGGCGCTGGTTTACCGCCGCGTTACCATGCGCCGCATGACACGCGAGCCCACCAACGACGAGGCGATCGAGGAGGTCGCGGCGCTGCTCGCGCGGTCGGAGCACGTCGTCGCGCTGGCCGGCGCCGGCATGTCGAAGGAGTCCGGCATCCCGACGTTCCGCGGCGAGGGCGGCCTGTACTCCTCGCAGGGCACCGAGCCGCCGATGAACCAGTACGAGACGTTCGCCGTCGACCCGGCGCGCTGGTGGCAGCGCCGGCTGGAGGAGCCGGCGGGCGCCTTCGCCAACTCGATCGACAGCGCGCAGCCGAACCCCGGCCACTACGCGCTCGCCGAGCTGGAGTCGCTGGGGATCATGACGCACCTGATCACGCAGAACGTGGACGACCTCCACCGCCGCGCCGGGCAGCGCTCGCTCACGGAGATCCACGGCAACCGCCACTGGCTGCGCTGCACCACGTGCGGCATGCGCTGGCCGCGTGCCGAGTTCCCGATCGACCCGGAGCAGCTGCCGCCGCTCTGCGCGACGAAGGACTGCGACGGGATCGTGAAGAGCGACACGGTGATGTTCGGTGAGGCGATCCCGGCCTATGCGCTCCGCCGCTGCGCCGAGGCGACGTGGCTCGCGGACTGCTTCCTCACCGTCGGCACCTCGGCCGTCGTCTACCCCGCCGCCGGGTTCCCGGCCGACGCCGCCCGCCGCGGCGTGCCGCTGATCGAGGTGAACCCGGAGCAGACGCCGCTGACGCACCTCGCCACGCACGTGGTGCGGCTGCCCTCGGGCGAAGCGCTGCCGAAGATCGTGCAGGCGGTGCGCCGGCACCTCGCCCTGCGTCGCACCGACAGCGCATCCGGGGCGTCCGAGTCGCGCGACGAGCGGGCATGAACCGACCGCCCGTGCAGCGGCGCGAGCCGCTCGGCATCCTCATCGGCACCGACGACGGCCTCCTCGTGTGCCTCCCCGGCGCCCACACGACCCGCGCGATCGAGGGCGCGCGCGTCACCTCGATCGACGTGCGCGGCGACGTCGCGGCGGTGGGGGCGACCGGCGCCGGGGGCGGCCTGTGGCTGCATGACGCCGCGCGCTGGGAGCAGGCGTGGAGCGGCGACGTCGCCTCGGTCACGCTCGGCGCGGGCGCGATCTACATCGGGACCGGCGACGGCCACCTGCTGCGCTCGACGGACGGCGGCGCGACGTGGGAGGAGACGCACGGCGTGGCGACGCTCCGTCACGACGGCTCCGCGATGCCGCCCCGCCCGCGGCCGCCCGCCGTGACCGGCGTCCTCGAGCTGTCGAGCGGCCTGCTCGTCGCCTTCGACGGCGGCGGGACGTGGTTCACCGCCGACGACGGCGGCTCGTGGTTCCGGCGGGACGAGGGCCTCGACCCGCTGGTGCGCCGCCTCTACGGGCACCCGGACGTCGACGGCCGCCTGTACGTGACCACGGCGACCGGCCTCTATCGCTCCACGGACCAGGGGCACGTCTGGGTGCAATCGCTCACCGACCTCGACCGGGGCGCCGGCGGCACGCTCGCCGTGCTGCCCGACACGACCGACACGCTGCTGCTCTCGCTCGGGCGCACCTCGGCCGGCGGTGGCGCGCCGCCGTCGATGCCCGGCGAACGCTCGACCGCCGCGCACCCATCCGCCTCTCGCGGGAATGGGGGCGGCGAGGGCGCCTTGTTCCGCAGCCCGGACGGCGGACGGCACTGGTCGCGCGTGCTCCTCGACGGCGAGGACGAGTGGACCGCCCCGCCCGCCGTCGTCCACCCCCGCGAGCTGGAGGACGTGGTCTTCGTGGCAGCGGGGGCGCGCCTGTTCGCCTCGCACGACCGCGCCCAGACGTGGATGCCGCTGGCGGACGACCTGCCGCCCGCGAACGTGATCGCGGCGTCCGTCTAGCGCGGCTCGCCTCTGCGGCCCGTCTCGGGTTATGGTGGATGTGTTGTCGGGGGCCGGGGGCTTTCTAGGGCTCTTTGCAAACGGTCCCCGTCGACTCCCACCCACCCCACCTCCGTCCTCGTCATCCCCGAACACGCGTGGGCGCCTCGATCTGAGTCGCGTATCACGTTTGTTCATAGAATGACGTCACCGGGCAGGGTGGCTGGTACCATCGCCCTACTTCGCCCCCGTGTGCGTTCACGCCACCCACCCCGATCCGAGGACACCGCCGCATGAGCAACTCCACCCGACCGCGCGACGAGTTCGTCGAGGCCAACGGCCTCCGCTTCCACTACCGGGAGTGGGGCGACACCCGGACCCGCCACGCCGTCGTGCTGCTTCACGGCTACGCCGAGACCTCCGAGGCCTGGAGCGACACCGCGCAGGACCTCGCCCGCGAGTTCCGCGTGATCGCCGTCGACCAGCGCGGCCACGGCCAGACCGACCGCGCGACCGACCGCGACTACACCCGCGCCACCCAGATGGAGGACCTCGAGGCGATCATCGAGAGCCTCGGGCTGCGCTCCGTGACGCTGATCGGGCACTCGATGGGCGGCGCGAACGCGATCTGCTACGCCGCCGAGCACCCCGAGATGGTCACCGCCCTCGTCGTCATCGAGACGGCCCCCGAGGTGCTCCGCTCCGGCATCGAGACGATCCGCCGCCTGCTGGCGACGGGCGCCTCGTTCACCTCGCTCGACGAGGCCGTGGACGCGTTCCGCGAGTTCTTCCCGTACGCGACGACCGAGCAGATCGAGCGCCGCGTGCGCGCCTCGCTCACGGTGAACGACGACGGCGTGTACGTGTGGGACTTCGACCCGATCCTGCGCGACCCCACGTCGCGCCCGCCGGACCCGGATCCCGGCCAGCGCCGCCTCTCCGACCTGTGGGACTGCGCCGACCGCGTGCAGTGCCCCACGATGATCGTGCGCGGCTCCGAGACCGACATGCTGACGCCGGAGGCCATCCAGCGCCTCCACCGCCGTGTCAGCGGCTCGCGCGTCTCGCTGATCGAGGACGCCGGCCACTCGGTGCCCACGGACCAGCCGGCTGCCCTGAGCCTGAACATCCGCGAGTTCCTCCAGAGCATCGCCAGCCTCTAGCGCCACGCGACCGGCTCGACGCTGCACAGGCCGCCTCCGGGCGGCCTGTGTGTTCCCCGCCTATCTCCTCACGACGCGACTGAGGTGCGAGCACCCGGTACGATCGTGTTCAGACGATCTGGCCGAGCCGGGAGCGCCTGTCATGCAGCGAGAGATCCACCGCGTCGTCGTCACCGGCCTCGGCGCGGTCACGCCCATCGGCAACACCGCCGCCGAGTTCTGGGAGGGGCTGCGCACCGGCCGCAACGGCATCGGGCGCGTCACCCAGTTCGATCCGACCGACCTCATCGTCCAGATCGCCGGCGAGGTGAAGGGCTGGGACCCGGACGCCTACCTCGAGCGAAAGGTGTCGCGACGCACCGGCCGCTTCGCGCAGTTCGCGCACGCAGCGGGCGTGCAGGCGCTCGCCGACGCCGGCCTCGAGGTGACCGAGGAGAACCGCGACCACATCGGCGTGGTGATGGCAACCTCCGGCGACACGTTCAACATGGGGCCGGAGTGGGAGGTCTACCTGGAGCGCGGCTCGCGCGCGGTGGACCCGTTCATCATCACGCGCATGGGCCAGCACATGGGCTCGGCGCGCCTCGCGCGGCAGCTCGGCGTGCGCGGGCCGAACACCACGATCAACACCGCCTGCGCCTCCGGCACGGACGCGCTGGGCCACGCACTGAACCTGATCCGCCTCGGGCAGGCGCGCGCGCTGCTGGCCGGCGGCGCCGAGGCGATGGTGACGCCGCTCGCGCTGTCATCGATGGGGCGTCTCGGCGCGCTGTCGAAGAACAACGACGACCCGACGCACGCCTCCCGTCCCTTCGACGCGAACCGCGACGGCTTCATCCTCGGCGAGGGCGCCGGCGTGCTGATGCTGGAGTCCGAGGAGTCCGCGCTGGCGCGCGGCGCGCGCATCTACTGCGAGCTGGCCGGCGTCGGCTGGTCCTTCGACGCGACCGATGACACCGCCCCCGACCCCGAGGGCCAGTCGCTCGCGATGACGCGCGCGATGCACGACGGTGGCGTGACGCCGGGCGAGATCGACTACATCAACGCCCACGGCACCAGCACCCAGTACAACGACCGCACCGAGACGCAGGCGATCAAGCTCGCCTTCGGCGAGGCGGCGCGGCGCGTCCGGCTCTCCTCCACGAAGTCGATGACCGGGCACCTCGCCGCGGGGGCCGGGGGGATCGAGGCGGTCGCGTCCGTGCTGGCGCTGCACCACCGCACGATCCCACCAACGATCAACTACGAGGTCCCGGACCCGGACTGCGACCTGGACGTGACCCCGAACGTCGCGCAGCCCGCCGACATCAATGTCGCGCTCTCCAACTCGTTCGGCCTCGGCGGACAGAACGCGACGGCCATCTTCAGACGCTACCAGGGGTAGCCTTCCGGCTACCCCTGGTGTTGTTGCCCTGCTGTTGCGGCCCCTGTGGGGCCAGCCTGCTACGCGACCGACGTCCCGCGCTGGCGCTCCGAGAGGCGGCGGTGCATCCGGCGGCGGTGGACCTCGTCACGCGTGACGGCGACGGGGCGCGGGCGCTCCGGGATCACAGCGTGCAGCGCGCGAGGCGTGGCCGCGGCGTTCTCGTACTTCACGAACCCGCACTGCACACACGAGTAGTACGCATCCCCGATGTCACTGACGTAGGCCAGATCGCCCTCGCAGCGGGGGCAGCCCTTCGTGATGACCATTGTTGTCCTCCTCGGTGGGTGCCCGCCGACGACGGTGGGCTCTCCAACAAGGATGATTCTCGTCAGCATCCGTTGAGTGCGCGTTGCGTAAGTGTTGCCGGTGTGTGAATCGTCTAACGGTCGGCCGGACGAGCGGGAAATGACACCGGGAACGTTATGGCAATCCCCCCGCCCGCGAGGCTCGAGGGATACCCGGGGCGCCGAGGCTCCTGCGGCGAGCCCGCTGACACGCGCCCACTGTCACGCATGGGGCACGGCGGGTACGCTGAGGCCCTCCCCCCGGAGCGCGTCATGACCGCCACCCCCTCGAACGATCCGCACCCGCTGTCCGATGACCAGCAGCGCGAAGTCGACGCCCAGCGCGCGCAGACCTACACCACGCGCCGCGCCACCGTCCCCGCGATGGAGGAGTTGCTGTACCAGGCACTGCCCGTCCTCGGCGACGGCAAGGGCTTCGTGCGCGTCATCGACTACATGGGCGACGACGCGGCGATCGTGCAGGCGGCGCGCGTCTCGTATGGCGCCGGCACGAGGCGCACGAGGGACGACCAGGGCCTGATCAACTACCTCATGCGGAACTGGCACACCTCGCCGTTCGAGATGTGCGAGATCAAGCTGCACGTGAAGCTGCCGATCTTCGTCGCGCGCCAGTGGATCCGTCACCGCACCGCGAACGTGAACGAGTACTCCGCGCGCTACTCCATCCTCGACAACGAGTTCTACGTGCCGGCGGCGGAGCACATCGGCGTGCAGTCCTCGACGAACCGGCAGGGCCGCGGCGAGACGCTGGACGCCGAGCAGGCGCGCCGCGTGCAGGACCTCCTGCGCGAGGACGCCGAGCGCGCCTACGCGCACTACGACGAGATGCTCAACGAGACGCCCGAGGGGGAGCCGGTCGACCCCGACCGCCCCGGCATCGCGCGCGAGCTGGCGCGCATGAACCTCTCGCTGAACTTCTACACGCAGTGGTACTGGAAGACCGACCTCCACAACCTGATGCACTTCCTGCGCCTGCGCGTCGACCCCCACGCCCAGTGGGAGATCCGTGCCTACGGCGAACGCATCAACGAGGTCCTCGAGCGCTGGGTGCCGATGACGTACGCGGCGTTCGTGAACTACCGCCTCGGCGGCGCGCCGCTGTCGCAGCAGGCCCTCGTCGCCGTGCGCCGCATGCTCGCCGGCGAGGACCTCGACGCCGCGGCTGCGGGCATGTCGCCGGGCGAGTGGCGCGAGCTGCAGGCGTTGCTGCGCCCCGCCCCGTAGCCGCCCGCAAAGCCCTCGACGGTACGAGGATGCACGACAACGGCCCGCCATCTGGCGGGCCGTTGCGTGATGCGAGGTTGGGCGGCCCTCGCGTCCTCGGTCGCTAGCCGTTAGCGACCGTGCTTGCCCTGCCCGCTCAGCGACGCCTTGATCGAGGTGCGAATCTCGGCGCCGTTGCCCTTCTTCGAATCGTGGTCGTCACGCTTGTCCGAGTTGCGCTTCTCGATCTCGCGCTTCTCGGCGTCGCGCCTGTCAGACTCGCGCTTCTCGGCCTCCTGCTTGTCGCGGATGATCTTGGCCTGGTCGACCGTGGCGATCGCCTTCGGCTTGTCGTCGTCCTTGTCCTTGTGGTCCTTGCCCTGGCTGTTGCTGACGTTGCTCGAGCCGCGATCCTTGTCGCCCTTGTCGTGCTTCGCGTCCGAGTTGTCACCGAACCCGCACCAGTCGCGGATCAGGCCGATCGGGAACAGCCCGTTCTTGAACCAGCCGTTGTGGTTGCCGTTGTCCTCGTGCTGCTTGTGCACGATGACGGTCACCGTCGCGGTCGCCGTGGCCCCGCCCGCCTCGACGGCGGTGTAGCTGAAGGCGTCCACGCCCTTGAAGTCGGCCGCCGGCGTGTAGGTGATCGTGCCGTCGGCGTTGATCACCACCGAGCCGTGCGCGGGCGCACCGACCGAGCCGACGGACAGCGCGCCGTTGCTGCGGTCGTTGGCCAGGACGTTGATCTGGATCGCGGTCTCCTTCTTCGTCATCGCGAAGTCGTTCTTCGCCAGCAGGTTGCCGGCGGCGACGACGGTCACGGTCACGGTGCCCGAGGCGGTGTTGCCGTTGCCGTCGCTCACCGTGTACGAGAACACGTCGCCGCCGATGTAGCCCGCCACAGGGGTGTACGTGACCGACGTCGAGCCCGTCGCCACGACCGCCGTGCCGTGCATCGGCGCGGTGACCGAGGTGATCGTCAGCGCGTCACCGTTCGGGTCGCTGTCGTTCCCGAGCACATCCAGCGTGGTGGAGGTGTTCAGCACCACGTTGATCGCGTCGTTCTGGACGGCCGGCCCGTTGTTCGTCGTGCCGACGTTCAGCGTCACCGTCGCGGTGTCCGTGGAGCCGAAGCCGTCGCTCACCGTGTAGATGAGGATGTCGGTGCCGATGTACCCGGCGGTCGGGGTGTAGGTGATGCTCGTGCCGCCGACGATCGACGCGGTGCCGTGCAGCGGCGTCGAGACGCCGGTGATCGTCAACGCATGCCCGTCCGGGTCGGAGTCGTTCGCGAACACGTTGATGGGCGTCGCGACGTCCATCGCGACGTTCAGGCTGTCGTCCTGCGCAACCGGCACGCCGATCGTCGCGCTGACGAGCAGCGTGACCGTCGCCGTCGAGGTGTTCCCGTGCCCGTCGCTGATCGTGTACGTGAACGAGTCACTGCCGGTGTAGCCGGCGTTTGGGATGTACGTGAGCACGCCGGCGGTCAGGTTCGCCATGCCGTGCGCGGCCGTGCCGACCGCGGAGATCGAGAGCGTGTCGCCCTCGGGGTCGGTGTCGTTCGAGAGCGGCGTCAGGACGGTGGCCGTGTTCGCGAGCACCGCGATCGACTCGTTCTGCGCCGTCGGCACGCCGTTCGTGTTCGACACGGTCAGCGTCACGGCGGCCGTCGAGGTGTTGTCGTGGCCGTCCGACACGGTGTAGTTGAACGTGTCGGCGCCCAGGTAGCCCGCGGCCGGCGTGTACGTGATCACGCCAGCGGCGAGGCCGATGGTGCCGTGCGCCGGCGACGAGACCGAGGCGATCGACAGCGTGTCGCCGTTCGGGTCGGTGTCGTTCGCCAGCACGGCGAGCGTCTGCGCGATGTTCTGCGAGATCGTGAAGGTGTCGGCGTTCGCCACCGGGGCGTCATTCGCGCCGTTGTTCGCGAGCGCCGGTATCACGAAGAGTGCCGGCCCGAGCACGCCGCCTGCCACGGCCACGCCCATCGCCTGCCAGCGAGGATGCTTGCTCTGGTTGAACGCACGAAGGCGAAGCGGGGTGCCTTCCATGGTGGGTCTCCTTCGGGTGTGCGCTGCGGATCGCCGTAGCGCAAAGTCCGTACGCCCTTCCCAACGCGATCCCCTCGGCCGTGTTCGCGCGTCAGCCCCACAGAACGTTGCATGCGTCTCGCGGAATCGACACGAACACATCTCGCGGCTCCTCGGCAGATGCGAGGCATGAACGGCGCGGGGCGTGCCTGGACGGGCGTGCGACGCGACTTGCGGTCTGCGATCACGCGTGACAGCGTGCGCACCTGACGAGCCCGCCGAACGTGAATGGAGCCCTCATGGAACTGTCGCCCGCGCTGCGCGCCCTGCTGGAGAAGCAGACGTTCGGCCACGTGATCACGATGAACCGCGACGGCTCGCCGCAGGTGACCCTCGTCTGGGTCGAGGTGCGCGACGGGATGCCGAGCTTCAACACGAACCAGACGCGCCAGAAGGGCCGCAACCTCGCGCGCGACCCGCGCGTGATGATGTCCGTGCAGGATCCGGACAACCCCCGCGAGTACGCACTCATCGAGGGCACCGCGAAGGTGTCGACGGACACCGCGATCGATCAGATCAACCGTCTCGCCGGCAAGTACACCGGCACGGCGCAGTACCCCAACTTCCAGCCGGGCGAGGTGCGCATCACCGTCGACATCGAGGTCGCGCGCGTGACCGGCCGCGGGCCGTGGGTCGCGTAGGCGCGTAGCGCGTCAGGAGGGCCGGTCATGCTCGATCCGCAGATCGAACAGGAAGGCGCCGAGTGGGTGGTCGCGATGGTGAGCGAGCACTTCGACTCGTTCATCCCGCCGATCTTCTGCGACCTGGTGTTCGCGAACGAGCAGTTCGTGCGCGACGAGAGCGGCGACCCGCAGATGGACCACGCGACGATGACCGACCGGCTGATGGCGATGTTCGAGGCCGACCCCAACGTGCCGACCGATGATTCGCCGATGATGCCGAGCGTGATCTTTGAGATCCTCCACTACGAGGACCAGTTCCGCTCGATGGCCGGGCAGGACCGCCAGCTGCGCCCGCCGACGGGCCAGCGCTAGCCTCGAGGTAGCGCGGGGCGCTAGGCGACCGGCACGGCGACCGCGTCGCGGATCGCCTTCAGCCGCTCGATGTTCTCCGCGTCCGGGCCGTCGCCCTTCGGGTGCGCCTCGGTCGCGACGCCGGGCACCTCCAGCATGAACGCCTTGCCCGCGAACGCCGGGTGCGCGCAGATCGCGCGGAAGCCGTCCGTGCCGATGTGCCCGTCGCCGATGTTCTCGTGCCGGTCGCGCTGGCCGCCGAGCGGCGTCTTCGAGTCGTTCGCGTGCACGACCGCGAGGTGTTCGACTCCGATCGCGTCATCGAACGCCTGCATCGTCGCCTCGACGCCCTCGGGCGTGCGCAGCTCGTAGCCCGCGGCGAACGTGTGGCACGTGTCGAGGCACACCTGGAGCCGCGGCGAGTCCACTGCGCGCAGCAGCGTGCCGAGGTCTTCGAACTCCTTGCCGATCGCGCCGCCCTGCCCCGCCATCGTCTCCAGCGCCAGCGTGATCTCTGGTGTGGTGTCGAGGATCTGCTTCAGCGCGTCGCGCACCTGGTCGAGGTATTGCGCGAGCCCGTTGCCGCCGTGCGATCCGGTGTGCAGCACGACGCCGGACGCCCCGATCGCATGCCCGACGGTGAGCGCGTTCACCACCGACCCGATCGATCGCTCTAGCTGCTCCGGCGTCTCGGTCGCGAGGTTCGCGAGGTAGATGTTGTGGACCCACGTCTGGCCGAGACCGGCGGCGGCGTGCATCTCGCGGAACTGCGCGATCGCGTCCGGCGTGTGCGCCGTCGCCCGCCACATCTGCGGTGAGGACACGAAGATCTGCAGCGCCTCAGCGCCAATGTCCTGCGCGCGCTTCACGGCGGTGAAGATGCCGCCCGACGAGGAGACGTGCCCGCCGACCTGGATTCGACCTGTCATCTGCTCCGCCTTCCGCCAGCCACCGTCGTCACCGCACCTCGCCCGCGCCACACGCGGACCGCGCGCTCGATCGCCCGCCGTGCCGGCATCGCGATCACGGCCCGCGCCAGCGCCCGATCGAGCGCGCCCGCCTCGAGGCTCGCGCCCGGGGCCAGGCGCAGTCGCGCGCTCCCCGCGTCGAGGTCGACGCACGCCTCCTCGACGCCCGGCAGCGCCCGCAGCGCGGCCTGCGTGCGGCTCGCGCAGACGCCGCACACCAGCCCCGCGACCGCGAGGTCCACCGTGTCCGCGTCCGCTCGCGTGACCTCGACGCGCGGCGCCAGGAGCAGGCGCGCGGGGTGCACGCGGAGCCATCGGACGGCGCGGAGGAGTGGCGAGGTCATCGCACCGATCGTACCAGCGCTGCTCAGTGGCGCCCGCGCGCCGATAACTGGATCAGGAGCCCAACGCCGGAGGTCTGCGCCCGTGACCCGATCGAACGTCCCGCACGACGCACCGTGGCCCCGCCCCGGGCTGTCCGCGCGCGGCTCCGCGCTCGTCTGCGTGAACGAGCCGCGCGCCGCGCTGGCGACCGTGCTCATCCTCCAGGAGCTCGGGATCGCCGTGGACCTCGTCGAGGATGCCTCGGCGGCGCTCCGCTGGGTGGAGCGCGCTCGCTACGACGTGCTCGTGGTCGCCGGGGACGATGCCCCCGCCCTCGCCGAAGCACTCCGCGCCGCCGCGCCGCGCGCGCGCATCCTGCTGCTCCGGGACGAGCCCCCGCCCGACCTTGACTCCGCGCTCCGCATCGAGGTCATCGGGCCGCCGGCGGACGTGAACGGGGTAATGCGGGCGCTCTGGTCCCTCGACCTGCACGCCTGACCGCGAGGCGGGCGACGGGGCGGGGCTAATTGCTCACGTTCCCTCACTGGTGTTACTGTCCGCAGAGGATTACTCGACGCCCATCGGGAAGGCGCAGCGTTGGCCTACACGATCATTGAGACCTGCATCGGGTGCACCGCCTGCGTGAAGAAGTGCCCCGTGGAGGCCATCTCCGGGCTCCGCAACGAGCTGCACATCATCGACGCCGAGCTGTGCATCGACTGTGGCGCCTGTGGCGCGGTCTGTCCGCCCGAGGCGATCCTCGACGAGATGGGCGACCTCGCCCGCACCTTCCCCCGCCGCGAGCTGCCGCTGGCGAAGGTGGTCGAGGAGAACTGCATCGGCTCGGGCTGCGAGCTCTGCATCAACATCTGCCCGTTCGAGGCGCTGTCGCTCCAGGACACCCCGAACCACCACGATTTCTACGGCATGGCCTCGGTCGACCCACGCAAGTGCGTCGGCTGTCGCCTCTGCGAGACGGCCTGTGGCTGGAGCGCGATCTACATCGACCCGCCGCGCGAGATGCTGAAGCGCAAGGTCTACCCGCTGGAGATCCTGACCCCGAAGAAGGGCAAGGGCCTCAAGCGCGCCGCCGCCGGAGCCGCCGCCGAGTAACCCTCGTCGCATCGAAGCACGACACGAAGACCCCGCCGCTGGCGGGGTCTTCGCTTTGCGCCCACCCGCCGAGGCGGTAGGCTCGGGCTCTCCCCGCGGAAGCGACGCGACATGACCAGCACCCCGCCCGATGACTCCCTCGTCCTCGACGTCGTGCGCCTGCGGCCAGGCGCGCGCGTGCCGTCCAGGCAGACGACCGGCGCGACCGGCTACGACCTGCACGCGTGCCTCGACGCCCCGATCGAGGTCGGGACGCTGCCGGTGCGCGTGCCGTGCGGCATTGCCGTCGCCGCGCCCGAGGGTGCCGACGTGCAGGTGCGCGGGCGCTCCGGGCTCTCGGCGCGCGGCGTGATGGTCGTCCTCGGCACCGTCGACGCCGACTACCGGGGAGAGCTGATGGTGACGCTGTACCGGCTCCCCGGCGCCGACCCCCTGACGATCGAGGACGGCGACCGCATCGCCCAGCTCGTGATCGCGCGCGCCGCCCCCGTCGCCTGGCGCGAGGTCGAGAACCTCGACGACACCGCGCGCGGCGCGGGCGGGCACGGCTCGACCGGGCTGCGCTAGCGGCACACACAGCATCCTCACCGCATCGCGATATCGAATGCTCCTGCGGCCCTCAGCAGGATTTGTCGCCCACATCGCGGTAGAACGGGCGCGCTAGCGCTCGCGGCCCCTCACCCTGCCCTCTCCCCGAACGGGGAGAGGGTTCTGAGCTCATCGCGTTCATCCCGACCGACCTTGAGGAGCGCAGTTCACATCCTCGACCGCCCACGGTGGAGACCGGAGTGGATCGCGTTGCGCCACGGGAGTCAGGTCGGGGGTCGTCACCACGGACGGGTCCTGCACGGGAGGCGTCCGCCGTTCTGAATCCCGGATGCTCGAAGGGGCCGCAGCCCCTTCGAATCTCGACCCCTCCCGCGCCGGGAGGGGCAGGGGTGGGCCGCCCACGCTGCCACTCGACGTTCTCTGGCCAGCGGAGACGTCTGACCCGATCGGCTGCGCGCCCCCACGAATCCGGACAAAGCGAGAGCGGACCTTGCGGTCCGCTCTCTCACCACATCTGTCGTGCGGCGGGGGTATTAAGTTCGACAGATGCGGCTTCTGATGCGTTGCGCGGCAAGCCGCGCCGGGACGGAGGCCTACGCCTCCGCGAGGACGTCCTCCTCGATGAACACGTAGTGGTACAGGAGTGCGGCGACCACGGCACCGACGATCGGGCCGATCCAGTAGACGAGGTGGTCGGCCCACTCGCCGGAGAGCAGCGCCGGCCCAAAGGCGCGCGCCGGGTTCATCGCGGCGCCCGTCAGCGTGCCGCCGGCGAAGATGTCCATCGTGATCGTCAGGCCGATCGCCAGCCCACCGATGCGCGGCCCGCGCGGGTCGACCGCCGTGCCGAAGATGACGATGACGAGGAAGAACGTCAGGATCGCCTCGATCCCCACGCCCCGCGCGAAGTCGATGCCCGCGCCGAGCGCCGGCGTGCCGAGCGTCGCGGCGGAGCGCAGCCCTTCCGGGAACAGCAGCGTGAGCGCGCTCGCGGCGAGCGTCGCCCCGGCGAGCTGCGCGACGATGTAGCCGATGCCCTGCAACGTCTCGATGCGACGCGTGACCCACATGCCGATGGTCACCGCCGGGTTGAAGTGCCCGCCGGAGACGGCGCCCAGCGCCGAGATCATCACAGCGATGGCGAGGCCGTGCGCCAGCGCGACGCCGACCAGCGTGACGCGGTCGTTCCCGGTGAACAGCAGCACGGAGCCGCAGCCGGCAAAGATCAGCGTGAACGTACCGACGAGTTCGGCGGCGAGTTTCCTGGGAGCAAGCATCGCGGCCATGGCAACCCCACTCGTCACCGACGCCATTCGGCGCGGTTTCAGGATTACAACATGGAACGGTGCACTAGTCAACACTGGTGATCAGTTTATTTGTCCACAAGCCCACGACCGGTGGACAGCCGTCAACGTCGAGCGCGTGCCGTCTCGACCTCCGCCACGAACTGCGCGACCGGCCTCGACTTCACCACGCGCCCGACGAGGTCGAGCGGCGGGGCCTCCACCGTCCGGAAGCGGATGCACGACTTCCCACGTCGTACCGCTTCCCGGTCGCGCGATAGGCGCGCTCGAACTCCTCGGCGCCCTGCTCCGAGAGTGATCGAGGTGAGGTAGAGCGACAGGTAACGCTTCTGGGAGGCGATCGCGGCGTACATCAGCGGCTTCCCGTTGTACGTGTCGGGGTACGTGGCCAGCGGCACCTGGTACGCGATCATCCCGAAGCTCTTCGCCTCCTCGTAGCCCTTCGAGAGGTGCTTCAGGATCACCAGCACGCACGCGCTCCACCGCCTCGCGCCGGTCCGCCGGCAGGCGGTCGAGGTACCTCGACCGCCGTCGCGTCTGAATGCATCGGGGGCCTCCTTGTGCTGGGCGGGAGCGCCTCGATCATCACGGGCGCCGAGGCCGGAACTGGCGAGAATTGGGGCGATCGAGGCGGCGCGCGTTTGACCCGCTCGGATGGCGCGTCTAACGTCAGGAGACTGAATCCCCGCGCGGAGGCCCTGCCATGATGCGACGCATCCGATCCCTCCTGTTCATCGCCATCGCCGCCGCGATCGGCGCGATCGCGGGACGCGTGGCCGCCGAGGTGCGCCGCCAGCAGGAGAGCGGCGAGCCGGTCGAGATCAAGCTCGAGCACATCCTGCCGCGTGCGCAGGACCTCGTGCCCGGGCTCGTCGCCGCGGCCCGCGTGCGTGACACGCCGTGGTCGTGGCTGCACATCCCGTCGTGGATGGCGGCCTTCGGCACGAACTTCGCAGTCGGCGCCGTGGGCGGCGATCTCTCAACGCTGCGCGAGATGGCGGAGCGCGCCGCGTTCAGCTTCGCCGGCATCGAGCTCCCCGACGACGACGAGGATGACGACGAGCCGCTGGACGTGCCGAGCGCGTTCACCCCGCACGAGGTCGTGCGTGACGTGCCGCCGACGCCCCCGTACGCGGCGCCGCCGTCCGACATGCCGTACAACGGCGGCGGATCGGTGACGTGGACCTCGCCCGCCCCGGTCGAGCGACGCGACGCGCCCGCGGGCTTCACCGCCTTCGGCGAATAGCGCGAATCGTCCGCAACCAGCGCCATTCCGCATCTCGGACGGCCTCAACGCTGATGTATGATCGAGACGTGCCAGGGGAGGTCTGCTCGTGACCGTCGTGATGGCGTTCGCGATCGCGTATTTGCTGGGCTCCATACCCACCTCGTACATCGTGGTCTACCTGTTCACCGGCCGGGACGTGCGCTCGATCGGCAACGGCAACCCCGGCGCGATGAACGTGTGGGACAACGTGGGCCTCGCCCCCGCACTCCTCGTCGCGATCGGTGACATCGGCAAGGGGATGGCGGCTGTCTCCGCCGCGTACCTGCTCGGGCTCGGCGACACACAGGCCGTGCTGGCCGCGCTGATCGCCGTCGCGGGGCATGACTACTCGATCTTCCTGTGGTTCCACGGCGGCAACGGGACGGCGGCCGCGATCGGCGGGCTGTTCGCCCTGGTGCCGAGCGCGACCGCGCTGGCCTGTGCGCTCGCCGTCGCGCTGTTCCTCGTCACGCGCTCGAAGCGGTTCAGCGGCGCGATCGCGCTCGCGTGCGTGCCGGTCTTCGCCTTCGTCGCCGGCTACGCCGACATGAAGCTGATCGGCGTGCTGCTGCTGCTCACCATGACCGCCGTCAAGATCGTCCGCTTCGAGGGCTTCACGCCCGAGCGTTCCCGCCCGCCGCGATGACCCCGTTCGAGGATCTCCTGCAGCGCTTCCGCGACACCGTCGCCGGCCCGCCCGACGAGGTGCCGATGGCGCGCGCCGCGCTGCTGGTCGCGCAGGCGGAGTACCCGCACATCGACATCGACGCCTACGAGCGCCGCCTGCAGGACATGGCCGAGACGCTGACGCAGCAGATCGCGCGCCACCCCGCACGCCCGCGCGCGAAGGCGATGATGCAGACCGTGAACCAGCTGCTCTTCCGCGAGCTGGGCTTCCGCGGCAACGTGGACCACTACGAGGACCCGCGCAACCTCTACCTCAGCGACGTGCTGTCCGAGCGCCGCGGCGTCCCCGTCACGCTGGGCATCGTCTACGCCGAGGTGTGCCAGCGCGCGGGCCTGGACGTGCAGCCCGTCGGGCTGCCGGGCCACGTGATCTGCCGCTACACCCCCGCCGACGCGGACGACGAGGCGGACGAGCTGCTGCTGGACGTCTTCAACGGCGGCCGCATCCTGACGCGCTCGAACTGCCAGGAGCTGGTGCGCGGCGCCTTCGGGGCGCGGGTGCCGTTCAAGGACTACTACCTGGAGAACCTGCTCCCGCGGCAGGTGATCCAGCGCCTCCTCCACAACCTGAAGGCCGGCGCACTGCAACAGGGCGACGAGGACCGCGCCGCGCGCGCGATCGACTTCCTGCTCGCGCTCTACCCGTGGGACCTGGACGAGATCCGCGACCGGGGCATGCTCCGCGAGCGCCTCGGCGAGCTGCGGTCGGCGCTCACCGACCTCGAGCAATACGTCCGCTACCGGCCGGGCGCGCGCGACATCCAGACCGTCGCGGAGGCCGTGCGCTCCCTGCGCCGCCACGCCGTCGACGAGCCGATCGAGGACCACGCCCCCTCCGAGGACGACGAGGACGACAGCCCCGCATAGCCTCCCTCGACGGTTCCCGGCGTGGCATCCACCGGGGATCAGGGGTACGCTCAGAAGTACGGACTGCCACCCCCGCCCACCGGCAATCGCCCCACACAAGGATGATCAGGGCATGGTCGAACGCGCACACCGGCCCCGGATCGAGCAGGCACACGCCGCCATCGTCGCGCCGGCGCAGTTCGTCGCGTACGCCGAGACGCTCGAGTACGAGACCTCGCACGCCCTCGAGTTCATCGACATCACGGCGGACATCCAGAACGTCGTGATGCGCTCGGGCGTGGAGTTCGGGCAGCTCTCGATCATGTCGAACCACACCACGGCGGCGATCGTCCTGAACGAGCACGAGCCGCTGCTGCTGAACGACATGGCGCGCGTGCTCTCCCGCATCGCCCCGGCCGGCGACTACTACGAGCACAACGACTTCTCGATCCGCACGGTGAACATGACCGACCGCGAGTGCGCCAACGGCCACGCGCACTGCCAGCACCTGTTCCTGGGGTCGAGCGAGACCGTCCCGATCCACGAGGGCGCCGCGCACATCGGCCAGTGGCAGAGCCTCTTCCTCGTCGAGCTGGACCACGCGCGCCCGCGCACCGTCTTCGTCCAGGCGATGGGGACCAGCGTCGCGCGCTAGTCGCGCCACGCCCCCGCGCACGCGCCACCACATGCCCGTCTTCCGCATCCTGCACGGCGCCGGCAACGCGGGCACGCAGCGCCTCGCATCACTCGGCGCGCTCGCCCACCACGCCGCCGTCGACGCCGTCGAGGCGGACGTGTGGGTGCACGGCGACGCCATCCTCGCGCACCACGAGCGACCGCTCGGGCCGCTGCCGCTGCTCCTCGGCTGGAACGGGTTCCGCCGCCGCAGCGACGCGCTGAGCCTGCACGAGATCCTCGAAGCGACGGACGGCGCCGCGGCGGTGATCGTCGATCTGCGCTCGTGGCTGTGGGACCCCGTGCCGGAGCTCGCCGGCGCGCTGGCGGAGGAGGCGACGCGCGCGCGCATCCGCGTGACGTGCGAGGACTGGCGCATCGCGGACCGCCTGCGCGCGTGGCTGCCGGACATCCACGTCGGCTACTCGATCCGCTCGGAGGCGCAGTTCCGCGCGTACCTCACCGGCGTCGATGCCGCGCACCTGCTGGCGACGCCGGTCGCCGTGCGCCACACGCTGCTGCACTCCGCGGACGAGGTCGCCCTGCTCCGCCGCCGCGCCGGCCGCGTCGGCGCGTGGACGGTGGACGACGTGGACCGCGCGCTGGAACTGGTAGCGTGGGGCGTCGACGAGATCACCAGCAACCACATCAGCGTGCTGAACGCGCTCTAACGGCGGCCCATCCGAGGAGACCCACGTGACGATGCCGTCCGACATGCGCGCCTACAACTGGCAGGTGATCGAGGAGTTCCGCGCGAACGCGGGCGTCCTCGGCGGGCCGTTCGCGGGCGGGAGCATGCTGCTGCTGACGACGACGGGGCGCACGACCGGCACGCCGCACACCGCGCCGATGATGTTCAAGGATCACGACCCGCGGCTGCTCGTGATCGCCTCGAACAACGGCGCGACCGCGCACCCGAGTTGGTACCGCAACCTCCTCGCGCACCCGGAGGTCACGGTGGAGCGCGGCGCCGAGCGCTTCGAGGCGACCGCCCGCACCGCCGAGGCCGCGGAGCGCGAGGCGCTGTGGGCCAACCTCATCGCCAGCCACCCATTCTTCGTCGAGCACCAGCAGCGGGCGGGTACGCGCCAGATCCCGCTGGTCGTGCTCGAACGCCGCGCGTAGCGCGCATGACCGCGCTGCCTCCCGACGACTTCGCGCTCGCCGCGCGCAGCACTCCCCTCGCGCGCTTCGTCCTCGACGCAATCGACGCGACCGAGGCGCGCCGGATCACGTTCGCGGAGTTCATGGCGCTCGCGCTCGGCCACCCCGAGCACGGCTACTACAGCCGCGCCGACCTCGCGTGGGGCGCGCGCGGCGACTACGAGACGAGCCCGGAGGTGCACCCGATCTTCGGGTACCTGTGGGCGCGACAGGTGCTGGAGTGCTGGGAGCGCCTCGGCTCCCCCGCGCGCTTCGACCTCGTCGAGGTCGGCGCGGGCTCGGGCGCGTTCTCCGTCGCAATGCTCACGTGGCTGCGCGCGCGCGCGCCGGAGTGCTTCGCCGCCGTGCGCCCGGTGTTGCTCGACGGCCACCCGCACCGCCTCGCTGCCCAGCGCGCGACGCTCGAGGCGGCCGGCTTCACCGCCGAGCACGCGCTGCTCGACGACTCGCTCGCACGTCCCGAGCGCGTGACCGGCGTCGTGATCAGCAACGAGTTCTTCGACGCGCTCCCGGTGCACCTCGTCACCCGTCGAGGCGACGACCTGCGCGAGTGGTACGTGGCGCGGGCTGTTCTCGGAAGCCCGCCCGGTTCCGCCCCCTCCCCCCTCGCGGGGGAGGGCCGGGCTGGGGGGCCGCCCGACCTCGACGCCCTCACCCTCGTCGAGGACACCCCGAGCACGCCGGCGCTCGCCGAGCACTTCGCGCGCCTCGGCATGCTGCCCGGCGATGGCGCGCGCGCCGAGGTGGGACTCGCCTCGATCGAGGCGATGCACCGCATCGCGGCGAAGATCGAGCGCGGGTACGTGCTGACGATCGACTACGGGTACGAGGCGCGCGACCTGTACGCCTCGTGGCGGCGCGAGGGCACGCTGATGGCGTTCCGCGCGCACTCCCCCGTGCCCGACCCGCTGTCCGAGCCCGGCCGCACCGACCTGACGTACCACGTCGACCTGACATCGCTCGCCGCCGCCGCGCTCGACGCCGGCAGTGACTCGGATGGGGGCTGGCACGCTGCCCCGCCCACCTCGCAGGCCGAGGCGCTCACCGTCCTCGGCCTCCCCGACGCGCTGCGCGCCGCCGAGTCCCGCGCCGCCGAGGACGCCCTGCGCTTCCTCGGCGACCGTCGCGCCGCCGACACCCTCACCGACCCGACCGGCCTCGGCCGCATCCGCGTCCTCGCCCTCGCGCGGGGCGTCGACCTCGACGGCCTCGCGTGCCTGCGCACGGTGGGCGAGGCGTACGGGGAGCGCGCTCCGCGCGCGTGAGACAGCGGTGCGACAATGGGCGCATGGCCGAGACGCTCTCCTCCGAGCAGTACAGCGCGATCGTCATCGATCACTTCACGAACCCGAGGAACGCCGGGGCGATGGCGGACGCCGACGCCGAGGCGTTCGTGACGAACCCCGTGTGCGGCGACTCGATGCGGATCTTCCTGCGCTTCGACGAGGACGGCGGCCACATCGCGGCTGCCTCGTTCCTGTCGTCGGGGTGCCCGGCGTCGATCGCGACCTCCTCGATGGCGACGGAGATGCTGACGGGCCGCACGCCCGAGGAGGCCGAGGCGCTGACACGCGACGACTACGCGGAGGCGGTCGGCGGGCTGCCGAAGTCGAAGGTGCACTGCTCCGTGCTCGCCGCCGCCGCCGTGCGCAACGCGATCACCTCGTGGCGCGCCGCCCGCGCAAACGCCTAGCCCACATGCGCCCTCGATGACCGTCGCCGCGATCCTGCTGGCCGCCGGAGCCTCGAGGCGCATGGGCGCGCCCAAGCCGCTGCTCGCCTGGGGTGACGGCACGCTCATCGAGTGGGAGGTCCGGCAGCTGATGGCGTCGTCCGTGGACGACATCGTGATCGTGTGCGGCGCGAGGATGGAGGAGGTCCGTCGCGTCCTCGGCGCGGCGGAGCGGCACGTCGTCTTCAACGCGCGGTGGCCGCAGGGCCGGGCCACCTCGCTCGCCGCGGGCGCGCTGGCGCTGATGCGCCCGGGGCACGAAGCGCCTGAAGCCATCGTCATCCAGAACGTCGACCAGCCCACGCGCCCCTCGATCATCGACCGGCTCGTCGAGGAGCGCCGCGCGGGCGACCACGATGTCGTCCAGCCGAGCTACCTCGACGAGGCGGACGGCAGCACCCACGGCGGCCACCCGGTGGTCCTCGCCGGCCGTCTCCTCACCGAGTTGTCGAGGGTGACCGACGCGACCTACGGCCTGCGCGCCGTCGTCGAGCGCCACCCCCCCGTCCGCATCCCCTTCGAACGCGACCCCGCGGTGTGGATCGACCTCGACACCCCGGACCTCGTCCCCGAGGCACGCCGGGTGTTCGGGATCCGGGAGTAACGCCGGGCCATTCCATGCGTGGTGGGCCAGCGCGGCTAGCGGTCGAGAACACCGATACCGCGAGGGGCCAACCTCGGCTATTCTCCGAGTTGGGCGATCCGCCCACCTCGGCAGGCGGGAATCGAGGCGTCGTGGCCTACGGCATGGGCATCGCGCGCGGCATGCTGACCACGCTGCGCCATGTCTTCCGACCCGCCATCACCGTGAACTACCCCGAGCAGCAGCGCGAGGTGCCCGTGCGCGCCCGCACGAACCTGCTCTGGTTCGAGGAGCGCTGCACCGGCTGCTCCACCTGCGCGCAGGCCTGCCCCGACGGCTGCATCCTCGTCCAGACGTCGCCTCGCGAGGACGGCACGCTCCAGATCGACCGCTACGAGATCGACTTCCGCATCTGCATGTACTGCGGGCTGTGCACCGAGGCGTGCCCCTACCAGGCGATCCAGGCCGGCGGGCGCTACGACGACGCCGTCTACGTCTTCGAGTCCATGTACCGCGACCGCGCCACGCTGACGACCGAGGCGCAGAAGTACCTCGCCGGCACGAACGGGCGCTACCCGAACGGGCAGACGCAGGACCTCATCCCCCTGACGACCACGATGCCGACCGCGCGCTCGCGCGTCCCCGTGGCGGGCGCCGCCGGTCCGTTCGGGCCGCAGCGTCTCCCCGGCAAGCTCGATCACGAAGAGAGATAGCGCAGTGGTCGAGATCACGCTGAACGGACAGACCGTCGAGGCCGCCCCCGGCCGCCGCCTCGTCGAGGTGATCAAGGAGCAGGGGCTCGCGATCACCAACCTCTGCTACATCGACGGCCTCGAGCCGTACGCCGGCTGCCGCACCTGTCTCGTGGAGGTCGAGGGCGCGCGGCCCACGCCGATCCAGCTCGCGTGCGTCGCGCAGGTCGCGGAGGGGATGAAGGTCACGACGGACACCGCCGCCGTGAAGAGCACGCGCAACTCGGTGCTGTCGCTGATCCTCGCCAACCACCCCGACCGCTGCCTCACCTGCCACCGGCGCGTCCACTGCATGCCGGGCGACATCTGCCTCCGTGACGACGTGGTGACGCACCGCTGCCTGACGTGCTCGAAGAACTACCGCTGCGAGCTCCAGACCTCCTGCGAGATCATGGATCAGGGCGAGTTCGAGGAGCCGTGGGTCGGCGAGACGCGCTCGTACTACGAGGTGCCGCCCCCCGAGCCGGACCGCGGCAACCCGTACCTCGAGTTCGACCCGCAGATGTGCATCATCTGCACCCGCTGCGTCCGCGCCTGCGACAGCCTCCGCCACACCGGCGCGGTGACGCTCTCCGGCAAGGGCCACACGACGATGATCGCCTTCGGCACCGGCGGCCAGGTGCACGAGTCCGACTGCGACTTCTGCGGCGCCTGCATCGATGTCTGCCCGACCGCGACGCTGATGGAGAAGCCCAACAAGTGGGTCGGCCTCGCGACGGACTGGACGAACTCCGTCTGCAACGGCTGCGCCATGG